>NZ_JBFANJ010000005.1:0-573081 GCF_040674795.1 Nonomuraea sp. NPDC049725 | reverse complement strand
GCCTGGTGCTCCGCTCCGACCTGCTCAAGCCGTGGGCGCACTGGATCACGCCGGAGGTCGAGGCCCGGCGCTTCGACATCCAGCGCCAGCCCGCCCGCGACCGCGCCGGCCAGGCTCAGCAGCGCGCCCGCCAGGGACCAGAGCCGGTCGGCGGTCAGAGCGCCGGGACCGGCGTCCGGCGACTGCGCCACGACGTCCGCGAGCACGGAGTGGATGGACATGAGAAGTCCCTTCTGCTGATCAGGACAGGGCGCGCCGGTTGAGCCCGGCCAGCCCCGTGACGGTGAGGAGCGCCGTGACGGCGAGCATGATCAGGACGGGCGCCACGGTGAAGTCGCCGCCCGAGACGATCATCGGCAGGTTGGGGAAGGGGACGAAGAACCGGGCGGCCCAGTAGTCGATCCCGACGATGGGTCCCAGCACCTCGCCGAACAGGTTGACGAACAGGAAGGCGGCCCACGAGATCGCCGCCGCGGCCCTGGGCAGCAGACCGAAGGCCAGCAGGCCGACCCCCGCCAGCACCCAGACGGCGGGCGCCTGGACCAGCGCGCCCCCCAGCGCCTTTCCCGGCTCCCCGACCGTCAGCCCCAGCGTCAGACCGGCGGCGGCGAGGACGACGACGCTGCCGAGCGCGGCGAGGACCAGGTGGGAGCAGGCCCAGCGGGTCCGGCCGACCGGCGTGGACAACAGCAGCCCGGCCCGCCCGGAAAGCTCCTCGTCGCGCAGCCGCAGCAGCACGAGCAGCGGGTGGAGGGCCGCGACGTAGCCGAGGCCGAGCACGATCAGCCAGAGGTACGCGTCGGTCATCGTGGCCTCGGGAGAGGCGGTGTAGCGGCGGAAGAACTCCTCGACGGCGGCTCCCTGCCTGGCGACCTCCGGGATGGACCGGGCCAGCGCGCCGAGGACGAGCCCGGCGGCCGCGTAACCGGCGGTCCAGCCGATCAGCAGGCCCCGCTGCATCCGCCAGGCCAGGGCGAGCGGGCCGCGCAGCCGTACCGAGGACGCGGGCCCGGGACGCTCCGGGATCAGGCCGAGCCCCACGTCCCGCCGGGCGTTGAGCCGGTGGGCGAGGGCCGCGGTGACCGCGAAGAGGGCCAGGCTGAGCAGCAGGACGGCCACGTCGTCGGTCCCGTACGGGCGGACCAGGTGCGACCAGCCCTGCGGCGAGAGCCACTTCAGCGCGGTCAGGCCGCTGCCGTCGGCGAGGAAGCGCAGGCAGTAGCCGGCGCCCAGGCCGGCGGCGGCGATGCCGATCGCGGCGCGGGCGCCCTGGGTGACCTGGGCGGCCAGGGCGCCGACGCCGGCGAAGACCAGTCCGGCGGCGGCGATCGCGGCGCCGAACGCCACCGACCCCGGCGCCCCGGCGCCCGCCAGGATCATGGCCGAGGCGGTGACCAGCCCGGCCAGGACGACGCAGGCCGACGTCACGGCGAGCGCGGCGGTCAGCGGAGCGGACCGGCCGACGACGCCGGACCCGGCCAGTTCGGCGCGGCCCGACTCCTCCTCGCCCCGGGTGTGCCGGACCACGGTGAGGATCGCGATCAGGCCGATGACGGTGTAGATCGCGTCGGCGTTCTTCCACACCGCCAGGGCGGCGACCGAGGAGGCGTACACCTCCCCGGCGAACGCGGTCAGCGCCCTGTTGGCGCTCATCTCCCGGGCGAACGCGCCGATGTCGGGGATGCCGGTCGCGTACCGGTTGAACTGGCCCGCCGCCAGGACGGCGAGCAGCAGGATCCAGACCGGCGCGACCAGGCGCTCGCGGCGGGCGACCAGCTTGACCAGCGTCCACGTGCCCGTCACGCCGCACCCTCCCGCGTGGCGTAGTGACGCAGGAACAGGTCCTCCAGGGACGGCGGCCGGCTGGTCAGGCTCGCGATCCCGGCCCGCGCCAGCAGCAGCATCACCTTCTCCAGCCGGTCGCCGTCCACCTGGAAGGAGACCCGCCGGCCCTCGACGGTCAGGCCGTGGACGCCGGGCAGCCGGGGGACCGGGCCGTACAGCTCGGCGGTGACGCTCGTCATGGTGAGGTGGCGCAGCTCGGCCAGGGTCCCCGACTCGACGTCGCGCCCGGCGCGGATGATGCTGACCCGGTCGCACACCGCCTCGACCTCGGACAGGATGTGGCTGGAGAGCAGGATCGTACGGCCGCGCCGCTTCTCCTCGGCGACGCACCGCTGGAAGACCGCCTCCATCAGCGGGTCCAGCCCGGACGTCGGCTCGTCCAGGACGAGCAGCTCGGCGCCGGAGGCGAAGGCGGCGACCAGGGCGACCTTCTGCCGGTTGCCCTTGGAGTACGTCCTGGTCCGCTTGCGGGTGTCGAGCCCGAACCGCTCGACCAGGTCGGCCCGCCGCGCCGGGTCCAGGCCGCCGCGCAGCTCGCCGAGCAGGTCGATCACCTCGCCGCCGGTCAGCGACGGCCACAGGCTCACGTCTCCCGGCACGTAGGCCAGCCGCCGGTGCAGCGCGGCGGCGTCCTTGCGCGGGTCCCCGCCCAGCAGGACGGCGGAGCCCGAGTCGGCGCGCATCAGCCCGAGCAGGATGCGGATCGTGGTGGACTTGCCCGACCCGTTCGGGCCGAGGAAGCCGTGGACTTCACCGGTCCGGACGGTCATCGTCAGGCCGTCCAGGGCGTGCGTGCGCCCGAAGCTCTTGCGGAGCTCTTCGACGGCGATCGCGACGTTCATGGGAGGCTCCAGTGGGGGGAGTGTTGTTACGCTGTGCACCAGGGCCGGTCCACGCGCTCCATGGGGCCGGACCTCACTGTGCAGAGCCGCTGGACCCCGATCAACGCCGTTCTCGGCGCACCCGCGATAACACCCCGGTTATCACCACTGGACAGAGCCTGGATCAACCTGAAATCGGGCCATGGAGATACGTGACATAACGATCTTTCTGGTGCTCGCCGAGGAGCTGCACTTCGGCCGGGCCGCCGCGCGGCTGCACGTCTCCCAGGCCCGGGTCAGCCAGGCCATCGCCGAGCAGGAACGCCGCCTGGGCGGCGCGCTGTTCGACCGCTCCAACCGGCGCAGGATCGAGCTCACCCCGCTCGGCCGGCAGCTCCACGGCGAGCTCGGGCCGGCCTACGCCGCCCTGTGCGAGGCCATCGAACGCGCCCGCCTCGCGGCCCGGGGCATCACCTCCGTGCTCCGCGTCGGCATGCTGCCGATGAACGTCCACGACCTGCGCCCCTACTGGGCCACCTTCCGCGCCCGCCACCCCGCCTGGGAGCTGCGCTTCAGCCACCCGCCCTTCACCGACATGTTCGGCAACCTGCGCCGCGGCGAGCTCGACGTCCTGGTCGCCTGGTTACCGGTCGAGGAGCCCGACCTCACCGTCGGCCCGGTGCTCTTCTCCGAGCCGCGGGTGCTCGCGGTGTCCGCCGGGCACGAGCTCGCCCGGCACACGTCCGTCTCCCTGGAGATGGTCAGCGACTACCAGCACCCGGACACCGACATCGGGCCGGCGTACTGGTTCGAGAGCTACCTGCCCGCCCGGACCCGCAAGGGTCGCCGCATCGAGCGCGGCCCCCTGGTCCACAACCCCAACGACGTGCTCACCCTGACCGGCCTGGGCGAGGTCGTGACCGTCTTCCCCGCGCACATGGCCCGCTACGGCGCCCGCCCCGACCTCACCTACCTGGCCGTACGCGACATGGGCGCCCTGCCGTACGCCCTGGTGTGGCGCACCAAGGCGGAGAGCGGCCCCATCCGCGCTCTCGCCAGGACCGTCCGCGACCTCGGCCCGCTGAGGACGGGCGACCTATGACCGCCCGTCCTGGGGCAGGGCGGGCAGGGGCAGGGTCAGGCCGGTCTTGACGGTGTCGAAGACGACCAGCGTCTCGTAGCGCTGGACGTTGTCGTCCGCCTTGAACAGGCGGTCGCCGAGCCGGCCGCAGTCGCGGGTGCTCCGCGCGGCCAGGACGACCACGTAGTCCCACGGTCCGGCGACCCGGTAGCACTGCTGGACCTGCGGGTCGGCGCACATCCGCCCGGCGAAGGCGCGGTGGTGCTCGAACGACTCCCTGGCCAGGGTCACCAGGACCGTGGCCAGGACGGTGGGGCCGAAGAGGTGCGGATCGAGGACGGCGACCTGCCGGGTGATGAGGCCGTCCCTGCGGTAGCGGGCGATCCGCCGCTGGACGGCGCTGGGCGAGAGCCCGACCTGTTCGCCGAGCTCGTGCAGGGTGCGCCCGGAGTCGTGCTGGAGCAGGTCCAGCAGGTGGGCGTCGATCTCGTCCAGGCGGGGCGGCGGCGGTTCGGGCATGCAAGATTATTGCGTCGCGGGGCGAAAATCCTCAATCGGTTCGATCGGCAGTTCGGCTAACGTCGGCCGGGTTCCCGAAGCTACCGAGGAAGGGCGGCGCGCGTGGATCTGGACGTGGCGCGGATCGAGAAGGCCGTGCGGGTGATCGATCCGGTGTTCCTGGACACGCCGCAGTATCTCGACGAGCAGCTGTGCCGGGCGCTGGGCGGCCGGGCGGTGACCGTCAAGGTGGAGACGGCCAACCCGGTGCGCAGCTTCAAGGGCCGGGGCGCCGATCTGATGCTGAGCACCCTCGCCCCCGGCACGCCGGTGGTGTGCGCCAGCTCGGGCAACTTCGGGCAGGCCGTCGCCTACGCCGGGCGGGCCCGGGGGATGCCGGTCGAGGTGTTCGTGCCCGAGACGGTCAACCCCGGCAAGCGTGAACGGATGGAAGCGTTCGGCGCCCGCGTCATCGCGGCCGGGCCCGACGGGTCGTCCGCGCGGGAGGCCGCGGCCGCCTACGCCGCGGACCACCCTGACCGCTTCTACGCGCAGGACGGCTCGCAGGCGGCGATCGCCGAGGGAGCCGGGACGATCGGGGTCGAGCTGACCCGGCCCCGGCCGGGTGGCGCGGGGCGCCCGGTGTACGACGCCGTCGTGCTCCCGGTCGGCGACGGCGCGCTGATCAACGGCGTGGGACGGTGGATGAAGGAGCACGCTCCCGGCACCCGGATCGTCGGCGTCAACGCCGAGGGCGCGCCCTCGATGCTGGAGAGCCTGCGCGCCGGCCGCCCGGTCCGCGTCGAACACGCCCGCACCTTCGCCGACGGGATCGCGGTGAGCCTCCCGCTGGAAGCCTCGGTGCGGCGGGCCCGCGCCCTGGTGGACGAGATCGTCCTGGTGAGCGACGAGGCCATCGCCGCGGCCGTGGAGCTGGCGGCGCGCACGCTGGGCATCCTCCTGGAACCGGCGGGCGCGGCCGGCCTGGCCGCGATCGCCCAGGGCCTGGTCGCCGGCGACCGGCCGGCGACCGTGCTGACCGGCGCCAACCCCCGCCCCGAGCAGGTCCGGGAGCTCGCGGCCCGGCTGGCGCGCTCCTCCTGCTGGAGCGGGCCGGTCAGCGGCTGATGCCGTCCAGCTCGGCCAGGTCCTCCTCCGAGAGGGACACGCCCGCGCCGGCGACGTTCTCGCGCAGGTGGGCCGTCGACGAGGTGCCGGGGATGAGCAGGATGTTCGGTGACCGCCGCAGCAGCCAGGCCAGCGCGACGGACATCGGCGCCGCCCCCGCGCGGGCGGCGACGGCCGAGAGCGCCGACGACTGGAGCGGGGTGAAACCCCCGAGCGGGAAGAAGGGCACGTACGCGACGCCGTCGGCGGCGAGCCGGTCGATGAGCGCGTCGTCGCCGCGGTGGGCGAGGTTGTACATGTTCTGCACGCACACGATCGGCGCGATGCTCCGCGCCTCCGCGACCTGCTCCGCCGTGGCGTTGCTGACGCCGAGGTGACGGATCAGGCCCTGCCGCCGAAGGTCGGCCAGCGTCCCGAACGCCTCGGCGAGCGAGCCGGGCCGCGGGCCCTCGGCGTCGCCGAGCCGGAGGTTGACCAGGTCGAGCACGTCGAGCCCCAGGGACTCCAGGTTCTCGTGGACCTGGCGGCGCAGGTCCTCCGGCCGCCGGGCCGGAGGCCAGCCGCCCTGCTCGTCGCGGGTCGCGCCCACCTTGGTGGCGATGCGCAGCGACTCGGGATAGGGGTGCAGCGCCTCGCGGATCAGCTCGTTGGTGACGCGCGGCCCGTACGCGTCGCTGGTGTCGATGTGGGTGATGCCGAGGTCGACCGCCTCGCGCAGCACGGCCAGGGCGCCGTCGCGGTCGGCGGGCGGCCCCATGACCCACGGGCCGGCCAGTTGCATGGCGCCGTACCCGAACCGGGTGACGGTCAGGTCGCCCAGGGTCCAGGTGCCGCCGGGAAGAGTGCGAGCCGGGGTGCTCATGTCATCGCCTTTCGTCATGCCGTCAGGAGGTGGCGTCCGCCGCCTCGTTGCATCAGCATTGGAGAGAAGCTTCCTTTCCGGAAGTAGGCACTCTGAAGTGCGTAACTCGCCCAGCGGTGAGAGGTGCGAAACGGTGACGACGATGAAGGCGGCCCAGAAGAGGGCCCAGGCCAAGGTGGAGTACAACGCGTTCCTGGCGGAGTGCCCCAGCCGGCGGCTGCTCGACCGGATCTCGGACAAGTGGGTCGTCCTGATCCTGTGCGCGCTGGGCGGCGACAGCGGCGCTGACGAGGGCGGTGCGGCTCCGCAGGCGATGCGTTACTCCGAGATCTCCCGCCTGCTGGCCGGGGTCAGCCAGAAGATGCTGACCCAGACGCTGCGGGCGCTGGAGCGCGACGGGCTGCTCGTCCGCACCGTGACGCCGACCGTTCCGGTCACCGTCACCTACGAGCTGACCGACCTCGGCCTCTCGCTCCACCGCATGGCGCGCGGGCTCAGGGGCTGGGCGCAGTCGCACATGGGGGAGGTCCTCGCCAACCGCGAGACCTACGACACCCGCGCCTCCGGCTGAGCACGGCCGGGCGGCGAGCCTCGGTGGCCCGCGCGACCCTGCCGCAGGAGCGCGCGGGTGCGGGCGGCCAGGACCAGGAGCCCGGTCGCGGCGGTCAGGCCGGCCGTGGCGAGAAGGGTCAGCCAGATGTGCGACAGCAGGACGAAGGTGACGTCACGGCCGCCGGTGACCAGCTCCAGGAGGCGCGGCAGGAAGACGAACCCCGGCAACGGCACCAGATAGGGCACGAGCCGGAGCGCCGTCCGCCACCGTGCGGCGCCGGCGCGGCGCCGCGCCCAGAGCCGCGCCCGGCGGGCCCTGACCGCCCCGGCCGCCGCGACCGACAGCGCCGCGGCGAGGGCGGTCAGGTCGGCGACGAAGGCCAGCGGCAGCGGGGCGCCCGCGCCGGACGAGCCCCGGGTCAGGGCGATCAGGTCCTCCATGACGGCCTCGACGTCGGCCTCCAGCGGCATCCGGCTGTTGGACATCAG
The DNA here is from genome assembly GCF_040674795.1 of Nonomuraea sp. NPDC049725. NCBI lineage: Bacteria > Bacillati > Actinomycetota > Actinomycetes > Streptosporangiales > Streptosporangiaceae > Nonomuraea > Nonomuraea sp. NPDC049725. The sequence continues at coordinate 565,805 of NZ_JBFANJ010000005.1, read as the reverse complement.
CGCGATGCCGTATCCGGTGTCGGGCAGCAGCACCATGGTCGCCGTCGAGGTGAACGACGATCCGGGGTGCGTGATCTGCCGGGGGCCGCCGTAGGTGTCGGGATTGTCCCAGCCGAGGGCGTAGCGCCCGTCGGGCGCGCTGGGCCGGCGCAGCTCCCGCAGCCCGCGCCGGGACAGGACCGCGCTCGTCGCGTCCCGGGTGTGCAGGGCCAGCCACCGGGCGAGGTCGTCGGCCGTGGTGACGACGCCGGCCGAGCCGGCCACGAACCGGTCAGGCTCGGTGCGCGGCCAGGTGAGGCCGAGGAAGCGGTTGTGCCCGTCCACGAGCCCCGGCACCGGGTCCCGCCAGTTGCCGACCGTTACGGTCGAGGTCATCCGCAACGGGGTGAACACCCGCCGGTCGAGCTGGCCGGCGAAGGGCACCCCGCTCACCACCTCCACCAGCCGCGCGGCCACCCAGTAGTTGGGGTTGTGGTAGTCGTGCCGCATGCCCGGCGCGGCGGCCAGCCGGGCGTGGCGCAGGTCCGCCACCGCCTGGCGCAGGGAGTCCGGCTGGGGGAGCGTGGCCTCCGGGTACGTGGTGTCCGACATGCCGGAGCTGTGGTCGAGCAGGTGACGGACGGTGATCCGCCCGGCCCTCGGGTCGGCCGGGGCGAACTCCGGCAGATGGCGCACCACGGGATCGTCGAGGCCGAGGCGACCGGCCTCGACGAGCTGCATCACCGCCAGGGCGGTGAACGACTTCGACAGCGACGCGATCCGCATCGGCGTACGGCTCGTGACCGGCTCGCCTCGCGCGTCGTGCCCGTACCCGCCGGTGTGCAGGACGCGGCCGTCCTTGACGAGCGCCACCGCGACGCCGGGCAGGCGGGCCGGGCCGAGGTTGGCCCGCACCACGCCGGCGATCGCGGCCGGGTCCGGTCGCGGCGGCGCCGCCGCCGAGGCGGGGGAGGCCGCCGGGCCGAGACAGAACACGGCCGCGGCCGCACCGCTCACGAGCCGCCTGGTCAACACGTTCATACGCACTCCATCGGAAAAGGGCAGGCTTCATCGGAAAGGGGGAGGCTCCGCCGGAAGAGAGCAGGCTCCTTCGGAAAGGGGCAGGCTTCATCGGAAAGGGCACGGCGAGGGGACCGGCCGCGGCTCGCGGGGCCGCCCGGTCGTCGGGTCAGGAGGGGTTACTCGTTCAGGAAGCGCACGATGGCCAGGACCCGCCGGTTGTAGCCGTCGGCGTGCGCGAGGCCGAGCTTGTCGAAGATGGCGTTGGCGTGCTTCTCCACCGCGCTGCGCGAGACGTGCAGGCGGGCGGCGATCGACTCGTTGGTGTGCCCCTGCGCCATCCGGGCCAGCACCTCGTGCTCGCGCGGGGTGAGCCGGGCCAGGGCCACGGTGTCGCGGGCGCGGTTGAGCAGCCGCCGGACGACCTCCGGGTCGAACGCCGTGCCGCCGTCCGCCACCCGCCGCAGCGCCTCCAGGAAGTCGCCGACCTCGGCCACCCGGTCCTTCAGCAGGTAGCCGGCCCCGCGCGCGTCGCCGTCGAGGAGCTGGGCGGCGTAGCGGGTGTCGACGTACTGCGACAGCACCAGCACGCCGATCCCCGGATGCCGCCGCCGGACGGCGAGCGCGGCTCGCAGGCCCTCGCTGGTGTACGTGGGCGGCATGCGGACGTCGGCGATGACCACCTCCGGCCGATGCTCGTCACACGCGGCGACCAGCGCCTCGCCGTCGCCGACGGCCGCCACGACCTCGTGGCCGTCCTCGCCCAGCAGCCGGGTCAGCCCCTCACGCAGCAGCGTGTTGTCCTCGGCCAGCACTACGCGCACGGCAGCTCCGCCCGCAGCGTCGTCGGCCCGCCCACGGGGCTGTCGAGCTCGAACCGGCCGTCGTGGGCCGCCACCCGCCGGGCCAGGCCCGACAGGCCGCGCCCGTCGGCCCGCGCGCCGCCGACGCCGTCGTCGGCGACCCGGACCAGCAGGACGCCGCCGGACCGGCTGACTCCGACCTCGACGCGCCCGGCCCGGCTGTGCTTGAGCGCGTTCGTCACCGCCTCGCACACCACGAAGTAGGCGGCCGTCTCCACGGCCGGGCCGGGCCGTACCGGCAGGTCGAGGTCGAGGACGATCGGCACGCTCGACCCTTCGGCCAGCGACTCCAGCGCCGCCGGCAGGCCGCCGTCGTCCAGTGCCACCGGGTAGATCCGCCAGGCCACCTCCCGCAGCTCCTCCAGCGCGCGGCGGGACTCCTCCCGCGCCTGGCGGAACAGCGGGGCCGCGGCGCCCGGGTCGCCGAGGCGCTCGGCGCGGCCGAGCAGCATGCCCAGCGCCACCAGCCGCTGCTGCACGCCGTCGTGCAGGTCCCGTTCGATCCGCCGCCGCTCGTCGTCGACGGCCTCCAGGACCTCCGTCCGCGTCCGCGACAACTGCTGGACGCGGCTGCGCAGCATCTCCCTGTCGCTGGGCGCCAGGCCCCACTCCGCCAGCCGCCGCTCCAGCGCCGCCAGGCCGATCAGCGCCTGCGCCGCCAGGAACAGGACGAGGAGCCCGAACGCCGTCCAGGTGATCGGGTCGTACCAGCTCATCCCGGCCCGCGTGCCCGAGCCGCCGGACAGCGCCCGCCGGCTCACCACCACCCAGACCCCGACCAGCACCAGCACCGCGCCGCCGAGCCCGCCCACCACGGCGTGCGCCGCCACGTACGCGAGCGAGCGTCCCCCGGCCGGCCCCGGCGGTATCGCGCCGCCCAGGCAGCGGTTGACCCGGACCCGATCGGTCTCGGCCAGCCACCGGGTGCCGCGGACCGACCACGGCCGGGTCGCCGGCAGGGCCAGCATCGGCACCGCGACGACGACCCACGCCAGCTCGACCACGGCCGTCACCGCCCCGAGCACCAGCCCGGCCGTGCCGCGCGCCGCCCCCCGTACCACGTTCATGCTCATGACTCTAGGGAGCCGGCCGGCGATGCCGCATTGAAGGTTTCCGCACAGCCGGCCTTCCGCCACCCGCCGTCAGTCCGTTGCCGCGGCCTCGCGGAGGCGGGGCAGCAGGTGCGCCCAGCCGCCGCCGGTCTCCTCCTCCAGCGGGGCGGGCAGGCCGCTGTGGCGCAGGGTGAGCGTGGTGCCGTCACCGTCGGGGGTCAGGGTGACCTCGACCCGGGAGGCGCCGGGGCCGAGGCCGGGCGCTCCCGGCGTGGGCTCCCAGCCGAAGGTGAAGACCAGCCGTTCGTACGGGACGAGCTCCAAGAACTGGCCGCGCATCACCGGGCGCGGGCCCTCGTGCATCGCCACCCGCAGCGTGCCGCCGGGGCGGGCGTCCAGCTCGGCCGTCCCCCACCAGCGCGCCAGGCGGGCCGGGTCCGTGAAGAACCGCCACACCGTCTCGGGACGCGCCCGGATGTGCAACGTCTGCTCGATCGTCCTGCTCACGGTGATCCCTTCGCGTCGTGCTCGCCGGTGTCCGCGCGCTCTTCCCGCTCGGCCTCGCGCTGGAGGCGGCCGAGCGAGGTGGGACCACATCGACTCCAGGAACGTCACCGCCTCGGCCAGCCCTTCGGGGCGCAGCCGGTAGAAGCGTCGGTTGCCGGCGCGGCGCACGTCGACCAGACCGGCCGCCGCCAGCGTCCGCAGGTGCTGGGAGACCGCCGGGCGGCTGATCTCCGGGAAGCGCCCGGCGATCTCGCCCGCCGACACCTCGCGGTCCCGTACGAGGACGAGGATGGCGCGGCGCGTCGGATCCGCCACCGCCCGCAGGGCATCGTCCATGCGTTTGCGCACCCTCCGGGAGCTGTGTAAGTGTTTAAGCAACAGCTTACATACTAGCGCAGTGAGAGGGACACGCCCATGACGGAAGCCGGCAACACCCATGCCCCGCCCCCGGAGAACCGCCGCCTGAACGCCCTGGCCGGCCGTTGGCGCTCCCAGGGGCGGACCGTCGCCACCCCGTCCGAGCCGGCGATCCACATCACCGGCTCGGACACCTACGAGTGGCTGGCGGGCGAGCACTTCCTCGTCCACCGCGTGGACGTGCGCGTGAACGGCGAGCCCGTCGAGGTCATCGAGATGATCGGCCCCTACGACCCGGCGACCCGCACCTATCCCGCGCGCTCCTTCGACAACCACGGCGCCTTCGCCACCATGCGGGCGAGCGTCGACGACCACGGCGTCTGGACGTTCGCGGGGGAGACCGAGCGGGCGACGCTGACGATCGCCGAGGACGGCGCCTCCATGTCCGCCACCTGGGAGCGCACCGACGACGGCTCGGCCTGGCGCCACTGGATGGACATGACCTTCACCAAGGACCCCGCCGCCTGACGGGGTCCCGGAGCTAGCGGACCCTGATGAAGAACGCGTCCTTGTGGGCGATGCGGTCCCAGTTGTACCAGGCCAGCAGCACTTCGCCCGCCTTCTTGTTGTCCCGCCAGAAGACCGGCCTGGCGGAGAACATGTTCTGGTAGCGGGCGCCGCCGTACTCGTCGGCGGGATACTTCCAGCGGCCGGCGCCCTCGAAGGTGGAGGCGAAGGGATACTCGTCGCATTCGAAGGCGGGCCGGCTGTCAGGGCCGTCGGGGTCGTCCGGCGGCCACCTCGGCTCGTTCCACCGGGGGAAGTACGGATCGCATCCCCACGCCTTGGCCTCGTACCGGTTGGCGGCGACGCGCTTCTCGGAGTAGCCGCCGTCGCCGTCGTACTTCTCCACCAGCCGGTGCAGCGGGTTGCTCATCGACTTGCCGGGAAGCTGCTTGTCGGAGAACGGCGGCTTGGTCTCCTTCGGGCGGTTCAGTGCCTGGTCCAGATGGTCGGCGACCTCCTTGTACCCGCTGTTGGCCGCCGAGCTGAACGTCAGGAACGGATGCGGCCTGGCCTCTCCCGGGGGATCGGGCACGTAGAAGATGGAGCCCCGCTTGGCCGTGCCGTTGTACCAGGAGGAGTCGAAGCGGATGCTGGTGGCCGGGTGCTCGGCCTGCTCGGCGCCCAGGTAGCCGGGCACCTGGCCGAGGGAGAGCACGGTCACCTCGCCGTGGACGAACTGGTCGCCGTGCTGCCGGGCGGGCGGCTGAGCCTGTGAGATGAACTCGACGCTCGCGGTCCAGTCCCGCTGCCAGTGCGACACCGGCCTCAGCGCCCCGTTGGCGGTCGGCGCCGAACAGTCGGCCGGCGGGCCGTTGGTGTAGCACCGCATGCTGAGGCTGTAGGTGGCCTCCGGGTTGAGGAAGACCCCGGTGGGGACCATCGAGGTCACGTGGAAGCCGAAGCCCAGGTAGCGCTCGGACCTGCTCGGGCGGTCGGGGTCCTGAGTGTGCTCACCGTAGCCGATGACGGTGAAGGTGGTCCTCAGCTTGCCGTGGATGACGCAGACGTCGGGCCGCTGCGGGTCGCAGGCCTTGGCCGTCGACTCGGTCTTGTAGTCGCGCTTGCACCACGCGAAGCGGTTCTTGATCCAGCCGCCCGGCTCGTCGGCCTCGTCGCTGGCGGCGCAGTCGGACGGGCTGATGTAGTCGTAGTCACCCGCCGCGACCTTGCGCAGGACGTCGTCGGCATCGGTCCCGGCCGTGGCGTGCTCGGGGCCGCTCCGGGCCTGATCGGCGGTCTCGTCCAGGGTGAACGTCGTGGTGGTGGACCTGATCCAGTCACGGCCGGCCGCGGGGTCGGCCGCCGCCGGTGTCATCGACGCCAGGAGCGTGAGCGTCGCGGCGATGGCCACGCTGACAGAGCGCATGGCCATCAGCTCCCGCAGTAGGTGTGGAAGAAGTCGGCCCGGTTGTCCTTGCCGGCCTCCACGTAGGAGGCACGCGCGTTCGCGGCCTCCCGCCAGAGGGTGTCGAAGGGGTCGACGTCCCTGTCGTAGACCTCGACCAGGTGCCGGGTGTTGTTCACCCAGGAGGTGGCCTGGTTCCCGAAGCCGTAGTCGGTCAGGGACTGGTTGCCGCCGCAGTCGCGGAACTGCAGCATGCGCCCGATCCAGTTCCTGTCCTGGAAGAAGCAGTACCAGCCGCTCGGGCAGGTGGCGGCGGCGCCGGCGCGCGGGATGACGACCTTGACCGACCCTCCGGCGTAGGTGATCTCGCCCGGCGCGCTCTGCACACCGCCCGGGTAGTCGTGCAGTTGACTGTCCACCTGTTCCTGGACCGACGGATCCACCCGATCCGCCTGCGCTGCGCCCATCGGCATGGCCGTGAAGCCCGACAGCGTGATCAGCGTGATCAGCGTGACTGCCGCCACGCGCAGTGGTGTGAGCCTGGGTAACACGTCGCCTCCTCGCAGTTGTGTCAGGTTCGCCGGAAACAGTAGTCGAGGCTTTTGTCAAGAAACTCGGCTCCGGCGAGCAGTCGATATCGAATCGAAACGGTTGATGCACGCGGGGAATGGGGAACGTCGCCCTCCGGTGATGTGCCGGCCCTGTCCTGGCGGGTTTCGGGCAACCTGAAACGCGATCCCGTAATGGCCCGGAGCCCGGGAATGGTGAAGGCGTGCGGACCTGACTGTGCGGATATTGACGCCCTCACCGGCGAAGTGCACCGTCAGGACAGGGACGGCAACCGCACGGAGAACCCGCCATGACGGCGTACACGGTCATCGTCAACAGCCGTCGGCCGAGCCTGCAGGCGCTCGGCCATGCGAGCAAGGAGGTCAAGGACAGCGTCAGGCCACTGATCGAGGTCGTGGCCCGGCCGGGCGACGGATCCCCGAAGGTGGCCGTGGACCGGGTGACAGGGCAGCTCCGGCAGAATCGGCTGGACAGCGGCGTCGACCTCGCCCTGGACACGAGGCCGCTCGTCGGCCGCTTCGGAAAGCCGGGCGCCCGGGAAGCCTTGAAGTTTCTCGCCGTGGAGCTCGACTTCTATTCTTTCCGCCCCGTAGCGCATCTCGGCGACACCCTGGACGATCTCAACGAGGTGCGTGACGCCATTCAGAAACAACAGAGCGGAGTATGCCTCCGGGTGGACGGCGAATTCCTCCCGAGTTTGCGCGGCCCCGAGATGCTTCTCGAGCAACTGCGCTCCATAGGGGAACCGGCATGGCGTACCGACCTGGTGATCGACTGCGGCTACATCACCTCGCCCGCCACCGCCTTCACCCGCGTGGCGGACTGCCTGGGGCCGCTCGTCGACGAGGCCGGCCGCTGGCAGTCGGTCACCGTCGTGGCCGGATCGTTCCCGCCGCCCGAGACCTTCGTCACGCCTGCCACCGCGCAGGTCACGTGCATTCCCCGGCGTGAAGCCGACCTCTGGCGCCGCATCGCCGGCTCCTGGGACGAGGTCGGCTACGGAGATTACGGGGTCGACCATCCCGGCCTGCTGCTCGACGAGCCCGGCTGGCCCGCGCCCAACCTGCGCTACACGGTCGGGCGCCGATGGTTCCTGTACTACTGGCCCGTCGGTGAGGACCGGAAGCACACGCCCTTCTACGACCTCTGCCAGGAACTGGTCGAGTCGCCGGACTGGCCGCACGAGGGCGCGGACTTCTCCTGGGGCGACGAGCGGATCGCCAGGGCCGCCCGCAGGGACGGCGGCGCCGGTGGCGCCGGTGAGTGGAAGGCCTACTCGCTGTCCCACCATCTGGCCACCGTCGTCGGCATGCTCCGGCGGGAGGGGCGGCCGTGACGCCGTCGTGGACGCGCTCCCGCCTTCGGGCGATCGCGCAGCCGCGGGAACGCATGGGCCGTGGCGACTCTCCCTGACCGCGGCCGGAAGGCGCGATCAGGGAGAGTCACAAGATCTTGGCCAAGCGCATCTAGCGCAGGACCCTGTACAAGGCGGAGGTGAGGGAGGCCTTGGCGTCGTCGCCGTCGATGGACCACATCATGTAGCCGCCCAGCTTCTTGTGCCGGATGTAGGCGGCCTTCTGCAGCATCACCGTCGGGTCGTCGTACGTCCAGAACTCGTTGCCGTCGTACAGCCACACGGCGCCGGTCCTGAGGTCGCGGTAGCGCTTGCCGGGCTTGGCGAGGATGTCCTTGTAGTCCTCGGAGCCGGCTTCCCACTTGCCGGGGGCCGCGCCGGTGGCGGGCTGGTACACGCCGTCCCGGGCGGGGCCGGCGGGGACTCCGGTCCAGCCCTTGCCGTAGGCGGGGACGCCGGCGACGAGTTTGCGGGCGGGGGCGCCGCGCTCGCGGTAGTAGGTGATGGTCTGGTCGAGGCTCTCGCGGATCTCGTTGGGGTCGCGGCGGTCGTTGAAGAGGTTGGAGTGGTGGCCGGTGATCTTGTCCCACGGGCCGTGCAGGTCGTAGCCCTGGATGGTGGCGTAGTCGAGGTTGCGGAAGATCTTCGGCACCTCCAGCCCGGCGTCGATGACGCGGGTGGCGGCGGGCAGGAACGCCGTCAGCAGGGCGTTGCGCCGGTACTCGTTGAGCTGCGACCTGAGCTCGGCGACGAAGGCGGTGAAGTTCTGCTTGTCCTCGGGGCGGACGACGTTACCGGGGGCGCCGGGGAAGCCGGGCCACTCCCAGTCGAGGTCGATGCCGTCGAAGATGCCGGCGCCCGCGCCCTCGGGCAGGCCGGGCAGGTTGCCGCGCAGCCACAGGTCGATGCAGGACTTGGCGAGCTTGCTGCGCGACTCGGGGGTGAGGACGGCGTCGGAGAAGTGCGCGGAGCCGGTCCAGCCGCCCAGCGAGATCAGGATCTTGAGCTTGGGGTACTTGGCCTTGAGCTTCTTGAACTGGTTGAGGTTGCCGTTCAGCGCCTGGCCCTCCGCGTCGGCGACGCCGTCGACGCTCTGCTCGGCGGGCACGGGCCGCTGCCAGTCGGCCCAGGGGTCGGAGGAGTAGCACTCGGCCTGCTGGTTCACGAGCCCGAAGGCGTAGTTGATGTGCGTGAGCTTGCGGGCCGCTCCGCTGGCTTCCATGTCCTTGACGTGGTAGTTGCGGCCGTAGACGCCCCACTGGATGAAGTAGGCGACTCTCTTGAAGCCGTCGCGGTGGGCTTCGGCGGGGGCTGACACCACCGTCATGCCGAGTAAGAGGGTGAGGGCGAGCAGGACCTTCTTCACGTGACGTCTCCCGAATTTATAGGAAACTTTCCTTTAAGTGGCACTGACGGTAGGACGTCGCGATCGGCCAGTCAACGGGCGGACGGCAGGCTGCTGCATGCCGGTACCGGCGGGCGCGTAAGAGGCGCCCCGGCCGCTGGAGCCGGCGTCCCCCCGGTGACGGGTCCGGGCGGGCCGGCAGCGCGGGCCCGGATGAATACCGTGCCACCCGTCTTGGGCGGAAGTTGGGCGGGATTTGAGCGCCCTCACTGTCATCCTGCGAATGCCGGTCAGGCAATAAAAGGGCGGGCCGTCACCGACGGGAACGCGGTCTTCACGCCTGCGAAAGGAAATGCCCACATGTCCAAGCTGATCACAGTCGACGAGTGTGAGCGTCTTACCGCAAAACAGGTTCACGACCTTTACCGCAAATATGTCAGCCGCAGCCAGGTGTCCCTGATGACCTCGTTCGGATTCGGCCGCGAACTGGTCGACCGGGCGGAAGGCGCGTGGATCTGGACCCGTGACGGCCGCCGCATCCTCGACGTCACGGGCGGGGTCGGAGTTCTCAACCACGGGCACAATCATCCGCGCATCCTCGCCGCCCGCCGCCGCTTCGCCGACCGGCAGCGCATGGAGGTGCACAAGACCTATTTCTCGCCCTACGTCGCCGCGCTCAGCCACAACCTCGCCCAGTTGCTGCCCGGCGACCTGAACATGTCGTTCTTCCCGAATTCCGGCGCCGAGGCCGTCGAAGGCGCGGTCAAGATGGCGTACAAATACCATGAGGCCGAAGAGGGCAGATTCTCCACGCCGACATCAGCTTTCACGGCAAGCTGCTCGGATCCGCCGGCCTCACCGGCGGGGCGCAGAAGAATTTCGCCTTTCCCACGATCCCCGGCATCGGCAGCTTTCGCTACGACGACCTCGATTCCGTACGGGACGCGGTCCGCCGGGCCCGCCGGCCGGACGGCGGCTGCGATGTGTACGCGATTCTCATCGAGCCGTTCAGCGCGTCGACCATGCGGTTGTGCTCGGAGGAGTTCCTGCGCGGACTGCGGGATCTCTGCACCGAGGAAGGCATCATCCTGATCTTCGACGAGATCTACACCGGATGGGGGAAGTCCGGGAGCCTGTTCTATTTCATGCGCTACCCCGATCTCGTCCCGGACATTCTCACGACGTCGAAATCGTTCGGCGGCGGAAAGTCCTCGGTTTCTGCGTACATCGCGAGGGAGCCGGTGTTCCGCAAGGCGTACGACAACCTCACCGACTCCCTCCTGCTCAGCACGAGCACGACGTATTACGGGTTCGGCGAGGAGAGCGTCACCGCCATCGAGGCCGTCAACATCGCCGTCGAGGACGACTATCCGAAACGGGCGAGGGACATCGAGCAGGTATTGGCGCCAGGTCTGGACCGGATCCGCAAGGAGCACGGCCATGCGGTGGCCGACGTGCGCGGCGCCGGTGCGCTGTACGGCGTCTTCCTGGACGGCGGGCCGCGCATCCTCGATCTCGTCGCCAAATTGGCGCCCAGCGGCCTGGCTCGCGACCCGAATTTCCGCGTCAAACTGATCACCTGCTCGGTCATCGACGCCTTATATCATGATCACGACGTCTACGCGTATTACACCTTGAACGGCCGGAATCCGCTCGTCGTGGCACCCCCTTTGGTGGCGGAGCCCGCGGACGTCGAATACTTCCTGGACGCCCTGGACCAGACCTTGGCCAAGGGCCTGTCGCGGCTCCTCGTCCGATTCGTACGGGAGAAGGTGGCGCCGCGATGGCCGAGCGGATCGTAGTCACCGGAAGCGCGGGAATGCTCGGCGGCGCACTGGCCCGGCATCTCGTCGGGCAGGGCCGTGACGTCGTCGGCGTGGACCTGCGCCTGTCGCCCGACCCCGGCTACGGCTGGCGGCAGCGGATCGGCGACATCCGCGACACCGCGCTGCTGACCGACGCGATGGCGGGGGCCGACGCCGTCGTGCACTGCGCCGGTGCGCTGCCGAGCTACCCGGCTGCCCAGATCCACGACGTGATCGTCCACGGCACCCGCAGTGTGCTCGAGGCCGGACGCCGCGCCGGCGTCGAGCGGGTCGTCCACATCTCGTCCACCGCCGTCTACGGGCTGCCCAAGCTGGTGCCGACCCCGGAGGATCACCCGCGCGAGCCGGTCGACCCGTACACGCGGGCCAAGAGCGCGGCGGAGGAGGTGGCCGAAGAGTACCGGGCGGACGGCATGTGCGTTCCGATCCTGCGGCCCAAGACCTTCGTCGGCCCCGGCCGGATGGGCCTGTTCGCGATGCTCTTCGAGTGGGCCGAGGAAGGGCGCAACTTCCCCGTCCTGGGTGACGGCAATACCCGCAACCAGATGCTGGCCATCGAGGACCTGGTGGAGGCCGTCGTCGGCGTCCTTTCCGCTCCGGCGGACGTGGCGGGCGACACGTACAACATCGCGGCCGCGGAGTTCGGCACGGTCCGGGAGAACTTCCAGGCGGTGCTCGACGCCGCGGGCCACGGCAAACGGGTGGTCTCGCTCCCGGCCCGGCCGGCTCTGGCCGGACTCCGGATCCTGGAGCGGATGCGGCTCTCCCCGGTGTACGGGCGGCTGGCCCACAAACTGCTCGACGACTCCTACGTCAGCATCGACAAGGCCCGTGACCGGCTCGGCTTCCGGCCCCGGCTGTCCAACCGGGAAGCGATCCTCCGCACGTACGAGTGGTGGCAGGAACAACGTCAGGCCAGGTCGTCCGGGAGGGCGGGCCGGACCAGCCGCGATGCCTGGCGGCAGGGCGCACTGTCACTCGCGAAGGTCTTCTTCTGAGCCTGGCCGGAGGTTGCGACATGCACGTCATGGGATCCACCGGTGTGCCGAGGAACTCCGAGCGCCCGGACTCACCGGCAGAACAGGCCGAGGGCGGCCGGCTGCGGTGGGTCCTGGACCTCGTCCGGCTGGCGCGGCCGCTGCACTCCGTCAAGGCGGTCTTCTTCGTCCCGCTCGCGCTCATCGACGCCTGGCCCTGGAACGTCGCGATGGCCGGCAGGATCGCGTGGGCTGTGGGCGCGTTCATGCTGGCCTCCGCCGCGGTCTACGTCGGCAACGACATCGCCGACCGGCACCGTGACGGCCGCCATGAGGTCAAATGCCACCGCCCCATCGCCTCCGGCCGGATTCCGGTGTCGGTGGGATACCTCTACTGCGCCGGACTGCTCGCCTCGCTCGGCGCGATGCTGGCCTTCGCCCCTGTCCCGAGCTGGCCGGTGCTGGTGTACCTGGGGCTCAACGTGGCCTACAGCCTGGTTCTCAAGCACGTCCCGCTTGTGGACCTGAGCGCGGTGGGGCTGGGCTTCGTCCTCCGGGTCGTCCAGGGCTATCTGGCGGTGGGCGAACCCGTCGCGCACTGGCTCCTGGTCACGGTGCTGGCCGTATCCGTGCTGTTCCTCCTCGGCAAGCGACGCCAGGAACTCCTGGGCGCGGGAGCCGCGCACCGGCCGGCGCTCCGCGGCTACACGGTGGAGCTGACCGGCTGGCTCATGCAGGTCACGTCGGTGTTCGCCCTCATCTCCGGCCTCATGTACCTGGGAACCGGGGCTTCGCTGAGCCGCGACCACGGCCAGACGGCGATGGCGCTGTCCGCCCCGTTCGCGCTCTTCATCGTCTTCCGCTACCTGCAGATCCAGCTGACGAGCCGGAACGACGGCGACCCGGTGCGGCACCTGCTGCGCGACCGCACCCTGCAGTGCGCCTGTGTCCTGTGGGCGGTCGCGTTCAGCGTCCTGTTGATGCTCGACAACCATCCCGCCATGCCATGAACTCACGCCCTGGTCGCGTCCGGGTGAGGAATCGATGCCTGCCATGAGTGCTCACGAATTCGACGTTGCGATCATCATCAACTATTACGCTCCGTACGTCAGCGGGCTGACGATCTATGCCCAGACGCTGGCGGAGGGGCTGGCCAAGCGGGGGAGCCGGGTGGCGGTCGTGGCCGTCCAGCACGACGAGTCGCTGCCCCTGCGGGAGCTCCGCGCCGGCGTCTCGATCTTTCGCAGCCCCGTCCGCACCAGAATCGGGCGGGGGCCGGTGAGCCCGCAGTTCGTGCCCCTTGTCCGGCGTGTCGCTCGCCGGTCGGCGATCGTCAACCTGCATGTGCCGATGCTCGAAGTGGCGCCGATCGCGCTGAGCGTGCGGGACCGGCCGTTGGTGATCACGCACCACACCGACCTGTGGCTGCCACCGGGAGTGGTCAACTCGGTCGCCACGAACGCGGTCAGCCGTTCCACGTGGATGGCGATGCGGTTCGCCGACGCCGTCGTACTCAACAGCTCCGATCAGGCGCGTGGCTCCAAACTGTGGCCCATGATCAGGCGCAGGCACTGGCGCGGGATCGCGCCGCCGTGCCTGGATCGCCGGGGCGCCGAGCCGAACCATCGTGACGGCCCCGGGCTGCACATCGGATTCCTCGGCCGGATCGTGGAAGAGAAGGGGATCGAATACCTCATCCGGGCATTCCAGCTCCTCGACGACCCGGACGCGCGGCTGCTGATCGGCGGCGACTGGATCGAGGTGGCCGGCGGCGGAATCGAAGATCGGCTTCGCCCGCTCATCGGCGACGACAGCCGGGTGCGGATGCTCGGCATGCTGAGAGGAGGCCAGATCGACGACTTCTACGCGTCGATCGACGTCTTCGCCCTGCCGTCCATCTGGGAATCCTTCGGCATCGTGCAGGCCGAGGCGATGATGGTCGGCGTCCCTTCGGTCACCACGGACTTTCCTGGAGGACGCTCGCCCGTCATGGAAACGGGGTTCGGCCGCCGGGTCCCGATGCGTGATCCGGCCGCGCTGGCCCGCGCGATCACCGAGCTCGCGGCGCTGACCCCGGAAGAGCGCGCGGAGGGCGGGCGCAGGGCCCGGGAGCTCTACGACAAGGAGAACTGCTTCAAGGCGTACGAGGAACTGTTCGATCAGCTCGTTCCGCTCCGGGACCGCCCCTCCGTCATCGGCTCGCATCGCCGAACCACGATGGTGCGATAGCGGTGCGTTCCTCGAAGAGCGTTCTCAAGGTTCTGAGAGTGGCCGTCTACGCGGCCGTCGCCGTCTTTCTGGGCTGGCAGGTCTGGCGTGTACGACATGGACTCGCGGACAGCCTGAGCTCCGTGGGCTGGGGGGCCGCCGCTGCCGCGGTGGGGGTCACCGTGATGGCGAACTTCCCCGGATTCTTCGGGTGGCGGCTCCTGGTGACGCGCACCTGCGGACGCCTCGCCGTTACCGACGCGGCCTGGCTGTATTTCCTCTCCGGGGTGACGATCTACCTGCCCGGGGCGATGTGGCCCACCGTCACCCAGGCCACGCTCGCGCGGCGGGTCGGAGTGCCGGCGACCAGGCTTCTCGGGGCGGGCCTGGTGATGATGATCATGACGGCGATCGGCGGGACGCTGGTCGGGCTGCTCGCCCTCCCGCGACTGGTGGCGGACAGTCCCCGATGGTGGCTGATGGTGCCGCTCGTGCTCTGCGCCTGTGTGGTCATGCTGGCGCCGCCCCTGCTGAGGCGACTGATCCGCCTGGGCCAGCGGCTACTGCGACGGGGCGAGCGTGAGATCACGCTTCCCACCGGCAGGGTCTCCCTGGCGGTGATCGCCCTGGGCGTTCTCGGATGGTGGTGCACGGGCCTGCACGCGGCGATCATCGGCATCGCCCTCGGGGTGCCCGCGGCGTCCGCCATGACGCTGGGCATCGGAGGGTTCGCGCTGAGCGCCGTCGCCGGAGGGCTGTCGTTCGCGCCGGCCGGCCTGGGGGTGCGCGAGGCCGTGCTCAGCCTCACCTTCGGCGTTCTGCTCGGCGGGCCGGACCTGGTCACCCTGCTGTTGCTCAGCCGGGCCATCACGACCTTGGGCCACGTGGTCGCGACCCTCGGCGTGCTGGGGATGCTGGCCGGAATCCGCCGCGTGAAACCGTCAGACACTTATCGACAGGTCAGTTAGGACGCACGCTCCGATGGAACACGCACAGGCGCAAGAAGGCAATCCGTCCCTGTCCCCGCCCGAAGGAGACGACACGGGGGAGCCGCGGGAGACCCCGGGCGCACGACGCCGCTGGTGCAAGGGGACACGGCTCCTCGTGGCCGCCACGGCGGCGTGGATCACGTACCTCGTCCTGCTCATCCTGTTCGCCGGGCGGTGGTGGGTGTGGTCCGTCTTCGAGGCCACTCCTCCGGTGACGGCGGTGGTGGTGCCGCTGCTGCTGCTCGCGTTCGTGTGGTTCGCGCGCCCGGTCCGCCGCTGGCTCTCGGTCGTCCTGGTTCTCCTGCTGCTGGCCGGGGCCTATCTGGCCGGTTACGGCCGTGGATGGTCAGGCACCACCAGTGCCTCCGGCGGGATCAAGGTGTTCGCCTGGAACACCGGATACTGGGAGATGTGGGACGACAGGGATGACTTCTACGCCTTCCTGCGCCGCCAGGATGCCGACGTCTATCTCCTGCAGGAATATCTGCACGCGAAAGAGGCCGCGCCGTACAACCACGTGTTCCGCATCGACGAGTCGGCCCGGCTGCGGGCGGAATTCCCCGGCTACCACCTGTCCGTCGACAGCACGTTCGTCACTCTTTCCCGGCTGCCCATCGTCGCGACGCACCATGAGCACGTGCCCGGCACCGGCTCCCAGTGGTTCTGGAAGGCGGCGAAGAACCAGCGCACCGACATCCGGATCGACGGGCGCACGGTCTCCTTCTACAACGTCCACCTGCCGACGCCCTTCCGGCTGGGGGACAACCCCTTCCGCGGCAGCCTCTCCGGCGTCTTCACCTCGCAGACCGCCCGGCTCATCGAGGAACAGGCCACCTGGCGGCTCAAGGAACTGGACAGGCTGCGCGCGGACCTCGCCGGTAACCCCAACCCGGCGGTGGTGGCGGGTGACTTCAACACGCCCTGGATGGAGCTCTACCCCCTCGGATCCGGTACGGAGGCGCACTGGCCCCGGAGCTCCCTGGGGGCGCCTCACACGTGGCCCGTCCGCGACTACTCGCTGCCCGCGCTGTGGCGCCTCGACTGGCTGTACACCAAGGGCGACGTGGCCGTCTCCAACCACCGGCTGGCCGGCGGAGGGGCCTTCTCGGACCACCTGGCCCAGCAGTTCCACGTAGGCGTCCCCCGTCCCTCGTGACGAGACAGGAGCAGAGATCGATGCAGGTCATAGCCACCGGGTTGGGCCGTACGGGAACGACGTCCCTCGAGGTCGCGCTGGTACGGCTCGGATTCGGCCCGTGTTTCAGCGCGGGAGCGATCTTCGACAGGACGGAGCTGATCCGGCCGCTGCTCCGGATCATCGAGGACGACTCGGCGCCCTGGGAAGGCATCCTCACCGGGTATGCGTCACTCCTGGGCGAGCCCGCCTCCGTCTGCTGGCGCAGGCTGGTCCGCTGCTATCCGGAGGCGAAGGTCGTCCACACGGTGCGCGACCCCGAACGCTGGCTGGACAGCATACGGAAGACGCTGTACGAGCGACGCCGGCGCGTCGATTCGCTGCCCGGAAAGGCCGCTGTCCTGCTGTCGTCGATGTTCGGCACGGATCTCGCTCCACTGGTCAGGCTCTTTCAGGTGACGTACGAGGCGCAGGCCCTGCGATTCCTGGCCGAGCAGACGCCGCAACGTGCTGTCGAGCTGTTCGAGGAGCACACCGCGCAGATCCGGGAGACCGTACCCGCGGACCGGTTACTGGTTCTCGACGTCCGCGACGGCTGGAAACCGCTCTGCGCATTCCTCGAGGTGCCGGTGCCCGATGAGCCGTTCCCCCGGGTGAACGACACAGCGGAATACAGCAGCAGCCGAGGCGGCTTCGGAGGGAGGGCGCTCCCGCTGCTCCTGGGCCGGACGCGACCCTGGCCGGGCGCCTAGGAGGCCAGGTGGCACCGCGGAGATGCGGCCCTGAGCCGTAGGCGGTGGCGGGCAGGCGAGCGACCGGACATGGTCCGAGGGCTATGTCGGCAGCGGTGTGAGCTCCGCCAGGTCGTCGGCCGGCCGGCGAGGCGCGAGTGCGGGATCGTCGTGCAGGACCGCGGCATGGAGCTGCCGGAGCCGGGGCCCTGGCGCGATCCCCAGCTCGTCGGCCAGCCGATTCCGCACGCGCGTGTACGCGGCCAGCGCCTCGGCGCGGCGACCGGAGCGGTAGAGCGCGACGATGAGCAGGGCCCAGAGCTCCTCGTGCAACGGGTGATGCGCGACGAGCCGGTGCAGGTCGTTGGAGGCCGCCGCGTGCTCGCCGAGCCGGATCCTCGTGTGGTAGTAACGCTCCAACGCCCACAACCTCCGTTCGGTCAGCCGGGTGAGCTCCGAACACAGCGCGGGCCCCGCCCGGCCGCCCTGCATGGGCGCGCCCCGCCACAGGTCCACCGCCTGTCGCAGCGCCGTCACCGCCCGGGACAGATCATCCGCGGCGAGCGCGCGCTCGGCCTCGTCCAGCAGCCGCTCGAAGACGTCGGCGTCCAGCTCGCCCGGCTGAACCACGAGCAGATAGCCACCGCTGCGGGTGACCAGCCGGTCCCCGCCATGCGGCACCGCGTCCAGCCGGCGGCGCAGCCTGGACACATAACTCCGCAGATTCGTCTCCGGGGACGCCAGCGGGCGATCCCACACGGATTCGACGAGATAACCGACGCTCACGGGCTCGTTCGCATGCAGGAGCAGCGCGCCGAGCAGCGTCTGTTCCCGTGCCCCGCCCAGGTTGACGCGAGCCCCGTCCTTGAGCACTTCCACCGCGCCCAACACCCGGAACTCCACCGGCCCGATCCTCCCGGCGATCTCGAGCCGATCGCCCTGCGCGTCTGGCATGCAGCCTCCCCCGTTTCGCGTATCAGTAGGTGCCGATCCTTTTGGTTGTCCAAGGTGTCTAATTGCGCGGACGCCCGGCTGATTGTCCGGGGCGTTCATGGACGGCAGAATCGCCACCAGGACGTGGAACGCGATGGCCAGTTCTGCATCGTCCCCTCCTGTGTCGGTCCAGGATGTCCGGATGCTACGGGAGGCCGATTTCGATCCGCTGTACGCGGCTACGCGGGCTCGCGCACCGGCTGCCGGTCATCGAGATCAACCGGCGAGCTCCACCGCGAGGGTGCCGTCCGCCAGGTCATCACCTGAAGAACGCCAGCCGATCGTCAGCTCGTCGAACTTCCAGTGGCAGATCTCTACCCGGACCCCGTCGAAGTCCAAGACGATGGGGCAGTCGGCGAACCAGTCCCCGTCCTCGACGAAACGCGCGATCGCGCGGCAAGGCCCGGTCCGTGCTGCACGCGGACAGCTTCGAGCCCGACGAGAAAGGTCGGCTGAAACCCGGAAATCCCCATCACGCCAGGCGATTGTCCAGGTTCTATACGGAACCGGCCAGCTGATAGCGAATAGCCCCGCTTGACAGAACAGACTTCACATAATGATGGGCCCGGAGCTGGCGTAGGGCGCCGCCGGTGGCCTGCCGAACGATGGGCGGTCGCGCGGCCCGCATCCGTTCGTGCGGGAAGACCCGAGCGGACTGGGGTTTCGTGGTTCAACGATATGACAGGGGTGACGGCGATTCGGATCGCCGTCACCCCGTCGGGGTTACGTGGAGGGCTGGCGGACGAGCATCACGTGGCTGGTCCTCGCCGACTCGACGGCCGAGTTCGCCA
This sequence comes from Nonomuraea sp. NPDC049725, assembly GCF_040674795.1. Taxonomy (NCBI): domain Bacteria; kingdom Bacillati; phylum Actinomycetota; class Actinomycetes; order Streptosporangiales; family Streptosporangiaceae; genus Nonomuraea; species Nonomuraea sp. NPDC049725. Next base: position 547,196 of record NZ_JBFANJ010000005.1, on the reverse strand, counting down.
CCGATCGGATGACGTACGTGTACTTGCCGGCCGTCTCGGGCGTGTCGGCGAAGCTGAACGACCCGTCGGCACCGGTGGTTATCTTGGCCAAACTCTTCGAGGTACTGCCCTCGGAATTGGAGACGGTACGGGCGACGAGGACAACGCCGGGCGGGAAGGTGATGCCGTCGGCGGCGAACGTTCCGCTGAAGGCGAGTGGCTCGCCGACGGTGCCGGTCTGCGGACCGGTCACCGTGAGCACCGGCTGGTACCGGCTCACCGCGACGACAGCCGTGTCCCAGCTGCTCCGGAACCATGAGTTGCCCGGCCAGGACAACCTGTATTCGTACGACCCTCCTGCCGGTGCGGTGTCGGTGAACTGGTAGGTGCCGTCCGCCTCCGTGGTGACTTCCCGGAAGGGCCGCGAGGTGCCGTCGGGGAGCCAGCTGTACAGCTCAAGCGTCTGTACGCCGGGCAGCGCGCCGGAGCTCAGCGTGAGCCGCCCGTGGAAGGTCAGCTGCTTGAGCGCGGTCGCCTCGGACGGAGCCGTCATGGTCAGGGCGGAGGCGTGGTACGGCGAATGCGGCAGCCGCCAGAGGTGCATCCGCCCGGTGCCGGGCTCCTTCAGCACCGCGTAGGTGAGTACGCCGTAGAAGGCGATGCTGCCCGGCACCAGCGTCTTCCCCTGGTGGCCGGCCGAGTAGATCACCTCCGCCGTGGCCGGGTCGTACACCACGAGCTCCGCCGCGTCGCCCGCGGCGGAGTTCCAGCCGCCCACGACGTAGGCGTCGTCCTGGCTGGCCGCGACGGCGGCGGGGATGCCATGCTCGCTCAGCTCGCCGCTGTCGTACGCGCGTGTCGTGGCTTTGGTCGCCGTGTCCCAGGCGTCGAACCGGTGGGTGTCGGCCAGCGCCGACAGCGCCGTCGACCCGTGGCCGGCGAGCGCGAGGTCCCGCAGGGCCGTGCCGGCGCGCATCTCGCCGAGCGGGGTGGCCGGAGCGGTGCCGACGTCGTACAGCCTGATCGAGGCAGGGCCGGCGCCCGGCTCTCCCGCCGCCAGCGTGCGACCGGCGACGGCGACCAGCGGAGGCTGCGTCGTGCCCGACTCGACCGGCACGAGGGCGGGCGTGGGCCTCCACGTCTCGAGCGCGACGACGCCTCCGGCCCCCGCCTGCCCGCACCCGTAGCCGACCCACACCCGCTCGTACGCCTGCGCCAGCGTGGACGGGCACGGGTAGGCGCTGAGGTCGACCCGCCTGGTGATGGCGAGCGTCGCGATGTCGATCTCGATCACTTCATGCGAGTCGCGCAGCGCCGCGTACACATGCCTGCCGTTGTCCGCCACGGACAGGGCCAGGGCGCCGGACAGGCCGCCGATCGTGTCGATGAGTGTGCCGTCGCTCTTGGTGACCACGATCCGGTCGTCGGCGGCGACGAAGATCTTGCCGGTGTGCCCTACCACGTCACCGCCCCTGCCGGCGGTTACGCCGAGGTCGGTGACGGTGTCGGCGGCCGAGGCGGCGGGCGCCTGGGCGACGAGCAGGGCCGCTGCCAGGAACAGGGAGCCGGCCAGGGCGACTAATCGGTGGGGGAGAGGAGCACGGCCAGAGTTGGAGAAGCGCACATGCACTCCATTCAGGCGGGAAATTGTCGAACTCATGTTCGCATACGTGATCATCGCCGTCCAGTGCGATCTCAGACCATGCGGATCTCGTGCGGGGCGTCGCCGGCGCGGTGTCGCCGCCAGGGCACATGCCTGCAAGGCCGGCCGACAGGCCCAGTGGGCTCACCATCGCCACGAAGGGCTGGACATGTGCGAGCCGAGGAGCGCGGCCGGCCTGCACCGCATCCGGTAGGGCACGCCGGACCGCCTCGCCGTAGGCGCCTGGCCCGTCGCGGCAGACGATCGCGACCCCCGGGTGGGAGCGCAGCCACGTCTCCAGGACCTCGGCCCCGCGGCCGGGCAGGGCATCGATCCGCTCGCCCGTCTCGGTGTCGATGAGGATGGTGGCATACCGGTGCCGGCGCTTGAGCGCGAAGTCATCGACCCCCAGCACGCGCGGGATCCGCAGCGGCGGCAGCGGCAGCCGTATCAGCAGGGTTCGATGGGTTCGTGACGCTTCTCGGTCGTGTGGGGTCGATGGCACGGCCGACTGGAGCGGCCCGGGACCGGGCGCCTAAACACGGCTCCCACGCCGGCTGCGGAGCTCGCGCAGATCCACCCGGACGCCGCGGAGGTCCCTGCCGCCGACCGCCTCCAATTCGACCCGGAAGTTCGCGCGGTACTCACGGGGCGACATGTTCTTGAGTTCGCGGAAACGGCGGTTGAAATTGGAGAGGTTCCCGAATCCGGAGTCGGCGGCGATCACCGAAACCGAGCGATCCGTGTCGCGCAGCAACTGGCAGGCCCGGTTGACGCGGACGAGGTTCACGTAGTGGGAGACGGTGAAACCGGTGCTGCGGGAGAACAGCCGGCTGGCGGCGCTGGCGTTCATGTGCGCCGCCGCTGCGATGTCGTCCAGCGACAACCGGGCCGTGTAACCGGAATGAATCACCTTCATCATGGCTTGGATCCGCAGCGCGGTGCCGTGGTGGAGAACGGACGGGCTCCGTCCCGTCGTGAGCAGGATGTAGGGCGCCCGGCTCAGCATGACGAGGATCCTGATCAGCTCGACCGTCCGCTCCGGGGCTGCGAGCCGGTCAAGGCCCGCGAGCGGGGGGACCACCTCAGGAAAGTGGATGCCGCGCAGCGAGTCGTCGAGCATCCGCCCGACGTTTCCGAACACCGGTGAGTCGAAGAACTCCGGGCCGAGAAAATCCCGGGTGAAATGGACGACGATCGCCTCGATCGGCTCGCTCTCGGGCGTCGACACGTACGTGTGCGGCAAATTGGGACCGAACAGGGAAAGGTCTCCGGGCCGGTATTCCTCGACCGAGCTCCCGGCCAGGCGGGTGCCGTTTCCGTTGAGGATGTAGGTCAGCTCGTAATCGTGATGAAAATGCCAGTACGCATCCAGCCGAGGCTCCTGGAACCGAGTGTAGCGCCAGTTGACCGGGAATTCCGGCTCAAGATGCTCATAGACGATACGCATTGACCCTGGTCCTTCTTTCGCGCAGCCCGGTCCCCCGTGCTCTCCACTCAGCGTAGCCGCCGCGCCGGCTCACCCGTCGTGGCCCTGGGGCCCGGACTCTCGCCGTCCGGCTACGGCGTCAGCCGGACCTCGCGGCCACCGATGACGTACTCGGTGAGGTAGATGGAGCCGTCGGGCCCGGCAGCCACGCCGTGGGGACTGTTGAGCGTGCCCTCGACCAGGTCGGGCCGGCTCAGGGTGCCGCCGCGCCGGGCGTTCGGCCAGCCGTCTCTCTTGCCGGCGGCGGGAAACGGGATGATGTGCCGAAGCGCGCCCGTCTCCAGGTCCACCGCGGTCAGCGCGCCGTCGAGGTCGGTCACGATGAGTTCGCGCTCTCGTACGGCGAGGCAGGTCGGACTCCTCAGCCCGGGGTGGGTAAAGGTGCCGTGGTATGTGCCGTCCAGCCCGAAGGTGACCAGCCGCCGGTTGCCCCTGTCGGCCACGACCAACTCCCGGCCGCGATCCGTTTCGGTGATCACGAGGCCGTGCGGGCACGCGAAGGGCAGCCCCGATTCGGAGCCGTCGATGGTCCTTTCGTGCCCGCGGTCGCCGTAGAGGTGGACGAGGCTCGCGCCGTAGCCGTCGGCGACGAAGACGGCCGGCCCGTCGACCGCGATGGAGGTGGGCCGCCAGGGATCCTTCGCGTACGCCGGGTGCGACGGCCGGCTCAACGCGGTGAACTCTCGTGTCCTGAGGTCGAGGCGGCCACCGCGGCCTTCGCGTGCCTCGACGTCGTAGTCCGGCGGTCGCGGCTTGAAACCCGGATCCGCGAGCCAGAGCGCACCTCCACGGCGAGGGTCGTAGCTGATCCCGTGGATTTCGAGCAGGGGCACCTCGATCTGCTCGACACCGCCGTCGAGCGCTCGCCGGACCAGAACCGCCCCGCCGCCGGGGTGCGCCCAGAACAGGTTGCCCTCCCGATCCAGCGCTATGCCGGAATGAGACCATTCCGTGCTCGCCGGCACCCCGGACGGAAGTGTCTGCCAGCGCATCGTCCCGCCGGACGCGGTGCCGCCCGCCGCGTCCCGGCGCTCACTTCCACGCAACGAACACCGCTCCTGTCTGGTAGGTCGGCAGGTCGCCCGCGAAGGGCAGGTGGCCGTCCTGCTCTGCGGACACGAGCGTGAGAGAGGGCACACCCGCGACCAGCTGGGTGATCGCCTCGGCGATCACCACCCGCGCCAGTTGCTGCCCGACGCAGCCGTGCGTCCCGTATCCGAATCCGAGGTGCCCGAACGCGTCGCGGCCGACGTCGAACTCGTCGGGGTTCGCGAAGCGTCTCTCGTCGCGGTTGGCCGCCGCGGGCGATACCCACACCGACTCACCCTTACGGATGCGTATGCCTTCAAGGACGACGTCCTCGGTCGCCGTCCTGGGGAAGACGGACACGAACATCCCGCCGTACCTGACGAACTCCTCCACCGCGGTCGAGATCAGGGCCGGCTCGGATCTCAGCCTCTCAAGCTGCGCGGGGCGGGAGAGCAGCAGGGCGGCGCCGGTCGCGATGATGTGCGCGACCGCGTCGCGGCCCGCGGCCATCAGCAGGGTCAGGATTCCCTCGATTTCGTGTCGTGAGAGTTCGGATCGCAGCAGATCGCTGACGACGTCCTCTCCGAGGTCGTCCTTCTTGACGTCGAGCAGTGTCCGGACGAAGCCGAACATCAGGTCCAGCGGCGCCTCCTCGACGTAGGCCGCCGTGAACCCCTCGATGTGGTCATCGGGGATCCCGAGCACGCGGCAGTGGGCGAACACGGACACGGGCTCCGCGTAGTGCTTGTACAGGTCCGCGGGTGAGCCGTGGGTGAGAAATCGCTCAAGCTGCTTCCCCGTGAACGCCGCGATGGCCGCTCTATGGCTCTGGGCGGACTTGACGGAGAAACGGCCGATCACCGCCCGCCGCAGTTTCACGTGCTGCGGCGAGTCGAGCGAGAGCAGGTTTCCGGACGCGATCGAGCGCAGCGCGTCCTCGTCCGCGTCGCCGAAGGAGCGGGTCGGCCCGAGGGGGAACCGCTGCGGTTGCTGGCTGAACCTCGCGTCCCCGAGCACGGCGCGGGCGAGGGCGTGCCGGGTCACGAACCAGCCGACGTTTCCGTCGGACGCCTTCATCCGCGTCGCCGGAGCCTGTGCCCGCCATTCGGCGAAGCGGGACGACGGCCGCTGCGGCGTCCCGTCGAACGGCATGGTGACGGCGGTGTGGAACGGGCAGGCCGCCGCCGTGGTGTCGGGTGTGGTGGAAAGCGAGTCCGTCACGATCGCTACCTTCCTGTCAGTGAACACGTTGTCTTGATCGGTCGAGACCTTCGGCCGGACGGCCGACCCGCTCCCGGGCGATGCGGAAGTCGCGCGGCATGTTCCACCCGACGATTCCGGTGACGACTCCGTCTCGCTGGACGGCGGCGACGAATCGTCCCGACGAGGTGTCGCCCGCGATCGTGTCCAGCGAGACACCGTCGCAGCGCCCGAAGACCTGGATCTTGGTGCCGAACAGCTCCGACCAGAAGAACGGGACCGGTTGCGCGGTGGGTACGGCGCCCGTGGCGATGGTCCGGGCGACGATCTGCGCCTGCTCGGCGGCGTTGAGCTGGTGCCCGACCCGGGTGGGGATCCCCGTTGCGGGGTCGGTCCAGGCCGCCACGTCGCCCGCGGCGAAGACGCCGGGAGCGGCACGGCCCGCGGAGTCGCAGACGACCCCGTTGGACACGTCGAGCCCGCTCGATGACAGCCAGCCGGTGTTGGGGACGCATCCGATGGCCGCGACCACGAGATCCGTCTCGATGACGTCGCCGCCGGACAACCTCGCGGCCGACACCCGGTCTGCGCCGCGGAGCGCGACGACCTCCTCACCGAGTCGCAGATCGACGCCGTGCTCGCGGTGCAGTCGTGCGATGAGCGGCGACAACAAGGCGCCCGCCTGCGCGAGGCGCAGCTCCGGTGACCGTCCGACGAGGGTCACCGCGAGACCGAGCTTGCGCAGGCCGGCGGCGATCTCCGACCCCAGGACGCCCGCGCCTGCCACGACGGCGTGCCGGGCCGTGGCGAGGTCCGCTCGCAGGGCCGTGGCGTCGGCGCGGGTACGAAGACAGTGGACGCCCCCGAGGCCGTCGCCGTAGGGCGGCCGGCGGGCGGATGCCCCGGTGGCCACCACGAGGGTGCCGTAGCGCATGTCGTCACCCGAGGCCGTGGTCACGACCCGCTCGGAAGGGTCGAGTGACACCGCTGCCGTTCCCCGTACGAGCCTGATGCCGAGTCTGTCCAGCTCAGCCGGGGTGCACAACGCGGACTCGTCGATCGGCCACTCGCCGGACAGGATCTGCTTGGACAGCGGGGGCCTGCCGTACGGCAGTGCGTCCTCATCGCCGATCATGGTGATTCCGCCCGGGAAGCCCTCGTCACGCAGCGTTCCGGCCGTGGACAGCCCCGCCACCGACGCGCCGACGATGAGCACCTCTGATCGCGCACCAGATGGCATTCCCTGTTACTCCGCGATCCTGATGGCGCGAGCCGGGCACAACGTCGCCGCGCGTCTCACGGTCGCCTCGTCGGAGGGACCGATCGTCGGCTTCAGCATGATCACGATGCCGTCGTCGTCCTGGTCGAACAGCTCTCCGGCGACCAGGGCGCACTGGCCCGCGCCCACGCAGGCAGGCTTGTTGACGGTGACATCCATATCGAACCTCTCTGGAACGGGTGCCCGGGGGTTTCCGGGCCGCCGGCGACTCGGTGCCACCACGATCGCCGAGACACGCCGCAGCGGCCACGCCGTTATTGACCGATTCCGGTACTTTCATGGCATTTGCTGGCTTCTCTCGGCCGCAGCGCCAATGCTCACCTCCTGTGAGCGCGCCGTGCTCGATCGCCTGAAAGCGATCAACCGCCGGTGAGCGAACACACGTCTGATCGGCGGGCCTCATCGGCATCGCCCGTCTCAGAGCCGTGACGTGAGAACAGAGGACCCCCCATGACTGTCTATCCCGCAACAGGAAGCGGAACCGAGACCGCCGCCGCCCCGGCGCCCCTGAGACGCATCGCGCCGCTCCTCACCGCGATGTTCCTCGTAAACGTCTTCGGTTACGCCGCCAACAACGCCGCCCTCACCGTGCTCCTGCCCACGCAGGTGAGGTCCGCCGCCGGCGATGATGCCGTCGCCACCCTGGCCCTCGTCACCAGCGTGAGCGCGATCGCCTCGTTCGGCATACCGCCGCTGGTGGGACTGATGTCGGACCGTACGCGAACCCGCTGGGGCCGCCGATCGCCGTGGATCCTCGCCGGCGGCGTCACGACCGCGGCCGCGCTCGTACTCACCGGAGCGGTCTCCACCGTGACCGGCCTGGTGATCGGCTCCTTCCTGATCCAGGCCACGATCAACATCGGCCTCAACATCATCCTGGCCACGATCCCGGAGGGCGTTCCGCCGAGGCGGCACGGACTCGCCAGCACCGTGCAGGGCGTCGGCATCCCCGTGGGCGGCGTCATCGGCGTTCAACTGGGTGCGGCGCTGGCCGGCTCGCCCATGGTCGCTTACGCGCTCCTCGGCGGCCTCTTTCTGATCGCGTCCGTCATCTCCGCGATACTCGTCCGCGACCGCTCCAGCACGGCGCTGGACGATCCGCGGCTTGAGCGGACGCCCATCGGGCGGCAGTTCATGGCGATGTTCAGCAGTCTGCGTGATCGCGACTATCGCTGGGTGTTCGTCTCCCGCGCCGTCATCTACATGGGCTATTACATCGTCTTCGGCTTCGGCCTGTACATCCTTCAGGACTACGTCGAGCTGCCGGCGGCGCTCACGCCCACCGCCGCGGTGGCGACGGCGCAGACGACCAGCATCGTGTTCCTCACCATCGGCACCCTGATCGCCGGACCGCTCGTGGATCGGCTGGGCCGGCACCGGGGCTTCGTGCTGATCTCGTCCCTGCTCCTCACGTCCTCGATCGTCCTGCCCCTGTTCTCGCCGAGCTGGACCATGTTCCTCGTCCAGGCCGGGCTGAGCGGATTCGCCCTTGGCGCGTTCCTCGGCGTGGACCTCTCCCTCGCGACCCTCGTGCTGCCCAAGACCGGCGACGCCGGTCGTGACCTGGGTGTCTTCCACATCGCTCTCACCGCGCCCCAGGTCATCGCGCCGTTCGCCGCCGCGCTGGCGGTGGAGAGGCTCGGCGGCTATCCCGCGCTCTTCGTCGTGGGCGGCGTGTTCGCGTTCCTCGGATCACTCACGGTGCTCCGGGTCAGACCCCAGCGCGTGGACAAATGATCGCCCCGGCCCCTGACGTACCAGGAGGATGGAACTTCATGTCAACGGACAGCGTCTCGTTCACGGCCGCGGTCGCCGCGATCTCCCGCCTCAGCGGGCTGCCGGCCGACCGTATCGTGATCTCGCCGATGACGGTCCCTGAAGATCACTCGGCCTTCGCCGTCGACGCCTCCGGGGGCCGCCTGCGGATCCGCGCGAGCGACGTCGTGGCAGCGGTGTCGGCCTACGCCGCGTACGCCCGGCGGACGGGTCTCGGCAGCGTGTCGCGTTTCGGCGTCCGGCCCATCTCGGGTGAACTCATCGAAGGAGCGCCGATCGAGATGAGGTGCGGATACCCCATCCGCCTCGCGCACAACATCACGGTCGGCGGGTACACGACGCCGTACTTCGACTGGGACCAGTGGCAGCGGGAACTGGACCTGCTCGCGGCGAGCGGAGTCAACACCGTGCAGCTCACCCTCGGGCAGGAGGCGGTGTGGCTCAGCACCTTCCAGCGATTCGGCTACCGGCAGGACGAACTGCTCGCCTGGATCGCCCCGCCGTCCCACCAGCCATGGCAGTGGCTCAACAACATCGAGCACTTCGGCGATGGAACGAGTCTCGACCTCATCGAACGCCGTGCCGAGCTCGCCCGCCAGGTGCTGGGCCGCATGCGCGAGCTGGGAATGCGGGCGGTCCTGCCCGGTTTCAGCGGGACGGTGCCGCGCGGGTTCGCCGAGCGGAATCCCGGTGCCCGTACGATCCCGCAGGGCAAGTGGTTCCTCGACATGGCCGGCCCAGAACGCCCGGACTGGCTGGCCTGCGACACGCCGCACTACGACGCCGTCGCGGACGCGTTCTACGCCGAGCAGCGCCGCCTCTTCGACGCGGGCGGCATGTGGGCCGTCGACCTGCTCCACGAGGGCGGCAAGTCCGGCGGCGTGCCGCTGGCCGAGGCCGCCCGCGGCGTCGAGGCGGGAATGCGGCGGGCCGACCCCGCCTACACCTGGGTCCTGCAGGCGTGGGTCGGGAACCCGCGCCGCGAACTGCTCGACGCCGTTGACCGCGAGCATCTCCTCGTGATCGACCTGACCGGCGAATCCTGGGAGCGGCTCGACGCGTTCGACGACACCCCGTGGGTGTACGGGATCCTGCCCAACTACGGCGGCCGGACGTCGCTGTACGGCGACCTGGCGGCGATCGCGGAAACCCCCGCGAAGCTCGGCAGGGCGGGTACGCGGCGGTTGACGGGGCTCGCGAACATGGCGGAAGGCGTCGGGAACAATCCGGTCGTCTGGGACCTCTTCCACGATGTGGCGTGGCAGCGCGACCGGATCGAGCTGGACGGCTGGCTGGCGTCGTGGACGGCGGCCCGGTACGGCACCGCGCACCCGGAGCTGCGCGAAGCCTGGCGGATCCTGCTGGCCACCGCGTACGCGTCGTGGCGGGGCGCCGGCCCGGCTCCCGCGCCCGCGGAGTGGAGCACGGCGTTGTCCGGCACGGCCGTCGACGCCGCCGCCCACGCGGCTCCCACCGGGTCGTGGTTTCCGATGAGCGACAACGAGGTCGCCGGAGCGATCGACGGCATCGAGTTCGAGTTCTACGCGGGCACCGACTCGGTGATCGCGGCCGTCCCGAGCCTGCGCGCCAACCAGGCGAGCACGGTGGGTCCGCGAGCACTCGGGTATCCGGCCGGAGCGCTGGTGCCCGCGTTGCGTCTGATGTTGTCCGGCGCTCCCGTCGAGCTGACGCCCGGATTCCGGTTCGATCTCGTCGACCTCGCTCGTCAGGTGGTCGATGACGAGGCGCGACGCGTCCTTCCGGCCCTCGCCGAGGCCGCCGACGCGAAGGACCTGGACCAGTACGACCGCCTGGTGGCGCTCTTCCTCGACGGCGTCGACGTCCAGGACGCGGTCCTCTCAACCGACGAGAACTTCCTGCTCGGGCGCTGGGTCGCCGACGCGAGACGGTGGGGAGGCTCGCCGGACGAATCCGTGCGGCTGGCGACCGAGGCCAAACGGCTCCTCACGAGCTGGGGTTACGAGGATTCGTTCGTGCTGACCGAATACGCCACCCGGAGCTGGGCGGGTCTGGTGGGCGGCTACTTCCGCTCGCGCTGGGAGCGGTGGTTCGCCGAGGTGCGCAAGGCGCTGACCGCGGAACCGACCACGCCGGTGGACTGGTACCGCTTCGCGGCGGACTGGGTGGAGCCGGACGTCGAGTTCGCGGCGGTTGCGTCCGGCGACCCCGTCTCCGCGGCGACCGCCGTGCTCGGCTTCGCCGAACGCGTCGAGGCCGCGTTGCGGCAGACTCGGTTCACGCGGCCGGAAACCGGGTGAAGTGACCGACACTCTTGTCGGACGATCGAGTCGAACACTGCCATGATTCACCCATGCCCAGGGTCGTGTCCGAGAGCGGGTCGTCGGTCGTCGAGCGCATCGCCGGCGAGCTTCGCGAGCGCATCAAGCGTGGTCAGCTCGTCGGCGGCCAGCGCCTGATCGAGGACGACTGGACACAGGAACTGGGCGTGAGCCGTGGCCCTCTGCGAGAGGCGCTGGGGCGGCTGGCCAGCGAGGGGCTGTCGTCGTCGAGCCGAAGCGCGGCGCCGTCGTCCGGCGGCTGCACACAAAGGACATCATCGATCTTATGACGCGCGAGCCGCTATCGAGGGCCACGCGGCGGCGCTCGCGGCCCGCCGCATCGGCCAGGGCGAGCAGGAGGCCGTGCTGCGGGAGGTGCTGCGGGAGAACGCCACGTTCCTCCAGGGCGGCGAGCCGGCCGGCTACATGGACGTGAACGAGCGCTTCCACCACCTGGTGCTCGACCTCGCCGACAACGAGGTCCTGAGCCGTCTGGGCGGCCAGTTGCACGTCATGGCCTACCACCTGCAGACGACCCGGGTCATCCGGGCCGCCGCTCCCGACCACGAGCTCTCGGTGGCCGGCTCCGCCCGGTTCCATCGCGACATCGGCAACGCGATCCTCCTCGGCGAGGAGGACCACGCGGACCGGCTCATGCGCGCCCACCTGCTCAAGACGCGCGATGGCATCCTCGCCATCGGCCACGCGAGGACCACCGGGCCGCTCGGCGCCTGACGTATTGTCCTACAAGACAGTAGGGCAATAGGTTGCGCGAATGCCCACAAGGCGGGTGTGTAGCCTGCCGAAAATCCCGTCCGGGGAGGCTGCTGGGTGCGGCATGATGATCGTTCACGCTTCTTCGTCTGGCCTGTCTGACCGTCACGAACGCATTCGCCGCGCTACGGCTACTGCCGATGAGTGATCGTGACAAGGACGTCGAGATTCTCGCGCTGCGTCATCAGATCATGGTCTTGGAACGGCAGCTCGGCGCGGGTGTGCGGGTCAGGTTCACCCCCGAAGACCGCTTCTTCCTGGAGACTCTCCTGACCTCGCTTCCCCGCGCAGTCTTGCGCCGGCTCCGGCTTGTCGTCCGCCCGGACACCATCCTGCGCTGGCACCGCGAGATCGTGAAACGGCAGCATGCCCGGACCTGCCGGGCACGGCTCCTGATTCGCGACCGAGACGGCACGTTCCCCGCTCTCATGGATGAGATTCTCGCCGAACCGGTATCCAGACTGTGCTCACCGGCACTCGGATGCCGCGGATGAACTCCATCATGGAGCGGTGGGTGCGGAGCTGCCGCCGCGAACTCCTGGACCGCTGCCTGCTCTGGAACGAACGCCATCTACGCCACGCTCTCGGCGAGTATGAACGTCTCTGCAACGAGCATCGCGCTCATCAAGCTCTCGACCAAGCCGCCCCACTCCGCGCCGCACCCGACCCCGATCACCAAACCGGCGCGCATCCTCGATCTGAACATCCGCCGACACATCGACTCGGCGGAATCCTTTACGAATACTCCCAGGCCGCTTGACCTGCACGGAAGCATTTTTCGGCAGGCGCACTGCGATGCGGTCCGATCCGTGCTTGAGGCAGTGTCGGGCGTCGCAAGCAATGGCGAGCTCGGCGGCGCTTTGTTCTCGTGTTCCTCTGTGAAGCCTGTGTTGGGATTGGCCGCTTGAACGATCTACCGATGTGCCCCGAGCAACCAATCATGATCAACAAGGTGCCACGGGGCTCCAGGAAACCGAGAAAGCCCAGGTCGAACGCGGTATTGGTGAGTAGGGCGGGTGGGACTTGAACCCACGACCCACGGATTATGAGTCCGATGCTCTGACCGGCTGAGCTACCGCCCCTGGATTCATTTGTACGGCCTCAAGGCTAGAGCATGACGCCGTGGCTTCCGGCGGTGCGCGCGGCTGCCTCGGACATCATTCCACGACCGGCAGGCGGAATGGAGCCCAAGTCGGATCACAGTGGATAAAACCCTCGGGCGTGGGAGGGCCGGGGAGCGCGGGGCTCCCCGGCCCGAGGGAAGCAGGGTTACGGGCGGTTCAGGCCGAGGGTGTAGGAGCCGGAGCCGCTGTAGGCGTGGACGCGGTAGCGGTAGTAGCCGGCGCTGCCGTTGTAGCTGATGGACTCGTCGGCGTTCGGGCTGTCGCTCCTGGCCACGGTGCTCCAGGCGGAGCCGCTCCAGCGCTGGAGGTACAGGTCGAAGTCGGCGCTGTCAGGGGCGTCCAGGCAGGCCGCGTGGGTGCCCGAGGTGGTGGTGCGGTAGTAGGAGCCGTCGGGCTGGTAGGCGTTCTGGCTGGAGGTGAGGGAGCCGGTGTAGGTGTCCTCGTAGCCGTCGCAGCCGGTGGGCGGGTCGGGGTCGTTGCCGCCGCTCGTGACCAGCGTCAGGTTGCCGACCGAGATGATCTCCCCGATGGGCTGGAAGTACGTGGTGCCGCCGCTGGTGCAGTTGCCGGAGCCGCCGGAGGTCATGCCCTGGGCCTGGTCGCCGGAGATGAACGAGCCGCCGGAGTCGCCGCCTTCGGCGCAGACGGTGGTGCGGGTGAGGCCGGAGACGGTGCCCTCGGGGTAGTTCACGGTGGAGTTGAGCGCGGTGACGGTGCCGCAGTGCCACTGGGTGGTGGAGCCGGAGCGGCACACGGAGCCGCCGGGCTGGGTGACGGCCGCGCCGCGCACGGGCAGGATGCCGGCCGAGTAGCCGTTGACGACGCCGGGGCCGGTCCAGTCGGCGTTCGTCTGGACCCAGGCGTAGTCGTTGCCCGGGAACGAGGAGATCTGGAACGTGCCCTGCGCCACCCGGTTGTGGCCCTGGGTGGCGTCGCCGGTGGAGCCGCAGTGGCCGGCGGTGGTGTAGCCCATCTGGGTGCCGCGCCGGGCCGCGAAGCCGACCGAGCAGCGGTAGGGGCCGGTGTAGTAGGCGTCGCCGCCGCGGATGTCGTAGAAGAGCTTGGCCCGTTCGGCGGACTGCTCCAGCTTGACGGCCTTGGCGTCCACGCCGGCGGTGGCCATCCAGGCGCGGGCGGCGTCGTGGTCGGCGGCCCAGACGACGACGGAGTTGTCGGTGACGGAGACCGACCAGGCGTGCACGGTCGCGGGCGGCGCGGCCTTGTCCAGGCGCTCCTTGACGGCGGTGAGGTCGGCCAGGGTTCTGGGCACGACTCGGGCCCGCGCGCCGGCGCGGGTGATCGCCGCGGTGTCGGCCGCGTCGACGGTGGCCACGACGAGGGCGCTCTCGGCGCCTTCGTACCAGATCCCGGCGAAGCGGTCGCCGAGCTTCTTGCGCAGGCCGGGGGCGGCCCTGTTGCCGCGCGCCTCGTTGGCCAGGCGGTTGATCGCCTGTTCCTGGGTGATGCCGAGGTCGCGCTGGATGGCGTCGACGACGCCAGAGGGTGGCTTCTCGGCGACGGCCGGGGTCGCCGTCACGAGTAACGCGCCGATCGCGATCGCGATGATGGCAGGAGTGCGGAGCATGATGTCTCCTTGCTGCTGGGGTGCCGTTAAAGTAACCAGCCGCCCACTGAGCGAGGAGTACTACTTCGCCCCTATCGCGATGTTATGGTGCGGTGCCGAAACCCGGATTTCGTACCAGCCAGTCGTGATAGACGATGCTGCGTCGTACGGCCTCCTGGTGGGCCTGTTTGGCCTGCACCATCACCCAGGGCGCGTCGGCGGCGCCGGGATGCCGGCCGAGGAGCTGCCGCCAGCGCAGCGGCGCGTTCTTCAGCGGCACCACGACCAGACCGGGCGCGGCCTGATGAGTGGCTTGACAGAGCACCACCGCCCGCCCTACCTGGGCCAGGTGCGCGCAGGTGGCGAGGTCCGTCTCGTACATCGTGCGCGGCGTGAACCCCGCCCGCGCGCACGCCGTCGCGAAGCAGTCGGTGAAGCAGCCGTCACCGGGCGTCGCGGCCCACTGCTCCTCGGCCAGGTCGCCGAGCTCCACCTCCTTCTCCCTGGCCAGCGGGTGGGTGTCGGCCATGAGCACGAAGACGGGGTCGAGGCTGATCGTCTCCCACACCAGCGTGCCGGTGGGGGCGCCGCCCTCGCCGCACGCGCCGGTGAGCACGTAGTCGAGGCGGCCGAGCTCGACCATCGTGGTGAGCTCGTGGGTCGACCAGCTCGTGTACGTGGTCACGCTCCGTTCGGCGGCGAGCCGGTCGACCAGCCCGCCGAGCACGGGGCCGTTCGTCGCGCCGATCCGGTAGCCGGGGGAGGGGGCGTGCGCGAACCGTACGGCCTCCTCCTGGAGTTCCTTGGCGGCGGGCAGGAGCACCCGGGCGCGGGCGAGCACCAGCTCGCCGAGCCGGGTGGGGCGGGCGCCGTGACGGTCGCGCTCGAACAGCGCGCCGCCGAGCATGCGCTCGATACGTTTCAGCTGGGCGGTCAGAGCAGGCTGCGCTAACCCGAGCAGGGAGGCGGCCTTGCTGACACTTCCCGCGTCCGCTACCGCGCGGACGATTCTGAGGTGCCGGAGCTCGAGGTCCATACCCGGAAGGTAAGGCGGTCCAATCTCCGGGACAATGCCTATATGTCAGGAATTGTGACATATATTGTTGCGCGCTTCCGGGGTAGGGGGAGCGCATGACGACGATGGGAATCGACCCGGCAGCCCTCAGCGACGACGATCTGCTGCGCGAGCTGCGGCAACTGCACGCGACCCGGACCGAGACACTCATGCACGGCTCTGACGACGCCCTTGACCGGCACACCTCACGCACCAACGAGATGGAGGCCGAGTACCTCCGCCGCTTCCCCGAGCGCGACGTCGACCCGAACCGGCTGCGCGAGGGGGCGAGGTTGCGGTGATGGCTGACGATCATGACGTCCAGGTCCTCTCGGACGTGGACATCCACGTGTACGAGGCGATCGCCGCCGAAGCCGTCGAGCACGGCTGGGCCGGCTTCGGCTCGCTCGTCCGGGCGACCGGGCTGGAGGAGGACGAGGTGCGCGACAGCCTGCGCACGCTGATCGACCAAGGGCACGTGCTGCCCAAGGGCGACGACGGCTACGGGCTGGGGCCGCACACGTTCGAGGTCGAGTACTAGAGCGCCCGCGCCCGCCTGCTGACGCAGCGGGGGCGCGCAGGGCCGCCGCCTCGGGCCGTCCGGCGGCCGGCGGGGCGCTGACCCGTGCCCAGAGCCGCGCCCTCCTCCGGTGCGAGCCCGGCCGCGGGCGCGCCAGAGCCCCCACCTCCTTCACCGGGCGGGCGCGCCAGGGCCTCCACCTCCTTCACCGGGTGGGCGCCATCCCCTGCCCAAGCCCTCCGAGCGGATTGCGGCCCCCAGTGTGGCGTCGGGGAGGACTTGGGTGCGGTCGGGCGCACCCCCGGGGGTGGCCGCCCGTGGTGGCGTCGGGGTCCTCGCCCAGGTTGGCCGAGACGAACGCCAGCCCGGTGATCCACGCGGGCAGACCGCGTCCGGCCAGGAAGGAGTCCAGGCTGGAGCTGATCCGGCGGCGGGCCGCGAAGCCGATCCCGAGCACGGGGGCGAAGTACAGGGCGATGAGGACGTGGTCGAGGAGGTTCACGTCGAGACGCACGACCGGCCCGCTACCCCGAAAAATCATGACTTCACGCGTACTGTCGAAGGGTGGATGTCGCAGACCTGACTCCCGGGCGGGCACGCGAGCGGTTCCGCGCGGGCGAGCGGGCCCCGACGGCGGGCTGGTGCCGGGGCTGGACGCAGGCGAACCTGATCGCGGTGCCGAAGGAGCTGGCCTACGAGCTGCTGCTGTTCGCGCACCGCAACGCGCGGGCGTGCCCGGTGCTGGACGTGGGCGAGCCGGGCTCGGTGCGGACCCGGCTGTTCGGCGGCGACCTGCGCACCGACCTGCCCGCCTACCGGGTCTACCGCGACGGGCGGCCGGTCGCCGACGTGGACCAGGTGGTCGAGGACTGGCGGCCGGACCTGGTGCCGTTCCTCATCGGCTGCAGCTTCACCTTCGAACGCGCCCTGCTGGCCGAGGGCGTCCCGGTGCGGCACCTGGAGCAGGGGACGAACGTGCCGATGTACCGCACGAACCGGCCGTGCGAGCCGTCGGGGTCGCTGTCGGGGCCGCTGGTGGTCTCGATGCGGCCGGTGCCGGAGGCGCTGGTGGCGACGGCCGTGGAGGTGAGCGGACGCTACCCGATGGTGCACGGGGCGCCGGTGCACGTGGGCGACCCGGCCGAGCTCGGCATCGCCGACCTGGGCTGGCCCGACTTCGGCGACCCGGCCGAGGTGCGGCCGGGCGAGGTGCCGCTGTTCTGGGCGTGCGGGGTGACGCCGCAGGCGGCGATCATGGCGAGCGGCGTCGAGTTCGCCATCGGCCACCTGCCCGGCCACATGGCGATCATGGACGTGCGTGACGACGACTACCGGGTGGGCCCGTAAGGGTCCAGGAGCCCCGCCGCCGTGAGCTGGGCGTCCAGCGCGGGCGCGCCCGGCCGGTTGTCGATCTCGACGTGCGGCACGACCGGTGGCTCGCCGGCCCTGATGCGCGCCAGGTAGGCGTCGAACGCGGCGAGCTTGCCCGCGTCGCGCGCCAGCCCGCGCGCCGCCAGCCGGGCGCGCAGCGTCGGGCCGTCGGAGCGCACCCACAGCAGCCGCACCGGCTCGCCGCCCAGCTCGGCCACCCAGCGCGCCCACCGCCCGGCGTCGTGCACCTGCCCGGTGAACGGCCCGTCGAGCAGCACCGGGCAGCCGTGCGCCCGGATGTGCGCGGCGGTCCTGGTCAGGCCGTCGTACTCGTGGTGCTTGACGTGCTCGTCGTACCAGGGGCCCTCGCGTTCGCCGTGCGGCCTGCCGTGGGCGCGCAGGAGCTCCGCGACGATCCCGCCGTACACCGTGTCCTTGTCCAGGACGGCCGGGACGGGGGACAGGCGCGCGAGCAGCGCCGCCGCCACCGTGGACTTGCCCGCTCCCGGCGGCCCGCTGACCACCCACACCGTCGCCCGCACGCGATCAGCGTACGCGGATCCGCGTACGCCGGAGCCGCGGCTGGGCGGACGACCGGGACGGGGGCGCGCGGCCAGACTTCGGAACCATGCTGACGGTCTTGACCAGGGCGTTCCGGATGCCGGAACTGCGCGGGAAGCTGCTGTTCACGCTGGGGCTGCTGGCCCTGTTCCGGCTGGGGCAGGTGCTGCCGACGCCGGGCGTGGACGTGCTGGCGGTGCGGGAGTGCGCGGGCGCGGCGCGCGGCGGGCTGTTCGACATGGTGCAGCTCCTCAGCGGGGGCGCGATGCTGCGGCTGTCGGTGTTCGCGCTCGGCGTGATGCCGTACATCACCGCGAGCATCGTCATGCAGCTGCTCACCGTCGTGGTGCCCCGGCTGGAGGCGCTGCGCAAGGAGGGACAGTCCGGGCAGGCGCGGATCACCCAGTACACCCGCTACCTGACCGTCGCGCTGGCCGTGCTCAACGCCACCACCGTCGTCGCCCTCGCGCGCTCCGGCCAGCTCCTGCCGGGCTGCGCCAGGCCGCTGCTGCGCGACGACGGGCTGCTCGCCGTGGCCGTGCTCGTCGTCACGATGGTCGCCGGGACGTGCGTGGTCATGTGGATCGGCGAGCTGATCACCGCCCGGGGGATCGGCAACGGCATGTCGCTGCTGATGTTCACGCAGGTCGTCGCCGTGTTCCCCGGCTACATGTCCACGGTGCTCCTGGTGAGCCCCGTCGCGTTCACGGTGATCCTGGTGTCGGGGGCGTTCGTGGTGGCGGCCGTGGTGTTCGTCGAGCAGGCGCAGCGGCGGGTGCCGGTGCAGTACGCCAGGCGGCTGGTGGGCCGGCGGCTGTACGGCGGGACCAGCACCTACATCCCGCTCAAGGTCAACCAGGCCGGGATCGTGCCGGTGATCTTCGCCTCGGCGCTGCTCTACCTGCCCGCCCTCGCCGCGCCGATGCTCGGCCCGGAGGCCGGCGCGTGGGTCTCACGCCACCTCGCCACGGGCGACAGCCCGCTCTACATGAGCGTGTACGTGCTGCTCGTCGTGGGATTCGCCTACTTCTACGTGTCCATCACGTTCAATCCCGTCGAGGTGGCCGACAACATCAGGAAGTACGGGGGATTCGTCCCGGGGGTGCGGCCGGGCCGGGCCACCGCCGAGTACCTGGCCCACGTGCTGACCCGGCTGACCGCGCCCGGGGCCGCCTACCTGGCGGTGCTGGCCCTGGTGCCGCTGGTGGCGTTCGCGATCCTGCGCGACCCCTCCACCCAGCAGAACTTCCCGTTCGGCGGCACCAGCGTGCTCATCATGGTCAGCGTCGGCCTCGAAACCGTCAAACAGGTCGAGGCCCAGGTGCAGCAGCGCGCCTACGAGGGGTTCCTCAGGTAGGCGGCGTCAGCCCGGCCCGCATCGCGAACACCACGAGCTGCGCCCGGTCGCGGGCGCGCAGCTTGACCATGGCCCGGCTGACGTGTGTGCGGACCGTGTCGGGGCTGATCACCAGCTCGCCGGCGATCTCCTCGTTGGACATGCCGGTCGCCACCCAGGCCACCAGCTCCCGCTCCCTCGGCGTCAGCGTCGCCAGGCCCTCCACCGGGGCCGCGCCGGGCCGGCCGAACAGGCCGATGACCTTCCTGGTGATCGCCGGGGACAGCAGCGCCTCGCCCGCCGCCACCACGCGCACCGCGTTGACCAGCTCCTCCGGTGCGCCGTCCTTCAGCACGAACCCGCTCGCGCCCGCCTGAAGCGCCTGGAACACGTACGCGTCCTCGGCGAACGTCGTCACCACCACGACCCTGGTCGCGGCCAGCCCGGCGTCGGCGGCGATCGCGCGCAGCGTGTCGAGGCCGTCCATGCCGGGCATCCGGATGTCGAGCAGCAGCACGTCGGGGCGCTCGCGCCGCAGCAGCGCCAGCGCCGCCGCGCCGTCGGGCGCCTCGCCGGCGAACTCCAGGTCGGGCTCGCGCTGCACCAGCGCGCGCAGCCCCATCCGCACCACGGCCTGGTCGTCGGCCACCGCGACCCGGATCACGCCGCCGGCACCTGTTCGCGGGGGAAGCGGGCCACGACGCGGAAGCCGCCGCCCTCGCGCGGGCCCGCGGTGAACCGGCCGCCCGCGTCGGCCACCCGGGCGCGCATCCCGGCGAGCCCCCGGCCCTCGGCCGCGCCGGTCCAGCCCACGCCCCGGTCGGCCACCTCCAGCACGTACGCGCACGGGTCGGCGGCCACCCGCACCAGCGCCCTGGTCGGGCCGGCGTGCCGCAGCACGTTGGTCAGCGACTCGCGCACCACCCCGTAGACGGCGCCCTGCAGGTGGGCCGGGACGCCGGGATCGGCGAGCTCCACGTCGACCGGCAGCCCGGCGGCGCGCACCCCGGCGATCAGCCCCGTCAGGTCGTCGGCCCGCGCGCCGGGAGCCGGGCCGCCGTCGATGCGGTCGAGGGCGGCCCTGAGCCGGGCGAGCGTGCGCGTGCTGGTCTCGCGGATCGCCTCCAGCGACCGGCGGGCCTGCTCGGGGTCGTCGTCGAGCGACACCAGCGCGACCCCGGCCTGCATGGCGATCGCCGCCAGCCCGTGGCCGGCCGCGTCGTGCACCTCCCCGGCCAGCTCCGCGCGCAGCCGTGCCGCCGGCGCGACCTCCAGCGGGGGCGCGGCGTCGCGTACGCGCTGATCGGCGGGCGGCGGGGAGGCCGCGTGCCGTACGTCGTGGAAGGCGGGCGGCGGGGGAGGGGTGGCGGCGGCAGCGGCGGCGGCGCGCGCCTGCGCGAGGCCGGTGAACGACCACGGGACCGCCAGCCAGCCGGCCCAGGCCAGCATGACGACGACCGGGACGTCGCCGAGCCGGCCCAGCCGCGCCAGCCGGGACAGCGCCGCGCGCGCCCGGCGCGCACGGCCGTGCTCGTGTCTCCGCGTCACCATCCCCCACCCGGCCAGGCTCGTGTCGCCACGATCCTAGCCAGTCGCGGCGGCCAGGGCGCGGCGCGTCCGGTGCCGGGAGACGGCCTGCACGGGGGCGGGCCGCGCCGGCCCGCGGCCGGTCAGCTCAGGCCGTCGGTCAGCCAGCGCAGCGGGTTGTCGTGCGTGATGCCGCGCAGTGTGCCGTCGTCCACCCCGGCCTCGCGCAGCGCGGGCAGCAGCGTGCCGAACAGCGTGCGGTAACCGGGGCCGTCGTAGCGGCGCAGCTGCGCCACCCGGTTCACGCCGGTGCTGAGCAGCAGGCGGCCGGCGTGGCCCTCCTCGATGAGGCCGAGCGCGATCCTGGCCGCCTGCTCGGCGCCCAGGCCGAGCGCGCCGAGGCTCACGTACGCGCCGGTCTCGGCGATCTTGCGGGCCACGGCCGGGTCGGCGCCCGCGTAGCCGACGGCCACGCGCGAGCCCGGCAGGCCGCGGGTGAGCAGGATCTCCAGCATGCCCAGGCCGTCCTGGCCGTAGGTGGCCACCGACAGGCGGGAGGCCAGCGACGCGCGGGCGGCGGCGGCCAGGCTGCGCTCCTCGGCGGCCGTCGGGCGGGCGCCCCAGCAGCCGACCTCGCCGATCACGCCGGGGAAGACGCCGGTGCCGTCGAGGCCGTCGGAGATGTCGGTCATGAGCAGGGCGGTGAGCTCGTCCACGTCCCGCTCGCCCGGCTGTGCGAACGGCTCGGCGAACAGGCCGGTGGCGGCGATCACGGGCACCCGGCTGCCCGCCGCGACGCGGGCGAGCCCGGCGGCGTCGCGGCCCATGCCCAGGCAGGTCAGGTCCACGACCAGGCCGAGGTCGTCGGACTGGCGCAGCTCGCGGAGCTCGGCGGTGACGGACTGCTCCTCGTCGAGCCAGCGCTGCGGGTCGGAGTCGATGCCCACCGCCCAGCGCATGTCGGTGCGCAGGTGCTCGTGGGGGAGAATGGCACCCGTGACGGCGGCCGCGCGGATGGGGCCGGTGACGGTGCGTAGCATGACCTCGGGCATACCAGACGATATCCGACGATTGTCGGGAGTTGCCTGATCAAGCGGGAAATTTTACTGTATATCGCGTTTAGGTGGCGTCTGCTGCGTTCTCCGGGTTCGGGCACACCCGGCCGGACGCCGGGCCCTATCCTGGGAACGACACCGACCAGTCCGGGGGGACCGTGCCGACGCAGAATTCCGAAACGGGTGACGCCGACATCGTCAAGGGCGAGGCGGCGCGCCGGTCGAGCATGCCCGCGCACCGGTCCGGCATCCGGGGCTGGCGTGACCGGGTCCGCTCGACCCCCGCCGGAGCGCTCACCCTCAAGATCGTGGTCGGCGTCATCGGCGTGCTCATGGTCGGCGGGGGCCTGGTCATGGTGCCCTTCCCCGGGCCGGGCTGGCTCGTGGTGTTCGCCGGGCTCGCCGTGCTGGCCACCGAGTTCCACTGGGCGCACAAGGTGCTGGAGTTCGGCAAGCGCACGCTGCACGCCTGGACCGAGTGGTACAAGCGGCAGGGCTGGACCGTCAAGATCCTCGTCGCGCTCGTCACCATGATCGCCGCCACCGCGATCGTCTACCTGGGCCTGCGCACCATCGGCGTCGACGTCGTCCAGCTCGCCCGGCAATACGTCCTGCGCTAGACCGCTTCGCTATCGGTCCGCCGGATCGCGCCGCCCGGTGTCTATTCTTCGGGCGTGATCGCCCACATCGCTCTCGCGCTGTCGCTGGTCGTGACCGCCCCGGCCGTCCAGGCGGACCTCTCCCTGCCGGGCACGGGCATGACCTATCAGGAGCGCTCCGGCGATCCGGTGCGCCTGACCGCCTACGGGCTCGGCACCAAGGGCGCCTACCTGCGCACCGGCGACCGGTTCGCCCGGCAGCGGGCCCTGTCGGAGGCGGCGTTCTCGCCCGACGGCCGCACCGTCGCCGGCGTGCCGCGCGCCTACCGGGCCGGGCACGACAGCCTGCTCCTCACCGACCGGGCCACGGGCAAGACCAGGCGGATCCGCACCGTCAAGAAGCCCCTCACCGCGTCGTACGTCTCCTGGAGCCGTGACAGCCGGCGCGTGGCGCTCACCGTCGAGAAGAAGAGCGGCGGGCGGTGGCGCCCGGCCGGGTTCACCGTCGTCGACGTGGCGGCGGGCAGCGCCCGCACCGTCACGGTCGCCGGGCTGGGCGCGGCGGCCGGGTTCTGGTGGACGCCCGGCGGCAACCTGGTCACCCGGCACGGCACGGGCCTGCGCGTGCACCGCGCGTCCGACGGGAAGGTGGTGCGGACCCTGCCCGGCGCCGGGCTGCCCACCGGGCCGGAGGACTCGTTCTCGCCGTCGGGCGACCGGATGGCGCTGTGGTGCCCGTCGCGGTTCGCCGGGCAGGTGTGCCTGGCCGACACCGCGACCGGGCGCATCGCCCGCCGCGTGCCCGTCGAGCCGGAGGCGGTGTTCGGCTGGTGGGACGAGAGCCACCTGATCGCCGTCATGGCGCACCGCGGCGCCTACAGGCTGGCCGTGGTCGGGCTCGACGGGAGGGTGAGCCGGGTGCTGGCCGCCGTCCCCACCAGGACGTGGGCCGCCGACCTGTGGCTGTCCTTCACCCGGGCGGCGCCCGCGCCTCAGAGATAGAGGCCGGTGCCGTGGTCGGTCTCCTGGGTGGCCACCGCGTGCAGGTCGCGCTCGCGCATCACCAGGTAGACCTGGGCGTGCAGCTCCACCTCGAACTGGTCCTCCGGGTTGAGCAGCACCTTGTCGCCGACCTTGACCGAGCGCACGTTCGAGCCGACGCCGCAGACCTCGCCCCACGCCAGCCGGTTGGCCAGCTTGACCGTCGCGGGGATGACGATGCCGGAGCCGCTGCGGCGCTCCTGGGACTCCTGCTCCAGCCGGACCATGACCCGGTCGTGCAGCATCTGAATCTCGAACTTGGGCTCTACCACGGGGCCAAGTTTACGTTCCGCGCCGGGCCGGGGACTCACGCGGCATCTCATCCTGAGGAACGCTCCTTACACGGCATGACCGATCATGGCAGGATGAAAGCCATGATCATGGCCTTCGGCGCGACCGGCTGGCAATGGACGAACCCGCCCCGCCAGTGGACGGCGGACGACGGCCTCAGCCTGTTCTGCGATGCGGGCACCGACCTGTGGCGGCGCACCCACTACGGCTACACCTTCGACACCGCGCACCAGTTCGGCCGCCAGGTCCGGGGCGACCTGCGGCTCACGGTGACCTTCAGCGGCGACTACGCCGACCAGTACGACCAGGCGGGCGCGCTGCTCCGCATCGACGAGAGCACCTGGATCAAGGCCGGCGTCGAGTACGTCGACGGCCACCACCACCTGAGCACCGTCGTCACCCGCGAGCGCTCCGACTGGTCCGTCCTGCCGCTCGACGCCCCGGCGGACCAGGTCACGATCGACCTGGAGCGCCAGGGCGACGCCGTGACCGTCCGCTACGGGCTCGGCGACGAGGCGCCGCAGCACCTGCTCCGCCTGGCCTACTTCCCGCCCGACGCCCCCGCGCTCGCCGGGGCCATGGCCGCCGCGCCCGCGGGCCAGGGCTTCGCCGTCCGCTTCAGCGACGTCCGCCTGGCCGGCTGCTGACCCTCACGGCAGCGTGACCACCGCGAACACCGGCCGGTGGTCGGTGCCCTTCAGCCCGTGCACGCCGAACTCGCGCACCCCCATGCGGGCGTCGGCCAGCACGTGGTCGATGGCCACGCCGGGCAGCCGGCTCTGCGGCCAGGTGGCCGTCAGCCCGTGCCCCGTCACGTCCGCCGCGTCCCGGTAGCCGGAGGCGAGCAGGTCACGCATCGGCAGATGGTCGAGCGTGGCGTTGAAGTCGCCCGCCAGCACCCGCAGCGGCCCGCCCGCGCGGGGCAGCGCCTCCAGCCCCGCCCGCCAGCACGGCTGCCGCCCGTAGCGGCGCGGCGCGCACGGGTGCACCGACACGATCTCCACCCGCGTCCCGCCCGGCGCCGTCAGCACCGCGCCCGCCTGCCGGAACCCGCCGAACTCCAGCAGCGGCCCCGCCGTCAGCGGATGCCGCGCGTACACGGCCGAGCCGCCCGCCCCACGCTTGGGGCTCGTCACCGCGTACGGCAGGGCCCGCCGCAGGCGCGGATCGACGCGCTTCAGGGCGTCCGGCGTCAGCTCCTGCAACGTCAGCACGTCCGGGCGCAGCCGCGTCACCAGCGCCTCCAGGTCCGCCGCGTCCGCCAGGCCGAACATCAGGTTGGCGGCCAGCACCCGCAGCGCCGGCCCGCCCGAGGCCGCCTCACTGTCGGCGAACGCGCGCGGCACGACCGCGCCGCCCAGCGCCACCGTGGCCGCCAGCGCCACCACCGCGGCGGCCCGCCGCCTCGCCAGCGCCGCCAGCACCAGCCCCGCCGCCGCCACCACCGCCGCGTACGGGGTGAACGCCACCAGCGGCACCCACGGCCAGTCCGGCTCGAACCCCGACACCCGCACCGCCGCCCACACCGCGAACGGCGCCACCATCACCCACACCAGAATGCGCACGCCCTGTATCGCCACCCGGGCCCCTGGGGGTTCACGTCCTGACATGAGATGGTGTGCACCATGCGCGACGCCGAGACCCGAGTCCTCAACGCCATCGACGAGGCCGAGACCGTCAACCTGCTGGCCGACCTCGTCCGGGTGCCCAGCGTGACCGGCACCGACGCCGAGTCCGAGCTGCAACATCACGTCGCCGGGCTGCTCACCGAGGCGGGCATGGACGTCGACGTCTGGAAGCTCGACCTCGACGACCTGCGCGCCCGCGACGGCTTCCCCGGCACCGAGGCGCCCCGCGTGGAGGCGTACGGCGTGGTCGGCGTCACCGGGGGCGGTGGCGTGCCCGCGCTCGCGCTGCAGGGGCACGTGGACGTGGTGCCGACCGGCGACCTGGCCAAGTGGGAGGGCAGCGACCCGTTCGCCGCCCGCGTCTCCGGCGACGTCCTGCACGGGCGCGGCGCGTGCGACATGAAGGCCGGGCTGGCCGCCAACCTGGCCGCCGTCCGGGCCATCCAGCGGGCCGGGATCGCCCTGGAACGACCCCTCGCCGTGCACTGCGTGGTCAGCGAGGAGGACGGCGGGCTCGGCGCGTTCGGCACCCTGGCCCGGGGGCACACCGCCGAGGCGGCCCTCATCACCGAGCCCACCAGCGGCGCCGTCATCAGCGCCTGCGCCGGGGCGCTGACGTTCCGGATCGAGGTCGCCGGGCGGGCCGCCCACGGCGCCACCCGCCTCGAAGGGGTCAACGCCGTCGAGGTGTTCTGGCCGGTGTTCCAGGCGATCCGGCGGCTGGAGGCCGACCGCAACCGCGACGTCCCGGCCCAGTTCGCCGGGAACGCGCTGCCGTACCCGATCGAGGTCGGCACCGTCCGCGCCGGCGACTGGGCGAGCAGCGTCCCCGACCTGCTCGTCGCCGAAGGGCGGCTCGGGGTGCGGCTGGACGAGGACCCGGCCGAGGCGCGGGCCGCGTTCGAGGAGGCGGTGCTGTCGGCGGCCCACCCGTTCCTGCGCGCCCACCCGCCCGCCGTCACCTGGCCCGGCGGCCAGTTCGCCAGCGGCAGGCTGCCGGCCGGCCACCCGCTGCTCGCCGAGGTCCGGCAGGCGGCGGCCGACGTCAGCGGCGTCACGCTGCCCGAATCCGCCGCCCCCTACGGCAGCGACCTGCGGCTCTACGCGGCGGCGGGCATCCCCACGCTCCACTACGGGCCCGGCGACGCCCGCTACGCGCACGCGCCGCGCGAGCAGGTCCCCCTCTCCGAACTGCTCGCCGTCACCCGCGCCGTCGCCCTCCTCGCGGTACGCCGCTGCCTGCCCGGCTGAACCCCCAGCGGTCAGGCGGGGGAGGAGACGCGGCGGCGGTGCTCCGGGACGATGAGCGGGGTGCCCGACTGCGGGTCGGCGATGATCTCGCAGCGCAGGTCGAACACCCGCTCCACCAGCTCCGTCGTGACCACCTCCCGGGGGTCGCCCTCCGCGACGACCTGGCCGTCCCGCATGACGATCAGGTGCGTCGCGTAGCGGCACGCCTGGTTGAGGTCGTGCAGCACGGCGACCAGGGTGCGCCCGGCCTCGTGCAGGTCGGCGCACAGGTCGAGCACCTCGATCTGGTGGGCGATGTCGAGGAACGTCGTCGGCTCGTCCAGCAGCAGGATCGGCGTCTCCTGGGCCAGCGCCATGGCGAGCCAGACGCGCTGCCGCTGCCCGCCGGACAGCTCGTCGACGATGCGGTCCGACAGCTCCGTCACGTCGGTGGCGCGCATCGCCTCGGTCACCGCCGCCTCGTCGGCCCTGGACCACTGCCGCATGAGCCGCTGGTGCGGGTAGCGCCCCCGGGAGACCAGGTCGGCGACGGTGATCCCGTCGGGCACGATCGAGCTCTGCGGCAGCAGGCCGAGCCGCCGGGCGACCTCCTTGGACGGCAGCGCGGTGATCACGCTGCCGTCGAGGTGCACCGCCCCGGTCCTCGGCTTGAGCATCCTGGCCAGGGCGCGCAGCAGGGTGGACTTGCCGCACGCGTTCGGGCCGATGATCACGGTGAAGGACCGGTCCGGGATCGCCACGTTCAGCTCGGTGGCGACCACCCGCTGGTCGTAGGCGAGGGTGAGGTCGCTGCCGTACAGGCGGGCGTCGGCCATCAGTAACGGTCCTTTCGCAGCAGGAAGGCGAGGTACGTGCCGCCGATGGCGGCGGTCACCACGCCGACGGGCAGCTGGGTGGGGGCGAGCAGGCGCTGGGCGGCCAGGTCGGAGACGGTCAGCAGGACGGCCCCCATGAGCGCGGAGGAGGCCAGGGTGACGCCGGCGGAGCGGGTGAGCCGGCGGGCGAGCTGCGGCGCGGCGAGCGCGACGAAGACGACGGGCCCGGCGGCGGCGACGGCGACGCCGCACAGCAGCACGCCGGTGACGACGGCGGCGGCGCGGACGCGTTCGACGCCGATGCCCACGGCGCGGGCGGCGTCGTCGCCCATCTCGATCATGCGCAGCGGCCTGGCGAGCGCCGCGCCGACGGGCAGCAGCACGGCGAGTGCGAGCGCCACGGGGACGGCGTGCTCCCAGCCGCGCCCGCTCAGGCTGCCGGTGAGCCAGGCTCCGGCGGTGGCGGCGTCGTTGATGTTCGCCCTGGTCAGCAGGTACGAGTTCACGGCCAGGAGAAGGGCGTTGGCGCCGATGCCGACGAGGACGAGCCGGTAGCCCTGGACGCCGCGCCGGAACGCCATGCCGTACACGAGCAGCGCGGTGATCACGCAGCCGGCCAGCGCGCCGCCGGAGACGGCGAGGGCCGAACCGCCGGCGACGACGGCCATGATGCCGCCGGTCGAGGCGCCGGCGGTGAAGCCGATGAAGTCCGGGCTGCCGAGAGGGTTCCTGGTGAGGCTCTGGAAGATCGCGCCGCACACCCCGAACGCGGCCCCGACCAGCAGCCCGGTGACGACGCGCGGGGCGCGCAGCTCGGCGACGATCAGCTCGGCGACGGGAGTGCCCTCGCCGACCAGGGCGGCGAGCACGTCCGGCACGGGCACGGTGAACTCGCCGGTCGAGATCGCCACCACGCTCACCGCGACCGCGGCCAGGAGCAGCAGCGCGCCGGTGAACAGCGCCCTCGGCGCGAGCCGGACGGACCAGGGGCCGACGCGTACGGTCATAGGGCGGCCAGCCTCCTGCGCCGGGCCAGCAGGATGAAGACCGGCGCCCCGATGACCGCGCACATGATGCCGACCTGCACCTCGCCGGGCCTGGCGATCAGCCGTCCGGCCACGTCGGCGCCGACCAGCAGCACGGGCGCGACGAGCGCGGAGTAGGGCAGCACCCAGCGCTGGTCGGGGCCGACCACGGCGCGGACGGCGTGGGGCACGGCCAGGCCGACGAACCACAGCGGCCCGGCGGCGGCGGTGGCCGAGCCGCACAGGAGGGTCACGGCGACCGCGGTGAGCGCGCGGGTCCGGGTGACGGCGACGCCCAGCGACCTGCCGGCGTCGTCGCCCAGCGACAGCATGTTGAGCGGGCGGCCCAGCAGCAGCCCGAGCACCAGCCCGGCGACCAGGAACGGGGCGAGCCGCGCCGCGGTCTCGGCGCCCTGCCCGGCCAGCGATCCGGTCAGCCAGAAGCGCATCCGGTCGAACGTCTGCGTGTCCAGGCGCAGGATGGCCGAGCACGCGGCGGTGAACACCATGCCGGCGGCGATCCCGGCCAGCGCCAGCCGGACCGGGCCGCCTCCGGAACGGCCGGCCGAGCCGAGCGCGTACACCACGACGGAGGCCGCCGCCGCGCCCGCGAACGCGAACCACACGTACACGGCGGGGTCGGAGAGCCCGAACACGCCGAGCGCGAGCGTGACGCCGAGCGCCGCGCCCTGGTTGACGCCGAGCAGCCCGGGGTCGGCCAGCGGGTTGCGCGTCAGGCTCTGCATGAGCGCCCCGGCCAGCCCGAGCGCGGCGCCGACGCCGATCCCGAGCAGCGTGCGCGGCACCCGTACGTCGCGGATGACGGTGTGGTCGGCGGAGCCGTCGAAGGCCAGGAACGCGTCGAACACGGCCGTCCACGGCATGGACCGCGCGCCGAGCGCGACGCCGGCCAGCGCCACCAGCACGAGCGCGCCGGCCGCGACGAGGAGCCCGGTGGCGAGCGCGGTTCGGCGGCCTCCCGTGCGCGGCGGGGCGGGCGCTGCGGCGGCGCCGGGCGGCGAGGTCTGCTCAGCGGGCCGCACCCGCCCCCCTTTCGTCAACAGCAAGCTTAGGTAAGGCTAATCTTAAGCCTTGCTTGAAAGGCAAGCCTAACCTAAGGAGTTGCACATGCCGGGACCGGTCCTGGCCCGCAGGGGCTTCCTCGCCGCCACGGGCGCGCTGTTGCTGTCGGCCTGCGGCACGGGCGGCGGTGGCAGCGGTGGCGGCGGGCAGGCCACGGCGGGGTCCTCGGCCCCGGCCACCGCCGGGGGAGCGTGGACGTTCACCGACGACCGCGGCAAGAAGATCGAGCTGGCCGCCACGCCCACGCGGGTCGTCGCCCAGGTCGGCGCCGCCGCCGCGCTGTGGGACTTCGGCGTCCGCCCCATCGCCGTCTTCGGCCCGCACAAGCTCAAGGACGGCGCCAAGGACCCGCAGGCGGGCAGCGTCGACATCAGCCAGGTCACCGGCCTGGGCAACGCCTGGGACGAGTTCAACGTCGAGCAGTACATCGGCCTGCGCCCCGAACTGCTCGTGACCGGCATGTACGACAAGGACACCCTCTGGTACGTGCCCGAACGCTCCAAGGACGCGATCGAGCAGGTCGCCCCCACCGCCGGCATCATGCTCACCGGCCGCGGCGCCACCGCGATCATCGGCCGCTACGAGGAGCTGGCCGCCTCGCTCAAGGCCGGAATGGCGGGCGTCGCCGAGGCCAAGGCCAGGATGGCGGCCGCCGGCAAGGAACTGGCCCGGTTCAAGGACCTCAAGGTCCTGGTGATCTCCGCCGGGCCCGACGGCATGTGGGTCGCCAACCCGCCCCACCACCCCGACCTCACCTACGCCGCCGAGCTCGGCCTGAACGTCGTCACCCCCGACAAGGTGGACGAGGCGGGCTTCTTCCAGAGCCTCAGCTGGGAGAACGCCGACGCCTACGCGGCCGACGTGATCCTGCACGACACCCGCACCCAGGCGCTCAAGCCCGAGGAGATGCTCAAGAAGCCCGCCTTCGCCGGGCTGCCCGCGGTCAAGGCCGGGCAGCTCTACGCGTGGCGCGCCGAAGCGCCCTTCAGCTACCAGTCGTACGCGGGGGTCCTGGAGGAGATGGTGGCCAACCTGGCGAAGGCTAGTAAGCTCCCCTGACCTCGACGATCTCGGCGAGCGGGAACTCCAGGTAGTCGCCCGCCTCCTCGCACCACGCGTCCAGCGCGCCGCCGCGCAGCTCGCCGTGGCTCACGGTGGCGGTCAGGCCGCCGGTCAGCGTGATGCCGGCCCGCACGCCCCGGTCGACGACGAAACCGAGCAGTGACTGCTGGGCCGTCGGCAGCCGGGTGGCCATCCTGCCGATCACCGCCCAGGTGCGCCCGCCCTGCTCGGCCGCCGACCGGCTGTCGGCGATCAGGCGGCGGGCGTGCTCCTGCGGGTCGGGGGAGGGCTCGGCGATCACGTGCGGCGCCCGGTCCAGCTCGGCCACCTGGCCGCCCGGCAGCAGGATGAGCTTGCCGCCGTGCGGCTCCTCGGCACGGGTGCGGCGGATGGCGATCTCGCCGGTGTCGGCGACCGGGACCGGCGCGTAACCGTGCTCGCGCAGCGCGGCCAGGGTCCGCTCGGCGTCGGCCGAGGCGACCAGCACCGTCGGGGCGAGCAGCCGCAGCCCCAGCCGCGACAGCCTGCGGTGGGCGGCGATCTCCGCCAGCAGCGACGGGTCGGACGCCTGCACGACGCAGCCGACCGTGGTCACCGTCACCTCGCCGTGCCGCCGCGCCACGTCACGCACCAGGTAGTCGAGCGGCTGCGGGATCGTGCCGACCTCGGCCAGCTCCTCCAGCAGCTCGTCGGCGTCGTAGCCGCGGTCGAGCGCGCGCCGTACGCTCTCGGTGGTGAAACGCCAGACCGAGGCGGCGCCGCGCGACTCGCGCTCGGCCACCCGGTCGAGCAGCGCGGCCAGCTCCGCCGACGGCGGCCCGGTCACCACCGCGGTCAGGTCGGGCCCGAACAGGGCGCTCCTGCGCACGCTCGCCAGCGCCCGGGTGGACGCCTCCACCAGCGCCGGGTCGTGCTCGACGAGCGGCACCGAGTCGTCGCTCTCCTCGCCCGCCCGGTCCGACAGCCCGGCCAGCGCCCGCCCCAGGTCGGTGAGCGCGTCGTTGGCCAGCAGGCCGAGCAGCCGCGCCTCGTCGATCACCGCGGACGCGCACGCGCCCAGCAGCTCGCGGTCGAGCAGCGGGGCGTGCCAGTGCACGCTGGCCACCAGGCCGTCACGGCCGGCGAACGCCGTGCCCGACGGCAGGTGCGCCAGCACCGACAGCACGGCGCGGCGCACCCGCGCCACGGCCGGGCCCGACTGGTCGTCGCCCAGCAGCGTGCCGTAGCGGCCGTCGACCTTGCGCAGCGACGAACGCTCCATCCGCCACCAGGCCGACAGCAGCACCCGCAGCCGGGCCGCGCCCTCGTCGAGCCGCCACCGGTCGAACCGCTCGGTCGGCACCAGCCCGCCCGACGGCTCGTCCCAGGCCAGCAGCCGCGCCACCGCGCAGACCTCCAGCAGCAGCCGGGTCTCGTCCTCGTCGCAGCCCGTCTCCTTGGCCACCCGGCGCACCTCGCGCACGCCGACGCCGCCGGTCTTGAGCAGCGGCAGCGGCGTCTTGGCCGTGTTGTCGAGCAGGGCCGCGCACCGCTCGACGACGTGCGGCGCGGCGAGCGTCATCAGATGGTCGACCTCCTCCGGGTCGACCGGCAGCGTGGGCAGCTCGGGCGCCCGCGCCGCGAACGGCGGACGGTAGCCGGGCCCGCGCAGGCACAGCGCCACCTCGCGCGGCATCTCGGCGACGTGCCAGCTCGGCCGGTAGAGCAGGCCGTGGTCGGCCGACCACTTCTCCGGGGTGCCCGGCGTGACGAACCTGCCGCCGTCGACGTCGCGTACGGGGCCGTCCCAGGCGAAGGCGTCGAGCAGGTCGCGGGTGCCGCCGGGGGCGTGACGCAGCAGCGTCTCCACGCGGGACGGGTCGGCGAGCGCCTCGCTCACCCGGGTGATCGTGCGGCGCTTGTTGGAGTGGGGCGGCAGGCCCAGGTTGCGGGCCAGGGCGCGCAGCGTGTCGGTGCTGATCGTCCAGGAGTTGAGGTAGTGGTCGAGCGGCTCGCCCAGGCCGAGAGGCGTGCTCCACGAGCGCGCCACCGCCTCCGACAGGTGGATCTCGCCGTCGTCGCCCGGCCAGGCCAGCGCGTGGTCGTAGAGGCGGTCGAGCCACGGGCTCAGCTCCGCCGGCTGCCTGCCGAGCAGCCCGGCCAGCCGCTCGGCGGTCGGCCTGGCCGGCACCAGGCAGGCCTCGGCGAGTTGGAGGCAGGGCAGCGGCAGGCGGCGCAGCGCCTCCATGGCGGCGAAGCCGTTGCTCAGGCGCTGGGCCAGCGTGTCGAGCCGGCGCGGCCACGGTGCGGCGATGGCGTCAGGGCGGTTGGACAGGATGCGGCAGAGCCTGTCCTCGTCGAGGGTCCGGAGCCAGCCGAGCAGGTGATCGTCCATCGGTCAGCACTCTCATGGGTCGCGCGTAGGACTCACCGTGAGCCATGACCATCCACGGTAATGCAGATCACACCCGGTCAGGAGAGAACTGCCCAGACGATCTTCCCGTGCGGGGCGAGGGCGGACCAGCCCCAGCGGAGGCTGAGCGACTCGACGATGTGGAGCCCGAGCCCGCCGGGGTCGAGCGGGCCCGGATAGCGGAGCACCGGCACCGAGGTGCCCGGCTCGGTGAACGCGCTGGTCACCAGCGGTCCGCGGCGCACCAGCGACATGTGGACGGGCCGTTCGCAGCGGGGCTCCTCCAGGCGCAGGCCGTGACGCAGCGCGTTGGTGGCCAGCTCGGAGACCACCAGCTCCATGTTGTCGGCCACTTCCGGGAGGTCCCAGGCCGACAGCACCCCGGCGGTGAAACTGCGGGCGGCGTGGACGGACGAGGCGGTGGCGGGGAGCACGAACGTGGCGCTCGAGACAGGGCCGGGCACCAGCAGATCGCGCGCGGCCTCGGGCCACCAGCCGACCGGTGGCCACCAGTCGAACGTGGTCCACAGGCCCGGCGCCAGGGTGGGATGCACGTGATCATTCTGCGACAGACTCTCGTGCAGGTGCAAGAGCGAATGCACGTGCAGACAACTCGTGCAGCCGCTACGGTTGGTCGTCAAAAGGTCAATCAGTGGGAAAGGGGATCTTGTCCGCAGCCCATGATCTATGGGTTGTGAAGTGACAGACTGTGTGGCAAGGAAACGACCAAGGAGCACCACGTGTCCATCGATCCGCCCGGTTCCGGTTCGACCGTTCGGCGCATCATGCTCGGTGCGAGCCTGCGGCGGCTGCGCGAGGAGAGCGGGCTGACCCGCGACCAGGCCGGATTCCACATCCGGGCCTCCGAGTCCAAGATCAGCCGGATGGAGCTCGGGCGCGTCGGATTCAAGACACGTGACGTCGAGGACCTGCTCACGCTCTACGGCGTCGTCGACAACGCCGAACGGCGTGCTCTGCTGGAGATGGTGCGCGAGGCCAACACCCCGGGATGGTGGCACAAATACTCGGCCGAGCTTCCGCACTGGTTCACCACGTACGTCGGCCTGGAGGAAGCGGCCAGCGTGATCCGCACCTACGAGGTGCAGTTCGTGCCCGGCCTGCTGCAGACCTCCGCCTACGCGCGGGCGGTGTTCCAGCTCGGCAACCCCGACCTGTCCGCCGACAAGATCGAACGCCGCGTGCATATGCGCATGCAACGGCAGGAGCGCTTCACCCAGAAGGACGGGCCGCGCCTGTGGGCCGTCATCGACGAGGCGACGCTCAAGCGGACCATCGGCGGCCGAGAGGTCATGGCCGAGCAGCTCCGGCATCTGCTGGAAGTCGCCGCCCTGCCCAACATCACCATTCAGGTGATGCCCTTCAAATACGGCATGCACGCTGCCGAGGGGGGCGCGTTCAGCATCTTGCGGTTTCCCGAGTCCGACCTGTCGGACGTCGTCTACGTCGAACAGCTCTGGGGTGCCCTCTACCTGGACAAACGTGAGGACATCGACCCGTACCTCACCGCCATGGAGCAACTGTGCGTGGAGAGCACCACGCCAGGGGGCACCGTCGAGCTCATCGGCGGCCTTCTCAGAAAGATGTAGATGAACCAGACCTACAACGGCATGCCCGCCACCGACCTCACCCAGGTCGCCTGGCGCAAGAGCCGCTACAGCAACTCGCAGGGCAACTGCGTCGAGCTCGCCGAACTGCCCGACGGGGGCATCGCGGTGCGCAACTCGCGCTTCCCCGACGGCCCGGCGCTGATCTACACCCGCGACGAGATCCGGGCCCTCGTGCTCGGGGTGAAGGACGGGGAGTTCGACGGGCTGCTCGTGTAACAGCCTGTTCACCTCCGGCGGGTTCACGTAACCGAGGCGCGCCGGAGGCGTAACCGGCCGTGCCGCCCGAACCCGGAGGATCGGGTCATGCTTCAGCAGATGACCCTGTACCCGATCGCCGACGACGTGCTGTTCGCGCCTGGGGGCCAGGTCGTGATCCGCACCTACGGCGTCGCGCCGGCGGACACCGGCGGCTCCGTCTCCTACCGCACCTGGGTGACGGGCGTCCGCGACCAGCCGCGCTACTGGCGCTGGGGGCACTTCGAGGACGCCGCCTCCGGCCACCGCCGCGTCCTGGAATGGCTGACCGGCCGGGGGCCGCAGCCCGCCGACGCCCCGGCGGCCTGACGGGGGAGCCGCCCGTCCGGCGCCGGGGACCGCCCTGGCCGGCGTCAGCCGACGGGCGCGTTCCAGGTCGTGATGACCGGTTCGCCGTGCTCCAAGCCCAGCCGCGAGTACGTGCCGGTGTCGAGCTTGAACAGCCGCCCGTCGGCGGGCTCCAGACCGAGCCAGCGGGCCGTCAGCACACGCAGGATGTGGCCGTGCGCCACCACCGCCACCCGACCGCCCGCCTGCCTCGCCCGCGCGATCACCCGGTCGGCCCGCGCGCCCGCCTCGGCGGCGCTCTCCCCGGGATGCCCGGGGGCGCCCGGGATCACGCCGTCACGCCACAGGTACCAGCCGGGCCGCGTCTTCCTGATCTCCGGCGTGGTGATGCCCTCGTAGCCGCCGTAGTCCCACTCCCACAGATCCGGCTCCACCTCGAACCCCGTCAGCCCCGCCAGCTCCGCCGTACGGCTCGCCCGCTGCGCGGGGGAGACCATGACCAGGTCGAACGGGCGCTCCTTGACCAGCGGCCCGAGCGCCCTCGCCTGCTCCTCGCCGCGCGCGGTCAGCGGCACGTCGGTGCGGCCGGTGTGCCTGCCCGTCCGGCTCCACTCGGTCTCACCATGCCTGAGCAACACCATCTCGTCCATGGCACCATCATCCCGGCCCGCCGCGGCCGCGGACCTCCCGGGGCCGCAGGGGGCGCCCCCGGCTCCGTTCCCGCCCGCGGGGCCGCCGTAAGATCGGGGCATGGAGCCAGTGGCGGTGGGGCTGATCGGGGCGGGGCCGTGGGCCGAGATGGCGCACGCGCCGATGCTGGCCGAGAGCCCGCACACCAGGCTCGCCGGGGTGTGGGCGCGGCGGCCGGAGTCGGCCGCGCGGCTCGGCGCGCCGGTGTTCGAACGGGTCGAGGAGCTGTTCGACGCGTGCGAGGCCGTCGCGTTCTGCGTGCCGCCGGACGTGCAGGCCGAGCTGGGCGTGCGCGCCGCCCGCGTGGGCAAGGCGCTGCTGCTGGAGAAGCCGCTCGCCGGCTCGCTGGACGGCGCCAGGCGGCTGGCCGCCGCCGTGGCCGAGGCGGGCGTGCCCAGCCAGATGGTGCTCACCCTCCGCTACGCCGCCGAGACCCGCGCGTTCCTGGCCCGGTGCGCCGAGATCGACCCGTTCGGCGGGCACGCGGCCAACATCTCCGGCTCCCTCATGGGCGACCACCCGTTCGCCACCCCGTGGCGGCTGGAGCGCGGCGCGCTGCTCGACGTCGGCCCGCACGTGATCGACCTGCTCGACGCCGCGCTCGGCCCGATCACCGGCGTGCGCGCCCACGGCGACCCGCTCACCTGGGTGGGGCTGCTGCTGGAGCACGAGGGCGGCGCCGTCAGCGAGGCGTCGCTGTGCCAGGCCGGCGTGGGCGAGCTGCCCCCGTCGAGCTTCGCCGTCTACGGCCGCAAGGGCAGCGCCGTGCTCGCCCACGGCGACGGCGACCCGCTGGCGGCGGTCGCCGAGGAGTTCGCCCGCACGGTCAGGCAGGGCGGCGGGCACCCGCTGGACGCCGCGCACGGGCTGCGGCTCCAGGAAATCATCGCCGAGGCGGAGTCCCAAGTCCGCGCCCTGTGACGCCCCACCCTTGACGTCGCTGTCGTTCTGGGGGGTTGATAGCGTTTGTCCGACGCGCAGTGCTGCAGCGAAGTCCGGTGCGAATCCGGCGCTGTCCCGCAACTGTCATAGCCAGGTCGCCTGCCTCTGCGTGACGTCATCAACCCTCGTGGAAAAGGGTGATCCGTCGCTCTTCGCGGGTCTCTCGGTTCCGTCAGTGTGAAAGGACTACTCGTGAGGCCCGTACGCACGGCCTTCGCGGGCGCGCTGCTGGGAACGCTGCTGCTGGCCGGCTGCGGCCAGACCGGCACGACAGCCACCCCCGCGACCCCCGCCCCCTCCTCCTCCGCCTCGTCCTCCGGCGACGCCTTCCCCATCACGGTCAAGGCGGGCAACGGCGACGTCACCATCGCCGCCAAGCCGCAGCGGATCATCTCGCTGTCGGCCACCCACACCGAGACGCTGTTCGCCATCGGCGCCGGCCCCCAGGTGATCGCCGTGGACGACCGCTCCAACCACCCGGCCGAGGCCCCGAAGACGGACCTGTCCGGCTTCAAGCCGAACGTCGAGGCCATCGTCGCCCAGAAGCCCGACCTCGTCGTCGTCTCCGACGACATCGACCACGTCGTCGCCGAGCTGGGCAAGCTGAACGTGCCCGTCCTGCTGGAGCCCGCCGCCACCAACCTGGACGAGGCGTACGACGAGATCACCGACCTGGGCGCCGCCACCGGCAACCGGGCCAAGGCGGACGAGGTCGTCGCCGGGATGAAGACGGCGATGGCCGAGCTGGCCGCCAAGGCGCCCAAGGCCGACCTCACCTACTACCACGAGCTCGACCAGACGCCGTACGCGGTCACGTCCACGACGTTCATCGGCCAGATCTACGGCATGTTCGGGCTCACCAACATCGCCGACAAGGCGCCCGACGCGGCAGGCGGCTACCCGAAGCTGTCGGCCGAGTTCGTCGCCCAGGCCGACCCCGACCTGATCTTCCTGGCCGACGTGAAGTGCTGCCAGCAGAGCAAGGAGACGCTGGCCAAGCGCCCCGGCTGGAAGAACCTGTCCGCCATCACCGGCGACCAGGTGATCGAGCTGGACGACGACGTCGCCTCCCGCTGGGGCCCGCGCGTCGTCGACCTGGCCCGGGCGATCGGTGACGCCGTCACCAAGGCGGCCGGCCGCTAGTGCGGTCCGCCGAAACGGCGGCCGGGCCGTCCCGCGCCCGGCCGCTCTGGGTGACCGGCGCGCTGGGCGCGCTGGCCCTGTCCATGGTCGCGGGCCTGCTCGGCGGCGCGGCCGACATCTCGCCCTGGCAGGTGGTGGTCCAGGCCGCCGACTGGCTGCCGTTCGTGACCGCCGACT
This sequence comes from Nonomuraea sp. NPDC049725, assembly GCF_040674795.1. Taxonomy (NCBI): domain Bacteria; kingdom Bacillati; phylum Actinomycetota; class Actinomycetes; order Streptosporangiales; family Streptosporangiaceae; genus Nonomuraea; species Nonomuraea sp. NPDC049725. The sequence continues at coordinate 509,306 of NZ_JBFANJ010000005.1, read as the reverse complement.
CGGGGCTGTCGCCCGTCGAGCAGGGCCTGCTGTACGAGCTGCGCCTGCCCCGGGTGCTGGTCGCGGCCGTGGTCGGCGGGCTGCTGGCCATCGCCGGGGCCGGCTACCAGGGCGTGTTCAGGAACCCGCTGGCCGACCCGTACCTGCTCGGCGCCGCCGCCGGCGCCGGGCTCATGACGACCGTGGCCATCGTGCTGCTGCCGCAGCTCGCGGCGAGCATCCCGGTGGCGGCGTTCGCGGGCGCGGTCGGCGGCGTGTTCCTCGCCTACGCGCTCGGCAACACCGCCGGACGCTCCGGCGGCACGTCCACGCTGGTGCTGGCCGGCGTGGCCGTCACCTCGTTCCTCACCGCGATCCAGACGTTCGTGCAGCAGTTCAAGGTCGAGGAGCTGCAGCGGATCTACGCCTGGATCCTCGGCGACGTCGGCGGCGGCTGGGAGCAGTTCTGGCTCGTGCTGCCGTACGCCGCCGTCTCCGCCGTGCTGCTGCTCCTGCACGGCCGCATGCTCGACGTGCTGTCGGTGGGCGACGAGGAGGCCGTGAGCCTCGGCGTGCGGGCCGCCCGGGTCCGGTTCACGGTGCTGCTGGCCGCCTCGCTGGCCACCGCCGCCGCCGTCGCCGTCAGCGGGCTCATCGGGTTCGTCGGCATCGTCGTCCCGCACCTGGTGCGCCGCCTGGCCGGCGGCTCCTACCGCAGCGTGCTGCCGCTGTCGCTGATCGTCGGCGCGGCCTTCCTGGTGCTCGCCGACCTCGCCGCGCGCACCGTCATCGCCCCCGCCGAGCTGCCGATCGGCGTCGTCACCATGTTCGTCGGCGCGCCGTTCTTCGTGGCCGTCCTGCGCATGACGCGGAGGACCGCGACATGACGGGCACCCCGGCCATGATCGGCGTCCGCGACCTCTCCGTACGGCTCGGCGACCGCGAGGTGCTGACCGGCGTCGACGCCACCGTACGGCGCGGCGAATGGCTGGCGATCATCGGGCCCAACGGCGCCGGCAAGTCCACGCTGCTCAAGGCCGTCATGGGCGTGCTGGCCCACCGGGGTCAGGTGGACCTCGACGGCCGCTCCGCCGCCACGCTCAAACCGCGCCAGCGCGCCCGGCTCATCGCCTACGCGCCGCAGACCCCGGCCGTGCCGCCCGACATGACGGTCTTCGACTACGCCCTGCTCGGGCGCACCCCGTACATCCCCTATCTCGGCAGGGAGAGCCGCCACGACCGGGAGGTCACCGCGTCCGTCCTGGACCGGCTCGACCTGACGGCGTTCGCCACCCGCAGGGCGGGCGAGCTGTCCGGCGGCGAACGCCAGCGCGTCGTGCTCGCCCGCGCCCTCGCCCAGCAGGCGCCCGTGCTCCTGCTCGACGAGCCCACCACCGCGCTCGACCTCGGCCACCAGCAGCAGGTGCTGGAGCTCGTCGACCGGCTCAGGCGCGCCGACGGGCTGACCGTCGTCACCACGCTGCACGACCTGACCCTCGCCGGCCAGTACGCCGACACCCTCCTGCTGCTCGCCCGGGGCCGCGCCGTCGCCTGCGGCGAACCGGACAAGGTGCTCACCGAGCCGCTCGTCGGCGAGCACTTCGACGCCCATGTCATGATCGAGCCGGGCCCCGGCGGGCGGCCCGTCGTGCACCTCGTCAGGGGAGGACCGTGAAGCTCAGCTACCGGGTCGAGGAAGGCGTCCGCCTCGGGTCGCTGCTCTGGGAGTTCGGGCCCGGCTGGCGGATGATCTCCTCGGCCATGCTCGGCGGCGGCATCGGGCCGCGCTCGTGGGTGCTCAACGCCCAGGTCGTCGCCGGCTACTCGCGCACCGACCCGGTCGAGCACCTGACCTCGCTCGGCCCCACCGGCGACGGCGTCGGCATGATGACCGCCGCCTCCGTCGACCGCTACAGCGAGGCCCGCGACGGCGGCGTCCACGCCGTGGCCACCGTCGGCCTGCGCGTTCCCACCTGGGCCGCCGCCCCCGAGGGCGCCGCCGACCCCGAGCTCGCGCCCATGCGCGTCGGCACGATCAACATCCTGGCCGTCGTGCCCGTCGCGATGACCGACGCCGCCCTGGTCAACGCCGTCATGACGATCACCGAGGCCAAGACGCAGGCGCTCGCCGAGACCGGCTACGCGGGCACCGGCACCGCCTCCGACGCCGTCTGCCTCGCCGTCCCCGCCACCGGGCCCGAGGAGCTGTTCGGCGGCCCCCGCTCCGAGTGGGGCGCCCGCCTCGCCCGCGCCGTCCACGCCGCCGTCCGCCACGGCGCCGAAGCGTGGCGGCCCTGGGACGGAAAGTGACCGGATCCGGGTAAGTACCATGTCGGTGAAGGGGAGAGCCGCGATACTGAGTGGGTGACCGCGATGGCGACCGAACCGACGACCGCGCGCACGGTTCTTCCGGGCGCGCCGCCGTTCAGCGTCGACGACCTGCTCAAGTTCCCCGACGACGGGAATCGCTACGAGCTCTTCAACGGGAGCCTTCTGGTGAGCCCTGCCCCCAACTCGCTGCATCAGCTCGCCGCCACCCTCATCACGGACATCCTGTTGAGAGCGGCGCCGCCGGACCTGATCCCCCTGGCGACGATCAACCTGCGTGTCAGCGACACCGACTACTACATCCCCGACCTCGCGGTCGTGCCCCGGGAGCTCGCCAGGGCCGGTCAGCTGGAGTTCTCGCCCCAGCACGTCCGGCTCGCCGTGGAGCTGGTCAGCCCGAGCACCAAGACGAGGGACCGGGCGACCAAGCTGGAGGCCTACGGAGCCGCCGGGATCCCCGTCTACTGGCGGGTGGAGCTGGACGAGGGGCCGGCCCTCTACGCGTACGAGTTCGACGGCGACTCCTACGGCCGGGCCGCCGTGCACAAGGCCGGGCGCTCCGCGTCTCTGTGGGCGCCCTACCCGGTGACCTTCGACCCCGCCGACCTGATCGCGTAACGAAGGGGGGCGTCGGCGCGATGGGGTCGTGGTGGGATTCCCGGCGTCCGGCCGATGCCCGCACGCCGTTCTCTTGACTTACGGCAGGCGCTTGGGACCCTGGTCATATCCCTTCGTACGGGGGCGGCGATGGCGCGTCTCTCAGCTCTGGCCGGCGGTCTCACGGCGACGATCGCGCTGCTCACCCTGCCCGCGGTGGCGCACGAGCACCCCAGCGGCATCACCGACCTCGTCACCCCCGCCGTCGTGCGGGTCGAGGCCGTCTCCCACGTGGAGATCACCCTCCTCGACCACATCGGCGAATTACGGCACGTGGAGCGTTCCTACGACTTCCCGCTCGGCCAGGGCACCGGCACCGTGGTCAACCCCGAGGGCGCGATCGTCACGCTGACCCGCGTCGTGCGGACCGGCGAGGACGTGGCCGTGCGGGCCGCGAACAAGATCTTCGCCGAGCACCACGACGTGAAGATCCCGCAGGACGCCGACCGCCACTCGCTCGACGACCCGCTGCTCGACCGCCACCTCAAGCAGTGCTACCCGCCGAAGAAGTCCACCGCTACCTGCATCATCGACGTCTCCACCGAGATCACGATCTTCCCGAACGTGGCGCCCGCCGACACCGACGGGTTCAAGGCCGACCTGGTCAAGGCCGGGTCCGGGCCCGACAGCCCCGCCGTGCTCATGCCGATCGGCCGGGCCGTCGGCAGCGTCGGCATGCCCACCGCCCCGCTCGCCGACAAGGTGCCCGACCAGGTCGGCTCGCCCACCAGCGTGGCGGGCTTCCTCGGCCGGCCCGGCCCCGACGTGCAGAACACCGTCGAGATCGCCCACCTGGGCAAGGGCGGCGGCAAGGGCGACACCGGCAGGCCGTTCGCCGACCCGGAGAAGAAGGCCGACGAACCCGTCAAACTGGGCGGCCTGGCCGACCGCGGGCTGATCGGCGCGCCGGTGATCGGCGACAAGGACGGCCACGTCATCGGCATGCTGATCGGCGGCGGCAAGGAAGCCAAGATGATCGGCGTCCGCGAGATCACCGCCGCGCTGACCAAGGCCGGCATCGCGCCCCGCCGGGGGGCGATCGACTCGGCGTTCGAGGGCGCGCTGACCCGCTACCACACCGCGTACTACACCGAGGCGGCCCCCGGCTTCCAGCGCGTGCTGGAGCTGTACCCCGGCAACGTCGTCGCCGCCGAGCTGCTGAAGATCTCCCTGGCCAAGCGGGGCGGCCCGGAGGACGCGGGCACCCGGCGGGCCGGCGTCACGCCCGCCTCCGGCGGCACGCCGCTGTGGCCGTTCATCGTGGCGGCGGCCGTGCTGTTCGTCGCCGCGGGCACCGGGGCGTTCCTGCTGTGGCGGCGCAGGCGTACACCCGACATGTCGCCGTCGCCACCGGCCCCGCCCCCGGCCCCGGCGGGCGCGATGCCGCAGCCGCTCGACGAGGGCGCCGACCAGACCGTCGTGGTGCGCCGGTCGGCGCCGTTGCAGGCGATCCCGCAGCACCAGCCGGTGATCACCGCGGGCGAGCCGCCGGTCGTGTTCTGCACCGCCTGCGGGATGCGGCTCGGCCCCGCCCACCGCTTCTGCGGCTACTGCGGCCACCCCGCCGAGACGTGATGCCCGTGAACGACAGAGCACTCATCGGCCAGGAGGTGGCCGGCTACTACATCGAGGACATCGTCGGCAAAGGCGGCATGGCCGTCGTCTACCTGGCCCTGGACCCCCGGCTCAGCCGCCGCGTCGCGCTCAAGATCCTCAACCCGGTGCTGAGCGTGGACGACCGGTTCCGGCAGCGGTTCATCCTGGAGTCCAGGACCGTCGCCAGCATCGAACACCCCAACATCATCCCCATCTACGAGGCCAACGCCGACGCCGACGGCGTCCTCTACATCGCCATGCGCTACGTCGACGGGCTCGACCTGCGGCGGCTCATCCACGACCGCGGGCCGCTGCCGCTCGGCCGGGCCAACCGGATCTTCGCCCAGGTGGCCGCCGCCCTCGACGCCGCCCACGCGCACGACCTCATCCACCGCGACGTCAAACCGGCCAACATCCTGCTCGCGGGGGAGCACGTCTACCTGACCGACTTCGGCATCACCAAGCACCGCACGTCCATCTCCGGGCTGACGCAGACCGACCAGTTCATCGGCACGCCGCGCTACATGTCGCCGGAGCAGATCAACAAGGAGCACATCGACGGCAGCGCCGACCAGTACGCGCTGGCGTGCGTCGTGTACGAGGGGCTGTCGGGGCGGCTGCCGTTCCAGCGGGACAACGACATCGCGCTGCTGTGGGCGCACCTGGCCGAGCAGCCCGCCCCGCTGACGACGCTCCGGCCCGGCCTGCCGCCCGCCGTGGACGCGGTGATGAGCCGGGCGCTGGCCAAGTCGCCCGAGCAGCGCTACCCGTCGTGCACCGCCTTCGTCGACGCCCTCCGCACCGCCATCGACAGCCCCGCCCCCAACGCCGAAGGCCGCCCGCTCCCCGGCAGCGGCCCTCCCCGGACTCCGGGCGCCGCCCCGGGCGGGCCCCCTTGGGTCGACGGCGCGGCCCAGGGTGGCGGGCTTCCCTGGGGCGAGGACGCGGCGCAGGGTGGCGGGCCTCCTCGGGGCGACGGCGCGGCGCAGCGTGGCGGGCCTCCCCGGGGCGACGGTGCCGCCCGCGGCGGCCCGCCCCGGAGGGAGGCCGGAGCGCCCGGCGGCGGGCCTCCCTGGGGTGAGGGAGCAGCCCGCGATGCGGGACGCGCCCACAGCGGGGACGCGCCCCCCGGCCACGTCCCCGGCGGGCCTGGCCCGGACGGGGCGGAGGGAGGGCCGGGGTACGGCTCCGGCTCGTCCCGCCCGTCCGGTGCGGAGGCGCGCCCGGGCCACGTCCCCGGTGAGCCTCGACCGGAGGGGGACGCGGGGTATGGTCCCGGCTCGGCCCGTTCTCGTGGTGGGGAGGCGGCTCTGGGCCGCGACTCCGGTGGGTCTCGCCCGGACGGGCCTGACGGAGGGGCCGGGGACGGGCTCGGCGGGTCCCGGGGGCGGGGTGGGAGGTTGCCGATCGTGGTGGCCGGGCTGGTGGCGGCGGTGGCGGCGCTGGCCCTGGTGGTGATGCTGGTGGTGAGCCAGCGGGGCGAGTCGTGGGTGCGGTTCCAGGACACCCGCGCGGCGCCGCTGACGTTCGAGCACCCGGAGGGGTGGACCGCGCGCACGCACGCCGACCTGTTCGCGCTGGCGTCGCCGCGGGCGGCGGAGTTCGAGGCGATGTTCGTCTCGGGCGCGAACGCCGACTGGGCGGCCGTCAACGGCGTCATCACGGGCGACCCGGAGAACGCCGTGGGCGTGTACGTGCAGGTGTCGGACACGCTGGCGGCCGGGGCGGGACGGGACGAGATGAAGGCGATGCTGGAGGGCCTGCTGCCGGGCGAGATCGAGGTGAGCGCCCCGGTGCCGGACCGGGCGGGCAACCGCGACGCCACCCGCTACGACGGCTCGCTGCGCGACCGCAACACCGGCAACGCGCTGGGCTTCGTCGGCTACGTCATCGACCACCGCCCCAAGCCGATCCTCATGCTGTACTTCTGCGCCCGCAACAGCTGTGACGACGCCACGCAGGTCCGGGTGAGGCAGAGCGTGGTCGTCTCCTGACCAGTGGCTTGGAACTGACTTGCGTACGGCTTGACCTGGGTGTTCAACGGCCCTTCCGGCGTCTACCTTCGACAGCTGTGGGCATTCGAATCGTCATCGTGGACGACCAGGCAATGGTCAGGGCCGGGCTGCGCATGGTCGTGGAGAGCGATCCCGGCATGGAGGTCGTGGGGGAGGCGGCCGACGGGCGTGACGCGATCGCCGTGGCCAGGCGGACGCGGCCGGACATCGTGCTGATGGACATCTCCATGCCGCGCCTGGACGGCCTGAGCGCCGCCCGGCAGCTGCTGGACACGCCGTCGCCGCCGAAGGTGATCACGCTGACGACGTTCGACACGGACGAGAACCTGTGGGCGGCGCTGCGCGCGGGCACGAGCGGGTTCCTGCTGAAGGTGTCGCCGCCGGAGCAGCTCATCGAGGCGATCCGCATCGTGCACGCGGGTGACGCGCTGCTGGATCCGGCGGTGACGAGCCGGGTGATCGCCTCGTTCGCGGGCCGCGCCGAGCCGGTGCCGTCGCCGCGGCTGGCGGATCTGACGCCGCGCGAGCTGGAGGTGCTGCGGCTGCTGGCGCGCGGGCTGACGAACGCGGAGATCGCCCGGGAGCTGTACGTGGGGGAGGCCACGGTGAAGACGCACGTGGCGCGGGTGCTGATGAAGCTGGGCCTGCGGGACCGGGCGCAGGCGGTGGTGTTCGCCTACGAGTCGGGCGTGGTGCGTCCGGGGGACGCGAACTGATCTCAACATGCGGAAGGCTTTTGCGAGGCACTGGGGACGTATGTGTATATTTTTCGTCATAAGGCGGTAGCAACAGGAGATTTTCATGCGAGCGTTCCCCCGAGTGCTGTTCGACGAGGCCCACAGCGAGTCGTGGACCATCCGGCGTGATGTCGCCGAGGCCATCAACCCCGCCCACCCCGACGACAACAGTTACGCGCGCGCCGCCGGGCTGCTGCGCCACCTGGGCCACACGGTGACGGCCCACACCGCCGGCGCCCTCGACGCGGGAACGCTCCAGGACCAGGACGTCCTGGTCATCGCGCACCCGTCCGGCGAGCGCTGGGAGCGCACCACCGGCCAGGGCAGCCCGGTGTTCACCGCGGACGAGCTGGACGCCGTCGAGGCGTTCGTCTCCGGCGGCGGCGGCCTGGTCGTGCTGGCCGAGGAGGAGCAGGACAAGTACGGCAACAACCTGGCCGAGCTGCTGGCCCGGTTCGGCGTGAGCGTGGGCCACACCACCGTGCGCGACCCCAAAAACGCCCACCGCGAGGTGGCCACCTGGGTGCTCGGCGAGCGCGCCACCGGTGACGGCCTGCTGGCCGGCGTGAAGCGGGCCTGCTTCTACCGCTCCGGCGTGCTCGCGGCCGGGGACGAGGCCACCGTCCTGTTCGCCACCTCGGCCGACGCCGCCCCGGCGGGCGCGCCGCTCGCCGTCGCGCTCACGTACGGGCGCGGCCGGGTCGTGGTGTTCGCCGACTCCGACCTGTTCGGCGACGACTCGATCGACGACTACGACCACCGCAGGCTGTGGGGGAACGTGGTCACCTGGGCCGCCCGGGTGCCCGGCGCCGGGGCCGGGGCGGGGGAGCGCGACGAGGTCAAGGCGGCGCTGTTCGCCCGGATCAAGGCCGCCGTCGAGGAGCTGCGCCCGCTCCAGGTCAAGGACGGCTCGGTGCCGGAGGAGAAGGGCCGAGCCAAGGAGCTGGTCGCGGAGATCTCCGCCGCCATCGGCGACATCGCCCCGAGCTTCCCGCATGACGCCGCCTACCTCCAGGCCGTCCGCGACGACCTCGCCCAGTGGTCCGAGCAGGACCTCGGCGTCCCGGACTTCCTGCGCTCGCTGGAGCTGTTCCACCCCGACACGCAGCGCGTGGACGGCCTGGAGCACCTCGTCGTCTTCCCCATGTACACGCAGAACGGCAACCCGGACCGCAACCTGGAAGCCGTCTGGATCCGCACCATCTGGCCGGACTGGCTGGCCGAGCTGGAGGCGGGCGGCTACGACAACCCGATGTTCGTGCCGATCGCGTTCGAGGACTTCACCTCCGGCTACGACACGCACTCGGCCGTACTGTTCCCCGAGACCGTCGCCGTCCGGCAGGCGCCCGCCCGCTTCACCTGGGGCGGCATCTTCGCCGACCGCGAGGCCGCCCGGTTCCGCCGCGTGTCCAAGGCCGCGACCGAGACGCTCAAGCTCGACCTGCCGCCGGACGCCGCCCGCCTGCTGGAGTCGCAGCAGCTCGCCCAGGACACGTTCGTGCTGTGGGACCTGGTGCACGACCGCACGCACAGCCACGGCGACCTGCCGTTCGACCCGTTCATGATCAAGCAGCGGATGCCGTACTGGCTGTACTCGCTGGAGGAGCTGCGCTGCGACCTGACCGCGTTCGGCGAGGCCGTGGAGCTGGAGCGGCGCGGGGTGCCGCACGCCCGGTACGTCCAGCACGCGATCCTGTTCGACCGGCTGTTCCGCTTCCCGATCACCGGGGCGCGGGTGCGCAACTACGACGGGCTCGGCGGCCAGCTCCTGTTCGCCTACCTGCACCGCAACGACATCGTGCGCTGGACCGACAACCGGCTGTCCATCGACTGGGAGCGCGTCGCCGACGGCGTCGCCGACCTGCGCGGCGAGGTGGAGAAGCTCTACCGCGACAGCATCGACCGCTCCAAGCTGGCCCACTGGCTGGCCGCGCACGAGCTGGTCAGCGCCTACGTGGCCCCCGACCCCGCCTCCGTGTGGGCCAAGGGCGTCGCCGCGCTGCCCGAGGAGCAGAAGGCCAAGGTGGACGCGGTGCTGCCGGACGAGTTCCCCCTCAGCATGTTCTACGAGGCGCTGCGCCGTAAGCTGACCGACGTGGTCGAGTCGACGAAGGGGATCCGGGCATGATCATTCTTGTGACGGGCGCGGCCGGTCCCACCGGCGCCGCGGTGACCGAGCACTTCACCAAGCACGGCCACACCGTGATCGGCGTCGACAAGGACGACGTCGACCTCCTCGACCGCGCCGCCGTCCAGGAGCTGGCCGCGCGGATCGACGCCGAGCACGGCCGCGTCGACGGCGTCGTCCACCTCGTCGGCGGGTGGCGCGGCTCGCCCTCGTTCGACCGCACCGACCTCGCCGACTGGGACACCCTGCACGACCTGCTCATCCGCACCCTGCAGCACGTGTCGCTGGCCTTCGAGCCGCTGCTGCGCAAGAGCGGCAACGGCCGGTTCGTGATCGTCTCGGCCAAGGCCGCCGGCAAGCCCGAGGCCGGCGGCGCCGCCTACGCCGCCGCCAAGGCCGCCGCCGAGGCGTGGACGCTCTCCCTGGCCGACGCGCTGCGGGGCACCGGCTCCGCGGCCACTATCCTGGTCGTGAAAGCCCTGGTCAACGACGCCATGCGGGCCGCCAAGCCGGAGGCGAGGTTCCCCGGCTTCACCGACGTGCGCGACCTGGCCGAAGCCATCGGCGGCCTCTACGACCAGCCGGCCGACCAGATCAACGCCACCCGATTGGACCTCACTACGTGACTCCCCGGCACGACCCCCGGCTCAAGGCGTTCGCCAGCGACAACTACGCCGGGGTCCATCCCGAGATCCTCCAGGCCATCGCCGAGGCCAACGGCGGCCACCAGATCGCCTACGGCGAGGACGTCTACACCGAGGCGCTCCAGGACGTCTTCCGCCGCCACTTCGGCGAGGGGGCGCGGGCATGGCCGGTGTTCAACGGCACCGCCGCCAACGTCGTCTCCCTGCGCGCGATGACCGCGCACTGGGAGGCGGTCGTCTGCGCCGAGACCGCCCACATCAACACCGACGAGGGCGGCGCCCCCGAGGTGACCGGCGGCATCAAGCTGCTCACGGTGCCCACGCCCGACGGCAAGCTCACCCCCGAGCTGATCGACCGCCAGGCGTGGGGCTTCGGCGACGTGCACCGCGCCCAGCCGAAGGTCGTCTCCATCTCCAACACCACCGAGCTGGGCACCGTCTACACCCCCGCCGAGATCGCCGCGATCTGCGACCACGCGCACGAGCTCGGCATGCTCGTCCACCTCGACGGCTCCCGCCTCACCAACGCCGCCGCCGCGCTCGACGTGCCCCTGCGGGCGCTCACCACCGACGCGGGCGTCGACGTGCTCTCCTTCGGAGGCACGAAGATCGGGCTGCTGTACGGCGAGGCCGTCGTGGTGCTCAATCCCGAGGCGGCCACGGGCATCGACTACCTGCGCAAGACGTTCATGCAGCTGTCGTCGAAGATGCGGTTCGTGTCGGCGCAGTTCGAGGCGCTGCTCTCGGGCGACCTGTGGCTGCGCAACGCCCGGCAGGCCAACGCCATGGGCAGGCGGCTGGCCGAGGCCGTGCGCGAGCTGCCCGGCGTCGAGGTGCCCCGGCCCGTCGAGGCCAACGCCGTCTTCGCGGTGCTGCCGGCGGACGTCACGGCCCGGCTGCAGAAGCGCTTCCGCTTCTACACCTGGAACGAGGCGACCGGCGAGGTGCGCTGGATGTGCGCGTTCGACACCACCGAGGAGGACGTCGACGCGTTCGCCGCGGCGATCGCCGAGGAGCTGGCGGCCGGTTAGCGCCCGAGGGCCAGGCGGGCGGCCTGCCAGCCGCCCATGCCGTGCACGCCCGGCCCCGGCGGCGTCGAGGCCGAGCACAGGAACACGCCCGGCAACGGGGTGCGCCACGGCGCCGGCGACCACACCGGCCGCCGCACGAACTGGCCGAGGCTCGCCAGCCCGCCGCCGATGTCGCCGCCGACCAGGTTGCGGTCGGCCGACTCCAGCGCGGCCGGGCCCATGACGTGGCGGGCCAGCACCCGGTCGCGGAAGCCGGGCGCGTACCGCTCGATCTGCGCCTCGATCGCCCGGCTCAGGTCGGCGCGGGAGCCGTTCGGGACGTGGCAGTAGGCCCACAGCGTGTGCCCGCCCCGGCCGGGGTCGGCCGCGTAGGGCTGCACCAGCAGCACGTACGGGCGCGGCGAGAGGCGGCCGGCGGCCGTCTCCGCCTCGCCGAGCGCGATCTCCTCCAGCGTGCCGCCCAGGTGGACGGTGCCCGCGCCCGCCACCGCCGGGTCGCGCCACGGCACCGGCCCGTCGAGCGCCCAGTCGACCTTGAACGCGCCGGGCCCGTGGTGGAAGCGCAGCAGCCGCTCCCGGTAGCGGGCGGGCAGCGGGCCGTGGCGGCCCGGCTCCTCCGCCAGCGCCGCGAACTCGCGCGGCGACACGTCCAGCACCACCGTCGGCGCGTCGAGCTCACGCAGCGAGCGCACCCGGTGGCCGGCCACCGCCTCGCCGCCGAGCTCCCGCAGCCGGGCGACCAGCGCGTCGGCCAGCCGCTGCGAACCGCCCGCCACCAGCGGCCAGCCCACCAGATGGGCGAGCACGGCCAGCGTCAGCCCGTAGCCGGCTGTGAGGGGCGCGCGCAGGTCCAGCATCGAGTGCGCCGCCATGCCCGCCAGCAGCGCCCGCCCGCGCGCCGTGCGGAACGCCCGCCGCGCCAGCGTCGTCGCCGGCAGCGCGGCCGCCACCCCGAACCGGGCCGCCGCCGCGAACGCGGCGGGCCGCGGCTCCCACGGGCCCAGCGGCTTCAGCAGCAGGTCGGTGAGCGGGAACCCGGCCCGCACCGCCGCCCCCACGATCGCCCGCCACACGCCCGCGTCACGCCCCAGGCCCTCGGCGGTGCGGTCCACGTCACGGTGGACGAGCACCGCCGGGCCGTCGTCCAGCGGATGGGCCGCCACCACCGGCGGATGGGCGAACTCCACCCCGTCCAGCGTGAGGCCGCGCATCGCGGGGGAGGCCAGCGCCATCGCCATCACGGTGGCGCCGAGGTCGTTCACCCGGCCCGGCGTCGTCAGCTCCGCCGACCGCAGCGCGCCCCCGAACTCCCGGGCGGCCTCCAGCAGCAGCACCCGCCGCCCGGCCGAGGCCAGCGTCACGGCCGCCACGAGCCCGTTGGGGCCCGATCCGACCACGACCGCGTCGGCGCCCATCAGCTCATTTCAGGATCGTCGGGAACGGCTGCGCGCCCCGGAGCGCGAGGAGCTTCGTCATCAGGTCGATCTCGCCCGACTGCCCCTCGACGATCTTGCGGGCCATGCCGGTCACCTCGGCCCGGTCGGACAGCTTGAGCAGGCCCTCCGCCATCTGCACCCCGCCCTCGTGGTGGCGGATCATCAGCTGGAGGAACAGCACCTCCGCCTCCGTGCCCTGAAGCTCGCCGAGCTTGTCGAGCTCCGCCCGCGACGCCATGCCCGGCATCGCGCCACCCTGAGGCTGCTGCGCGCCGTGACCGTGACCGCTCATCCACGCCATCGGCCGCAGGTCCGTCGCCTGCGTCAGCTCCCACTGCTGCAACCAGCCCAGGAACATGCCGCGCTGGTTGGCCTGCGTGTTGATGATGTCGAAGGCCAGGTTACGGATCTCGCTGGACTCGCTCTTGTCGCGGATCGTGAACGACATGTCGACCGCCTGCGCGTGATGCGTGGCCATGTCGCGGGCGAAGCCGGCCTCCGCCGACGTCTCACCCGGCGTGCCCCGGCCCCCGAACACGAGAAAGGCCGCCGCGACCACGACGACGAGGACGGCGAGGACGGCGAACAGCGGCTTTCCGGCGGGCTTCTCCATGGCATGACCAGGTTACCCACCTGCGCGAGCGGTTGTGATCGCATGCTTATACGCCGCTTATTCTCCGCATACGCCCGGAGGGCATAGGGTGACCCAAGTTGGTACGCCGATGGAGGAACGATGACGAAGGAGAAGGCGCAGGCCCGGCGCGAGCATCTGCAGCAGATGCGGGCCGCGCAGAAGCGCAAGGAGCGCCGTGCAGCCTTTCTGATGTGGGGCGCGGGCGGCCTCGTCATCGTGCTGCTCATCGGCGTGGTCGGCTTCTACCTGGTCAAACGCGCACAGGAGACCTCGCTCGACGGGGTCGCCAGCGTCAAGTACGAGGCCGGTCAGCACGTGTGGAGCACGGTCTCGTACAAGGAGACCCCGCCGGTCGGCGGCGAGCACAACAACTACTGGCAGCTGTGCCGGGTCTACGACAAGCCGATCCACTCCGAGCACGCCGTCCACTCGCTGGAGCACGGCGCCATCTGGATCACCTACCGGCCCGACCTGCCCAAGGCGCAGATCGACCAGCTGAAGGACGTCGCCGGTTCGACGGGGCAGCAGGACTACATGCTGGTCAGCCCGTTCCCCAACCTGCCGTCGCCGATCGTGGTCTCCTCCTGGGGGCACCAGCTCAAGCTGACCGACCCGGGCGACCCGAAGCTGGGCGCGTTCATCAAGAAGTACCAGAACGGCCCCGACACCCCTGAGCCCGGCGCGACCTGCGGCGGCCCCCAGGCGGTCGAGACGACCGCCGACGAGGCGCCGCTCCCGCCGGAGCCGCAGCAGCAGACGCAGGCGCCGCACGACAGCGCCAGCCCCTCGGCCAGCCCTGCGGCCTCCCAGTAAGGCCCTCGGGCAGCACGCCATCGACACCGGCGGCCCGCGTTCCCTCCGGGGGGCGCGGGCCGTTCGCGTGCCGCCCGCTAGGGTTCGCGGCATGCCCCGCTTCGAGGTGAGCACGCGCGTCCTCGCCCCGCCCCGGCGCGTCTTCGACGTGTCGCTCTCCGTCGAGCTGCACACCGCCTCGATGGCCCGCTCGGGGGAGCGGGCGGTCGGCGGCGTCACGTCCGGGCAGCTCGCGGCCGGCGACCGCGTCACCTGGCAGGCGCGCCACTTCGGCCTCCGCTGGCGGATGACGTCGCTGATCAGCGCCTGCGACCCGCCCGCGTACTTCGTCGACGAGCAGGTGGCGGGCCCGTTCCGGCGCTGGTGGCACGCGCACCACTTCGAGGGCGACGGCGAGGGCGGCACCCTCATGCGGGACGTGATCGACTTCGCCGCGCCGCTGGGGCCGCTGGGGCGGGTCGCCGAGGCGCTGGTGCTGCGGCGTCACATGGAGGAGCTGATCGTCCTGCGCAACCGCCACCTCAAGGACGTCGCCGAGCGGATGTGAGCCATGTCACCGGCCGGCGAGAACCGGGCGGGCAGGGTGTGGCGTCTGTGAAGTGTGAGGTCGAGGAAGACACCGGACGAGGAACAGCTCGTCCGGCGCGTCGCCAAGGGTGACCAGGCGGCGTTCGAGGAGCTCTACCGGCGCACCGCGCCGTGGATCGCGACGCGGCTGCGCCGCCGCTGCGCCGACGAGCAGATCGTCGCCGAGGTGATGCAGGAGACGTACCTGGCGGTGTGGCGGGCGGCGGGCGCGTTCGCGGGCGTGGCGGCCGACGGCACGGCCGTGGGCTGGCTGTGGACGATCGCCGCCCGCCGGCTGGTGGACGCGTTCCGGCGGCGGGCGCACCACGCCGAGCCGCCCCCGGCGGCGGCGCTGACCGGGACGGCTCCGGCGGCGGAGGAGGAGGCGCTGGCCTCGGCCGTCGGCGGCGACGTCGGCGACGCGCTGCGCCTGCTCGCCCCGGAGCTGCGGCAGGTGCTGCAGGCGATGGTCCTGGACGGCCTGTCGGTCCGCGAGACCGCCGTGCTGCTCGGCGTGCCCGAGGGCACCATCAAGACCCGCGCCAGGCGCGCGCGGATCGCCATGCGGCAGAACCTGCGGGAGATCGTACGGGAGGCGCTGTCATGAGCGGATCCTGGGACGGCGCGCACGCGTCCGACCGGCAGATCACCGGCTACGCGCGCGGCGGCACGCTCGCGGGTGACGAGCTGTGGGCGCTGGAGGCGCACCTGGAGGCGTGCGCGCCGTGCCGCGAGCGGCTGGCGCGGGCGGCGGCGCCGGAGGTGGCGGCGCTGGTCGGCGGCGTGTGGGACGAGCTGCGGCCCCGGCTGGGACGCGTCGCCCCGGCGCCCCGGCGGCGCGGACCGGTGTGGGCCCGCTGGGCCTCTCCGGTGACCGCGCCGTGGGTGCTGATGACGGTGCTGGTGACGGCGCTGGGCGTGGCGCTCGAACGGTCGGCCCCCGGCGGCGTGTCCCTGGTGCTGCTGGTCGCGCCGGTGCTGCCCGTGGCGGGGGTGGCCGTCGCGTGGGGACGCGCCATCGATCCGGCGTACGAGGTGGTGGCGGCGACGCCGAGGGCCGGGCTGGGGCTGCTGGCGCGGCGCACCGCGGCGGTGCTCGCCGTGGTGCTGCCCGTGCTGGCCGCCGCCGGCTGGGCGAGCGGCGTCATGGTGGCGCTGTGGCTGCTGCCGTGCCTGGCGTTCACCGCCGGGACGCTCCTGCTCGGCGGGCTCGTCGGGATGGTCCGCGCCGCCGCCGTCCTGGCGGGCGTGTGGGCCGTGGTGATCGTCGCGCCGACGACGCTGCTCAGCCGCCTCTCCTTCGCCCTGGAGCCCGGCAGCGTGCCCGTGTGGGGCGCGCTCGCCGCGCTGGGGATCGCCGGGGTGCTGGCGCGCGGAAGCGCCTACTCCCTGCTGGACGCACATCGATGAACGAGCGGAAGGACACTTTCATGACACGCGCGGTGGGCGCGGCGGAGATCGCGCCGGCCACGTACGCCTGGGAGATCCAGGCGGACGGGCTGAGGGTGCGGGTGGGCCGGCGCACGATGGCCGTCGACGGCCTCGACCTGGCGTTGGGCACGGGCGTGCACGGCCTGCTCGGCCCGAACGGCGCCGGCAAGACGACTCTCATCCGGGCCCTGGCCACGGTGCTGCGCCCGGCAGGCGGGAAGCTGACGCTGCTGGGCGCCGACGCCTCCGCCCAGGCGGGCAGGCGGGAGCTGCGGCGCGCCATCGGCTATCTGCCGCAGGAGTTCGGCTACTACAAGCGGTTCACCGTACGGGAGTTCGTCGAGTACATGGCCTGGCTGAAGGAGATGCCGAAGCGGGAGGTGCCCGGCGCGGTGCAGCGGGCGATCGAGCGGGTGGGCCTGGCCGACCGCGCCGACGACCGGATGCGGACGCTGTCGGGCGGCATGGTGCGGCGGGCCGGGATCGCCCAGGCGATCGTCAACGACCCGCGCGTCCTGCTGCTGGACGAGCCGACCGTCGGCCTCGACCCGGCGCAGCGGCTGCGCCTGCGCGAGCTGCTGCAGGTGCTCGGCGCCGACAGCTGCGTGGTGGTCTCCACGCATCTGGTCGAGGACGTCGCCGCCGCGTGCTCGGACGTCGTGCTGATGGCGCGGGGGCGGCTGGTGTTCCAGGGGACGCCGGACCGGCTCGCCGCCGCCGGCGGGCCCGGTGACGTCGGCGACAGCCCGATCGAGCGCGGCTACTCGGCGCTGCTGGCGGCCCCCGGCGACGATCGGGGCGCGTGGTGAGCGGCCGGATCCTCCGCATCGAGCTGCGGCGCTCCATCGCGGTGTGGGCGGGAACGGTGTTCCTGCTGGCGGCCCTCGCCTTCCTGTTCGGGCTCACCGGCCCGTGGACGGCGTACGGGGAGAGGTGGACGGCGCAGTGGAGCGCGGCCGCGCTGTGGGAGCGTCACCTGCTGCTCTTCCTGCTCCCGCTGGTCGTCGGGGCGGGGGCGCTGCAGGGGTTGCGCGACCGCCGGGCGGGCACCGGTGAGCTGCTGGCGGCCACGCCCAGGCCCGCCTGGCAGCGCGCCGCCGCGACCGCCGGGGCGCTGGCGATCGCGCTGGTGGCGGCGTACCTGCTGCTGTACGGCGTCGGGGCCGTGCAGGTGGCGGCCGGAGGCGGGGTCTTCCACCTGGGCTGGGCGCCCGTCGTGGCGGTGGGGGCGCTGTCGCTCGTGGCGGCGGGCTGGCTCGGCCTGGGCGTCGCACGGGCGCTGCCGTCCGTGCTGACGCCGCCGGCGCTGGCGATCGCGACGCTCCTGGCCATGTTCCCCGTGGTGGGCCTGTGGCAGGAGGAGGTCGTGCCCAAGGCCGCGTATCTGGCGCCGGCGCTGGACAACGCGCGCAGCCTCGTCCACGACCTGTCCGGGTGGGTCAGCCTGGGGCAGGCGGTGTGGCTGCTCGGGGTCGCCGCCACCGGGTTCGGGCTGCTCGCGGCCACGCGGCCGTGGGCACGGCCGGCCGCCCTGCTCCCGGCTGTGCTCGGCGCGGCTGTCGCGCTGCCGCTGCTGCCGTCCGGCTCCGAGCCGGTTTACGTCGTCAACGCGGCCGCCGAGCCCGTGTGCTCCGGCCGGGTCTGCGTGACGAGGGCGCACGAGGACCTCCTGCCCGTGGTCGCCGGGCCGGGGGAGGAGGCGCTGCGGCTGCTCGCCCGGCTGCCCGGCCCGCCCCGCCAGGTGCGCGAGTCCGCCGAGCGCGACGCGGTCCACCACCCGCCCGCCAGGGACGCCGGGATCGTGTACGTGGACTTCGACGTTCGCGACGCGCGGAGCACCGGGGAGAAGCTGACGCGCCACCTGCTCGCGGGGGCCGGGACCCCGTCCTGCCACAGCCTGAGGGGCGACGACTTCGACGGCCGGCTGCGCGAGGAGGCCGCGCGGAGGATGGCGGCGGGCTGGCTCATGGGCGACGTCGCCGCCCCCACGGCCGATCCGGTCTTCCAGGAGCTCAACGCGCTCGTCGAGCAGGCGTGGCCGGAACTGCGCGCCGTGCCGGAACGGGAGCAGGGCGCCCGCGTCGCTGCCCTGCGCGAGGCCGCGCTCTCCTGCGACGGCGACCTGCTCGCCATCCTGACGGACGGCCGCCGGTGATGGCCCCGCCCGTAGCGGCCGGGCGGCCGTTTGCCCGGTGTGGACGGACATGCGAGAAATATTCGGCTGATTACCCGGCATCCGGTCGTCCTCGATAAGCTCACCGGCAGCACGGACGTCAGGATGGGGTCGTCAACGTTGGACAAGCCGGAAGAGCCACCACCCGCCGATCCGGGGCCGCCGCGGGCCAGCAGGCTCACCACCGTCGTGCTGACGGTCTCGCTCGTCCTGGTCGTGCTGATCGCGGGCGTGCTGGGCACCATCGCCGTCCTGATGACCCGCAGCCCCGACAGCCCGTTCCTCGGCGGCGCCTCGCCGCAGCGGCTGCCGACGCCCATCCACTTCGCCCCGGTGCGCGAGACCAAGGCCGCCCCCTGCCCGGGTGAGGAGGCCGCGCTCGACGACACGCAGACCACGTGCTACCTGCTGGAGGACGGGGTCACGGTCAACGCCGTGCAGGAGATCGAGGCCATCCGTGAGCCCGACGGCACCTACTCGGTCCGCATCGCCGTCGCGCCGGCGTTCAAGCAGAAGCTCGTCGACCTCATCGACGAGCAGGTCACCGACCAGCGGCAGGTGGCGGTCGTGCTGGTGCCGCGGACGGTGGTCGCCGCGCCGATCGTCACGCAGGCGATGGACGGCGACAGCCTGAGCATCGTCGGCTTCGCCAAGGCGGAGGCCGAGACCCTGGCGGCCCGCCTGGCGGGCTCCACGGCGCCCCCGGCCACCGCGCCTCCGGCCACCACGCCGCCGGACACCGGCCAGCCCAACACAGGCCAGCCGGACACCGGCCAGCCCACCACGGGCCAGCCGGACACGGGCCAGCCGGACACGGGTCAACCGAACACCGGCCAGCCCAACACCGGCAACCCGGCCGCCGACGGCGCCCTCGACCCCAAGTTCGACAGCTGCAAGGAGGCCGTCGCGCGCGGCTACGGCCCCTACAGCAAGGGCTTCCGCGCCGAGTACGAGTGGTACACCGACGTCGACGGCAACGGCATCGCCTGCAACTCCGGCGACATCCGCTAACCGAACAGCTCCTCCAGCCCGTTGATCCCGAAGTAGGCCAGGAACACCAGCGACACGATCCACAGCAGCCACGGGATCTCGCCGAACTTGCCCCGAGCCGCCTTGATCAGCGTGTACGAGATCACCCCGGCCCCCACCCCGTTGGTGATCGAGTACGTGAACGGCATCAGCGCGATCGTCAGGAACGCCGGCACCGCCAGCTCCAGGTCCTGCCACGGCACGTTCCGGCTCTGCGTCATCATCAGCGCCCCGACCAGCACCAGCGCCGGGGCGGCAGCGGCGGCGGGCACCACGGCGGCCAGCGGCGTGAACAGCAGCGTCAGCGCCAGCAGCGCCCCGGTGAAGACGCTGGCCAGGCCGGTCCTGGCGCCCTCGCCGACACCGGCGGCCGACTCGACGAACACCGTGTTCGCCGACGAGCTCGACACGCCGCCGACCACGCCGGCGACGCCGTCGACGGTGAGGATGCGGCCCAGCCGGGGCACCCGCCCGACCTGGTCCACCATCCCGGCCTCGTCGCTGACGCCGATGATCGTGCCCATCGCGTCGAAGAACCCGGACAGCACCAGCGTGAACAGCACCACGGTCGCCGTCACCACGCCCGCCCTGGCGAACCCGCCGAACAGGTCGAACTGCCCCACCAGCCCGAAGTCGGGCGCCGCGACCAGCCGCTCGGGCAGGTGCGGCGTCACCACGCCCCACGCGCCCGGCTCGATCTCGGCCACCGAGTTGACCAGCACGGCCAGGGCCGCCGTCACCGCGATGCTGATCAGGATGGCCGCGGGCGTGCGGCGCACGTACAGCACGATCATCAGCAGCAGGCCGAAGCAGAACACCGCGACCGGCCAGCCCGTCAGGTGGCCGGTGGCGCCGAGCTGCACCGGCGTGCCGCTGCCCGCCGCGACGAACCCGGCGTCGACCAGCCCGATCAGCGCGATGAACAGCCCGATGCCGACGCTGATGGCGTGCTTGAGCGCGAGCGGGATCGCGTTCATGATCAGGGTGCGCAGCCCGGTGACGGCCAGCAGGATGATGACGAAGCCTTCGAGCACGACCAGGCCCATCGCCTGCGCCCACGTCATGAAGGGCGCCGCCTGGTAGGCGACCACCGCGTTCAGCCCCAGCCCGGCCGCCAGGCCGAACGGCGCGTTGCCGACCACCGCCATGAGCAGCGTCGAGATGGCCGCCGCGAGCGCCGTCGAGGTCGTGAGCTGCGCGATCGTCAGCTTCGCGCCGGTGACGTCCTGCGCGCCCGCCAGGATGATCGGGTTGAGCAGGATGATGTACGCCATCGCCATGAAGGTCGTGACGCCGCCACGCACCTCACGGCCGACGGTGGTCCCCCGCCCGGACAGCTCGAAGAACCTGTCGAGCACCGCCAACCCCCTTCGCGATCAAGGGGGAGTGCCGGGTGGCCTACCCGGCGGGGGACGTGATCACGCCTGCTCGTGCCGCCCGCCGCCGACCAGGCCGGCGAACTCCTCCAGCCCGATCCGGCCGTCGCCGTCGCGGTCGGCCGAGGCGATGAACGCCTCGATCTCCGCCTCGGAGGCGCCGAGCCCGCCCAGGGCGTCGTTGGCCTTCCGGATCTCCTCGGCCGTCAGCAGGCCGTCGCCGTCGGCGTCGAACCGTGTGAACTCCGCCTTGGCCGCTTCACGCGCGTCCGTCATCAGGATCCCTCCCCGTCTTGAACCAAGGCGATATCTTCGGGTCTGATCGGAACGCGCGTCAACCGGAGCCCGGTCGCCGCGCGCACCGCCGACGCGATCGCCGGGGTGGAGGAGAGCGTCGGAGGCTCGCCTGCGCCGCGCAATCCGTACGGCGCGGCCGGGTCCGGATTTTCCAGGATTTTCATCGTCATGGGTGGCATGTCGAGAATGGTGGGGATCAGATAGTCGGTGAACGACGGGTTCAGCACCACGCCGTCACGCACCCGGATCTCCTCCATCAGCGCCAGCCCCAGCCCCTGCGCCGAACCGCCGTGGATCTGGCCCTCCAGCGCCTGCGGGTTCAGGATCCGGCCCACGTCCTGCACCGCCGCCAGCTCCACCACCTTGACCAGGCCCAGCTCCACGTCCACGTCCACCACCGCCCGGTGCACGCACAGCGCGAGCTGCGTGTGGGAGTCGCCCTGCCCCGTCGCCGGGTCCAGCGGGTACGTCGGCCGGTGCCGGTACTCGCGCGTCTCCTCGATCGGCCCGAACAGCGCCAGCGCCTCCCGCGCCGGCAGCCCGCCGAACCGCTCCCGCACCGCCCGGCACGCCTCCCGCACCGCCCCGCCCGTCACGTACGACTGCCGCGACGCCGACGACGAGCCCGCCGAGGCCACCGACGTGTCGGCCGTCGCCACCGTCACGTCGTCCACGCCTAGCTCCGTCCGGGCGATCTGCGCCTGGATCGTCACCAGCCCCTGCCCCACCTCGGCGGCGGCCGTGTGCACGGTGACGTGCGGCTCCCCGCCGACCAGCTCCGCCCGCACCCGCGCCGTGGAGAAGTCGTCGAAGCCCTCCGAGAAGCAGATGTTCTTGATGCCCACCCCGTAGCCGACGCCGCGCCGCACCGACTCCCCGTGCGTGGTCTGCGACACCCCGCCCGGCAGCCCGCGCAGGTCGCTCCCGGCGGGCGGCGGGAGCGGGAAGCGTTCGAGCTCGCGCAGCATCTCCGCCAGCGGCGCCGGCGAGTCGATCACCTGACCGGTGATCAGCGCCGACCCCTGCGAGACGGCGTTGCGCACCCGGATCTCCACCGGCGACAGCCCGCACGCCTCCGCCAGCCGGTCCATCTGCGACTCGTACGCGTAACACGCCTGCACCGCGCCGAACCCGCGCATCGCCCCGCACGGCGGGTTGTTCGTGTAGACGCCGGTCGCCCGCACCCGCACGTTCGGCACCTCGTACGGGCCCGCCCCCAGCGACGCCGCGTTGCCCACGACCGCGGGGGAGGAGGAGCAGTAGGCGCCGCCGTCGAGCAGGATGTCGGCCTTGACGTAGACGAGCCGGCCGTCGCGCGTGGCGCCGTGCTCGTAGCGCATCCGCGCCGGATGCCGGTGCACGTGCCCGAAGAACGACTCCTCCCGCCCGTACACGATCTTGACCGGCCGGTCCAGCCGCAGCGCCAGCATGCACGCGTGGACCTGCATCGACAGGTCCTCCCTGGCCCCGAACGCGCCACCCACCCCCGACAGCGTCAGCCGCACCTTCTCCGGCGGCAGCCCCAGGCAGGGCGCGAGCTGGTCGCGGTCCACGTGCAGCCACTGCGTGGCGATGAACAGGTCCACGCCGCCGTCGTCCGCGGGCACCGCCAGCCCCGACTCCGGGCCAAGGAACGCCTGGTCCTGCATGCCCACCTCGTACTCGCCGGTGACCACGACCTCCGCCTCGAACGTGTCGCCCTTCACCACCGGCTGGCTCCTGACGAACTCCCGCGACTCACGCGGATCCGTCACCGCCGCGCGCGGCTCGTAGTCCACCCGGATCGCCGCCACCGCCCGCCGCGCCGTCTCCGGATGGTCGGCGGCCACCAGCGCCACCGGCTCGCCCTGATAACGCACCTGGTCGATGGCGAGCACCGGCTGGTCCCTGCGCTCCAGGCCGTAGAACTTCTCACCCGGCACGTCCTCGTGCGTCAGCACCGCCCGCACGCCCGGGATCGCCAGCGCCGGGCCCACGTCGATCGACCGGATCCACGCCGACGGATGCGGGCTGCGCAGCGTCGCGCCCCACACCATGCCCTCCAGCCACAGGTCCGACGCGTACGCGAACTCGCCCCGCACCTTCAGCGCCGCGTCGGGCCGCCGCGCGCTCTCGCCCACGCCGTGCCGCGACGCCCGTGCCGTCTCCGTCATCGTCCGAGCTCCGTCATCCTTCGAGTAGAGCACCGGCCGACCGGCCCCGGAATGCGCGCGGAGTGAAATCACGGTAAGCGGTTCACCGGCCGCCTTGTATATTCCTCCAAGTGCGGATATGCGATCTGCTGGCCATGGAGGAGCTGCGGCTGACGCTGCTCACCGGCGACGCCGGGCGCGAGTTCGGCACTGTCCACATCACCGACCTGCCCGAGCCCGGCCGCTACCTGTCCGGCGGCGAACTCGTGCTCACCGGCCTCATGTGGTGGCACACCGCAGCCGACTCCCGCCCCTTCGTCACCGCCCTCGCCGACGCCGGGGTCGCCGCGCTCGGCGCCGGCCAGGCCCGGCTCGGGCACGTCCCCGCCGACCTCGTCGACGCCTGCCGCGAAGCCGGGCTGCCGCTGCTCGACGTGCCCACCGAGACCTCCTTCCGCACCCTCGCCGAGCTCGTCGCCCCCCGCCTCTCAGGCGACGCCCGCGACGCCCTCGGCCGCCACCGGCGGCTCGTCGCCGCCGTCGCCGAAGGCGCCGGGCTGCCCGAACTGTTCGCCCTCACCGCCGCCGAACTCGGCGTCACCGGCGCCGTCGTCTCCGCCACCGGCCAGGTCATCGCCGGCGCCCCCGACGACCCCGTACGGCTCGCGCGCGCCTTCCTCACCGCGCCCCGCCTGCCCTGCCTGGCCGGCGGGCACACGCTCTTCGCCGCCGGACGCGGGCCCCGCGCCGCCGCCTGGGCCCTCGCCTGCGACGGCGACCTGCTCGACCGGGCCGACCTCGGCTACGAACTGGCCGCCTTCGTGGCGCTGGAGCGGGCCCGCATGGAGGAAGGGCGCCGCGTCGAACGCCGGCTCGCCGCCCAGCTCGTCACCGCCGCCCTCACGGGCGCCGACCCCGCCGACCTCACCGCCCGCCTCCGCACCTGCGCCCTCGACCCCGCCGAGCCCTACACGATCGTCTCCACCACCACCCACCCCGCCCCGCCCACCGACGGCGCGCCCCCCAGAACCGGCACCACCCCCAGACCGACAACGGCCCCCAGGCCGACAACCACCCCTACCGATGCCGCCCCCTCCACCGGTGGCGGCGCGCTCCCCGCCGGTGGCGCGCCTTCCGGGGAGGGGGTTGGCACCCGTGGCGGTGCCGCTCCCGTAGGGGTGGCCGCTCCCGCCGGGGCCGCACCGCCCGCCGGGGGCGCCCCCGGCGCTGGTGGCGCGCCCCCTGGGGCGGTGGCTGGCCGGGTTGGTGCGCCCTCCAGAGGGGCTTCCGTTGCGAGTGCCGGTTCGGCTGCTCGTGCTCCTTATGGGGAGGGCGGGTTCGGGGTTGAGGTGGCGGTGTTGGAGGGGTTGCTGGGGTGGGAGGTGGTGGCGGTCGCGGGGGAGGAGGGGGCCGTGGCCGTGGTGCCGTTGCGGGGGCGGAGCGCCGGGGAGGTGGCGGCGCGGTTGCGGGCCGGGGCGGAGGTGCTGGGGGCGCTGCCCGGGGTGCGGGTGTGCGCCGGGGTGAGCGGGGAGCTGACGGGGGCGGCGGCGCTCAGGGGCGGTGTCGAGGAGGCGGGGCACGCCAGGCGGCTGGCGGCGGCGCGCGGCGGCGGCGTGGTCACCAGCGACGAGATCTACACGCACGCGCTGCTCCTGGCGACGGTGCCGGGGGAGGTGCGGAGCTCGTTCGCCGCCCGCCTGCTGGGCCCGGTGCTGGAGTACGACGCCCGGCACCAGTCGGAGCTGGTGGCGACGCTGCGCGCGTTCCTGGACTGCGCCGGTTCGTGGAACGCCTGTGCCGCGCGGATGCACGTGCACGTCAACACGGTCCGCTACCGGGTGAAGCGGGTGGAGGACCTGACGGGCAGGGACCTGTCGACGATGGCCGACCGGGTCGACTTCTTCCTGGCGCTCAGGGCGGGGTGACCGCGCCGAGGAGCGCGTGGACGGCGGCGTGCTCCTCCTCGGTGATGACCAGCCACTCGGGGTTGCCCAGCTCCACGGCCAGGGGCAGCGCGTCGGTGACGTACGGCAGCGCCGCCCGGGGTGCGCCGAGCGCCCGGTGCGCCTGCGACAGGCGGACGAGGCAGCGGAGCTGGCCGATCCGGAACCAGCTCGCCCGGCGCAGCCCGAGTGCCTGCCGCAGCGGCTCCAGCGCCGCCGCCGGTTCGCCCTCGTCGAGGAAGATCTCGCCGAGCACCGTCTGGACGAGCCCCTCGTGGCTGATGTCGCCGACCCGCCGCGCACTGGCCAGCGCCTCGGTCAGGGCCTGGCGGGCCTCGGCGGAGCGGCCGAGGCCGTGGCGGGCGGTGCCGAGCATGATGAGCGCGTACCGCTCGCCCACCTGGGAGCCGATCTCCCTGGCCAGGGCGAGCTGGGCGCGGGCGTGGCTCAGGCATTCGCGGTACGCGCGCCGTACCAGGAAGGTGTTGGCGAGGTTGCCGAGCGTCCGCTGCTCGCTGAAGCGGTCGCCCAGCTCGCGGGCGAGGACGAGCTGGGCGCGCAGGTGTTCGACGGCCTCGGCGGTGCGGCGCTGGAAGCTGAGCCCGCCGGCGAGGTGGCCGAGCGCGTGGTAGGTGCTCAGCCGGTCGCCGAGCCGCCGGCTGACCCGCAGCGCCTCGCGGTTGAGCGCGATGAGGTTGGCCGAGTCGTGCGCGCCGTGCAGGTACCACTGGAGGGAGAAGACGAGGGCCACGCCGAGCCTGGCGAGCCGCTCGTCGGGGCACGCCATGGCCTGGGCCGCGGCGGCGACGAGGTTGGGCTCCTCGCGGGCGAGCCAGTCGCGGGCCTCGTCGGCGTCGCCCACGTGGTGCGGGGTCGCGTCGACGGGGTCGAGCTCGGGCCCGTCGGGCTGGACGCGGTGCGGGTCCATGGTGGTGCTGGCCAGGCGGGCCGAGGCGATCCAGTGGCCCAGCACGCGGGCCAGCGCGGCGGCCGCCTCGCCGGGTGACAGCCGCCCGGGCGCAGCGTGGGTGTCGGCGGGCCCGGCGGGGCCGCAGGTCAGCTCGGCGGCGAAGATGCGGACGAGGTCGTGGAGCTGGTAGCGGGGCGGCGCGGCCGGGTCGGAGCCGGACTGGTCGAGGAGGTGGGCGTCGACCAGCCGTTCCAGCGCGCGTTCGGCGTCCAGGGCGCCGGTGCCGAGCAGGGCGGCGGCGGCCTCGGCGGTGATGTCGTGCACGTGCGGCAGACCGATCAGGGCGAGCGTGCGGGCGGCCAGCCGGTCGAGCGGCCGGGCGCTGCGGGCCAGCGCGTTCCAGCTCGCGGCCAGGCTGGAGCGTACGGCGAGCTCGCCGGCCTCCAGCTCGTGCAGCCGCCTGCGCTCGTCGCCGAGCCGGGCGTTGAGCGCGGCCACGCTCCAGTCGGGCCGGTCGGCCAGGCGGGCGCCGGCGATCCGCAGGGCCAGCGGCAGCCCGTCGCAGAAGCGTACGAGCCGGGCCGTCTGCTCGGGGTCGGCGGTGATCCGCTGCGCGCCGGCCAGCGTGGACAGCACGGCGGCGGCCTCGGGGCCGGCCATCCGGGGCAGGTGGATCTGCACGGAGTCGTCGCCCGCGGCCAGGCTCTCGCGGCTCGTCACGAGGATCGCGGTGCCGCGCGGCGCCGACAGCAGCGGCTGGATCTGCGGCAGCCCGGCGGCGTCGTCCAGCAGGACCAGCATGCGCCGGCCGGCCATCCGGCTGCGCCAGGCCGCGGCGGCCTCGTCCACGTCGGCGGGCACGGCGTCGCCGGCGGCGCCGAGCGCCCGCAGGAACCGGCCCAGCACCTCCAGCGGCTCCAGCCCCGGCATCCCGGTCGTGGCGCCGCGCAGGTTCACGTACAGCTGCCCGTCGGGGAAGCGGTCCTTCACCATCGCGGCGACCCGGGCGGCCAGCGCGGACTTGCCCACGCCGGGCGGGCCGGAGATGACGACCAGGGGGCTGGGCGCGGAGCCGTCCCAGGGGGCCAGGTGCGTCTGGATACGGATGATCTCCAGCCGTCGGCCCACGAACCCGCCCAGATCGCGCGGCAGCTCCCGGGGCACCATCGGCATGCGTCCCGCCGCGGGGGCGGCCTCGGGGGAGCGGGACCGGCCGGGCGGGGGCGCTGCGGGGGCCGGGCCGGGCTCGCGCAGGGCCAGCTCGTAGGCGGCGCGCAGGGCGGCGCCCGGGTCGACGCCCAGCTCCTCGCGCAGGATGCGGCCGCCCTCGTTGTAGACCTCCAGCGCCTCGGCCCGGTTGCCGCTGCGCAGCAGGGCCAGGACGAGCAGCTCGCGCAGCCGTTCGCGGATCGGGTGGCGGCGGGTCAGGTCGCGCAGGGGCGGGAGCGCGTCGTGCGGGCGGCCGAGCCCGAGCAGGGCTTCGGCGTGCCGTTCGGCGGCGGTCAGGCGCAGCTCGGCCAGCCGGGCGCGCTCGGCGTCGGCGAAGGGGCCGGGCACGCCCGTCAGCGGGTCGCCGTGCCACAGCGACAGCGCCTCCTCCAGGCTGGTCAGCGCCTCGGCGGCGCCGTCGCGGCGCATCGCCAGGCGGGCCGACTCGACGTGGCCGGCGAAGGCGACGGCGTCGACGTGGCGCGCCTCGACCTCCAGCCGGTAGCCGCCACCGCCGCCGACCAGCAGCTCGGAGTGGCGGTGCTGCTTCCTGGACGGCTCCAGGGCGCGCCTGAGCCCGGCCACGTACGTGTAGACGCTCTGCTCGGCGCTGCGCGGAGGGTGCTCGCCCCACAGGCTCTCGACGAGGCGGGGGATCGGCACGATCTGCCCGGGGTGGGAGGCGAGGACGGCGAGGACGGCGCGCTGGCGCGGTGAGCCGGGGTCGACGGCGGCGGCGCCGCGTAACGCCGCGACCGGACCGAGGAGCCGGATGCGGACGTGCTCGGCCATGAGCGATCTCCCCGCGTGCGACGCTGCGTGATCCGGATCGTCCTGGAAGGGGCGACTAGAAGCTCTGTAGAAGAAATGTAGAACTATCGTCTAGCTTGAGGGGGCTGTGCGTGATGCGGGGGCGTCCGAGGTGTCCGGACGGCCTCCCGGTGCTGTTCGCGGGCCCGGAAGACGCCTCCTTGTGCGGAAGGCGGCATCTCCCGGGCCGTTGCGTAGACTCGTGAGAGCGGGAGCCCTCGGGGGTCAGCAGCAGGGCGAGACCTCGAAATGCGCGATGGCAGGAGACGTTTCGGCCACCACGGTCGTACCATTGCTGCCAACGGCCACAACGGCCGTGAAGATGGCGGTAAGTGCGGTCAGGGCAAGACGTGTGCGCATGGGGGGTTCTCCCTCGGGCGGTGTGCGTTGCTTGGACATCATCATCTCAGGGAGCAGCGGCTGTGACCACATCAGACCTGGTCGGACTCCGTATCAAGACGGTCCGGCGACAGCGCGGCATGTCGCAGGCACAGCTCGCGCACCCTGAATTGTCGGACAGCTACGTTTCCTTGATCGAGAGCGGCAAACGTACTCCCACCCCTTCGGTGCTGGAGCTGCTCGCTCAGAAGCTGGACTGTTCGCTCTCCTATCTGCTCAATGGCGTGACTGCCGAGCAGATGGAAGATATCGAACTCGCACTCGGTTACGCGAGGCTCGCCCTCGAGAACGGAGAGGTTCGCGAGGCTCGCACGCGCTTCGCCGAGCTGCTGGAGAACAATAACCTGACAGGTCTGACGGCGCTGCGTCAAGACACCGAATACGGCCTGGCGCTCGCCGTCGAGGCGTGCGGTGACCTTGCCGAGGCGATCTCCATCCTCCGCCGCCTGCAGGCCGAGGAGCTCAGCCCGGAGCGCCGCATCGAGGTCGCCATCGCCCTGTGCCGCGCCTACCGCGTCAGCGACCGGCTCAGCGAGGCGGTCAAGGTCGGCGAGGACATCCTCGGCGGCCCGGCCCGGCCGGCCTGGTCCGACGCGCTCGTCGAGTTCGGCGCGACGCTGCTGGCCGCCTACCTCGACAGCGGCGACCTGCTGCGCGCCCGCCAGTTCGCCGGCGAGCTGCTCAACGCCGCCGACATGCTCAACACCCCCAGGGCCACCGTCGCCGCCTACTGGAACGCCGCGCTGGTCGCCGAGAGCACGGGCCACGGCGAGGAGTCGCTGAGCCTGGCCGAGCGCGCGCTCGCCGTCCAGACGGAGAACGGCCAGCCGCGCAACAGCGCCCGCATCCGCATGGCGTACGCGAGCATGCTGCTGCGGCTGCGCCCCACCGCCGTCGAGGAGGCGCGCCAGGCGCTGCTGCGCGCCCGCCAGGAGCTCGCCCAGACCTCGGCCAGCACCACCGACCGCGCCAACAGCGAGGTCGAGCTGGCCCGCGCCGCCCTCATCGCCGGCGACCACGAGCAGGCGATCGTCCACGGCGAGGCCGGTCAGGCGCTGATGGCGGGCAACTCCAGGGCCCTGGAGGCCGAGGCGCACCTGCTGCTCAGCCGCGCCAAGGGCGCGCTCGGCAGGCAGGCCGAGGCCGAGGCCGAGCTGCGCGGGGTGCGCGACTGGCTGGAGCCGCTGCCCGACTCCCGCCGCGCCGCCCGCACCTGGTACGCGGCCGCCGAGACGATGGAGGTCCTCGGCGACGCCGAGGGCAGCGCCGACCTCTACCGCCGTGCGCTCGCCTGCGCGGGATTGTAACGGCGGAGTCCGGACCGGGCGGCGGCGTCGGTAGCCTTGGGGATGCCATGAAGAAATCCCCGCTCGCGGCCCTCACCGCGATTCTCGCCGCCCTGTTCGTGCTCGCCACCGCCGCCCCCGCGCAGGCGCACGACACGCTCAAGAGCAGTGACCCCGCCAAGGGCGCCACGGTCAAGTCCGTGGACGAGGTCACGCTCGAGTTCTCCAACAAGGTGCGGATGCCGTTCGTGATCGTGCGCGGGCCCGGTGACGCCCAGCACCAGGCCGGCGACCCCGAGTCCGACGGGCCGGTCGTGAAGCAGCGGCTCAAGGGCGAGCTCCCCGACGGCAAGTACACGATCGCCTACCGCGTCGTCTCCTCCGACGGGCACCCGATCGAGGGGGAGATCCCGTTCACGGTCAAGGGCGCGTCCCCGTCCCCGGAGGCGAGCGCCGAGAGCAGTGCTGAGGCCACCGCTGAGGCGACCGCCGAGGCGAGCACGGCGGCGTCCGCCGCGCCATCCGCCGCGCCGTCCAGCGCGGCGCCCGCCGCCGACCAGGCGGCGGCCGAGGAGAGCTCCGGCACGTTCCCCGTCTGGCTGATCGTCGTCGTCGGCGCGCTCGTCGGCATCGGCATCGGCTTCCTGCTCAGCGCACGGAAGAAGAAGCCGTGACCAGGGCCGCGCGTCTCGCGCTTGCGGCGGCCGGGGCGGCGCTGGCCGCCCTCGTGGTCGCCATGGTCGCCGGAGGCGCGGCCTTCCCCCGCATCATCCTCGGCGTCCCCTCCTCGGGGGTGCTCACCCGGTGGGGCCTGCCGGTGTCCAAGCTGTTCATGGACGTCGCCGGCGTGACCACCGTCGGGCTCCTGCTGGCGGCGGCGGTCCTGCTGCCCAACGGCAAGTCCGGCAAGGGCCTGCTCGGCACGAGCGCGCTCGACTACCTGCGCGCGGCCTCCTGGACCGCCCTGACCTGGGCCGGGGCCGCGTTCCTCACCATGGTCTTCAGCGTCTCCGACGTGTGGGCCAAGCCCGTGCCGGAGATCCTCAACCGCGACTTCCTCGTCGGCTACGCCACCCAGGAGAGCCCCGGCATCTCGCTGACGCTGGTGATCCTGTTCGGGGTGTCGATCGCGCTGTTCTCGCGCGGCGCCATCACCGCCGGGGCGGCGGGCGCGCTGCTGGTGTTCTCGCTGGTCACGATGCTGCCGCCGGCGCTCACCGGCCACTCCTCGTCCTCGCCCAACCACGGCCTGGCCACCATCGGCCTGTCGCTGCACCTGCTGACGCTGGCGCTGTGGGTGGGCGGGCTGGGCGTGCTTGCCCTGCACGCGGTGCGCAAGCAGCCGCAGCTCGGCATCGCCGCCGAGCGCTTCTCCCGGCTGGCCGTGTGGCTCTTCGTCGGCGTCGGCCTGTCCGGCGTCTTCAGCGTGCTCGCCCGGCTCACCGCCGTCTCCGACCTGTGGACGTCCAGCTACGGCATCCTCCTCGTCGCCAAGACCGTCGCGTTCGTCCTGCTCGGCTACGTCGGCTGGTGGCACCGGCAGCGCACGCTCGTCGCCCTGGAGGCCGGCGCGCCGCGCGCCTTCACCCGCCTGGCCGTCGGCGAGCTGATGCTCATGCTCGCCACCATCGGCCTGGCCGTCGCGCTCGCGCGCACCCCGCCGCCGCCCGTCAGCCTGCCCGCCGACCGCGCCTTCGACCTGCTCGGCTACCCGGTCCCGCCGCCGATCTCGCTGGCCAACATCGCCTCGCTGTGGTGGTTCGACCTGTTCTTCGCCACCGTCGCCGCCCTGCTGGCCGGACTGTACGGGGCGGGCGTGGTCAGGCTGCGGCGGCGCGGCGACACCTGGTCGTGGGGCCGCACGGCGTCCTGGTTCATCGGCGTCGTGGTGCTCGTCATCGCCACGCAGACCGGCCTGGCCCGCTACTCCAAGGTCATGTTCGACGTGCACATGATCGAGCACATGACGCTGGCCATGATCGTGCCGATCTTCCTGGTCCTCGGCGGGCCCGTCACGCTCGCGCTGCGCGCCCTCAAGCCGGCCGCCGTCCGGGGCGACCGGGGCCCCCGCGAATGGCTGCTGGCGATCCTGCACAGCAGGTTCGTCCGCGTCGCCGCCCACCCCGCCATCGCGACCGCGATCTTCATCGCGTCGACCTACGCGCTCTACTTCACGCCGCTGTTCGAGGCGGCCATGCAGGAGCACCTCGGGCACATCGCGATGACGCTGCACTTCCTCATCAGCGGCAGCCTGTTCTTCTGGGTCGTCATCGGCGTCGACCCCGGCCCCCACCAGCTCCCGCACGTCGGACGGCTGCTGCTGCTGTTCGTCACCATGCCCTTCCACGCGTTCTTCGGCATCGCGCTGATGATGACCGGCTCGGTCATCGCCTCCGGCTGGTACGAGCAGCTCGACCGCTCCTGGGGCGGCCCCCTGCTGCAGGAACAGCAGAACGGCGGCGCCATCGCCTGGGGCTTCGGCGAGATCCCCACGCTGATCGTGCTGCTGGCCATCGCCGTGCAGTGGTATCAGAGCGAGGACCGCAAGGCCCGCCGCGACGACCGCAAGGCCGACCGTGCCGAGGGCGGCGACCCCGAGCTCAACTCCTACAACGACTACCTGGCCAAGCTCAACCGCCTCGACAAGACCGAATAGCCGCCGCGCGCCCTCCTGCCCCCCACCCTCCGGCCCCGGCGGGTAGCCTTTTCGGCAAGGGGGAAGGTGTGCGCGATCCGCCAGGCCGCAGGCGGGCCGCGCCCGTTCGGGGCGCTGAGGAAGGCGGAAGTCGGTTGACGGAAGAGACGCGCATGCGCGGGGGAGAGAGCCTGGCGGAGGCGCTCGAAAGCTACCTCGCGGACTGGTCGCGGCGCACCGGTGTCACCGTCGAGACGTGGGCGCTGCCCGCCGAGGACGTGCCCGCGCCCATCGCCGAAGGCGTGCTCACGGCGATGCGTGAGGCCCTGGCCAACGCCGAGCGCCACAGCGGCGCCTCCGTCGTGTCGGTCGCCGTGACCGTCAGCAGCGGGGGGCTGCGCATGACGGTCAGCGACCACGGCCGCGGCTTCGCGCCCGGCCGGTCCGGGCGCGGCATCGCCCGCATGCGGGCCGCGTTCGCGGAGATCGGCGGCACCCTCACCGTCCGCAGCGTGGAGGGCGAGGGCACCACCGTGTCAGGGGTCGTGCCTAGGCGAGAGTGAGGATCTCGCTGCCGGTGTCGGTCACCACGATCGTGTGCTCGAACTGGGCGGTGCGCTTGCCGTCCTTGGTCACGGCCGTCCACTTGTCGGGCCAGATGTCGTACTCGATCGTGCCCAGTGTCAGCATCGGCTCGATCGTGAACGTCATGCCCGGCACCAGCTCCACCCGCAGCGACGGGTCGTCGTAGTGCGGCACCATCAGGCCCGAGTGGAACGTGGTGCCGATGCCGTGGCCGGTGAAGTCACGCACCACGCCGTAGCCGAACCGCTTGGCGTACGCCTCGATGACCCGGCCCACGACGTTGAGCTGGCGGCCGGGCGCCACCGCCTTGATCGCCCGCATCATCGCCTCGCGGGTGCGCTCGACCAGCAGGCGCGACTCCTCGTCGACCTCGCCCACCAGGAACGTCGCGTCGGTGTCGCCGTGCACGCCGCCGATGTAGGCGGTGATGTCGACGTTGACGATGTCGCCGTCACGCAGCACGGTGTCGTCGGGGATGCCGTGGCAGATCACCTCGTTGATCGAGGTGCACAGCGACTTGGGGTAGCCCTTGTAGCCGAGCGTGCTCGGGTAGGCGCCGTGGGAGACGAGGAAGTCGTGGCCGATGCGGTCGAGCTCGTCGGTGGTGACGCCCGGCCGGACGTGCCGGCCGACCTCTTCGAGGGCCTGACCGGCGATCCGGCCCGCCACGCGCATCCGCTCGATCATCTCGGGGGTCTTCACGTCGGGCTCGCCGGTCTTGGGGCGCTTCTTGCCGACGTACTCCGGCCGCTCGATGTGGGCGGGGACCTTTCGCATGGGCGAAATTCGGCCGGGCTGGAGCAGAGTCGTCATGAAAACCGAGTCTACGGGGCAGAATTGGTCACGTGAGCGATGGCCAGTGGTGGTTCTGCCTCAAGCACATGCGCGTCGAGCCTGACCAGGGCTGCCCCAACAAGGACCGGCTCGGCCCCTACGAGAGCGAGCAGGAGGCGGCCGGCGCCCTGCAGCGTGCCGCCGAGCGCAACAAGACCTGGGACGAGGCCGACGAGGCCGACGACTAGACCACCGCGTAGGCCCGTACGGGGAAGGTGCCCAGGCCCGCGATCATCGGCGGGGCGGCGTGAAACCTGAAGCCCTCGGCGGGCAGCCCGCCCAGGCCCGTCAGGTGCTCCACCACGGGGATGCCCGCCGCCAGCAGGATCGTGTGCGCGGGCCGTTCGCCGTGCGGCGGGGTGTCGTCGATGTTGAGCGAGTCGATGCCGACCAGCGCCGCGCCGCGCTCGGCCAGGCTGCGCGCCGACTCCGGCGCCAGGTAGGGGTGGCCGTGGGTGTAGGCGGCGGTGCCGAAGTGGCGGTCCCAGCCGGTGTGGATCAGCACCGCGCGGCCCCGTACGTCCAGGTCCTCGCCGACCGTCACCTCGCGCTCCTGGCCCGCGCGCACCACCAGGCCAGGCAGGTCGGCCAGCTTGTCGAGCGGGACCGCGGCCAGGTCGGGGCCGTCGGCGTAGCGGTGGAAGGGCGTGTCGACGTACGTGCCCGTGTTGCCGACGAGCGTGACCGTGCCCATGTGGAACTCGGTGCCCGGCGCGTACACCTTCCTGGAGTCCTCCCGCGACAGGTGCACGCCCAGCTCGGGGCCGGGGATGCCGGGGTAGGTCACCAGGCCGGGGGTGATGCGGTGGCTCAGTTCGACGATCATCCTTGCTCCTGGGCTTCCGACGGGGTCCTGGCGGCGGCGAGGCGGGCCAGCTTGACGAGGGCGACGATGCCGATGGCCGCCCACACGAGGTTGAGCCCCGCCGACGGCCAGGCGGCGTAGTAGGCGCTGTTGACCATCAGGCCGATGGATCCGGCCAGGTTGATGAGCTGGTACGGGACCGCGTCCCCGTTCAGGCGGGACGAGGAGACCAGGTAGTAGCCGGTCAGCAGCAGCGCCGCGCCGATCCAGCCCACGACGTCGAGGAGCAGATCCATGCGCGCCATTGTCCGGATTTATGGGGTTAAAGCGCAAATAAAAGATCCTAAATGATGTCGTAAGCTGTCCTTTATGGAGATCGACCCTCGACGGCTGCGGATTCTCCACGAGGTCGCCCGCCGGGGCGGCGTCATGCGGGCCGCCGAGGCGCTGTACCTCACCCCCTCGGCGATCTCCCAGCAACTCGCCCAGCTCGAACGCGAAGTCGGCCTCCCCCTCATCGACCGCTCCCAGCGCCGCGTCTCCCTCACCCCCGCCGGGCGCGTCCTCGCCGGATACGCCGAACGCGTCGAGGACGAGCTCGCCGAGGCCCGGCGCGAGCTCACCCGCTTCACCGACCGCCTCGCCGGACCCGTCCGCATCGCCGCCTTCCCCACCGTGATCACGCACGTGCTCGTCCCCGCCCTGCGCGATCTCGCCGACCGCCACCCCCGCATCGTCCCCTCCATCCACGAGGTGTACGGCCAGCCCGCCCTCCAGGAACTCAGGCACGGCGTCGTCGACGTCCTCATCACCGAGCAGGACATGAGCCTGCCCGTGCTCGCCCAGCCGTCCCTGTCCACCCGCGCCCTCTACGTCGACGAATACCGCATCGTCGTCCCCGCCTCCTGGACCGACCCGCCCCGCGACGTCGCCGACCTCGCCGACGTCCCCTGGATCACCGGCGAACCCGGCCAGGCCAGCGGCCAGGCCCTCGACCGCCTCGCCGGCCTGCACGGCTTCGAACCGCGCAAGCTCCACGTCATCACCGAGTTCGGCCCCGCCCTCGCCCTCGTCGCCGCCGGGCACGGCGTCGCCATCGTCCCCACCCTCGCCCTCCTCGACGTCCCCGAAGGCCAGGTACGGGTGACCGACATCCGCGACGTCGGCTCCCGCCGCATCGACGCCGTCACCCGCGTCAGCCGCACCCGCTCCGGCGAACCCGACCCCGTCCAGGCGGTCGTCATCTCCGCCATCGCCACCGCAACCGCCGCCCTCGACCCCACCCTCCGCACCCACCTCCCCCAACCGCAGAACCCCTGACCCGCCTGCGCTGTTGCCCATCGGCCCCGGCCCCCCTGAGGCGCTCAGGTGACCCGGAAGGCCCGTCCGCCGGCCCTCGCCCGCCGGCCCTCGCCCGCTGCCTGGCTGCTGAGGGCCCAGGCCCCTTGAAGGTCCAGATCCCCCACGGCCCGCCCCCACGGCCCGCCCACGTCGGCTGGCCCCGGCGGCTCGCCCCCGACGGACCGGCCGCGTCCTGGGGCTGGTCCGCCCCGTACGGGCTGGTCGCCGTACGCGGGCGCCCGTGCGGGTCGCCGTACGCGGGCGCCGGACTCCGCCGTCCACCCCCTCGCCGACCCGGCGCCGGGAAGGGGGGCGGCCCTCAGCACGTACGCGCGCCTCAGTGCGGACGCCTGGCTGCCTCTGAGGCGGTCACCCTGAAGGGCCCGGCTGTCCACGGGAAGGTCGGCCACCACCGAAGGGCCCGGCACCCCGAAGGGCAGGCCACCGCCGGAGGGCCCGGCGCCCCCGAAGGGACGGCCACCACCGAAGGGCCCCGGCGCCGGGAAGGGGGCGGCCCTCAGCACGTACGCGCGCCTCAGTGCGGACGCCTGGCTGCCTCCGGGGCGGCCCCCCTGGAGGGCCCGGCCGTCCACGGGAAGGCCGGCCACCCCCGAAGGGCCCGGCACCCCGGCCCGGCACCCCGAAGGGACGGCCACCACCGAAGGGGCGGGCGGTCGGAGGGGCGTGAGCACCCCTAGTCGGGGATGTGGGGGCCGCTCACTCGGGTGAGGAGGCGGGCGAGGCGGTCGCGGAGGCCGGGGCGTTGGGGGATCTCGCCGGCGGCGGTGCTGACGAGGTGCTGGGCGCCGTCGAAGGTGACGGGCCCGCGGGCGGGGACGGCGAGCGAGTCGTGGGCGAGGCTCGACAGTTCGGGGTCGCCGGACTCGAGGGCGAGGATGGTGGCCCCGGTGCGGCGGGCGTCGTCGACGCGTTCGAGGAGCGGGACGGGCGCCTGCTGCCCGGCGACGACGAACAGCGTCTCGCCCCGGGCCGCCTGCTGGATGCGGTCGAGGGTGACGCTGAGGTGGGCCGGGGCGCCGGGGGGCGGGGACCAGCGCACCAGCGTGGGGGTGAGCTGGGGCAGGTCGGACAGGCGGGCTTCGTCGGCGAGGTGGGCGGTCAGGTGCCAGGGTTCGTCGTCGGGGGTGCCGACGAGCAGCAGGCCGCCGGGTGTGCGGGTGGTCCGGAGGGCGCGGCCCAGCTCGCGGGTGCGTTCCACCCAGCCGGTATCGGCGAGGAGCTCGCGCAGGAGGCTGACCGATCCTGAGTCCATCCACCCATGGTGCATGACTGGTGCCGTTTCGGTGACCGTTCTCCCGGATGTGCCGTTCGGGCGTCGCAAATCTTCTGACAGATGGTGTCATTTCGGGCCTTGACAGGTGGTTACTCCCGGGTAACGATCGGCTCGCGGCGCCGCCGTCCCGTGAGCGATCCCACCCTGAGGAGGGGCGGCACATGAGATTACGTGTCCGCGTCAGCATGTCCATCGCCCTGTTACTGATCATGTCCCTCGTCGCCGCCCCGGCCCGGGCGGAGTCGGCGGGGGACGTCGTCTCCGCCGAGCCGACCACCGTCTACCTGCTGCCCGGCGAACTCCTGAAGGTGCCGGTCAACGCCTGGCACGTCGTCTACCGCTCCACCTCCGCGACCGGTCAGCCCAACGCCGTCTCCGGCACGCTCCTGGTGCCCAAGGCCGGCTACCCGCTGGGCAGGCGGCCCATCGTCGGCTACGCGCCCGGCACCCACGGGCTGGGCGACCAGTGCGCGCCGTCGGCCGCCATGCGGCAGGGCACCGAGGCCGAGCTGGCGTTCGTCAGCCTGCTCCTGCTCAAGGGCTTCGCGGTCGCGGTGACCGACTACGAGGGGCTCGGCACGCCGGGCCAGCACACGTACATGGCGGGCGTCTCCCAGGGCCACGCCGTGCTCGACGCGATCAGGGCCGCGACGCGCGTGCCCGGCGCGGGGCTGTCCGACCGCGCGCCGGTGGCGGTCATGGGCTACTCGCAGGGCGGCGCCACGGCCGGCTGGGCCGCCGAGCTGCACGCCTCGTACGCGCCGGAGCTGCGGCTCAAGGGCGTCGCCGCGGGCGGCGTGCCCGCCGACCTGCACGCAGTGGCCGACCACCTCGACGGCACCGCCGACTTCGGCCTGGCCGCGGCGGCCGGCGTCGGGCTCGACGCCGCCTACCCGGAGCTCGACCTGGAGGCCGACCTCAACGAGCGGGGCCGCGCGCTGCTGGCCGACGCCGCCGACGACTGCGTGGGCGACCTCGACGAGCTCGCCGGGCTGAGCTTCGCCGACCTGAGCCCCGTCGACCTGCTGAACCAGCCCAAGTGGCTGGCCCGCCTCGCCGAGAACCGGCTCGGCTCGGCCACGCCGAGGGTGCCGCTGTTCCTCTATCACGCGCGCGGCGACGAGACGATCCCGCACGCGGTCGGCGCGACCCTGCGCGACGAGTACTGCGCCGCCGGCGCGAACGTCCGCTGGGCGTCGCTGTCGGCCTCCAGCCACGTGCTCGGCGCCGTCCAGGGCGGGCCGCTGGCGATCGAGTGGCTGGCCCTGCGCCTGTACGGGCTGCCCGCGTCGGGCAACTGCTGACCGCCACCCCACCGGGCCCGGCTTCCCGGCCGGGCCCCTGGGCAGTGGCGGCCCCGGAGGGACGCGGTGACCTGCCGGGCTGGCATGATCGAGCCTATGACTGACGTGAGCGGGCTTTCCATCGGCATTCTCGGCGGCACCGGTGACCAGGGGAAGGGGCTGGCGCGCCGGTTCGCGCTGGCCGGACTCCAGGTGGCGATCGGGTCGCGCAGCGCCGAACGGGCGCAGGAGGCGGCCGAGTCCATCGGCTCCGGCGCGACCGGCGGCGCCAACGCCGACGTGGCCGCCGGCGCCGACATCGTGATCGTGGCCGTCCCGTACGACGGGCACAAGGCGCTGCTCGAATCGCTGACCGCCGAGCTGGCCGG
Organism: Nonomuraea sp. NPDC049725; assembly: GCF_040674795.1. Taxonomy (NCBI): domain Bacteria; kingdom Bacillati; phylum Actinomycetota; class Actinomycetes; order Streptosporangiales; family Streptosporangiaceae; genus Nonomuraea; species Nonomuraea sp. NPDC049725. The sequence goes on along the minus strand of NZ_JBFANJ010000005.1, from coordinate 470,580 downwards.
GAAGATCGTCGTGGACTGCGTGAACCCGCTCGGGTTCGACAAGCAGGGCGCCTACGCGCTGCCCGTGGCCGAGGGCAGCGCGGCCCAGCAGGCGGCGGCGGTGCTGCCCGGCAGCCGGGTGGTGGCCGCGTTCCACCACGTGTCGGCCGTCGTGCTCCTGGACCCGGCGGTGGACGAGGTGGACCTCGACGTGCTGGTGCTCGGCGACGACCGGGAGGCCACCGACACCGTGCAGGCCCTGGCCGGGGTCATCCCGGGGGTGCGCGGCGTCTACGGCGGGCGGCTGCGCAACGCCCACCAGGTCGAGGCGCTGACCGCCAACCTCATCTCGGTGAACCGCCGCTACAAGGCGCACGCCGGCGTGCGGATCACCGACATCTGACGGCCGTCACAGCCAGCCGGCGTCCTCGGCGATGCGGATGGCGTCGATCTTGTTGCGGGCGCCGGTCTTCGTGATCGCGCCCGTCAGGTAGTTGCGCACGGTGCCCGGCGACAGGTGCAGGCGGGCGGCGATCTCCTCGGCGGGGGCGCCCCTGGCCGCCTCCTTCAGCACCGTCGCCTCGCGCGGCGTGAGCGGGCTCTCGCCGTACTCCATCGCCGACGACACCAGCTCCGCGTCCAGCACGCGCAGCCCGGCGGCGGTGCGCCTGACGGCGTCGGCCAGCCGGTCGCCGGGCGCGTCCTTGACCAGGAACGCCTCGATGCCGGCGGCCAGCGCGCGCCGCACCTGGCCCGGCTGGCCCAGCGCGGTCAGCACCAGGATCCGGCACGACGGGAGGCGTTCGCGCAGCTCGGCGGCGGCGGTGATGCCGTCGACGCCCGGCAGGTCGATGTCGACGATCGCCACGTCGGGGCGCGTGCGCAGGGCGGCGGGCACGATCTCGTCGCCGCGCGTGACCTCGGCGGCCACCTCGAGGTCCGGCTCCAGCCGCAGCAGCGCCGTGAGGGCGGCGCGGATCATGTGCATGTCCTCGGCCAGCAGCACCCGGATCACGCCGGCACCTCCAGCGCCAGCAGGAACCCGTCGGGGCCCGACCGCGCCGCGTGCAACGTGCCGCCCGCCTGCTCCACCCGCTCCGCCAGCCCGACGAGCCCGCCCCCGGCGGTCGGCTCCGTGACGGCCGCGTCGCCGGGGGCCGGATGCGCGTACCTGCCGGACAGGGCGGCGGGCAGGGTGCCGGACAGGGCGGCGGGCAGGGTGCCGGACATGGTGGCGGGCGGGGTGACGCCGTCGTTGGCCACTTCCAGGCGGAGCCGGCCGGCGTGGGCGGAGGTGGTGATCGTGCAGGTGGTGGCGCGGGTGTGGCGCAGGACGTTCGTGGCGGCCTCGCGGACGGCCCAGGCGAGCGCCTCGTCGGCGTGCCGGGGCAGCGGCGCGTCGGCCAGGTGCGCCTGGCAGCTCACGCCGGACGACTCCAGCAGCGCCACGGCGCGGTCGACCTCGCCGGTGAGCGACAGCCTGCGGTAGCCGCGCGCCACCTGGCGGACGTCCTGGGCCGCCTCCCTGGCCACCTTGACGAGCGCGGCGACCTCGCCGTGGGCGGCGGAAGGGTCGCGGGGGATCAGGCGCGCGGCCAGGTCGCCCTTGAGCGCGATCGCGGTGAGGCTGTGGCCCAGCCCGTCGTGCAGGTCGCGGGAGATGCGCAGCCGTTCCTTGAGCACGGCCGCCTCGGCCAGCTCGGCCCTGGCCTCCTCCAGGTCGGCCGACACCCGGACGAACCGGACGAGGGCGTAGCTGAGCGCGCCGGTGATGGGGACGGTCATCAGGTAGAAGAGCATGACGACGGGCGGAAGAACCTGGAAGAGCCCGGTCCACATGTAGGCCATCATGAGGCCGACCGCCGCGGCGCCCCAGCCCAGCGGCAGGAACACCAGCGCGGCGCCGGCGAGCATCGGCGCGGCCACCGCCGAGTAGCCCGCGGGCAGCAGGTAGTCGGGCACGTAGGTGACCACGGCCTGCAGCAGCACGGTGAGCGGGAACAGCGGCGGCCGCCCGCCGCGCAGGGCGGCCCGTATGTTGACGTGGTTCAGCCCGACGACGCCCGCCATCGCGGCGCTGGCCACGAGCCCGTTCGCCAGGGTGCCGGTGAGGAAGTAGAGCAGCCCGATGATCGAGTAGGCCACGGACACGGCGATCAGCAGGCCGCTCGCCAGCCGCCGTGCGGAGGACGCGGAGGACGCGGAGGAGACGGCGGAGGAGGCCGGGGAGGACGTCACGGCCACGATTATCGCCGAGGCTCCCACCTGAACCACCGCAGCGCGACCAGCCCGGCGGCCCCCCAGGCGGCCAGGTTGAGCGCGGGCGCCAGCACGTCTCCCCGGGCGACGGCGTCGACCACGGCGCTCGTCGGCAGCAGCCCGAGCAGCGTGTCGGCCCAGCCCGGCAGCGGGATCGGCATCGCGCCCGCGCCCACCGCGGCGAGCAGGAACACCGGCATGGTGTACGCGGCGGCCAGCTCGGCACGGGGGATCGCGGCGGTGTAGGCGGCGCCGAGCACGGCCATCACGGCCGACCCGAGCACCACGGCGGCCGCGTACAGCACGGGGTCGGGCGGGAACGGCACGTCGGCCAGCACCCGCACCGCGACCGTGGACAGCGCGACGAGCGCCACGGTCTGCGTGACCGTGCTGGCGATCTGCCCGGCCAGGATCTGCGCGTCGGTCAGCCTGCTGGTGCGCAGCCGCTTGAGCACGAGCTGGTCGCGCCGGCCGGTGAGGGCGACGGCGATGTTCATGAACGTGGTGATCGACAGCAGGATCGCCAGCGTGCCCTGGAAGATCTCGGTGGCGGCGGTCACGCCCTCGGAGGTCACGTTGCGCATGAGCACCGGCATGCCGACGGCCAGCCCGACGGGCGTGACGACGGAGGCGAAGAGCATGGCCTTGTCCCGCCAGAACAGCCGGGTGCCGAGGTTGTAGGCGGCGGCGAGGGTCATCGAACGCTCCCGGGCAGGTCGAGGAAGAGGTCTTCGAGGGTGGCGGCGCGGACCTCCAGGCCCGCCAGCCGCAGGCCGCGCCCGGCGGCCCACGTCAGCAGCGTCTGCGCAGCCAGGTCGGGGTCGTCGGCGCGGCACACGGCCAGGTCGCCTTCGAGGGTGACGGGCAGCGGCAGGCTCTCCGGGTCCACCCCGGCGGGCAGCCGGAACGCGACCCGGCCGCCCCGCGCGGCCAGCGTCTCGGCCATGCCGCCCGAGGCGACGATCCGGCCCGCGTCCATGACGGCCAGGGACGAGGCGAGCCGCTGCGCCTCCTCCAGGTAGTGGGTGGTCAGCAGGACGGTGGTGCCGCGCCCGGCGAGCTCGCGGATCACCTGCCAGGTGTCGCGGCGGCCCTCGGGGTCCATGCCGGTGGTCGGCTCGTCGAGGAAGAGCACGTCGGGGCGGCCGAGCAGGGCGAGCGCCAGGTCGAGCCGCCGCTTCTCGCCGCCCGACAGCTGCCGCACCCGCGTGCCCGCCTTGGCCGACAGCCCCGCCAGCTCCAGCGCCTCCCCGCAGGGCCGGGGCGCGGCGGTGAAGCCGCGCCACGTGTCGACGGTCTGCGCCACCGTCAGGTCGGGGAAGAACCCCGCCTCCTGGAGCATGACGCCCGTGCGCTGCCGCACGGCTGCCCGGTCGGCCACCGGGTCGAGGCCGTGCACCCGCACCGTCCCGGCGTCGGGCCGGCGCAGCCCGGTCAGCAGCTCGACGGTCGTGGTCTTGCCGGAGCCGTTCCTGCCGAGCAGCGCGAAGATCTCCCCCTGGGGCACCTCGAACGAGACGTCACGCACGGCCGGGAAGCCGCCGTAGCTCTTGCCGAGCCCCCGCACCTGAATCGCTGTCATGCGGACGACTCTTCCGGAGCCGGAGCCGCGGCGGCAGTGAGGAATTCACGACCTGCGCGAGAGCTTCAGCAGGGCGGCGGTCACCCCCTCGGGGTCGACGAGCTGGTGCAGGTGCAGGCCGGGCGCGTGCAGCACCGGCCAGCCGCGCCGGCGCGCGTCGTCGGCCACGGTGTCGTACGGCGGCCCGTACCAGAGGCAGGAGCAGCGGACGGCGTCCCACCCGGCGGGCACCGGGACGGGGTCGGTGTAGAAGGCGAGCGGGAGGCGCGGCTGCTCGGCCTCCACCCGGGCCCGCGCCGCCGCGTCGGGCGGGAACATGGGGGCGACGTCCTGCTCGTCCCACCAGTCGGTCCAGCGCGGCAGCAGCCCGTCGTCGCCGGCCAGCTCGCGCAGGAACGGCAGGAAGTCGTCCTGCCCGGGGCGTACCAGGCCGCGCGGCGGCGGCAGGTGGGCGTCGGCGAACACGCACGCCACCACCCGCTCGCCCAGCCCCTCCTTGATCACCGGCACGAACAGGCCGGCGTTGCTGTGCGCGGCCAGCACGAGCGGCCCGCCGCCGGGCGCGGCCTCCTGGACCGCGTCGCGCACGGCGGCGACGACGCGCGGCCAGTAGGGCGCGGGGCCGGCCGCCACCCCGGTCAGGTCGGGCACGACGGCGGCGTGGCCCCGGCGCTCCAGCGCCGCCGCCACGGGGGCCCAGGTGGACGGTCCCACGCTGGGGCTGTGTACGAGCACGAACGTCATGTGCTCACCTTGCCGCACCCGGCCCGCCCGGCGGCGGCGTGTCAGCTACCGGCGATCAGACGACGAGCGGCTGCCGGGCGGCAGGTCTGGCCGTGCCGTCGTAGGCGTCCCAGGCGGCGGCCAGCGCGCGCACCGCCCGGGACAGCTCCTCCTCCGGGAACAGGAAGTGCAGCCGCAGGTGACGGGGGTGGCCGCCGAGCGGGTCGAAGGAGCGGCCCGGCGGCACCGCGACCCCGTGCCTGAGCGCGACCTGGGCGAAGGAGTCGGCGTCGCCGCGCGGCAGCCGTACCCAGATCGTCTGGCCGCCCGCGGCGGGCTCGAACGACCACGACGGCAACAGGGCGCGCAGCTCGGCGCGGAGGTGGTCGTGGCGGGCGCGCAGCTCCGTCACGCGCGCCCGCCGGATGCCGTCGAGGCGGCGCAGCAGCGCGGCGGCGGCGAGCTGGCCCATCACCTCGCCGCCGAGGTCGTGCACGGCGCGCAGCCGCGACAGCCGCGACGCCAGCGCGGCGGGGGCGCGGATCCAGCCGATCCGCAGCCCGCCCCACACCACCTTCGACAGCGACGCGATCGTGATCACCTGCTCGCCGCGCGAGCCGGGGGAGCCCGGGGAGTACGCGGCGAGGGGCGGCGGGGTCTCGCCGGTGAAGCAGAGCTCCGCGCACACCTCGTCGTCGATCAGCGGCACGTCGTGCCGGGCGGCCAGCTCGGCGAGCCGCCGCCGCGCCCCGGCGGGCATCACCGAACCGGTCGGGTTGCTCGCCGTCGGCACCGCGTACACCAGGGCGGGCCGGTCCCTCATCGCGGCGGCCACGTCCGGCACGGAGGCCGCGCCAGGATCCGGGCGGGCGGGATCGAGGGCGGGGTCGAGGGCGGGGTCGAGGCGGGCCGGGCGGACGACGGCGGCGGCGTGGCGGAAGACCTCCAGCGCGCCCGGGTACGTCGGCGAGCCCGTCAGGACCGTGTCGCCCGGCGTCAGCAGCAGCCCGGCGAGCAGGGTGAGCGCCTGCTGCGCGCCGTTCGTCACGACGATCTCGTGCGGGGTGGTGGGCAGCCCCCGGCCGGTGTAGTAGTCGGCCACGGCCTGGCGCAGCGTCGCGTTCCCGGCGGGCTGGTAGCCCAGGTCGCGCACGCCGGACAGGGCGGCGGCGGCCTCCGCGTACGCCTCGGCCAGCTCGGGCGGCGGCTCGTCGGGGGCGGCGCAGGTCAGCAGCGCCACGCCGTCCGGCGGATGCAGGATGTGCATGAGCAGCGGGTTGGCCGGCACGCCGTCCAGCGAGCGGGCGGCGGACAGGTCCATCGGGGCGACCCGGGTGCCGCTGCCCTGCCGGCGCACCACCCGGCCCTCCTGCTGGAGCAGGTCGTAGGCGGCCACCACGGTGCCCCGGCCCACCGCGAGCCGCGCGGCCAGCGCCCGGTCGGGCGGCAGCGTCTCGCCCGGGGCCAGCACGCCGTCGTCGACGAGGGCCCGCAGCCGGGCGGCCAGCAGCAGGTAGAGCGGCCCGCGCCCGGACGCCCACCGGCCCAGCAGGTCGACGAGATCATCGAGATTGGCCCCATTCATGAACCAATTTTGTCAGATTGGCCCTGACTTACTGCGATATTTCCGGAGACGCTTACAGTTATGAGCGCATACCGCCCCGAAACCCGAGCGGTCCACCTGCCCCAGCCCCCGGTCGAGGGCAGCCGCCCGATCGCCGTCCCCCTGTACCAGACGTCCGGATTCGTCTTCGACGACCCCGCGGTCATGGCCGACGCGATGAGCCGCCCCGACGGCTCGTTCGTCTACGGCCGCTACGGCAACCCGACCGTCCGCTCCCTGGAGGAGGCGGTCGCCGACCTGGAGGGCGGCGCCGCCGCGATCGCCACCGGCTCCGGCATGGGCGCGATCAGCACCGTCCTGCTCGGCCTGCTCAAGCCCGGCGACCACCTGATCGCCCAGCGGGCCCTGTACGGCGGCACCGCGGCGATGATCAACGAGCTGGCGGCCAGGTTCGGGGTCGAGGTCGGCTTCGTCCCCGAGAACGACCCCGACGCCCTGCGCGCGGCGGTGCGGCCCGAGACCAGGCTCGTCTACCTGGAGACGATCGCCAACCCGATGGGCCGCGTCGCCGACCTGCCCGGCATGTGCGTGGCGGCCCGCGAGCTCGGCGTCCCGGTCGCCGTGGACAACACCTTCGCCACGCCCATGCTGTGCCGTCCGATCGAGCACGGCGCCGACATCGTCCTGCACTCCACGACGAAATACCTGTCCGGGCACACCGACGTCGTCGGCGGCCTCGCGGTGTTCGCCGACGACGCCCTGCACCGGAAGACGTGGCACTTCGCCATCGAGCTCGGCGCGTCGGCCGACCCGTTCGCGGCCTGGCTGACGCTGCGCGGCCTGCAGACGCTCGCCCTGCGGATGGAACGGCACTGCGCCAACACCCGCCTGCTGGCGACCCGGCTCGCCGAGCACCCCGCCGTGGCCGCCGTGCACTGGCCCGGCCTGCCCTCGCACCCGTCGTACGAGCTGGCGGGCAAGCTGCTGCCCGACTTCGGCGGCGTGCTGGCCTTCGACCTGACCGGCGGGCGGGCCGCGGGGGAGTGGTTCATGCGCTCGGTTCGGCTCGCGCTGCTGGCCCCGTCGCTGGGCGGCGTCGAGACGCTCGTCCTGCACCCGGCCACCACCTCCCACCGCGCGCTGCCCGCCGAGGAACTGGCACGCCACGGGATCGGCGAGGGCACGGTACGGATCGCCGTCGGCATCGAGCACCCGGAGGACCTCTGGGCCGACATCGAGCAGGCTTTGACATAACGCTTAGGCATTTAGGAAAATGCCTAAGTGCTGTCCGATCTGCGCGCGCTCGCCAGCGAACCGAGGCTGCTCATCCTGAGCTGGCTCAAGGACCCGGTCGCGCACTTCCCGCCCCAGGTCCACGGCGACCTCGTGGACGACGGGGTGTGCGCGCAGTTCATCGCGAACAAGCTGGACATGACCCAGCCGAGCGCCACCGGGCACCTGAAGATCCTGGAGCGTGCCGGGCTCATCCGCGGCAGGCGCATCGGGCAGTGGGTGTTCTACCGGCGCGACGAGGAGCGGATGGCACAGCTCAAACGGACGATCGTGGAGGAACTGTGATGCCGGTGTCGTACGAGGACGTGGTGGCCGCCGCCGGGCGCATCGGCGGGCACGTGCTGCGCACCCCGGTCCTCGAGGTGTCGCCCGGCCTGATCCTCAAGCTGGAGCTGCTCCAGCACTCTGGGTCGTTCAAGGTGCGGGGCGCGTTCAACCGGCTGCTGTCGGCCGGGGAGGTGCCGGACAGCGGCGTGATCGCGGCCAGCGGCGGCAACCACGGGCTCGCCGTCGCCCACGCCGCCCGCGCGCTCGGCGTCCGGGCGGAGATCTTCGTGCCGGAGGTGACGAGCGCGGTCAAGGTCGCCGGGCTGCGCGCGCTCGGCGCGGAGATCACGCAGACCGGCGCCATCTACGCGGAGGCGGCCGAGGCCGCCGCCAAGCGCGCCGCCGAGACGGGCGCGCTGCCCGTGCACGCCTACGACCAGCCCGAGGTCGTCGCCGGGCAGGGCACCGCCGGGCTGGAGCTCATGGCCCAGACCGGCGGCGTCGACACTGTCCTGGTGGCGGTGGGCGGCGGCGGCTTCGCCGCCGGCATAACCGTCGGCGCCGGCGCGGCGGGTGGTGAGGGGCCGCGGATCGTGGCCGTGGAGCCCGAGCGCATCCCCACCTTCCACGCCGCGCTGGCAGCCGGGCGGCCGGTCCCGGTCGAGGTGAGCGGGGTGGCGGCCGACGCGCTGGGCGCCAGCCGCCTGGGCGAGCTCGCCTACGGCATCCTGGCCGGGGCGGGCGCGCGGAGCGTGCTCGTCAGCGACGAGGCCATCGTGGCGGCCCGCCACACGCTGTGGGCCGAGCACCGCGTGGTCGCCGAGCACGCGGGCGCCACCGCGTACGCCGCCCTGCTGTCGGGCGCGTACGAGCCCGCGCCGGGCGAGCGGGTCGCGGTGCTGGTGTGCGGCTCCAACACCGACCCGGCCACCCTCTGAGCAGGCCGGGACGGGCGTGACCCCGTCCCGGCGGTGCCGTGCGAACGCGCGCGTCCCTCCAGGGACGACGGCCGGGAAGGGGCGCTAGCGGTAGGTGTGCTCGGCGGCGGGGAAGGCGCCGGAGGCGACGTCGCCGGCGAACTCCCGCACCGCCCGTTCCAGGTCGGCGTCCAGGTCGGCGTAGCGCTTGACGAACCGCGCCGGCTCGGGCGTCAGCCCCATGAGGTCCTGCCAGACGAGCACCTGGGCGTCCGTGGCGGGGCCCGCGCCGATGCCGATCACGGGGATCGCCAGCGACGTGGTCACCCGTTCGGCCAGGTCGGCGGGCACGCACTCCAGCACGAGCGCGAACGCCCCGGCCCTGGCCAGGTCCTTGGCGTCGGCCATCAGCTCGTCGCCGGCCTGGCCGCGCCCCTGGACCCGGTAGCCGCCGAGCGTGCCGACCGACTGCGGCGTCAGCCCGAGGTGCGCCATGACCGGCACGCCGGCCCCGGTCAGTGCCTCGACCTGGGGCAGCACGCGGCGGCCGCCCTCCAGCTTGACGGCGTGCGCGCCCGCCTCCTTCATGAAGCGGGCCGCCGTCTCCAGCGCCTGCGCGGGCGAGGACTGGTAGGAGCCGAACGGCAGGTCGGCCACGACGAGCGCGCGGGACGAGCCGCGCACCACGGCCGCGGTCAGCGGCAGCAGCTCGTCGACGGTGACCGGCAGGGTCGAGTCGTGCCCGTACACGACCATCGCGGCCGAGTCGCCCACGAGCAGGACGGGGATGCCCGCGCGGTCGAACACGCGGGCGGTCATCGCGTCGTAGGCGGTGACCATGGGCCACCGCTCTCCGCGCTGCTTGGCGGCGGCGAGGTCGCGGACGGTGACACGGCGGCCGGTGACGCCGCCGTAGAGGGACGGTGAAGACATGGGTCAGCCTCCAGAAACGTCTCGAGGCGCCCCGGTGGCGTCCCCGGACTCCTCCCGATGATGTCACGCGGAACAAACCGGTGGCGAAAGTGTCGGTGCTCCTTGACACAATGGCTCGGGAGGTAAGCAATCACCATGGCTATCGAACCTTACCGGCGCCTGTTCCGGCTGCCCGGTGTGGGCGTTCTGCTCCTGGTCGGCCTGCTGGCCAGGGTGCCCTCGACGGCGACGGGCATGGCCCTGACGCTGCATGTCGTCAAGGGCCTCGGGCTCGGCTACACCCAGGCCGGCGTGGTCACGATGGCGAGCACCGTGGGCATGGCCCTCGGCTCGCCGCTGTCGGGAAGGTTCGTCGACAAGTACGGGCTGCGTCCCGTGCTGATCGTCACCACGGCCGCGCAGGCCGCGTTCTGGGCGGCGGCGCCCTCGCTGCCCTATCCGGCGCTGATCCCCGCGGCGGCCCTGGCCGGGCTGCTGGGGCTGCCGGTGTTCAGCGTGATCCGGCAGTGCATGGCCGCCATGGTGCCGCTGGACCAGCGCCGGGTGGCCTTCTCGCTCGACTCGATGTTCGTCGAGCTGTCCTACATGGCCGGGCCCGCGCTGGCGGTGTTCGGCATGACCGCGTTCGGCAGCGGGCCGACGCTGGCCGTCATCGCCGTGGGCCTGACGGGCTCGGGGCTGGCGCTGATCGTGCTCAACCCGCCGGTCAGGTCGGAGGCGGAGCTGGCGGAGGCGGTCGTCAAGGTGCCGCGCCGCCAGTGGCTCACGCCCCGGCTGGCCGCGCTGCTCGGCACCACGGCCGCCGCCACGTTCGTGCTCACCGCCAGCGAGCTGGCCCTGGTCGGCAGCATCGAGGGCGCGGGCCAGACCGAGTGGATCGGGCTGGCGGTCGGCATCTGGTGCCTCTACTCGCTGATCGGCGGGTTCGTCTACGGCGGGCTGTCGCGCGGGTTCTCGCCGCTGGTGCTCATCGGCGGCATGGGGCTGCTGACCGTCCCAGTGGGGCTGGTCTCGGGCGGCTGGTGGTGGCTGGTGCTGGCGCTGCTGCCCGCCGGTCTGCTCTGCGCGCCGTCGCTGTCGTCCACGGTCGAGACCATGACCCGCTGGGTGCCGGCGGCGGCCAGGGGCGAGGCGATGGGGCTGCACGGCACCGCCCTGCTCATCGGCGGCGCGGCGTCTGCGCCCATCGCGGGCGCGGTCATCGACGCGCACGGCTCGGCCTGGGCGTTCGCGGTGGCGGGGCTGGCCGCGGTGCTGATGGTGCTGGTGGCGCTGCCGTTCTGGCGAGGCGGCGCGAGCCGCGGCGGTGGGGGCGGCACCGCGGCGGAGCGCCGGGACGAGGCCCCGGAGACGGTGCCGGACGAGGTGTCCGCCTGAGTTAACGAAACGATACCGTTGCGTATCGGAATGCCTTGCGATACGGTGGCGTAGCGAAACATTGCCGTATCGAAATTAAGGCTTCCCTTTGATGGACGAGAACACAGGGCACCCACGCCGCTGGGCCATCCTCGGCGTGCTGGTGTTCAGCCTGCTGGCGGTCGTGATCGACAACACGATCCTCAACGTGGCGATGAAGACCATCGCCGACCCGGTGGCGGGGCTGGGGGCGACGCAGAGCGAGCTGGAATGGGCGATCAACTCCTACACGCTGGTGTTCGCCGGGCTCCTGTTCACCTTCGGCGTGATCGGTGACCGCACCGGGCGCAAGCGCATGCTGTTCGTCGGCATGGTGCTGTTCGGCCTGTCGTCCCTGGCCAGCGCCTACGCCCAGGACCCCACGCAGCTCATCATGGCCAGGGCGGCGATGGGCATCGGCGGCGCGGCCATCATGCCCGCCACGCTGGCCATCATCTCCAACGTCTTCCCGCCCGGCGAGCGCGGCAAGGCCATCGGCTTCTGGGCCGGCGGCGTCGGCCTCGCCGTGGCGGTCGGCCCGATCACCGGCGGGCTGCTCATCGAGCACTTCTGGTGGGGCTCGGTCTTCCTGATCAACGTGCCGATCGTGCTCATCAGCCTCGTGCTGATCGCCACCGTCGTGCCCGAGTCGCGTGACCCCAAGCCGTCCAGGCTCGACCCGGTCGGCGTGCTGCTGTCGATCGTCGGCCTGGTGGCCGTCGTCTACGGCATCATCCGGGGCGGCGAGCTGGCCACGATCGCCTCCGCCGAGGTTCTCGTGCCCACCCTGGCCGGCCTGGCGGTGCTCGCCGTGTTCGTCTGGTGGGAGCGGCGCATCGACAACCCGGTCTTCGACGTGCGCAGCTTCGGCAACGTCCGGTTCAGCTCGGCCATCGGCATGATGGGCATCGTCTTCTTCGCGATGATGGGCGGGATGTTCTTCCTGACCTTCTACCTGCAGATCGTGCTGGACTACAGCCCGGTGCAGGCGGGGGCGCTGATGATCCCGTTCGCCGCGGCGCAGCTCATCTTCGCGCCGCTCAGCCAGCGGATCACCCAGCGGTTCGGGGCCAAGCTCTCGGCGACGGTCAGCCTGACCGTGGTCACGCTGGCGCTGGCCTCCTACGCCTTCTTCGACCAGAACACGCCGATCGTGCTCATCGAGGCGGTGTTCTTCGTGCAGGGCGCGGCGATGGCCAACGTCATGCCGCCCGCCACCACCGCGATCATGGAGTCGCTGCCCCGGGAGAAGGCCGGCGTCGGCTCGGCCATGAGCAACACCGTCCGGCAGGTCGCGGGCGCGCTCGGCGTGGCCGTGCTCGGCTCCGTCCTGTCCTCCAGCTACCGGGGCGAGATCGCGCCCGCGCTGGCCGGGCTGCCCGCCGACGTCCAGCACGCCGGCGGCGAGTCGGTCATGGCGACCGTCGAGGTCGCCCGGTCGCTCGGCGAGCGCGGCCAGGCCCTGCTGCAGCCCGCTTTCGACGCCTTCGTCCACGGCATGCACACCACGGCGTGGGTGTCGGCGGCCATCGGCCTGGTGGGCATCGCCGTCGTGGCACGCTGGATGCCGGGAAAGCCCCGGCCGGCGCAGCAGGCGGAGCAGAAGGAACCAGCGGTAGTGTGAGGCCTCGATGACCATCCGGGAACCGGTGACGACCCGCCCAGCGGGCCGCCCACGCAGCGAGAAGGCCGAGAAGGCGATCGTCGAGGCGACCCTCGACCTGATAGCCGACGGTATGGGGATCTCCGAGCTGTCCATCGAGGCGATCGCCGCGCGGGCAGGTGTCGGCAAGACGACGATCTACCGGCGGTGGTCCAACAAGGAGGACCTGGTCGTCGACGCCCTCGCCACGCTGAAGGCGCCGCTGCCGCCGCTGGCCGGTCTGTCGGTGCGCGACGACCTGATCGCGCTGGTCGACGTGATCCGGCTGGAGGGCGGCCGCTCGACGCGCTCCCGCTGCATCATGAACGTCGTGATGGGCGAGGCCGACCGGCACCCGCGCCTGACCGAGCGCTTCTTCAAGCGGGCGGTCGAGCCGCGCCGGCGGGCCATGGAGGACGTGCTGGCGCGCGGCGTCGCCACCGGCGAGCTGGACCCGGACCTCGACGTGGAGGTCGGCATGGCGCTGCTGTCGGGCGCCATGGTCTGGTACACCAAGTGGGGCCCCGCCGGCGACCTGCCGGCCGACCTGGCCGAGCGGGTCGTCGACCGGGTCCTCGCCGGCCTGCTGCCCCGGCCCTGAGCCCTCGCGGCGGCCGGGGCCGGCCCGTCAGGGCGCGGCCTCGCGCCACCGGTTGGTGATGGGCAGCCTGCGGTCGCGGCCGAAGTTCTTCGGCGTGATCTTGGGGCCGGGCGGATACTGCCGCCGCTTGTACTCGGCCAGGTCCACCAGCCGGATCACCCGCTCCACCAGCGCCGGGTCGTGCCCGGCGGCGATGAGCTCGCGCGAGCCCAGGTCCTTCTCCACGTAGTCGTCCAGCAGCCGGTCCAGCACCTCGTAGGGCGGCAGCGAGTCGGTGTCGCGCTGGTCGGGCCGCAGCTCGGCGCTGGGCTCCTTGGTGATGGAGTTCTCCGGCACGGGCCGCTCCGCCTCCAGCAGGAAGCCCGGGTCGGTGTGCTCGTTGCGCCAGCGGGCCAGCTCCCACACCATCAGCTTCGGCACGTCCTTGATCGGCGCGAACCCGCCGGCCGAATCGCCGTAGAGGGTCGAGTAGCCGGTCGCCAGCTCGCTCTTGTTGCCGGTGGTCAGCACCAGGTGGCCGTGCTCGTTCGACAGGCCCATGAGGATCATGCCGCGCACCCTGGCCTGGAGGTTCTCGGCGGCCAGGCCGGACAGGTCGATCTCCTTCTCGAAGGAGTTGACGATCTCGGCGATGGGCACCACCTGCGAGCGCAGCCCCTGCCGCCGCACCAGCTCCTCGGCGTCGGCCAGCGAGTGCTCGGAGGAGTAGCGCGAGGGCATGAGCACCACGTTGACCCGGTCGGGGCCGATCGCGTCGGCGGCGATCGTCGCGGTCAGCGCCGAGTCGATGCCGCCGGACAGGCCCAGGATGACCGAACGGAAGCCGTTCTTGGCCACGTAGTCGCGCACCGCGAGCACCAGCGCCGAATAGACCTCGGCGTGCGTGCCGAGCGGCTCGGCGATCGACGGGGGCTCGGGCTCGTACGGCTCGACCGGGTCCTGGGAGAGCACCAGCCGCTCCACGGTGATCGCCGTGCCGTCGCCCGCGTCGTACGGGAACGTGCCCGGCTCGGCCGAGGAGACCGGCAGGTCGAGGTCGGCGATCAGCAGCTCCTCGCGGAACTGGGCGGCCCGCGCCACCAGCTCGCCCGCGTCGCCGACCACCAGCGAGTCGCCGTCGAAGACCAGCTCGTCCTGGCCGCCGACCTGGTTGACGTAGACGAGCGCGCACCCGGCCTCGCGCGCCCTGCGGGCGCACAGCTCCAGGCGTACGTCGTCCTTCTCCTTCTCGTACGGCGAGGCGTTGGGCACGACGAGCAGGCCCGCGCCCGCTTGGCCCACGACGGCGACCGGGCCGCCCTCCTGCCACAGGTCCTCGCACACCGCGATCGCCACGTCGACCCCGTGCAGCCGGAAGATCGGCAGCCGGTCGCCGCGCACGAAGTAGCGGTATTCGTCGAACACGCCGTAGTTGGGCAGGTGGTGCTTGGCCGTGCGGGTGACGACGCGGCCCCGGTGGAGCAGGGCGGCCGCGTCGAGCGGGGCGCCCTTCGGACGGCCGAGCCGGGGCTCCAGGCCGGCGCGGTCGACGTAGCCGACGACCACCGGCAGTTCGCCCAGCCCCTCCTCGGCCAGCCTGACCGCCACCGCTTCGAGGGCGGCGATGCTCGCGTCCACGAAGGACGTCCGCAGCACCAGGTCCTCGGCGGGATAGCCGGTGAGGAACATCTCGGTGAACACGGCCAGGTGAGCACCGCGGTCGGCGGCGTCGCGGGTCCACGCGACGAGCTTGTCGGCGTTGCCCGCCAGATCGCCGACGGTCGGGTTGGTCTGTGCCAAGGCAATGCGCAGTTGTGCCACGGGCACCAGCCTAGTACGGCCCGGTTTTTATCGTCCAAGCGACGAGAAGTCGGTCAACGCGGGACGGTCGTGCCGGGAGTCACCAGGCCCGACTCGTAGGCGGCCACCACGAGCTGCGCCCGCTGTGACAGCCCCAGATGCGCCAGCAGCGCCCGCACCGACGCCGCGGCCTCCTCCTCGGGCAGCGCGAGCGTCTGCGCGATCTGCGCGTTCGTCAGGCCGCGCGCCACCAGTCGCAGCACGTCGAGCCGGGAGTCGGACAGCCCAGCCAGCGCGGGCGGCGAGCCCGGGTCGGCGCGGCCGGCGAAGCCCGCGATGAGCCGCGTCGTGACCGCCGGGTCGATGAGCGCGTCGCCCGCCGACGCGGCGCGGATCGCCGCCACGAGCTGCTCGGGCGGCGAGGTCTTCAGGACGAAGCCGCTCACCCCGGCGCGCAGCGCGGCGTAGAGGTTCTCGTCGCTGCCGAACGTGGTCATCATGATGACCTTGGGCGGGTCCGGGTCGGCGAGGATGCGGCGGGCCGCGGCCAGGCCGTCGAGGTGCGGCATCTGGATGTCGAGCAGCACCACGTCCGGGGCGGCCTCGCGGACCGCGGCGATCGCCCGCTCGCCGTCGGTGGCCTCGCCGGCGAACTCCAGCCCGGGCTCGGCGGACAGCATCACCCGCAGGCCCGTCCGTACGAGGGCCTGGTCGTCGGCCACCAGCACCCGCAACGGCCGGCCGGCGCTCCCGGAGGGTAAGGCGGCGGCGGGGGGCGTGAAGGCGGCGGGCTGCGGGGCGGGGGCGTCGAGGCGCTGGGCGAGGATGTCGCCCTCCAGGCGCTTGAGCCCGGCCGTGAGGTCGAGGCCCAGCTCGTCGCGCCACAGCGCGCGGGCGCGGCGCAGCGCGGCCAGCGCGTCGCCCTGGCGGCCGGTGCGGTAGAGGGCCAGCGCGAGCAGCCGCCACGGCTCCTCGCGCAGCGGGCAGGCGGCGGCGTGCGCCTCCAGGTCGGGCACCAGCGCGGTGGCGCGGCCGAGCGCCAGCCCGGCGGCGGCGCGCCGCTCCACGGCGGTCAGCCGCAGCTCCTCCAGGCGGGCCGCCTCCGTCACCGCCCACAGCAGCTCGCCGAACTCGGCCAGCGCCGGCCCGCGCCACAGCGCCAGCGCCGTGTCGAGGGCCGCCCAAACCTCGGCGGCGGTGCCCTCGGTCCTGGCCAGCGCCTCGAACCGCCAGGCGTCGACCTGGTCCTGCCCGGCGCGCAGGGCGTAGCCGGGCGGCGCCGACACCAGCACGGCGGCCTCCTCCCGGGGAGCCCGGCCGGGTTCGAGCGCGCGGCGCAGGCGGGAGACGTAGCCCTGGATGGTCGACAGCGCCTGCGCGGGCGGCCCGGCGGGCCACAGCTCGTCGATGAGCGTGCTCACGGGCACGGCGCGGCCGCCGGCGACGAGCAGGCGCGCGAGCACCGCCCGCTGCCGCTGCCCGCCCAGGTCGAGGGGGTCGGGACCGATCCAGGCCCGGAACGGCCCCAAGGCGGTAAAGGTCAGCATGGTAGGCGCAAGCGTAGGGCCACCGGCGGCCCCGGTACAGCGGTCAGCGGCGGCGGATCGCGGGCCCGAGCGCCAGCATCGCGACGGCCGAGACCAGGCCGATGCCGCCGACCGTGAACCACAGCGCGGCCTGACCGCCGGCCTCCAGCAGCCAGCTCCCCAGCAGCGGCGCCAGCACGGCCGCAGCCGACCAGGCGAACCCGAACAGCCCCGAGTAGCGCCCGCGCAGGTGGGCGGGGGCCAGCCGGGCCACGATCGCGCCCGCGATGCCCGCCGTCACGATCTCGCCCGCCGTCCACACCACGATCGTCACCGCCAGCCAGAACGTGGTCGTGACGAACGACGTCAGCGCGAACCCCACGCCCATCACCGCCAGCCCCAGCGCCAGCGTCCTGGCCGGGTCGAGCCGGCCCAGCCAGCCCGACACCAGTGGCTGCACGATCACGATGAGCACCCCGTTGAGCGCCATGGCCAGCCCGAACTGCCCGGTGGTGAGCCCGGTCAGCTCGGTCATGGCCATCGGCAGCGTGGTGTACGTCTGCGCGTAGACCAGCGCGTTGCCGAGCGTCACCAGCGTGAACGCGACCATCAGCCGGTCGCGCAGCACCATCCCGAACCCGCCCGACGACTCCCGCTCGGCCGGCCGCGTCTCCGGGATCGCCCGCCAGACCAGCACCGCGAACGCCACGCAGCCCACCGCGTCCACCCAGAACAGCCAGTGGAACCCGAGCTGCGCCAGCCACCCGCCCGCCGTCATCCCGACCGAGTAGCCCAGGTTGATCGCCCAGAACAGCAGCCCGTACGCGCGCGGCCGCTCGACCGGCGAGACCAGGTCGGCGACCAGCGCGTTGGAGGCCGGCCGGTAGGCGTCGACGACCAGGCCGAGCACGAACATCGAGGCCAGGATCGCGGGCAGCGTCGTGCTGTAGCCGAGTGCCAGCATCATCGCGGCGGTGGCCAGCATGCCGCCCGCCAGCGTCGCCCGGCGGCCGATCCGGTCGGCGAGCACCCCCGCCAGGAGCTGCGACACCAGCGACCCGGCGCCGAACACCGCCATCACCATCCCGGCGGCGGCCAGCGACAGGCCGCGCGCCTGGGTCAGGTAGACGCCGGTGAACGGCATCACCATGGTGCCGAGGCGGTTCACCAGGGTGCCGCCCCACAGGGCCCAGAACGGGCGGGGCAGGCCGCCGAGCTGCGAACGCAGGAAGGACGGCTTCTCGACAGTCGTGCTATTCACCCGCTAAGAGTGATATT
The DNA here is from genome assembly GCF_040674795.1 of Nonomuraea sp. NPDC049725. Classification (NCBI taxonomy): domain Bacteria; kingdom Bacillati; phylum Actinomycetota; class Actinomycetes; order Streptosporangiales; family Streptosporangiaceae; genus Nonomuraea; species Nonomuraea sp. NPDC049725. The sequence continues at coordinate 452,842 of NZ_JBFANJ010000005.1, read as the reverse complement.
GGGGGATTTGGTGGGGCGAACGATTTAGCGCACACTAAAGGCATGTCGGTGACCTGGACTCTCAAGCCCGAGGACATGGCGCGCATCCGGTTCGCGTTCTCCCCGATGTGGGAGCTCGTGGCCAGCCTGCGCACGCTCCAGGACCCCGCCCGCCAGTCCATCCACCTGCCGTGGATCAAGTGCGTGCGGCCCCGCCTGGCGGGCCTCGACGTGGCCGAGCTGTTCGCGCTCGTGCCCGCCTCCGGCTACCTCGCCGACTTCCTCACCCCGCCGCCCGACACGCCGCTGCCCGACTTCGCCGCCGAGCTCGCCCGCGTACGCGCCACCCGTCCCGAACGCGCGGCCGCCGAGGCCGCCCGCGTCCAGGGCACCGACCGGGCGGTGCTCGACCGGTTCCTGGCCGACCCGGCGGCCGGGGTCGAACGCGTCGCCGCCGCGCTGGAGGCGTACTGGGAGACGTGCTTCGCCGAGTTCTGGCCGCGCGTCTACGGCCTGCTGGAACGCGACGTGCTGCGCCGGTCGCGGCAGCTCGCCCAGGGCGGCGCCCGAGAGCTGTTCGCCGGCCTCGGCCCCGCCGTGACCTGGACGGGGGAGCGGCTGCTCGTCGACCGGCCCTGGTGCGCCACGGGCGGGCTGCACGGCGACGGCCTGGTGCTGGTGCCGACCGCCTTCTACTGGCCGTCGGTGGCCGTCATGTCCGCGCCCTACCAGTCGATGCTCGTCTACCCGGTCCTCGGCGTCGGCACGCTGTGGGAGAGCGGGCCGCCGCCCGCGCCCGGCGCGCTCGCCGCGCTCATCGGCCGCAGCCGGGCCGCGATCCTGCTCGCGCTGGACGAGCCCAGCACCACCTCCGCGCTCGCCGGGCGCATGGCGCTCACCCCCGGCGCCGTCAGCCAGCACCTCGGCGTGCTCAGCGGCAGCGGCCTGGCCGTCGGCATGCGCGTCGGCAAGCAGGTCGTCTACCGCCGCACCCCCACCGGCGACGCGCTGGCCGCCACCGGCGCTCAGCTGTAGCGGGTGGACTCCATCAGCCAGTCCAGGTGCGCGCGCGGCGCCGCCAGATAGGCGCACGCCACCTTGCTCACGTCCCTGGCCGTACGCGGTCCGAGGTCGTCCAGCGGCAGCCGCCTGGCCGCCTCCTGCATGTCGCGGCAGCGCTCGGCGATCCGGTCCACCACCCAGGCCACCGCCTCACGCTCTCCCAGGCCCAGCTCCCGCCCCGCGATCACCACCAGGTTGTGCGCGTCGCCGCGCTCCTTGGGCCGCGACGCCACGTCGTTGCACCAGGCGGTGACGTCGCTGCAGGCGTTCACCAGCTCCTGCCACGGCTCGGACCGGTGCACCCACGCCGGCACCTCCACCCGCAGGCACGGCTCCACCAGGTCGTACAGGTAGGGGCCGACCGTGCCCCGGCGCAGCGCCGGGTAGTCGGCCAGCGACGGCGCCGCGCCCGACGCCCGGTTGGCCGCCTCTGTCCGGCAGGCGTAGTGCTGGCGCTGCAGGTTGACCGCGAACCGCCGCCGCCACTGGTCGCTCATCCGCGAGCTCGTCACCCGCCACAGATCGGCGAACGCGGCCTCCAGCGGATGCCCGGTCGAGCCCTCCAGCATGCCCTGGAACACCTCCAGCCGGCACTGCCCCTCGTCCAGCTCGTCGTCCAGGTGGAACAGCCACGTCAGCCACTGCGCGAACAGCGCCGCCGCCGCCGCGTCGAACTCGGCGAACGCCCGCCCCGCCATCCGGTGGAAGCCCACTCCCGGATCGGCGTGCAGCCCGGTGCGCCGCGCCCAGTCGATGACGGCCGCCTCGATCGCGTAGACCGCCGGATGCATGCGGCACGGCGCCGCCATCGCCGGCACCCGCTCGGTCAGCGCCAGCAGCGCCACCGCCGCCGAGCCGCCCCGGCGGGGCAGCGGCAGCAGCGGCTTCCAGTGCAGCACCGACCGCAGCGCGGACCGCACCGACGCCAGCACCGTCGTGTGCGCCGCCGTGTTGGCCGTCGTGTCCCTGGTGGCGTTCACAGCGGTCCGTAGAGCCAGTTGCCCGCAGCGTTCGGATCTTCGCTCACGTAGTACTCGCGAGCCGCCAGGACCAGCTCCTCCACGGTGAGCGCCCCTCTGCCGGAGCGGTCCAGCCGCTCGAACGCCTCGTCCACGTCGTCGTAGGCGGTGCCGAACGCGGCCAGCATCGTGCGGAACTCCTTCGGGCCCACGTGCCCGTCGCCGTCGATGTCGCACAGCTCGGCGACCGCCACCGCCGCCGGCCGGAACACCTCGTCGTAGCCGCCGCCGGTGACGAACGCGGCAGTCATGCCCACGCGGAAGTCCTCCCGCGTCAGGCCCAGATCGCGGTCGCGGCCGAGCGCCTCCGACAGCGCCGTCCAGATCCCGTCGAAGCTGTCGACGAGGCTGCTGCCGGTGACCGAGGTGGGGGACTCCCCGAAACCCACCAGCAGGCGGGCGCCCAGCCCCAGCAGGTCCTCACGCGCCACGACGCCCGCGCCCCCGGCGTCGATGTGGTCGAAGGCCCGATCGAGCTTGTGATTGAGCAGGTCGATAGCCACCAATGCCTCCCCCGAGACTGACTGCGTGATCACAGTAAGTCCGGCCGGGCCCTTTGTCAGCGAGGCTCGCACCGGCGGCCCGCGTAACCTGTGCGAAACACGGACACGGCATGCTGATATGAAACCTGTACTGCCACTGACGAGGGGACGCCGTGGACCGCCAGCAGGAGTTCGTGCTCCGCACCCTTGAGGAACGCGACATCCGGTTCATCCGGCTCTGGTTCACCGACGTGCTCGGCTTCCTCAAGTCCGTCGCGATCGCCCCCGCCGAGCTGGAGGGCGCCTTCGCCGAGGGCATCGGCTTCGACGGCTCGGCCATCGAGGGCTTCGCCCGCGTCTACGAGGCCGACATGCTGGCCAAGCCCGATCCGTCGACGTTCCAGATCCTGCCCTGGCGCAGCGAGACGCCCGGCGCCGGCCGCATCTTCTGCGACATCCTCATGCCCGACGGCTCGCCCTCCCACGCCGACCCCCGCTGGGTGCTCAAGCGCACGCTCGCCAAGTGCGCCGACATGGGCTTCACCTTCTACACCCACCCGGAGATCGAGTTCTTCCTGCTGAAGAACCGGCCCGAGCCCGGCGTGCGGCCCGAGCCCATCGACTCCGGCGGCTACTTCGACCACACCCCCCACAGCTCCGGCCACGACTTCCGCCGCCAGGCGATCATGATGCTGGAGTCGATGGGCATCTCGGTCGAGTTCAGCCACCACGAGGGCGCGCCCGGCCAGCAGGAGATCGACCTGCGCTACGCCGACGCCCTCACCACCGCCGACAACATCATGACCTTCCGCCTGGTCATGAAGGAGGTCGCGCTGGAGCAGGGCATCTGGGCCTCGTTCATGCCCAAGCCGTTCACCGAGCACCCCGGCTCCGGCATGCACACCCACATGTCGCTGTTCGAGGGCGACCGCAACGCCTTCTACGAGGCCGGCGCCGACTACCAGCTGTCCAAGATCGGCCGCTCGTTCATCGCCGGGCTGCTCAAGCACGCCGCCGAGATCACCGCCATCACCAACCAGTGGGTCAACTCCTACAAGCGGCTGTGGGGCGGCGCCGAGGCCATCGCCGGGCAGGGCGGCGAGGCGCCCTCCTACGTGTGCTGGGGCCACAACAACCGCTCCGCGCTCGTCCGGGTGCCCATGTACAAGCCGCACAAGGGCGGCTCGTCGCGCATCGAGTTCCGCTCGCTCGACTCCGCCTGCAACCCCTACCTGGCCTTCGCGCTCATCCTGGCCGCCGGGCTCAAGGGCATCGAGCACGGCTACGAGCTGCCGCCGGCCGCCGAGGACAACGTCTGGACCCTGACCAGCGCCGAGCGGCGCGCGCTCGGCATCCGGCCGCTGCCGCAGTCGCTCGACGACGCCATCGCCGTCATGGAGCAGAGCGAGCTGGTCGCCGAGACGCTCGGCGAGCACGTCTTCGACTTCTTCCTGCGCAACAAGCGCTCGGAGTGGCGCGAATACCGGCGCCACGTCACCGAGTTCGAGCTGGGCCGCTACCTGCCGGTCCTGTAGACGCGGGCGGGCCGGTCAGCGGCCCCCCAGGCGCTCGGTGAGGGCCGCCAGCTCCTCGCGCAGCCGGCCCAGCTCGCCGACCGCCTGCCGCAGCTCGCCGAGCTCGCGCCGCATCCCGGCCAGCTCCTCCAGCGCCTGCTTCAGCTCGGCCTCGCTGCGCCGCTCCGCCGCCGCGCTCGCCTGGAAGCGCTCCACGAACCAGGAGGCGATGGCCGCGGTCACGACGCCCAGCAGCGCGATGCCCGCCGTCATCAGGCCCGCCGCCACCAGCCTGCCCTCCGGGGTGACGGGGAAGCGGTCGCCGTAGCCGACGGTGGTCATCGTCGTCAGCGCCCACCACAGCGCGTCGCCGATCGTCTTGATGTTGCCGTCGGCGTGCGAGCGCTCGATGTCGAGCACGGCGACGCTGCCCACCAGGGCCAGGAACAGCGCCGTGCCGCTCACGTACACGACCGCGCGCACGCGCAGCGGCAGCCTGACCCGGGCCGCGACCACCTGGAGCAGCAGCAGCGCCCGCAGCAGCCAGAGCGGGCGCAGCATCGGCAGCAGCACCACCACCAGGGCGGGCACGTTGCGCACCACGAACCGCAGCCGGCGCGGCGCGAGCGTCAGCCGCACCGCGTAGTCCAGCGCGAACAGCGCCCACGCGGCGACCTGGACGTACCACAGGACGCGGTCGGCCCCGGGAGGCAGCGCCGGCACGACGACCGGCAGCGCCCAGCTCGCCAGGAAGCAGACGCCGATGGCCAGGAGCGCAGGTCCGGTGCGTCGTTCCCAGAGGGTCAGCCGGTCCATGCGGGCCAGTCTGCCGGGTGCCGGGCGCGGTACAGAACGTGACCATTGTCACTTCGGCCCGGAAGTCATGTGGGAACGCCGGGCCCGCCGTATCTTTTAGCGATCACCTGAACCGTTCCACGCGGGGGAGTGGGGAAGTTCGTGTGGGTTTGTCGCGTTATGTCGTAGCGCAGGCCCCGGGTGCTGGTAGATCAATGCTTCCAGTAAAATCGGCCTGTTCTAAATGATATTTCTGGACTTACCGCCCTTAGTGGCGATATTGGAGGGTGTGGCATGACGACGGCTGCCCTGCAGACCGTGCTGACCGTTCCCGAGCGCTTCCGGGGCCCCGCGGGTGTCGCCAACGGCGGCTGGCTGGCCGGAACCCTCGCCGACGCGCTCAACGGCAAACGATCGGCGGTCGAGGTCACGCTGCACGCCCCGACGCCCCTCGACAGCGAGCTGCGCCTGGAGCACGTCGCCAACACCGTCTCCCTCTACGACGGGGACAAGCTGCTCGTCGAGGCCATCCCCGTGGTCGAGAACGTGCCCGCGCCGCCGTTCGTCGCCTTCACCGAGGCGGCCCGCGCCGAGGCCGGCTTCGCCGGGCACCGCGGCCACGCCTTCCCCGAGTGCTTCGCCTGCGGCCTGCGCGAGCCCGGCGACGGCCTGCGCATCTTCCCCGGCCCGGTGGACGGCGACGGCCTCGTCGCGGCCGGCTGGCGGGTGCCGTTCACGGTCGCGGACGAGGACGGCGTCCCCGCCTCGATCGTCGCCGCCGCCCTCGACTGCGTCACCGGCTGGGCCCATTTCCAGCCCGGCGAGTCCGCCCTGCTCGGCCGCCTGGCCGTCCAGTTCCACCGCGACGTCATCCCCGGCGGCGCCTACTCGGTCGTCGGCCGCGCCACCGGCCGCGAGGGCCGCAAGCTGTTCGGCGAGAGCGCCGTGTACGAGGTGGACGGCACCCTCGTCGCAGCCGCCCAGGCCACCTGGATCACGCCCCGCTAGCACGCCCGTCCGGTCCGCCCCCGTCGGCCGGGGGCGGACCGGAACGAGACCCGGCCGAGGTCGCGCTGGTGTCGAGCGCAAGATTGTCCGGCACAATCCTGAAATATGCGCATCACCGTGATCGAGCACGAGGCCGACGCCGGGCTCGGCTACCTGGGCCGCTGGCTGGACCTCCCCTGTGACGTCGTGCGGCCGTACCGGGGAGAGCCCGTGCCCGAAGCCGCCGCGGACGGGCTCGTCGTGCTCGGCGGCGAGGCCGCCGCCTGGGAGGACGAGCGCTGGCCCTGGCTGCCCGCCACCCGCGAGCTGCTGCGCCGCTCGGTCGCCGACGCGACCCCCACGCTGGCCGTCTGCCTGGGCGCCCAGCTCCTCACCCTGGCCTGCGGCGGCACGGTCGAGCGCGGCGGCAACGGGCTGGAGGCCGGCGTGTCCGAGCTGACCGCCCTGCCGCAGGCCGCCTCCGACCCCCTCTTCGCCGGGATCGCCGCGCGGCCCGGCCCGGTGCCGGCCGTCCAGTACCACGGCGACGCGATGACGCGGCTGCCCGACGGCGCGGTGCCGCTGATGGCCGGCGCCCAGTACCCCAACCAGGCGTACCGGCTTGGCCCGGCGGCCTGGGCGGTGCAGTTCCACCCCGAGGCGACGCCGGACATCTTCGCCACCTGGACGGCCGCCACCGGCCTGGAATCGGCCGGCCGCCTCGACGAGCAGGTCCGCGCCGCCGCCCCCGCCCTGGAGTCGGCCTGGCGCCCGCTGGCCGAGGCGTTCACCGCGACGATCCGCGCCGCCGCCCGGCAGCGCGCGGGCGACCTCAGAACCAGCGATCGCGGCTGAACCGCCCCCGCACCCGCGCCCCGACAGCGGGGCCCTCGCCGGGGCGGCGGGCGGCGACGGCGTGGGCGACCGCGTGGACGCCCCCCAGCAGCAGCGGGAACGCCGCCAGCCCCGCCCAGCTCTTCGCCCCGCCCGCGACGGGCACGCCGGACGCCTTGAGCCGGCGCCACGCCCACACCGAGAACGGGATCACCACCAGCGGCGACGTCATCACGCCCGGCGTGTAGCCGCGCGTGGCGGCGGCCTGGGCGAGGTGCACCACCCCGTGCGCGCCGAAGCCCAGCAGCACCGTCTGGAAGGTGGCGCTGCGCCCGCCGGTGCGCGCCCCCAGCGCCGACGCGCCCGCCATCACGCCGCCCATGAGCCCGATGGCCACGTTGACGTGCCGCTGCGACACCTCCAGGCGCTCCCACGGCACGCCCGGGAACCGCTTCTCCAGCCGGGGCCTGGCCGCCCGCGCCCAGCCGGCCATGGTGGCCAGCTCCTCCGCGTCGTGCACCATCCAGGCCGCGAGCAGCCCCCACGTCACCGTCGCCGGCACCCTCTCCACGTCCGCCCCCTCCGCAAAACACAACGCAACGTTGCGTTGTAGTCTAGGTCGCGCCGGTCCGGGCCTGTCAAGATGGAGGGGTGCCCAGGATCGAGTCCACCGCCGCGCGCCTCGCCAAGCTCGGATTCGCCGACGGAGCCACGGCGGCGCGGCTCGTCCAGCAGGCCCCCGCCGACCTCACCGACCTGCTCGACGCGCTCGTCGGGGTCGCCGACCCCGACCTGGCGCTGGCCTCGCTCGCCCGGCTCGCCGAGAGCGACCCGGGCGCCCTCGACCGGCTCCGCGCCGACGCCCGGCTCCGCGAGCGCGTGCTCGCCGTCCTCGGCGTCAGCGCCGCCCTGGGCGATCACCTCGTACGCCATCCCGCCCACCTCGACCTGCTGGCCACCCCCCGCCCGGACGATCCCCGCACGGCGCTCCTCGACGCCGTGGGCGCCCGCGCCGACCTCCAGCGGCCCGTGGCCGGACGGGACGACGCCCTGGTCGCGTTGCGCGTCGCCTACCGGGGGCGGCTGGCGCACCTGGCCGCCCGCGACCTGACCAGGGAGGCGTCCCAGGCCGAGGTGACCGCGGAGCTGTCCGACCTGGCCGGGGCCGCGCTGGAGGCCGCGCTGGCCGTGGCGCGCGCCGAGGTCGGCGAGGGCGGTGAGGTCGGCGAGGTCGGCGAGGGCGGCGAGGGTGACGTGCGCCTGGCCGTGATCGGGATGGGCAAGTGCGGCGCCCGGGAGCTCAACTACATCAGCGACGTCGACGTGATCTTCGTGGCCGAGCCGCGCGAAGGCGCCGACGAGACCAAGGCGCTGCGCACCGCCACCCGGCTCGCGCAGGCCATGATGCGCGCCTGCTCGACCGCCACCCCCGAGGGCGCGCTGTGGGAGGTGGACGCCGGGCTGCGGCCCGAGGGCAGGTCAGGCCCGCTGGTGCGGACCCTGGCCAGCCACCTGGCCTACTACCGGCGCTGGGCCAAGACGTGGGAGTTCCAGGCGCTGCTGAAGGCCCGGCCGGTGGCGGGCGACCTGGAGCTGGGCGCCGCGTACGTGGAGGCGGTCAACGAGCTCGTCTGGTCGGCCGCCACCCGGGAGAACTTCGTCGAGGACGTCCAGGCGATGCGCCGCCGCGTGGAGGCGCACGTCAAGACGGAGGGCGAGCGCCAGATCAAGCTCGGGCCGGGCGGGCTGCGCGACATCGAGTTCGCGGTGCAGCTCCTCCAGCTCGTGCACGGCCGGCTCGACCCGCTGCTGCGCCGCCGGGCGACGCTGCCGGCGCTGGCCGCGCTCTCGCGGGGCGGCTACGTGGGGCGTGACGACTCGCGCGGGCTGGCCGAGGCGTACACGTTCCTGCGCCAGGTCGAGCACCTGCTGCAGCTTCACCGGCTGCGGCGCACCCACGTGCTGCCGGAGGACCCGGCCGACCTGCGCCGGCTCGGCCGGGCACTCGGCATGCAGGCCGACCCGGTGGGGGAGTTCACCCAGCGCTGGCGGCGCCACGCCCGGGAGGCGCGGCGGCTGCACGAGAAGCTGTTCTACCGGCCGCTGCTCCAGGCGGTGGCCCGGCTGCCGGAGTCGGAGGCCAGGCTGTCGCCGTCGGCGGCGGCGGCCCGCCTGTCGGCCCTCGGGTTCGTCGACCCGGAGGGCGCGCTGCGCCACATCGCCGCGCTGACCGCCGGGGTGTCCAGGCGGGCGGCGATCCAGCGGACGCTGCTGCCGGTCATGCTCGGCTGGTTCGCCGACACGCCCGACCCCGACGCCGGGCTGCTCGGCTTCCGGCAGGTGAGCGACAAGCTCGGCACCACGCCGTGGTACCTGCGGCTGCTGCGCGACGAGACGGCCGTGGCCGCCCGGATGGCGCGGGTGCTGGGCACCAGCCGCTACGCCGCCGGGCTGCTCATGCACGCCCCCGACGCGGTCGCGCTGCTCGGCAGCGACGACGACCTGGCCCCCAGGCCGCCGGAGTCGCTGCTCGGCGAGGCGTCGGCGGCCGTCTCCCGCTACGGCGACGACGCCGAGACGGCCGTGGCCGCGGTGCGGGCGCTGCGCCGCCGCGAGCTGTTCCGCACCGCCGTCGCCGACGTGTCGGGGCTGGCCGACATCGAGCAGGTCGGGGCCGCGCTGTCGGCGCTCAACGACGTGACGATCCGGGCCGCGCTCGGCGCCGCGCTCGGCAAGGTCGAGGCCGAACGCCGCAGCCCGCTCCCCACCCGGTTCGCGGTCATCGCGATGGGCAGGCTCGGCGGCATGGAGTCGTCCTACGCCAGCGACGCCGACGTGATGTTCGTGCACGTGCCGCTGCCCGGCGCCGACGAGCGCGAGGCCACCGACGCCGCCCACGCCGTCGCCAACGAGCTGCGCCGGCTGCTGTCGCTGCCCGCCCCCGACCCGCCCCTGCACATCGACCCCGACCTGCGGCCCGAGGGCAGGCAGGGCCCGCTCGTGCGCACGCTCGCCTCCTACGGCGCCTACTACGCGCGCTGGTCGGCGCCGTGGGAGGCGCAGGCGCTGCTGCGCGCCCGCTTCTCGGCCGGCGACGCCGAGGTCGGCGCCGCCTTCACCGCGATGGTGGACGAGCTGCGCTACCCCGCCGACGGCCTCACCGGCGAGGCCGTACGCCACATCAGGCGGCTCAAGGCGCGCATGGAGGCCGAACGGCTGCCGCGCGGCGCCGACCCCGCGCTGCACACCAAGCTCGGCCCCGGCGGGCTGTCGGACGTCGAATGGGTGGCGCAGCTCCTGCAGCTCCGGCACGCCGGTGACACGCCGTCGTTGCGCACCACCCGCACCCTGGAGGCGCTGCGCGCGGCCGTCGCCGCGGGGCTGCTCGACGCCGCCGACGAGGCCGTGCTCGGCGAGGCGTGGCGGTGCGCCTCCCGCGTCCGCGACGCGATCATGCTGGTCAAGGGGCGGCCCGGCGACAGCGTGCCCGCCGACGCGCGCGAACGCCGCCTGCTCGCCCAGGCGCTCGGCTACCCGCCCGACGGCTCGGAGGACTTCCTCGACGACTACCGCCGCGTCACCCGCCGCGCCCGCCAGGTCGTCGAGCGCGTCTTCTACGAAGGTTGACACCCCCCGAGGCCCAGGGTGTAAGTATCAGAGGTGTTATCCGCCTACGTTGATCTCGCCCTCGGCCTCGTGCTGTCGTTCCTGCTGCTGTCGCTGCTGGTCAGCGGGCTGAACGAGGCGGTCGTCCGGGTCCTGTCGATCCGCAGCAAGTTCCTGTGGGCCTACCTGCGCGACACTCTCGACGGCGCCGACGCGCGCGGCAGGTCGTGGCTGCCGGGCCGGGTGCGCGACGTGTTCGCGGCGCTGCCGTTCGCCCGCGACCCCAGGCCCGCGCACGACCCGAAACCCGCGCCCGCCGAGTCGGCCGAGGTGCCGGCGAGCGACGGCGGGGGCGCCCTGACGAGCCTGCTGTACGAGCGCGTCCGCGAGATCGACCACCCCAAACGGGGGCGCACCAGCATCTCCAACCTGCCGCCCGGCCGCTTCTCCGTGGCGGTCATGGAGATGGCCGCCCGCGAACCCGGCGGCGTCGAAGGGCTGCTGGAGAAGCTCAAGGCCATGGGCAGCCCGCTGTACGGTCACCTCAACGGCGTGTGGGAGAGCGCCCAGCGCGACCTCGACCGGTTCCGGCAGGGCGTGGAGAGCTGGTTCGACAGCGAGATGCAGCGGCTGTCGATGCTCTACAAGCGCTACGTCAAGTGGGTGGTGACCGCGCTGGGGCTGCTGGTGACGCTGCTGTTCACCATGGACGGCCTGGAGTACGGCAAGACGCTGCTGCGCGACAACGCCTTCCGCGCCTCGGTGACCGCCGTGTCCGGGCCCGAGGCGTACGAGGAGCTCAAGGCCCGCTGCGAGCAGGCCGACCCGGTGGGCTGCATCACCGACACGCTCAGCGAGCCGGCGCTGGTCAAGCTGTTCGACCACGCGATCGTCAGCGTCTCGATCCCGGCCGAGGGCGACCCGTCGGTGCACTGGAACGGCGGCCTGTGGTGGGACCGGCTCACCACGCCGAGCCACTGGCCCGGCTTCCTGCTGACGTACGTGGCGCTGCTGTTCGGGGCGCCGTTCTGGTGGGACGTCCTGCGGCGGATCACCGGCATCCGGTCGCGGCGTTAGCATGCCGGACGTGGAGACCGAACGTCTGATCATGCGCAGGTGGCGCGAGGCCGACCGTGAGCCGTTCGCGGCGCTCAACGCCGACCCCGAGGTCATGGAGCACTTCCCGGCCACGCTGAGCCGGGCCGAGAGCGACGCCTTCGCCGACAAGATCGAGCAGCGCTTCGACGAGCACGGCTACGGGCTGTGGGCGCTGGAGGTGCGGGAGAGCGGCGAGTTCATCGGGTTCACCGGGCTGGCGCTGCAGACGTTCGACGCGCCGTTCCTGCCCGCGGTGGAGATCGGCTGGCGGCTGGCCAGGAAGGCGTGGGGCCACGGCTATGCCGTCGAGGCCGCCCGCCGGGCCGCCGCCCACGCCTTCGGCGAGGCCGGGCTGACGGAGATCATCTCCATGACGGCCCTGACCAACACCCGTTCCCAGGCGGTGATGCGGCGGCTCGGCATGACCCGCGACCACTCCTGCGACTTCGAGCACCCGAGCGTCCCGGAGGGCAGCCCGCTGCGCCCGCACGTCCTCTACCGGCTCGGGCGCGGCTCGCTCATCGCGTAGAGCACGTCGCGCAGCGCCCCCTCCCGGCCGCGCGGCCAGACCAGCCGCAGTGCCAGCCGGTGGGCCAGCCGGTGGGCCAGCCGGTGCGCCGGTCGGTCCGCTTCTGACGTGAGCGGTACCAGCGCGCCCGACGCCAGGTCGTCCTCGACGGCGAAGTCCGGCAGCAGCGCCCTGCCGAAGCCCCGCCTGGCCCACTCGCGGGCCGTGGCGACGCTGGTCAGCTCCCGGCGCGGGCCCGTCACCCCCGGCAGCCGGTCGGCGGCCAGCCGGATCGAGCAGCCGGGCGCGGAGACGAGCAGCGGGTCGCGGTCGCCGTCCGGGGCCGCGACCAGCAGCAGCTCGACCTCGCCCACATCGGCGAAGTCCAGGTCCGGCGGCGCGTCGAAGCCCAGCGTGCCCACGGCCGGGCCCGCGTCGAGCAGCAGCGCCGCGTCCACGCCGCCGCCCGCCAGCTCGGCCAGCAGCGCCTGCCGGGGCAGCGACCGCACCTCCACGTCCAGGTCGGGCCGGCGCTCCGACAGGCGGCGCACCACGGCGGGCAGCCGGGTGGCCGCCAGCATCTCCAGCGCCCCCACCGTGACCCGCCGCCGCGTGCCCGTGACCGCGCGCCGCACCTCCTCGGCATGGTCGAGCAGCGCCTGCGCCCGGCCGAGCAGCTCCGTGCCGTGGCCGGTCAGGCGCATCCCGCGCGGCGTCCGCTCGAACAGCGACACCCCGAGCCCCGCCTCCAGCCTGCGCACCTGCTCCGACACCGACGCCGGAGCCAGCCCCAGCCCATGCGCGGCCCCGGTGACCGTGCCCGCCCCGGCCACCGCTACGAAGCATCGCAAATGACGCAGATCCACGATGCCGAGCATACGGTCCTCCCGAACGCGCCCCACGGTCCCGGCTGTTGAGCGCGCCCCCGGCCCGCCCGCAGGCTGGCCCGCATGAAGCTCCTCGGGGTCTGCCTCGCCTACTTCCTCGTCCTGCTGGACACCACCGTGCTCACCATCGCCCTGCCCGACCTGCGCGCCTCCCTCGGCGGATCGGTCGCCGGGCAGCAGTGGGCCGTCAACGCCTACACCGTCGCCTTCGCGGCCACCCTCCTCACCGGCGGGGCCGTCGCCGACCGCTACGGGGCCGCCCGGGTGTTCAGGGCGGGCGTGGCCGCGTTCGGGCTGCTCTCCCTGGCGTGCGCCGCCGCGCCCTCGCTCGGCGTGCTCGTCGGCGCGCGGGCGGCGCTCGGCGTGGCGGGCGCGCTCTGCGTGGGCGGCTCGCTCGGCCTGCTCGCCGAGCTGTACCCGTCGCCGGCCGCGCGGGCGCGCGCCACCGGCGTGTGGGCCGCCGCCACCGGCACCGCCCTCGCCGCCGGGCCGCTCCTCGGCGGCCTGCTCGTGGAGCAGGCCGGGTGGCGGGCGGTGTTCCTGGTGAACGCCCCGCTCGCCGCCCTCGGCCTGCTCGCCCTCCGCGGCGTCCGCTCCCCGGCGGGACGGCGGCCGGTCGCCTGGGCGGCCCAGGCGCCGGCCTGCCTGACGCTCGCCCTCCTCGCCCACGCCGCCACCACCCGCTCCGCCGCCGCCCTCGCCGCCGCCGCGGCCCTGCCAGCGGCGACCCTGCTGGTACGGCGGGGCGTCGCGTCGGCGCGAGCCGGACGCCGGGATGCCGGGTCGGCGGCCGGTGCGGCGCCTCCGGGGCTGGTCAGGGCGGTGTGGCCGGAGCTCGTGGCCGGGGCGGCGGCGAACTTCGCGTTCGCGGGCGCCCTGTTCGTCCTCACCCTGTTCCTTCAGGACGTGCGCCACCTGACCCCGATGGCCGCCGGGCTGGCGTTCCTGCCGCTGACGCTGCCCATGACCGTCAACCCGCTGCTCACCGGCCGGATCGTCGCCCGCTACGGGGCCCGCCCGCCGATCCTGGCCGGGCTGGCGCTCCTCACGGTGGGCCTGGCGGGTCTGGCGCTGACGGACGCGCTCGCACCGTGGCTCCTGGTGACCGGCACGGGGTTGTCGCTGTGCCTGCCCGCCCTGGTCGCGGGCGTGATCGCGGGCGCCCCGCCCGGCACGGCGGGCACCGCCGGCGGCGTCCTCAACGCCGCCCGCCAGGCCGGCGCCACCCTCGGCGTCGCGGTCCTGGCTGGCCTGGCCCGCCCCCTGCTCGCCGCCGCCCTCCTGACGGCCGCCACCGCCGCCTGCTACGCCCTGGCAGGCCACCTACGGGCCCGCCGGCAGGCATGGCAGAACTGACCATCCGGTGACTGTCACTCTACGCACGCGTATAACTACGTTGAGTGACGCAACGACTACCGGGAGGCTTCCATGCCCAGCATCATCCGCAAGATCGGCGTCATGTCGGCCGCCGCCGCGCTCGCCGTCCTCACCGCGGCGGCTCCGGCCACCGCGCTCCAGGCCACGCCGGCGTACTTCACGATGACCGACATCACCCGTGAACAGTTCGTCGTCCAGCTCACCGACCCCGCCGACATCCAGCACGCCCGCGACCTGCTGAGCGGCGCGACCGACGAGCGGCCGCACCTCTACGGCCGGATCGACAAGCGCACCGCCTCCTACAACCCCCGCTGGAGCTACCACTTCCGCCCCGAGACCGTCGACTTCTTCGAGGTGGCCATCGAGGTGTGCGACGCCAGCATCCCGTACGTCGAGGACCACCTGGACGAGGCGGGCGGCGCGTTCCTGCCCGGCCTCATCTGGTGCCCGTGGAGCTCCCGCCTGGTGAACGAGATCTCCGCGCCGTAACGGCGGCGTCCGGGGGTTCCGCCGCGTCGACGGCGGAACCCCTTTGTGCTGATTCGCGGTGTTACGCTCAAAGAAGATCGCCTATGGGTGAAGGAGGTCACGTATGGGCGTGCGATCGTTTCCGCTGACCCTGCGCGTCACGGTGAACGGTGCGACCCCGGACGAGATAAGGGAGGGCGCCGTGGCGCAGGCGCTCGAGTTCTTCGGGTCAGGGGCGGAGCTGGACGTCATCAGCGCCGAAGCCGAGCCAGACGGGGAGCACCACAACCGCTACCGCGCCGTCGTCGTCTTCCGGAAGGTCGCCTGATCGGGGCCCGGTGAGCGGGAACGCCAGAGTCATGTAACTCTCTGTTGTCATATCTCTACGCTCCGCTGTTGAGTGGGGTGTCTGCCTCCGCAGGCATGCCGACACAGCAAAGGAGTTCCCCATGACGACCCGCCTCCGCAAAGCCGCCGGGCTGCTGCTGGCCACGGCGACCGCCGCCGCCGGTCTGGCCCTGCCCGCCGCCGCGGCCCAGGCCGCCGCGCCGATTCCCTGCCCGAAGATCATCGGGGTGGTCTGCGCCCAGACCGCGGCGGGCGAGCTGAGATTCTTCATGGCGGACCAGCCCTCCATCGTCCCGCCCGTCGTCCGGGCGGTGAGCCAGGACCACGAGCCGTGGTGCTTCTACGCGGAGCCGGACTACAACGGCGAGCGCCGCGAAATCTCCCCGTGGGAGCTCGTCGAGGACTTCGGCTTCGACGTCCACTCGGCCAGGCGCGGTCAGTGCGCCTGGTCGTGAACCCTGCGACCCTGACCTGAGGCGCCATCCGGGCCCCGGGGGTGAACCCGCCGTCCGCGCGTCAGTCGCCGGCCCGTGCGCCGCGTCTTCGGCAGGGCCCAAAGGGACGGCCCCCGCAGGGGGTGCGGGGGCCGTTCTCGGGGGTCCGGGTGTCAGGGGTTGTCGTAGCCGATCCAGGTGATGTACCAGCCGTACTGCTGGGCGGTGGCCGGGGTGATCGCGCTGCCGTCCTTCCACTGGACGTAGACGCGGAACGAGGTGGCGGTGGGGGAGTAGACGGCGCTGGGACCGACCAGGTTCCAGTGGCTGCCGCCGGGGCCGGAGATGGACGTGACGTAGTGGGGGCGGCCGGAGAAGCGGGCGGAGGTGGTGTCGACGTCGATGAAGATGCCGTTGGCGCCGTACGCTTTCCAGCCCTGGCCGGAGCTGGTCTGCCCGGCGGCGATGCGTGCAGTCGGCATGGAGGGTCCTTTCCCGATGGGGAGTGCTGTCACCAAGAGTGTTCAATTGATTACTCTGGGTGTCTATGCACAGTTCCATGCCTCATCCGCCACCTATAACCCACTCCTGAGGAGCGGCGCCTCGTGCTATGCGGGGCGCGGACACGCGAACGACCCGGCGCCGCGATGCGATGCCGGGTCGTCCTGTTGCGCGTTCTAGCAGTCGTAGTAGAGCTCGAACTCGTGCGGGTGCGGGCGCAGGCGGATCGGGTCGACCTCGTTCTCGCGCTTGTAGGCCACCCACGTCTCGATCAGGTCGGGCGTGAAGACGCCGCCTTCGAGCAGGTAGTCGTGGTCGGCCTCGAGGGCGTTGAGCACGTCGGTCAGCGAGCCGGGCACCTGGGGCACCTGGCGGGCCTCCTCCGGCGGCAGCTCGTACAGGTCCTTGTCGACCGGCTCCGGCGGCTCGATCTTGTTGCGGATGCCGTCGATGCCCGCCATCAGCATGGCGGCGAACGCGAAGTACGGGTTGCACGACGGGTCGGGCACCCGGAACTCGATGCGCTTGGCCTTCGGGTTGGAGCCGGTGATCGGGATGCGGACGCAGGCCGACCGGTTGCGCTGCGAGTAGACCAGGTTGACCGGGGCCTCGTAGCCGGGGACCAGGCGGTGGTAGGAGTTGACCGTCGGGTTGGTGAACGCCAGCAGCGACGGCGCGTGCTTGAGCAGGCCGCCGATGTAGTAGCGGGCGGTGTCGGAGAGCCCGGCGTAGCCGACCTCGTCGTAGAACAGCGGCGAGCCGTCCTTCCACAGCGACTGGTGGCAGTGCATGCCGGACCCGTTGTCGCCGAAGATCGGCTTGGGCATGAACGTGACGGTGTGGCCGTACTCCTGGGCGGTGCTCTTGATGATGTACTTGTAGAGCATCAGGTTGTCGGCGGTCCGCAGCAGGGTGCCGAACTTGAAGTCGATCTCCGCCTGGCCGGCCGTGCCGACCTCGTGGTGCTGCATCTCGACGTCGATGCCGCATTCGATGAGGTTGCGGACCATCTCCGAGCGCAGGTCGGTGAAGTGGTCCATCGGGGGCACGGGGAAGTAGCCGCCCTTGTAGCGCGGCTTGTAGCCGAGGTTGCCGCCCTCGGTGGCCTTGCCGGTGTTCCAGGCGCCTTCGATGGAGTCGATGTAGTAGTAGCCGGCGTTGGCCTTCGTCTCGAAGCGGACGTCGTCGAAGATGTAGAACTCCGCCTCCGGCCCGAAGTAGACGGTGTCGGCGATGCCGGTGCCCTTGAGGTATTCCTCCGCCTTGCGGGCGACGTTGCGCGGGTCGCGGCTGTAGGCCTCGCCGGTCAGCGGGTCGTGCACGAAGAAGTTGATGTTGAGCGTCTTGTGCTGGCGGAACGGGTCGACCACGGCGCTGGACGGGTCCGGCAGGAGCAGCATGTCGGACTCGTGGATGGCCTGGAAGCCCCGGATCGACGAGCCGTCGAACATCAGGCCGTCGGTGAACACGCTGGCGCCGAAGTTCTCGACCGGGAAGGTGAAGTGGTGCGTCGTCCCCGGCAGGTCGGTGAACCTGACATCGACGAACTGCACCCCTTCGTCCCTGATGAACTTCAGGACGTCGTCGGCGGAGTTGAACACTCTCGAACCTCCCTGGGGACGGGCTATGAGCCCGACCGTAGGACGAGGCCGTTTCCGTACGGTGTCTCGATTGTTTCGCATGTGTTACGCGGGGTCGGAGGCCCCGTTCACGGACGGCGGGACGGCGAACACGGGGGCGCTGCCGCGCGGCGGGGGCGGGGGAGCGGAGGTGAGCAGGTCAGGCCGGAAGGCCACGACCAGGCCGGCGGCGGCGATCACCGCGAGCACGGCCGCGGCGGCCAGCCACAGGCGGCGGCCCGGGTGCGGCTCCCCGGCCGCCTTGCTCGCCGCCGCCCTCATCCGGCGCCGCTCGTCCGCGCCGATCTGCGCGACCAGCTCGTTGAAGCGCGCGTCTAGGTCGTCCCCGTACGGCATGGCGTACATGATGGCCGTGAACGGCGGCGCGGTGAAGCGCGGGCAGGTCACGATCCAGGGCGCCCGCCCCGCCGGATACCTTTGAGTCATGAGCAGGAACGAGCCGCGCTGGACGCAGACCTGGCTGGGCGGCGTGCGCGCCGCCGGAGTCGACCTCGGCTACCCGGGGGAGCGGCTGGGGCTGCCGGAGGAGGGCAGCGGCGCGATCGCCGGGTGGGGCCGCAGGATCGCCGCCCTGGTGATCGACTGGATGATCTGCACCTGGGTGATCACGCAGTTGCTGCTGCGCACCGACCCGGCCCAGGCGCCGTGGCTGCCCGCCGTGGTGTTCGCCGCGCAGTATCTGGTACTGGTGGGCGCCATGGGCCAGACGTTCGGCCACCGGCTGGCGGGCATCCGCGTGGCGGCGATGGACGGCGGCGACCCGCGCTGGGTGCCGGTGCTGGCGCGCACGGCGCTGCTCGCGCTGGCGATCCCGGCGCTGATCTTCGACCGCGACCACCGCGGCCTGCACGACCGGGCGTCCAACACGATGGTCGTCCGCATGTGACGACGAAAAAACCGTACCGGGTTTGAATTTATACCCGGTACGGTTTACGCTGCCCTCGTGATGATGGCAGGGCTCAGGGAGCTCAAGAAGGAACGCACCCGGCGGCACCTCGCCGAGGTGGCGCTGCGGCTGTTCGACGAGCGCGGCTACGACGCGGTGACGGTCAACGAGATCGCCGAGGCGGCCGGCGTCGCCAAGGTCACGCTGTTCAACTACTTCCCGTCCAAGGACTGCCTGGTCCTCGACGGCGTGGCCGACGACACGGCGGCCGTCGTCGCCGGGCGGCCGGAGGGGCAGCCGCCGCTGGCCGCGCTGCGCGAGCACTACCGGCGGGCGGCGGCCGGCGCGGTGGACGAGATCGACGTCGGCCACCTGCTCACCCAGGTGCGGGTGATCGCCGCGACCCCCGCGCTCATGGCCGGCGTCTACCAGGCTCACCTGGGCCGCCGTTACGAGCTGGCCGCCGCGCTGGCCGCCGACGTGGGGGAGGCGCTCGCGCCGCTGCTGGCCGGGCAGATCACCGCCGCCCTCACCACCCTCCAGGAGTCGTTCTTCCAGCGGCTGGCCGCCGGGACGCCGCTGGAGGAGGCACGGCGGCTGATGGCCGCCGACGTCGAGCTCGCCTTCGACCTCCTCGAGAACGGGATCAAACAGTGAAGAAGGGCATCAACTACGACACCGGGTTCCTGCCCGAGCCCGGCCGCAGCCGCGTCCGCTTCGACCGCGACACCGCGCGCCGCGAGATGCGCGTGATCGCCGAGGAACTGCACTGCACGGTGGTCCGCGTCTCCGGCGCCGACCCCGCCCGGCTCACCGTCGCCGCCGAGGAGGCCGCCGCGGCCGGGCTGGCGGTCTACTACGCGCCCTTCCCCGTCGACCTGCACCCGGGCGAGACGCTGGAGCTGTACGCCGAGTCGGCCCGCCGGGCCGAGGCGCTGCGCCGCACCGGCGCCGAGGTGGTCCTGGTGACCGGCTGCGAGACCAGCGCCTTCGGCCACGGCTACCTGCCCGGCGCCACCTACGGCGCCCGCATGGCCGCCATGGGCGAGGCCGACGCCGCATGGTGGGCGACCACGGTCCCGCCCGTCGTCGCGCGGCTCGACGCGTTCCTCGCCGAGGCCGCCGAGACGGTCAGGCCGCTGTTCGGCGGGCGGCTCACCTACGCCGCCGGGCCGTGGGAGTTCGTCGACTGGACGCCGTTCGACCTGGTCGGCGTCGACGCCTACCGCGCCGCCTACAACGCGGACGCCTTCCGCGACGAGATGCGCGCCCACTTCGGGCACGGCAAGCCGGTCGTCGTCACCGAGTTCGGCACCTGCCCCTACCGGGGCGCCGCCGAGCGGGGCGGCTCGGCCTGGGCGGTCCCCGGCGACGCCGTGCCCGACGAGGGCGAGCAGGTCCGCTACCTGGAGGAGCTGCTCGACGTGTTCGAGCAGGAGGGCGTCGAGGCCGCGATGTGGTTCACGTTCGCCGGCTACACGCGGATCGGCGGCGCCGCCGACCTCGGCTCCTACGGCGTCGTCAGCATGCTCGACGAGACCCGCTGGCGGCCCCGCCAGGTCTTCCACGCCATGGCCGCTAGGTACGCGCGCAGCTGAAGATCGCCGTGCCCGGCAGGTGGCGGCCCCGCAATGGGCTCCAGCCGCCCCACACCCGCTCGTGCCCCTCCGGCCACTCCGGCTCCAGCAGGCCCGTGAGGGCCAGCCCCGAGGCGACGACGAGACCCACCCAGTCGCCCAAGGTCCGGTGGTGCTCGACGTAGCTGAGCTCGCCGTCCTCGTCGTGCTCGGTGTAGGGCGAACGGTCGAAGTAGGAGCGGTCGGACGTCAGCCCGCGCGGGCCCGGATCGTCCGGGAACGCCCACCGGATCGGATGGCTGACCGAGAACACGAACCGCCCGCCCGGCACCAGCACCCGGCGCACCTCGCGCAGCACCGCCAGCGGGTCGGCGACGAACGGCAGCGCCCCGAACGCCGAGCACGCCAGGTCGAAGCTCTCCGCGGCGAACGGCAGCGCCTCGGCGTCGGCCTGCACCAGCGGCACCGCCCGGCCGCCGGGAGCGCCGTCGAGGTCGATGCGCTGGGCGTGACGCAACTGGCGGTGCGACAGGTCGAACGCCGCCACCCGCGCCCCCTGGCCCAGCAGCCAGCGGGCGCACTGCGCCGCCCCGCAGCCGATCTCCAGCACCCGCCGCCCGCGCACGTCGCCGAGCAGCCGCGCGTCGGCCTCGTCGACGCCCTCGGGGCACCAGACGAAGCCGTCGTCGCGCAGGAAGTCGCCGTGCTCCAGCTGGTAGTCGTCGGCGTTGCCGTCCCACCAGCCCCGGTTGGCCCGCGACGAGGGTGAGATCACTAGCGCATCTTGGGGCCGCGCGGCATGCGGGCGCCCTTGGGCATCGGGCCCTTGGGCATCGGCATGTTCTTCGGCAGCGACCGCAGCCGGTCCTTGACCTCGTTGACGGCCGGCTTCTTCAGGTTACGCGGCAGCTTCATCAGGTGGCGCTGCAGCTTGCCGAGCGGCACCTGGCCCTCGCCGTCACCGCACTGCACGTCGTAGATCTCGACGCCCAGCACCACCCGGGCGACCCGCTTCTTCTCCGCCGCCAGCATCTTGGCCACCCGGTTGCCGGGACCCTCCGACACCAGCACGACGCCCGGAAAGCCGACCACCATGTGGATCAGGTCCTGGTCACGGTTGACCGCGATGGCGGGGGTGACCTGCCAGTTGCCGCGCATGCCCTGCAGCACCGCGGCGGCCGCGCCGGTCTGGCCGTGCAGGATCGAATACTGGGCCCGCTGCGCGAGCTGCCCGAACACCACCAGGCCGACCGTGAAGGCGGCCAGGATGCCCAGGAACACGGAATACCACAGGTAGTCCGTGACCAGGCCGATCACGACGACCACAGCCAGCGTGCCCACCGCCGAGAGGAAGACGATCGGCATCCCCTTGGGATTGGCCTGCTTGATGATCTGCGCGATCATGCGGAGCTGCTTGATGCGCCCCGGCTTATCTGGGTCCTCGGACTTCGCCATGCAAGGAAGGATACAAACGAACCGGACAAGTACGGGAACCCGGCAGGGGTCACGCCGCCACGAAGAACTCCAGCAGCTCGGGCAGCAGCGCCCCGGCCGCCACGTTGTGCGTCTGGCCCTCCAGGACCCGGTGCGCCGCGCCGGGCACGCACGCGGCCACGGCACGGCCCGCCGCACCCATCCAGGAGGGGCTGAGCTCGCCGTTGAGCACGAGCGCGGGCCGGTCGAGCCCGGCGATGCGGGCCGCAGGAAGCGCGTTGCCCGGCCCCATCACGGCCGCCTCGTAGGCCAGCGTGTGGGCCAGCGCCTCCAGCTCCGCCCAGTGCGGGCCGGCCCGCATCGCGGCGACCGTCTCCGCGGGCGTCTCGGCGGCGGCCGTCATGAACAGCTCCACCGCCTCACCCCGGCTGCCCCGCCCCACCAGATCGGCGAGCCGGGCGGCGAAGTCCGCGGGAAGCCCGGGCGCGTCCGCGCCGACGTGGTAGGGCGGCTCCCACAGGGCCAGCTTGGAGATCTGCGGCATCCGTACGGCGGCCTCCAGGGCGAGGGCGGCGCCGGAGGAGCCGCCGAACACCATGGCCCGCCCGCCGGCCGCCGCCACGACGGCGGCCAGGTCGTCGATCTCACGCTCGGCCGAGTAAGGAGGCGTGTCGCCGCTGGCCCCGCGCCCCCGGCGGTCGTAGTCGAACACCGTGAACCACGGCGCCAGCCCCGAGGCCACCGCGGCCATGAGCGGATGGCCGCGGCCGGTGAACGCCCCGTGCACCAGCACGAGCGCCGGACCGGCGCCGTGCCGGTCGACGGCGATCGCGGTGCCGTCGGCCGAGGTGACGGTGAAGGTCCCGGTCACGAAGGCTGGACGAGGCACAGGACCTCCCAGTGGTGGCCGTCGAGGTCGGCGAAGGCGCGCTGGTAGCGGAAGGCGTCACGCCGGGCCCCGCCCAGCGCGGTGCCGCCGGCCTCGACGGCCTTGGCGGCCAGCTCGTCCACCCGCGCCTCGTTCTCCACGCCGAGCACCAGGATCGCCTCGGTGGCCTTGGTGGCGTCGCCGACCTCGCGGTGCGCGTAGGACGCGAACGTGGGCTCGGCCAGCAGCATCACCTGCGTCTCGTCGTTGACGACGACGGAGGCCATGTCGTCGGCGGCGCCGAACAGCGTGAAGCCGAGCTCGGTGAAGAACGCCTTCGACCGGGCGAGATCCTTGACGGGGAGGTTCACGAACAGCTGCATTTTCTTCCAGTCCTTCCGGTGAGTTCGTGCCTCAAGCATGCTCGCCGGGACCGGCCCCGGTCTTGCACGTGCGCGCCGGGGACTTGACGATCAGCGCACTACCCGCAGGCGCGCCGGTAGGCGGCCGGCGGCACCCCGTAGGCGCTGCGGAACAGGCGGCTGAAGTGCGCCGGGTCGGGCAGCCCCCAGCGCGCCGCGAGCACGCTCACCGGAGTGTCGCGCAGCGCCGGGTCGGCCAGGTCGGCGCGGCAGCGTTCGAGCCGCCGGTGCCGGATCCACGCCGCGA
Organism: Nonomuraea sp. NPDC049725; assembly: GCF_040674795.1. Classification (NCBI taxonomy): domain Bacteria; kingdom Bacillati; phylum Actinomycetota; class Actinomycetes; order Streptosporangiales; family Streptosporangiaceae; genus Nonomuraea; species Nonomuraea sp. NPDC049725. The sequence continues at coordinate 429,869 of NZ_JBFANJ010000005.1, read as the reverse complement.
CCGTGGTCTCCCGAGCCTCGAACAGCCGGTGCAGGTAGCGCGGCGAGATGTGGTGCGCCGCCGCCACGCCCGCCGGATCGAGCCCGGCGTCACCCAGGTGCTTCTCGATGAAGGCGTGCACCCGGGCCAGCAGCACCTCCTGCCGCGTCTCGTGCGGCACCGCGCCCAGCTCCTCGACCCGCTCGGCCACGGCCGTGGTGACCAGGTCCATCACCACGCCGGCCAGCCGGGCCGCGCTGGCGGGCCGGTAGGAGTCGAGGTCGAGCGCCACCCGGCGCAGCAGCGGCGCGGCCAGCGCCCCGGCGCCCTCGCCCGAGGCGATCGGCACCGCCGTGACCGACGCCGCGCCGGGCGGTAACCGCAGCAGCTCACGCGGGAAGCTGAACACCGCCAGCCGCACCGCGGAGTCGTAGACCAGCTCGTAGGGCCGGGTGAAGTCGTAGAGGGCGAACTCGCCCGGGCGCAGCCGCGCCTGCCTGCCGTCCTGGCCCAGCAGCGGGGTGCCCGACACGGGCAGCACCAGCCGGTAGAGCTCGGGGCTGTCGCGGCGGATCAGGCCGGGCGTGCGGTGCACGCTGTGCGGCGTCGAGGTCTGCACCTTGCCGACGCCCACCGGCCCGAGCTGCCCCGCCTCGATCTGCCCGCGCAGCGGCGCGTCGGCGTCGACACGCACGTCGAGCGGCCCGAGCGCGTCGCACACGACGCTCAGCCACGCCTCGCGGCGCTCGGCCGCCGGCACGTCGGCGGCGCGGATCAACACGGCCATGGGGGGAGCCTCCCTCAGGATGCTCACCCCATGGTAGCGATTCGATCAGGCCGTCTGGCGGGCCGCGATCGCCTGCTGGTAGAGCTTGCCGGCGCGGTAGGAGGAGCGGACCAGCGGCCCGGACAGCACGCCCGCGAAGCCGATCGCCTCGGCCTCGGCCTGCAGCTCGACGAACTCCTCCGGCTTGACCCAGCGGTCCACCGGGTGGTGGCGCGGGGTCGGGCGCAGATACTGGGTGATCGTGATCAGGTCGGTGCCGGCCTCGTGCAGGCCGCGCATCGCCTCGACGATCTCCTCACGGGTCTCGCCCATGCCGAGGATCAGGTTGGACTTGGTGACCAGCCCGGCCTCGCGGGCCATCGTGAGCACCTCCAGCGACCGCTCGTAACGGAACCCGGGACGGATCCGCTTGAAGATGCGCGGCACGGTCTCGACGTTGTGCGCGAACACCTCGGGCTTGCTGGAGAAGACCTCCTCCAGCTGCTCGCGGTTGCCGTTGAAGTCCGGAACCAGCAGCTCGACGCCGCAGCCCGGAAGCAGCGCGTGGATCTGGCGGGCCGTCTCGGCGTAGAGCCAGGCGCCGCCGTCGGGCAGGTCGTCGCGGGCCACGCCCGTCACGGTCGCGTAGCGCAGGCCCATCTGCTGGACCGACTCGGCCACCCGGCGCGGCTCGTCACGGTCGTACTCCGTGGGCTTGCCGGTGTCGATGAGGCAGAAGTCGCAGCGGCGCGTGCACTGGTCGCCGCCGATGAGGAAGGTCGCCTCGCGGTCCTCCCAGCACTCGTAGATGTTGGGACAGCCCGCCTCTTCACAGACCGTGTGCAGGCCCTCCCGGCGCACGAGCGATTTGAGCTCGGTGTATTCGGGGCCCGTCTTCAGCTTGGTCTTGATCCACGGGGGCTTGCGCTCGATAGGGGTTTCGGCGTTGCGCACCTCCAGGCGGAGGAGCTTTCGGCCTTCAGGAGCAACGGTCACCCTCACAGCTTACGTCTCCGGCCGCCCGAGCCGGATCGAGGGTCGCTTTCAGGTGACGTCGCTCTCAGCTGACGTCGCTCTCAGGTGATGAGGCCGAAGCTGCGGATCGCCCGCGTGTAGTGGCGCAGCAGCTCGGCGTCGATCCGGTCGGACTCGGCCTCGCCCAGCAGGACGGCGTTGGACGAGCCGGGCACCTCGCTCGCCCGCGCGCCGAAGCGGGCCAGCGCGCCCTGCCGGATCGCCGTCACGTTCTCGCCGCGCAGCACCGCGGCCTGCATCGGCGCCAGGTAGCGGTGTCCGGCGACCAGGTCCTCCAGCTCGGCCAGCTCCTCGGCCGTCGCCACCCGCAGCGCCAGCGCCCGCCTGCGCTCGGCCGCCTGCCCGTCGCCCGACCGCGCCAGCCGCGTCAGGCCGTACTCCAGCAGCAGCACCGGCGCGCCGAACACCCGGCCGATCAACCGGCCCAGCAGCCCCGCCGCCTGGTAGCCGGTGGTGGGCGCGTCGAGCGCGCCCAGCGTGACGGTGATCTTGACCTCGGCGTCCTCGCGCGCCTGCAACGGCGCGGCGCCCAGCAGCGCCCCGCGCCACTCGGCCAGCGTCGACAGCGCGCCGCCGATCACCACGCCGTCGCCGTCCGCCGACCCGGCGTACGCCGTCGCCAGCAGCGTCACCCGCTGCCTGGCCGGTAGCGCCATCCACAACGGCAGCCCGACGACCAGCACGGGCGTCCGGAAAAGCCCCAGCTTCTCGTACGAGGCGGCCGGGGCCATGTCCCTGACCGCGATCCTCACCGGACGCCTGACGCCCATCCGGTCCGCCACCCGCTCGGCCGTGCCGTACAGCTCACCGGCCGACTCGCGGTCGAGCACCTCGGCGTCGTCGGGCAGCCGCCCCAGGCGCGGGCGCAGCATCCAGCCGATGCCGATGAGCAGGCCGCCCAGCACCCAGGCGACGGCGAACTCCGCGTTGACCGCGATCGTCCAGCCGCCGAGCACCACGAAGGCGACGGTGAGCGCATGCACGAGCAGGGCGAGGAGGAACGCTGTGACCCGTTTCACATCGCGATAGTAGAGCGGCATGTCGCCCATCGGCCACTATCTGCGGAGAAGATCCTCTTCGTGCAGGTCGAACGGCTCCCGCCCGAGCGCCTCGGCCAGGCGCTTCTCGGCGATCGGCATGACCTCCTCCACCACGATCCGCCGTCCCGTCTCCGCGGAGAGCGTGGAGACGCCCACGTCGGGCAGCCCGCACGGGACGATCCGGTTGAACCACCGCGGATCATTGGCGCAGTTGAGCGCGAAACCATGCATCGTGACACCGCGCGACACCCGGATGCCCACCGCGCCGAGCTGCCGGTCGGGCAGCCCCAGACCGGCGTCGCCCACCGCCCACACCCCGGCCCGCCCGCGCACCCGCCGGGCGGTCACCCCGAAGTCGGCGCAGATCTGGATCATCGTCTCCTCGAGCCGGCAGACGTAGTCGGTCACGTCGGAGACGGCCACGATCGGATAGCCGACCAGCTGCCCCGGCCCGTGCCAGGTGACCCGCCCGCCGCGGTCGACGTCGACCACCGGAGTGCCGTCGGACGGCCGCTCGTCCGGCCTGGCCCGCTTGCCCGCCGTGTAGACGGGCGCGTGCTCCAGCATCAGCAGCGTGTCGGTGAGCTCACCGGCGGCCCGCTTGCCGTGCACCCAGCGCTGGAGCGACCAGGCCTGCTCGTACGGGACGTCGACGCCCAGGCGGACGACGGCGAGTGCGTGGGGATCGACCCCATGGGTGGGGCGCATGTGTCCATTGTGCCGTTCCCTCACCCTTGTAGGGTAATTCAGGAAGTCAGCAGGCGGGGTTCGATCCTGAACTCCTTCACGCCGCCCGCGCCGTCATGCTCCAGCTTGTACGCATAGCCGTCAGGATCGGTCGTCACCGCCTGGATGAACTCGGTGCCGACGTAGTGCAGCGCCACGCCCTCGTCGGCCGCGTAGCCGCCCGGCAGCTCGCCCGAGGCCACCGACTGCTGCAGCAGCGGGCGGCGCTGCGGCTCGGCGTTGTAGTGCACGCCACACGAGTAGGGCAGGAAGCCCAGGCCGTCGGCCCACACCCGCAGCTCGGGGCCGAAGGAGTCGGTGTTGCCGCCCACGTGCCAGCACAGGGCGCCCGCGCTCTGCCCCGACAGCACCACCCCGGCCCGCCACGCCTCCTCGAACGCCTCGTCCAGGCCGTGCAGCCGCCACAACGCCATCAGATTGGCCACACTGCCGCCGCTGACGTAGATCATGTCCTGTTCCAGCATCCACGCCCGCGGATCGGCCACGTTGGGCATCGGGAACACCGTCAGATGGCTCAGCTCGACGTCCCAGCCCGCGAACGCGCCGTACATCTTCAGCACCCAATCGGCGCTGTCACCCATCGCGGTCGCGAGCAGGCCCAGCTTGGGCCGGTCCTGCCCCGTCAGATCGAGCCCGTAGCGCAGCAGCGGGCTCGCCTCCAGGAAGCCGTGGCGCTCGGTGGCGCGGAACGATCCGCCGCCGATGGCGAGAATGTGGGACTGCCCTGACCTGGTCATGTCGGAATCTCCCCGATGCGTAGGACGAACAGCACACTAGAGTACGGCGCGCAGCGCATCGCCGAGGCGCGTATGCGCGAAGCCATAACCGCTGTTCACCAGCTTGTCAGGGACGATCCGGTGCCCCGGGAGCAGCCCTTCCTGCGCGAACTCGCCCAGCCCGAGCCGCAGCGCGAACCCCGGCACCGGGATCGGCATCGTGGCGCGTCGCACCGCCCGGCCGAGCGTGCGGGTGAACTCGGCGTTCGTGACCGGCGTCGGTGAGGTGAGGTTCACCGGCCCCACCAGATCCCGATTTTTCACCACATGGATGGTCGCCTGGACCCAGTCGTCCTCCGAGATCCACGACCAGTACTGCTTCCCCGACCCCAGCGGCGCCCCCAGCCCCGCCCGGAAGATCGGCAGCATCCGGCCCAGCGCCCCGCCGCGCCGGCTCAGCACCAGCCCCGTCCGCAACTGCGCCGCCCGCACCCCGAACTCCCCGGCGGCCCGGCCCTCACGCTCCCACCGCTCGCACAGCTCCGCCAGGAACCCCTCGCCCTTGCCCCGGCTCTCGTCGACCACCTCGTCGCCGGTGTCGCCGTAGAAGTCCACGCCCGACGCCGTCACCAGCGTCGCCGGCGGACGCTCCAGCCCCCGCATCGCCTCCACCAGCAGCCGCGTGCTGTCCACCCGGCTGCGCACCAGCTCCCGCTTGTAGTCCGCGCTCCACCGCCGGTCCGCGATGGGCGCCCCGGCCAGATGCACCACCGCCCGCGCCCCGTCCAGCACCGCCGGATCCAGCACCCCCGCACGCGGCTCCCACCGCGCCTCGTCGGGCCCGCGCGGCTCCCGCCGCACCAGCGTCACGACCCGCTCCCCGCCCGCCCGCAACGCCTCGACCAGCGGCCCGCCGAGCAACCCCGACGCCCCGGTCACCACGATCGCCATCCCCCAACCCTACGCCGCCCCACCCCACCTTCCGAGGACGCGGCTTTCCGGGGGACACGGCCCTCCGGGGGCGCGGCCTTCTGGGGCGCGGCCACTGGGTTCCCCGCCGTTCGGGCTCCCCGTCCTCCGAGAACCCCGCCCTCCGGGGCTTCGGCAGGCGTCCCCTCCCGCCTGCCCCGCCCTCACGGGTGGCCGCATGCGGAGGCTGCGGCCAGGCGGCCCCTCGGGGCAGTGGGGCCCTCCTGGGGCCGGCCTGGGCGGCTCGCCGTTCCGTGGCCCGCGGGGCTCGGGTCTGGGGACCGGGGAAGCCGGGGACCGTAGGGCCGGGGGACCGCTGGGCGCTCGGGGTGGCTCCCCGCGCGGGCCCGGTCAGGTGAGGAACCTAGCGGCGGGCCCGGTCCTGTGGGGACCTAGCGCCGGTCCGGTCCTGTGGGGGCCTTGGGGGCGCGTACGGGACCGCTCCAAACCGGGCGGAGGCCCCGGGAAAAGGCGCGGGGCCGGGCGCGCGGGTGCGCGTCCGGCCCCAGGGGCGTGCGGTGGTCAGGCGAGGCCGAGCTGGGCCTCGAAGCGCCCTTCCTCCAGGCGCCGCTTGATCGTGGTGAGGAAGCGGGCCGCGTCGGCGCCGTCGACCAGGCGGTGGTCGTACGTGAGCGCCAGGTAGACCATCGACCGGACCGCGATGACCTCGCCCTCCGGCGTGTCGACCACGACGGGACGCTTGACGACGGCGCCGGTGCCGAGCATGCCGACCTGCGGCTGGTTGAGGATCGGCGTGTCGAACAGGGCGCCGCGGCTGCCGGTGTTGGTCAGCGTGAACGTGCCGCCGGTGATCTCGTCCGGGGTCACCTTGTTGGCGCGGGTGCGCTCGGCCAGGTCGGTGACCTTGCGGGCGAGCCCGGCGAGGTTGAGGTCGCCGGCGTCCTTGACCACGGCGGCGAGCAGGCCACGGTCGGTGTCGACCGCGATGCCGAGGTTCTCGACGTCGAAGTAGGTCACCTCGTTGGTCTCGTTGTTGATGGTCGCGTTGAGCTTGGGGTGCTGCTTGAGCGCCTCGACGGTGGCCATCGCGAAGAACGGGGTGAACGTCAGCTTGACGCCCTCGCGGCGGAAGAACTCGTCCTTCGCCTGCGCCCGCAGCCGCGCGATCTTGGTGACGTCGACCTCGACGACCGAGGTGAGCTGGGCGGCCGTCTGAAGCGACTCGACCATGCGCTTGGCGATCGTCTGGCGCAGGCGGGTCATCTTCTCGGTGCGGCCGCGCAGCGTGGTGTCGACCTCGACCGGCTCGGGCGCGGCAGCCGGAGCGGCGGCCTGCGCCGGAGCGGCGGCCGGAGCGGCGGGAGCAGCCGCGGCCGGGGCGGCCTGGGCGGCGGGAGCCTGCTCGCGGCGGCTCTTGGCGGCCTCGAGCACGTCCTGCTTGCGGATGCGGCCGCCGACGCCGGTGCCGGTGATGGCGTCGAGGTCCACGCCGTGCTCGTTGGCCAGCTTGCGCACCAGCGGCGTCACGTACGGGCTGTCGCCCGAGGTGGGCAGCGGCGCGGGAGCGGCGGCCTGGGCGGGCGCGGGAGCCGGGGCGGGGGCCGGCGCCGGAGCGGGCTCCGGCTGCGGGGCCGGGGCGGGCTGCGGGGCCGCCTGCGGGGCGGGCGCGGGCTGCGGGATGGAGGAGGCGGGAGCCGGAGCGGGCTCAGGCTCGGGCTCCGGCTCGGGCTGGGCGGCGGGGGCGGCCTCCTCGGCGGGGGCGGCCGCGCCGGCCTGGCCGCTCTCGTCGATGATGGCCAGCTCCGCGCCGACCTCGACGGTCTCGTCCTCAGCCACGACGATCTTGGTGATGACACCCGCGGAAGGCGACGGGATCTCGGTGTCGACCTTGTCGGTCGACACTTCGAGGAGCGGCTCGTCGGCCTCGACGCGCTCGCCCTCCTTCTTCAGCCAACGGGTGACGGTGCCCTCGGTGACGCTCTCGCCGAGCTGGGGCATCTGTACGGAGACCGGCATCGTTATTCTTCTCTCGCGTTCTGATCTCGAGGGCGGATTAGTTGTGTACGTGCAGCGGCTTGCCGGCCAGGGCCAGCATCGCCTCACCGACCGCCTCGGACTGGGTCGGGTGTGCGTGGATGAGCTGGGCGACCTCTGCGGGCAGCGCCTCCCAGTTGTAGATGAGCTGGCCTTCGGTGACGAGCTCGCCGATGCGGCGGCCCACCATGTGGACGCCGACGACCGGCCCGTCCTTGCGGGCGAGGACCTTGACGGCGCCGCCCGTGCCGAGGATCTGGCTCTTGGGGTTGCCCGCGAGGTCGTAGACCTGCTCGACGATCTCGATGCCGCGCTCGGCGGCCTGCGCGGACGTGATGCCCACCGAGGCGACCTCGGGGTCGGAGTAGGTGATCCGGGGCACGCCCGCGTAGTCGATGGGCGGCGGGTTGAGGCCCGCGATGTGCTCGGCCACCATGATGCCCTCGGCGAACCCGGCGTGGGCCAGCTGCAGCGTGGGGATCAGGTCGCCGACGGCGTAGACGCCGGGCGCGGTGGTGCGGCAGTGCTCGTCGACCGTGACGGCGCCGCGCTCGATCGTGACGCCGGCCTCCTCGAAGCCCATGCCGGCCGAGACGGCGCCGCGGCCGACCGCGACGAGCAGGATCTCGGCGTCGAGGGTCTTGCCGTTGGCCAGGGTGACGAGCACACCGGTGTCGGTGGTCTTGACGCTCTCGAAGAAGACGCCGAGCTCGTACTTGATGCCGCGCCGGCGGAAGGCCCGCTCCAGCAGCTTGGAGCTGGACTCCTCCTCGGTGGGCAGCAGGTGCGGCAGCCCTTCGACGATGGTGACCTCGGCGCCGAAGGAGCGGTAGACGCTGGCCAGCTCGACGCCGATGACGCCGCCGCCGAGGACGACCACGGAGGCGGGCACCCGGTCCATCTTCAGCGTGTGCTCGCTGGTGATGATCCGCTCGCCGTCGATGTCGAGGCCGGGCAGGCTGCGGGGCGCCGAACCGGTGGCGAGCACCACGTTGCGGCCCTCGTACACCTCGTCGCCGACCTGGACGCGGCGCTCGGCGAGCAGGCGGCCCTCGCCCTCGACCACCGTCACGCCCGCGGCCTTGAGCAGGCCCTGCACGCCCTTCCAGGCGCGGCTGACGATCTTGTCCTTGAAGGCGTGCACGCCGGCCACGTCGATGCCCTCGAAGTGCGCCTTGACGCCGAACGAGGCGCTCTCGCGGGTCTCGTCGGCGACCTCCGCGGAGTGCAGCAGGGCCTTGGTGGGGATGCATCCCCGGTGCAGGCAGGTGCCGCCGATCTTGTCCTTCTCGATCAGGGCGACCGTCATGCCCAGCTCGGCTGCCCGCAGCGCGCAGGCGTAACCGCCGCTGCCGCCACCTAGGACGACGATGTCGTAGGCCACAGGAAGGCTCCTTGTCGGGGTGTTCGTGATGCCGTCATCTTTTCATCTGTTCCGGGCGCTCGGGTGCCGGTCCCCTCAGATGCTCGCGTGCCGTTCGGCGAGCGCGATGAGGGTGCGGGCGAAGGCGCCGGTGCCGCCCTTGGGGGTGTAGCCGTGCGCCTCGCCCTTGTTGAAGGCCGGGCCGGCCATGTCGATGTGCGCCCAGCGGACGCCGTCGGGCACGAACTCCTTGAGGAAGATGCCCGCGGCCAGCATGCTGCCCCAGCGCTCGGGCTGCAGGTTGGCGATGTCGGCGACGGGGGAGTCGAGGCCCTTGCGCAGCTCCTCGGGCAGCGGCATGCCCCAGGCGCCCTCGCCGGCGGCGGTCGCGGCCTCGACGACGAGCTCGCGCACGGCGTCGTCGTTGGCCATGACGCCGGCGGTGCGCCAGCCGAGGGCGACGATCTGCGCGCCGGTCAGCGTGGCGACGTCGACGATCAGGTCGGGGTTGTCCTCGGCGGCGCGGGCGATGCCGTCCATGAGGACGAGGCGGCCCTCGGCGTCGGTGTCGAGCACCTCGACGGTCTTGCCGCTGTAGCTGTGGATGACGTCGGAGGGGCGCTGGGCGGTGCCGCTCGGCAGGTTCTCCGCCAGGCAGAGGTAACCGATGGCGTTGACCGGCAGGCCCAGGCGGGCGATGCCGACGAGCGCCCCGAAAACGGCGCCCGCGCCTCCCATGTCGGACTTCATCCAGTCCATGGACGCCGACGGCTTCAGCGACAGGCCGCCGGAGTCGAACGTGATGCCCTTGCCCACGTACGCCAGCGTCTTGGTGGCCTCGGGGTGGGTGTAGGAGAGCCGGACGAGCCGCGGCGGGTTGACCGAACCCTGGCCGACGCCGACGAGGCCGCCGTAGCCGCCGTCGCGCAGCTGCTTGTCGTCGAGCACCTCGACGCTCAGCCCGTGCTCGGCGCCGGTGCGCTCGGCGATCTCGGCGAACTTGGCCGGCCACAGGTCGGACGGCGGCGTGTTGACCAGGTCGCGCACCAGCGTGACGGCGTCGGCCAGGATCGCGGCACGCTCGCCGGCGGCGGCGTCCTCGCCCGACAGGACGGTCAGCTCGCTCACCGGCTCCTTCTGGCCCTCGCCGGTGCGGTAGCGCGAGAAGCCGTAGGCGCCCAGCAGGCCGCCCAGTGCGACGGCCTCGGCCTCGGCGGCGGAGCCGGCGGGGAAGGCGAGCGCGGCGCGGGCGGTGCCGGCCAGCGAGCGCACGGCGGCGCCGGCGGCGCGGCGCAGCCCTTCGGCGTCAGGGGACTCGCCGAGCCCGACGGCCACCAGCACCGGAGCGGTGACGGAGCCGAACGTGGGCAGTTTGGCCAGCTCGCCCGGCTTGCCGGAGAAGCCCACGGAGGTCAGCGAGGAGGCGAGCTTGCCACCGAAGGCCGCGTCGAGGGATTCGGCGCCTGTGGCGGGGCTGGGACCGCCGGGGCCGGACAGGAACCCGACGATGAGCGCGTCGGTGTCGAACGAGACGGGATCTGCTGAGTTCAGCCGCACAGTGGTCACGTAAACCGATGCTATCCAGGGTTTCCAGGCCCCACAAACAGGGGTTCATCCCATGAATCATGACTAGCGACATGGTGCTATTGTCATTAGCACCATGTTGCTGACGCTCGACCTCAACGACGCCCGTCCCCTGCACGAGCAGGTCGCGGGCGCGATCCGCCGCGCCATCGGCGAGGGCTCCTACGCGCCGGGCGACCGGCTGCCGCCGGCCCGCGACCTCGCCGACGCGCTCGGCATCAACCCCAACACCGTGCTGCGCGCCCTGCGTGAGCTGCGGGAGGAGGGGCTGCTGGAGTTCCGGCGGGGGCGCGGCGTCAGCGTCGCGCGCCACGCCGACGGGCGCGCCCTGCTCCGCGAGCGGGCGCGCGAACTGCTGGACGAGGCCAAGAGGTACGGATACCGCCGGGAGGACGTCATCACGCTGCTGGAGGAGCTCGCATGAACATCCGGATCGCCGCCCTCACGGGGGCGGCCGTCACCGCCGTCCTGATCCTGCTGCCGCTGGCGGTGCGTGACCGGCTGCCCGAGCCGCTGGCCGTGCACTGGGGGCCGGGCTCGGTGCCCGACGGCTCGGCGCCGCTCGCCGTGTTCGTCACCACGCTGCTCGGCACCTGGGCGCTGATGTGGCTGTTCGCCCTGGCGGCGGTGGCCCGCGGCGCCGCCCGGCCGGGCGCGGGCCCGGGGCGGGCGGCTGCCGGGCCGGGGCGGGTGCGGGCGCTGGGGGCGTGGGCGTTGCTCGCCGGCGGCGGGCTGCTCGCGCTGGGCGTGGCCGTCTCCACGGTGCTGGCCAACCTCGACGCGGCGAGCTGGTCCGACGCGCGCCTGCCCGCCTGGGCGCCCCTGGCCGTCGCCGTGGTGCCGCTCGCCGCGATGGCGGCGGCCGCCTGGCTCGGCCGGGGCGGCGCGGAGCGGGCGCCCGAGGGGGAGCCGCCGTCGCTGGAGCTGCGCCCCGGCCAGCGCGCGGTGTGGGTGAGCCGGGTGGGCAACCCGTGGCTGCTCGCCGCCACCTGCGCCGCCGCCGCGGCGCTCGCCGTGGCGGGGGTGCTGCGCCTGACCGGCATCGCCTCCGGCGCACCGCTCGACGCGCTGGTGCCCGTGCTGACCGTGGTGCTGATCGCCGGCCTGTTCACCTCGTCGGCGCGCGTGCGGGTGACGGCGGACGGGGTGGCGATCGGGTTCGGCCCGCTGGGATGGCCGGTGCGCCGCATCCCCCTCGCCAAGATCGACAGCGCCTGGCCGGAGCAGCGCTACCCGAGCCAGGTCGGCGGCTGGGGCGTGCGCGGGCTGCCCGGCGGCGCGACCATCATGCTGCGCGGCGGCGACTGCCTCGTCATCCGCTACCGGACCGGCGGCGAGCTGGCCGTCAGCGTCGACGACGCCGGCCGCGGCGCCGCCCTGATCAACGCGCTCGTCGCCGAAAGGAGCGTCGCGTGAAGCCGCTGCCGGTCTTCCTCACCGTCGCGTTCGTCCTGTCCTGGGTGGTCGCGCTGCCCCTGTGGCTGGCCGGCGGGCTGGCCTCGCCGCTGGCCCGGCCGCTGGCGCTGCTGATGATGTTCACGCCCGCGATCGGCGTGCTGGCGGCCTGGCTGGTCAGTCGGACGCCGCCGCGCCAGTGGGCCCGCGAGACCGGGCTCACCCTGGGCGAGCGCAAGGGACGCACGGGCCTGCTCGTGCTGGCCGCCTGGCTGGGCGTGCCGCTGCTGGTGCTCGCCGCGGTCGCGATCAGCGCCGGTCTCGGCCTGATCACGCTGGACCTCGACGGGATGAGCCTGTTCCGCGAGCAGTTGCGGGCCACCGGCGTGCCGGTCCCCGAGAACCTGGCGCCCGTCGCCGTCACCCAGGTCGTGGTCGCCGCGCTGGCAGGCCCGTTGCTCAACGTGCTGCCGTCGCTGGGCGAGGAGTGGGGATGGCGCGGCTACCTGGCGCCGCTGCTGGCGGAGCGGCGCGGCGTGCTGCCCGGGCTGGCGCTGTCGGGCGTCGTCTGGGGGCTGTGGCACGCGCCGCTGACGCTGCTCGGCTACAACTACCCGATGCTCGGCTCGTGGGCCGCCGTCTACTTCGTCGGCTTCTGCGTGCTGGCCGGGGTGCTGCTCGGGTGGCTGCGGCTGCGCTCGGGCAGCGTGTGGCCCGCCGTCGTGGCGCACGGCTCGCTCAACGCGGTCGGCCCCGCGGTCTTCCTGCTCGGCGACGTCGCGTCGCCGCCCGACCTGGTGCTCGCCGGGCCGTCCGGCCTCGTCGGCTGGGTCCTGCTCGCGGCCTGCGCGGCCGTGCTGCTGAAGAAGCTCCCGGTACGGAGCACGCCGGCGGTGTGATCAGCCGAGCGCGGCGCACACCACGAGCGTGACCGCCGTGGCCGTCTCGACCAGGGCGCCGAGCACGTCCCCGGTGACCCCGCCGAGCCGCCGCCGGGCGTGCCGCAGCAGCGCCAGCGCCGCCCCCAGCCCGGCCAGCGCCCCCGCCACGAGCACGACCGGCCCGGGGATACCCGCCTCACCGGCCCACCCGGTCCCGAGGGCCGCGCAGCCTGCCAGGGCGGCCACGGTGACGAGCCAGGCGGTGCGCGCGCGTACCGTGCCCGCGACCAGGACGCCGAGGCCGTCGGGGCGGGCGGCGGGGACGCCCGCCCGGCAGGCCCAGGTGAGCGCCAGCCGGCCGGTCACGCAGGCGGTCACCAGCGCGGGCGCGCCCGCCAGGAACAGCGCCGGACCACCGCCCGCAACCGCAGTCCCGGCCCCGGCCCCGGCGGAGAGCGCGGCCGCCTGGATCAGCAGCGTGAACACCAGCGTCACCACGCCGAACGGCCCGATGTCCGACTTTTTCATGATGTCGAGCGCCTGAGACGCCGGCCTGCCGCTGCCGAGCCCGTCGGCCAGGTCCGCCAGCCCGTCCAGGTGCAGGCCGCGCGTCAGGACCGCCAGCAGGCCGAGAGCCAGGGCCGCGCCCATCAGCGGCGGCCCCGGCAGCAGCAGCGCGAGCGACGCCACGACGCCCAGCGCCAGCCCCACCAGCGGGGCCAGCGCCATCGCCCGCCCCGCCACCTCCCGGTCGACCCGCTCCACCCGCACGGGGAACACGCTCAGCGTCCCGGCGGCGAACCGCAGCCCGTCCATCAGAGAAGCCCGCGCATCAGACCGGCCCGCGCATCAGAAGAGCTCGTCCAGCAGCCGGTAGTAGCGCAGCCTGTCGTCGTCCACCTCGGCCGCCCCGTACGCGCGCAGGAACTCCCCGGCGGCGGGCCCGTCGAGCTCGCGCAGCGCGAGCGCCAGGTCCACGTGCCGGTCGGCCACCCCGAGCGCGCCCACGTCGATCAGGACCGCTTCGCCCGACGGCGACGCCAGCACGTTGGCCGGGGTGTAGTCGCCGTGCGTGACCACCAGGTCCTCGCGCGCGGGCCGTTCGGCCACCAGCCGGTCGTAGACCTGCGCGGGGGTGAGCCCGGCGGTGTCGTCGTCGAAGTCGTCGTCGTCGACCAGCCCGTCGCGCACCCGCTCGGCCGCCCGCGCCAGCTTGACGTCGAGCCGCTCGTCGAACGGGCACTCCGCGACCGGCACGTCGTGCAGCGCGCGCAGCGCCGCGCCCATGACGGCCCCGGCGTCCGCGGACGGCTTGCGCTCCAGGCTGAGCCATCCGGCGTCGGCCAGCACGAGCGCGTCGCCCTCGAAGGCCACCACGTCCGGCACGCTCATCCACCGCTTGAGCCACAGCAGCCGCTCGTGCTCGGCCCGCGCCCCCGGGCCCTGCTTGACGTAGAAGGCGCCGGTGGGGCCGGTGACGCGCAGCGTCTCGCCGCTGAGGCCCTCGTGGTCGTCGGACCAGATCGCGTCCTCGCCGAAGAGATCGAACATCCGCCCAGGGAGCTGCATAACCGACGATCCTATGGGGCCGACTAGGGTGGCCGGATGCACGTGCTTGAACTCGAAGGCGTAGGCGTCCGGGTCGTCGGCAAGACGTTGCTGGACGGGATCGACTGGCAGGTGGCCTACGGCGACCACTGGGTGATCCTGGGCCCCAACGGCGCCGGGAAGACGACGCTGCTCTCGCTGGCCGCGGCCGTGCGGCATCCGACGACGGGCGCGGTGAACGTCCTGGGCCACCGGCTCGGCCGCGTCGACCTGCGGGAGCTGCGCCGCCACATCGGCCTGGTCGCGGCCAGTCAGCGGCTGATCGACGAGGAGCTGATGGAGGAGGAGGGGGCGACCGCCCACACCGTGGTGCTCACCGGCCACACCGGCACGAGCGCCCCGATCTGGGACAAGTACGGCGACGCGGAGCGGGAGCGGGCGCTGCGCCTGCTGGCCGACCTCGGCTGCAAGGACCTGGCCGAGCGGCCCTTCCGGGTGTGCTCCCAGGGCGAGCGGGCCCGGGTCAGGGTGGCCAGGGCGCTCATGGGGGACCCGGCGGTGCTGCTGCTGGACGAGCCGTTCGCCGGTCTCGACCTGCCGGCCCGCGAGGACCTGATCAGCGCCGTGGAGAACCTGGCCGGGACCCGGCCGGTGCTCACCACCGTCACCGTGACCCACCACCTGGAGGAGGTCCCGGCGACGACCACGCACGCGCTGCTCATGCGCGACGCCCGCGTGCTGGCGGCCGGGCCGGTCGACGACGTCCTCACCCCGGCGAACCTGTCCGACTGCTTCGGCCTGCCGCTGCACGTCGACCGCCTCGACGGCCGCTGGTACGCCCGTTCGGTCCGGCCCTGAGGCTCACAGCGGCAGCGGTCGCCCCGCCACGACCAGGGCGACGTCCTCCGACTCGGCGGCCAGGCGCTCGTTCAGCCTGCCCAGCGCGTCCCTGAAGGCGCGCACGCCGGCCGTCGCGGGCACCACGCCCATGCCCGTCTCGTCCGACACGGCCACGACCCGGCGCGGCGCGTGCCGCCAGGCGCGCACCAGCTCGTCGCAGCGCCGCTCCACCGGCGCGCGGTCGCCCTCCCAGGCCGCGTGCTCGTCGAACACCGCCGCCAGCCAGGTGCCGAGCCCGTCGATCAGCAGCGGCCCCGTGGCGGCCCCGATCGCGCCCGTCAGGTCCGTCGTCTCGGCCGTCGCCCAGTGCGCGGGCCTGCGCACCCGGTGGGCGCGCACCCGCGCCGCCCACTCGCCGTCGCCCTCCCCGCCGGGCCCGGTGGCGACGTAGGTCACGTACGGCTCGGCGGCCAGGCGCAGCTCGGCCTCGGCCGACTTGCCCGAACGCGACCCGCCCAGCAGCAGCGTCCGCCGGGGCGCGGGGGCGGGCGGCGACGGCGGCACGCGCGTGTCCAGGACGGCGCCGTCGGGCACGGCGCGGGCGCCCCACAGGCGCAGCCGCCTGGCCAGCTCGTCCTCGGACCGGACGCGGTGGTCCAGGCCGACGGCGACCACGTGGGTGCCCTCGTCCACCAGCCCGGCCCGGCGCATCTCCCCCAGCCTCTCAGGGCGCTCCAGGAGGTCGATCAGCACCGCGTCGTAGCGTCCGGGGCCGTCGGGGGGCGGCGGCGCCCCCGCGGGCGCGTACAGGAGGGCTGAGCCGTCCGGGGCGGTGAGCCCGAGGCCGCCCGCGTGCACGCGGTAGCCGGGCGGCGCGTCCGTCCACGGGTACGCCGCCCTCCCGTCGACCACGAGCCCGAACGGCGCCCGGCGCGAGGGGCGGGTCAGGCACGACGCGCAGGGACAGCCCGGCTCGGGCCAGCCCGCGTCGCCGGAAGTCCCGGTGAGAAGCAGCTCCACCGGGCCGAGCGTACAAACCCCCGTGAGCCGGCCGTCACACGCCCCGCACGAGTGGCGCCGGTGGGACGGGGGAGGACAGGAGGACGGCCGTGCCGGGCGCGGCGGCGAGCCGGAGTAGGGTTCCAGTGCCGTCGAGAGGCTGCGCCGGCGAACCCGCGGAAAAAGGAGCGTATGGCATGACATGGCGGTGGCGTTATGAAAACGCGCAGGGCGGTGAGGTGACGGATCGCCCTTTGCCGCGAGAGGTTTTCCCGAGCCAGGCCGACGCGGAGTCCTGGCTCGGGGAGAACTGGCGTGAACTCCTCGAATCCGGCGTCGAGCAGGTAGCCCTGCTCGACGAGGACCGGGTCGAGTACACGGGCTTGTCATTGCGCCAGCAATAACCGCCGGAATGGAGAAACCCCTTGAGCGCGTACGCCGCTCAAGGGGTTTTCGTTACGCGCGTGACTAGGGGCGCTTGGGCGGGCTCGCGGTCTTGGCCGGGTCGCGCTCCATGATGGGCGCCACCACGTCGTCGATCCGCTTCATCACCTCGGCGTCGAGCTTGACGCCCGCGGCCTTGACGTTGTCGCGCACCTGCTCGGGGCGGGAGGCGCCGACGATGGCGCTGGCCACGTTCGGGTTCTGCAGGACCCAGGCGACCGCGAGCTGCGCCATCGTCAGGCCCAGATCGGCGGCGATCGGCTTGAGCTCCTGCACGCGGGCCAGCACGTCGTCGTTCATGAACCGGGCGATCATGCCGCTGCCGCCGGCCGTGTCCGTGGCGCGCGAGCCCTCGGGCGGGGCCTGGCCCGGCAGGTACTTGCCGGTGAGCACGCCCTGCGCGATCGGCGACCAGACGATCTGGCTGACGCCCTCACGCTCGCTCAGCGGCACGATCTCCGACTCGATGACCCGCCACAGCATCGAGTACTGCGGCTGGTTGGACACGATCCGGTCGAAGCCCATCTCGTCGGCGATCCTGAGCGCGTCGGCGATCTGGCCGGCGGTCCACTCGCTGACGCCCACGTACAGGACCTTGCCCTGGCGGACCAGGTCGTCGAAGGTCTTGAGCGTCTCCTCCAGCGGCGTCTCGTAGTCGTAGCGGTGCGCCTGGTAGAGGTCGACGTAGTCGGTCTGCAGGCGGCGCAGCGAGCCGTTGATCGACTCGGTGATGTGCTTGCGCGACAGGCCGCGGTCGTTCGGGCCCTCGCCCGTCGGCCAGTAGACCTTGGTGAAGATCTCCAGGGACTCCCTGCGGACGCCCTTGAGCGCCCTGCCGAGCACCTCCTCCGCCTTCGTCCCCGCGTAGACGTCGGCGGTGTCGAACGTGGTGATCCCCTCGTCGAGAGCCGCCTGCACGCACTGCTTGGCGGCGTCCTCCTCGACCTGGGAGCCGTGGGTGAGCCAGTTGCCGTAGCTGATCTCGCTGACCAGGAGACCGCTGCGGCCGAGGTGACGGAATTCCATACATCCGACCTTAGGGGTTGTCCCGGCATCACGGTCACCAGGGGCGCGGAGGGGAGATCATCCGTCGGTGCGGGGCGATAGGGTCGGCCGGTGCCCAATCTCCTCCGGGCGGCGCTCACCGCCGCCGTCCTGGCGGCGATCGCCGTGCGGCTGCGCCGTCGCGCCCGCCTGCCACGCACCGACCCGCCCGCCCCCGACGCCCTCCCCGCGCCGCGCCAACGACGGCGGCCGGGCCTGGGGCGGTCGAGCGCGCTCGTGGCGGGCACAGTAGCGGGCACGGTGGCGGTCCTGGCCGCGCTGGCGCTCCTCGGGACGGGCCTGTGGCCGGGGCAGCCCGCGCGCGAGGCGTCCTCGCCCGGCGGCTCTCCCGTACGCGACGCCGCGCCGGAGCGGGCCGAGCCGCCGGCGGAGTTCCTCACGGAGCCGCCGGAGCCGCATGCCCTGCCCTCGCGGCAGGGGAGCGCGGCGCCGCAGCCGTGCGATCCCGGGCACCCTGTGGTGACGGTGCGCCCGCTGGACCCGCAGGTGAAGCGGGCCGTCAACCGGCAGTGGCGGCGCATCGAGCGCTGGCTGAGCACGAACGCGCCGAAGACCTACGCGGGGCTCGGCCGTCCCGGCAGGGCGCGCACGATCGCGGTCGCCGAGGCGCAGACGGGGCTGGAGTTCCCCGACGACCTGAGGGCCTCGCTGCTGCGCCACGACGGCGCGCGGGGCTTCGGGTTCGGCGGCGGGGTCAACCTGCGCGTCCGGGAGATCAGGGACGCCTGGCGGGCCAGGTGCGCGCGCGACGCCGAGGGCCGCCACCGCGGGCTGGTCCCGTTCGGGCTCAGGCCGGGGCGCGGCGGCCACGCGCTCGTCACCGCCGCCAGGCGAGACGGCGCGGCGGGGCGGGAGGGCGCGACAGGGCGAGCGGCCGCGGCCGGTGACCGGCCGTCCTACTACGCGCTGATGCGCGAGGTCGCCGCCGCCCTGGAGACGGGCGCCCCGGTCGACGGCCGCCGCCCGGTCGTCAAGGGCGGCGTCCTGCGGTGGACCCGCGCCCGTTGAGCTACTTCTTGGGCGGCACCGGCTTGCCGCCCGGCAGCAGCTGGGGCGGCGGGAAGCGCAGCTTGCGGATCTGCAGCGCCCGCATCGCCGCGTAGAAGCCCACGCCCTTGAGGCTCTCGTTGGGCAGCTTGGCCGCGACCTCCTTCTTCACCTTCCACGCCACGTAGACGGAGGTGAAGACGACGCCGATCATCATGATCGGCCAGCCGAACACGATCACCGCGTTGAGCACCTGGACGCGGACGGCCGGAGGCCACGGCACCCAGGTCGCCAGCAGGATCAGTAGCGAGAAGGGCAGGAAGTACTGGCTCGGGAGGCGGCGGGAGTCGACCCAGTCGCGGGCGAACTTGCGCGCCGGCCCCTTGTCACGGGCCGGGAAGTAGCGCTCGTCACCGGCCAGCATGCCGCGCCGGGCCCGGTCGCGCTCGGCGGCCTGCTTGGCGCGCATCTGCCGATAGGCCTCCTTGCGGTCCTTCGGCGCGCTGACCAGCTGGCGCCGCCTGCCTTCGGCATCTCGGCGCTTGGGTGTGGGACGACCCTTACCTTGGGGCTTAGGATCGTCAACGGGGACGGGGGTGTCGTCCACGGAGGTTTGGGAACGGCGTCGCAACACGACGTCAACCCTACCTGGAGTGCAACTTAGTGACGCCCTCGTGCGTTATGCGTAGGGTAATCCCAAGGCGGCTGCGCTGCAGTGGGTGAACGACAGCACGACCTAAGAAGGGGACGGCCGACGCGCATGAGCGTGATGAAGAGACTTTCGATGATCTTCAAGTCCAAGGCCAACAAGGCCCTGGACAAGATGGAGGATCCACGCGAGACCCTCGACTACTCCTACCAGCGGCAGCTGGAGCTGCTGCAGAAGGTGCGTCGTGGCGTGGCGGACGTCGCCACCTCTCGCAAGCGTGTGGAGCTCCAGATCAACGGTCTGGAGCAGCAGGGCAAGAGGCTTGAGGAGCAGGGCCGCAAGGCGCTGTCGGTGGGGCGCGAGGACCTCGCCCGTGAGGCGCTGTCGCGCCGCTCCGGCCTGCAGTCGCAGATCGCGGATCTGCGCGTGCAGCATGACAACCTGCAGGCCGAGGAGGAGAAGCTCACCACGGCCTCCCAGCGGCTGCAGGCCAAGGTCGACTCCTTCCGCACCAAGAAGGAGACCATCAAGGCGACCTACACCGCGGCCGAGGCGCAGACCCGCATCAACGAGGCGTTCTCCGGCATCTCCGAGGAGATGGGCGACGTCGGCCTGGCGATCCAGCGGGCCGAGGACAAGACGGCCCAGATGCAGGCCCGCGCCGGCGCCATCGACGAGCTGCTCGCCTCGGGCGCGCTCGACGACTTCAGCGGCACCCGCGGTGACGACATCCAGGCCGAGCTCGACCGCATGGGCGGCGGCATGGACGTCGAGCTGGAGCTGGCCCGGATGAAGGCCGAGCTCGGCCAGGGCCCGGCCCCGCAGGGCGCCATCGAGCAGGGGCAGCAGCAGCAGCCCCAGCAGCAGCAGCCCAACCAGCAGACGCAGCAGCTGCGCCAGCCAGGGGAGGGCGCATGATCGTCAGGATCATGGGCGAGGGTCAGGTGGAGATCTCGGCCGACGACATCGCCGTGCTCAACGAGCTCGACACCGAGCTCGAGGCGGCCATCGACGCCGACGACCAGAAGGCCTTCCGGGTCAAGCTGCACGCCCTGCTCGACAAGGTGCGCCACGTGGGCAAGGCGCTTCCCGACGACAGCCTTGAGCCGTCAGAGCTGATCCTTCCCCCCGCGGACGCCTCGATCGAGGAAGTCCGGGAGATGCTGGGCGACCAGGGCCTCATTCCGGGCTGAGCCCGTGCGCACCCGGTTCGCGGCCGACCGCGGCCTGACCCGCCGCATGGTCGTGACGATGTTCCTGCTCGGCCTGCTCTACGTGGTGTTCGTCGGCGTCCTCGTCGCCCTGGGCGTGCGGGCGCTGACCGTGCTGGTGATCGCGGGGGTCCTGCTGCTCGCGCAGTACTTCCTGTCCGACCGCATCGCCCTTTACGCGATGCACGGGCGGGAGGTCTCGCCCCAGGAGGCCCCCGAGCTCCACGGCCTGATCGACCGGCTGTGCGCGCTGGCCGACATGCCCAAGCCGCGCGTCGCCATCGCCCAGTCCGACGTGCCCAACGCCTTCGCCACCGGCCGCAACCAGAAGAAGGCGGTCGTGTGCGTGACGACCGGCATCCTGCGCCGCCTGGAGCCGCGCGAGCTGGAGGGCGTGCTGGCCCACGAGCTGTCCCACGTCGCGCACCGCGACGTGGCGGTGATGACGATCGCCTCGTTCCTCGGCATCGTCGCCGGGCTCATGACGCGCGTCGCCCTCTACACGGGCCTCGGCGGCCGCCGCCAGAACGGCCAGGGCGGCCTGCCCATCGGCCTGATCGTCATGCTGGTCTCGGTTCTCGTGTACGCGATCAGCTTCGTCCTCACCCGTGCCCTGTCGCGCTACCGTGAGCTGTCGGCTGACCGGGCCGGCGCCCTGCTCACGCAGCAGCCGTCGGCGCTGGCCAGCGCGCTGACCAAGGTGTCCGGCGAGATGGCCAGGATCCCGACCCGCGACCTGCGCGAGGCCGAGCCGTTCAACGCCTTCTACTTCGCCCCGGCGCTCGCCAAGGGGGAGACGCTGGCCAACCTGTTCTCCACGCATCCGCCGCTGGAGCGGCGGCTGGAGCAGCTCGCGCGGATCTCCGCGCAGCTCGGGAGGGGCTGACGACGATGGGCTGGCTCGATGCGATCCTGGGCCGTTCCAAGCCGGCCAAGCCCGACCTGGACGCGCTGTTCGCGCTGCCGTCGGCGGCCGTGACGCTGCAGGCGGCCACGGGGCTGGCGCCCACCGGGCTCGGCTCGGTGGCCTTCCGCGCGGCCGAAGGCGGCGCGTTCGCCCGGCTCGAACAGGACGTCAAGGCGCTGCTCGGCGGCCGGGTCGAGGAGTCCGACGACGGCTACGGCTACACCTGGCTGCTGGTGCGGCGCGCGCCCGACCTGCTCGGCGACCTGGTCACCGAGCTGCACGCGGTCAACTCGTCGCTGGAGTCGGCCGGGTTCGGCCCGTCGCTGCTGTGCTCGCTGGTGTCGTTCGCCGACCCCGGCGCCGACGCAGACGGCAGGCGGCTGGCCGTCGTCTACCTCTACAAGCGCGGCTCCTTCTACCCGTTCGCCCCGCTGGACGGCGACCGCCGCGACAACGCGCTCGAGCTGCAGGTCAGAGGCGCGCTGGCGGGGGAGCTGCCGCTGGAGGAGGACCTCGGCCGCTGGTTCCCGGTCTGGGGCGCTCCGGGCCTTTGAGTGCGCTCGGTGATGTAATCATCACGTGGAGCGAAGATTGTACGTGCTCGCGGCTTCCGCGTTCATCGTGACCGCCGTGCTGTACTCCGCGTGGATCACCGGCCAGTTCACCACGCCGGCGGTCGACCGCGCGCACGGCTACGTGAGCGAGCTGGCGGCCCGCGACCAGCCGTGGACGCGCCTGTTCCGCACCAGCGACGCGCTGGCGGGGCTGGCCTGCCTGGCCGGGGTGGCGCTGATGCCGAGGGCCGGCCGTGAGTGGCCCGGCTGGCTGGCGCTGGCCGCGTTCGGCGCGCTGACGACCGCCGGGGGGCTGTTCCCGCTCGACTGCGCCGCGCTGAGCTCCCCGGCGTGCGGGCGCGGCCCGCTGACGCCGGCCCACCACGCGCATGTCGTGACCGGCCTGCTCGCGGCCGTCGCCGCGCCGGCCGCGATGGCGCTCCTGGCCGCCCGCTGGCGCACCTGGCCCGCCTGGGTCCTCACCGGCCTGACCGTCGCCTCCACGCTCGTCACCGCCGCCGCCCTGGCCGCCGGGCACCTGGCCGGGCTGGCGCAGCGCTTTCAGCTCCTCGTCGTGGCCGCCTGGCTGGTGTACGCGGCGCTGCGGCTGCTCGTCGCGGACGTGCCCGTCCCGGCGCCCGCCCTGCCGCACGTGGTCCGCCAGGGCCGGGGACCGGCCGTGCTGATCGCCGGGGGCCCCTCGGCGGCCTGGTGCCACTGGGACGGCGTCGCCAGGGAGCTGGCCCGCACCCGTACGGTGATCAGGTTCGACCGGCCGGGGCTGGGGCTCAGCCCCGCCTCCCCGGTGCCGCCCACGCTGCACGGCGAGGCGGCGCGGCTGGCCGCGCTGGCCCCCGAGCACCCCGAACGGGTCACGGTCGTCGCGCACCGGGCCGCCGCCTGGCACGCCGAGGCGTTCGCCCGGCTGCACCCGCTGCGCGTGTCGGCGCTCGTCCTCGTCGACCCCGCGGCGGCGCCCCGGGGCCGGCGGGGCACGTCCTCGCCCGGCAGGGCGCTCGGCCGCTGGCTGCCCGCGCTGGGCGGCACCTGGGGCGCGGCGGCGCTGGCCCGCCTCACCGGCCCGGCGCTCCACCGGCTGCTCTGCGGGACCGCCGACGCCCACGGCCTCTACAGCCAGGGCCGGGTGCTCGCCGCCGCCGCGGGGGAGTGGCTGGCGCGCCGCGACATGGCCGCCGACCTGCGTCTCATCCGCGCCGAGCACGCCTTCCCCGACGTGCCGGTGACCGTGCTCGTCAGCGGGCGCGCCCGCGGCGCCAGGCTGGTGGAGGAGCTGAACGGCAGGCTCGTCCGGCTGCCCGTCACGCGGCTGCGCGTGCACCTGAACGTGCTGCCCGCGATCGCCGACGCCGTCTGAAGGTTAGTGTGGTCGGCATGGCCCTCGGGAAAGGGGCAAGGGTGGACATCACCGTCGTCGGAGAGGGCACGGTCGCGGCCGTGCCGGACGTCATGCGGCTGCAGGCCGGGGTCGAGGTGCGCCGGCAGACGGCCGCCGAGTCCTTCGCCGGGGCCAGGGCCGCCGCGAGCAGGCTCGCCGAGGCGCTGCGGCAGGCCGGGATCGCCGAGCGCGACCTGCGCACCACCGAGCTGTCGCTCGGCCCGGAGTACGAGGCGTACCCGAAGGTGTCGGCCTACCGGGCGGCGCAGGGCGTCGAGGCCGTGATCCGCGACCTGTCGCGGGCCGACGAGGTCATCGACACCGTCGCCCGGGTGGGCGAGGAGGCCAGGCTGCACGGCGTGGTCTTCGAGGTCTCCGACCCGGCCGCCGTGCTCAGGGAGGCCAGGGCGGCGGCGTTCGCCGACGCCCGGGCCAAGGCCGCCCAGTACGCCGAGCTCGCCGGACGGCCCCTGGGCGGGGTCGTCGCGGTGAGCGAGGAGGTGGAGCGGGGGCCGCAGCCGATGCGGCTGGCCGCGGCCGCCGAGCAGGGCTCGGTCAGCCCCGGGCAGCAGGGCCTGACCGTCACCGTGCGGGTGGTGCACGCCTTCGGCGACCAGGCGTCCTAGCCGGGGGGCTAGGCCAGGGCGAGCATCCGGTCCAGGGCGACGCGCGCCCAGTGGGCGGTGTCGGCGTCGACCGTGATCTGGTTGACGACCTCGCCCAGCGCCAGCGACTCCAGCGCCCACACCAGGTGGGGCAGGTCGATGCGGTTCATCGTCGAGCAGTAGCAGACGGTCCGGTCCAGGAACGAGACGTTCTTGTCCGGGAACATCTGGGCCAGCCGCTTGACCAGGTTGAGCTCGGTGCCCACGGCCCAGCTCGACCCGGCGGGGGCGGCGGCCAGCGTCTTGATGATGTGCTCGGTCGAGCCCACGTGGTCGGCCTTGAGCACCACCTCGTGCCGGCACTCGGGGTGCACCAGCACGTTCACGCCCGGGACGCGCTCGCGTACGTCGTCGACCGACTCGGCCGTGAAGCGGCCGTGGACCGAGCAGTGGCCCTTCCACAGGAGCATGCGCGCCCGCGTGAGCTGCTCGGGGGTGAGGCCGCCGTTGGGGCGGTGCGGGTTCCACACGGCGCAGTCGTCGAGCGACATTCCCATCTCCAGCACCGCCGTGTTGCGGCCCAGGTGCTGGTCGGGCAGGAACAGCACCTTGGAGCCCTGCTCGAAGGCCCACTCCAGGGCCCGCCTGGCGTTGGACGAGGTGCACACCACGCCGCCGTTGCGGCCGCAGAAGGCCTTGATGTCGGCGCTGGAGTTCATGTACGTGACGGGCACGACCTGGTCGGCCAGGCCCGCGTCCTCCAGCGCCTCCCAGCACTCCTCGACCTGGTCGAAGGTGGCCATGTCGGCCATCGAGCAGCCCGCCGCGAGGTCCGGCAGCACCACCCGCTGGGAGCCGGTGGTCAGGATGTCGGCCGACTCGGCCATGAAGTGCACGCCGCAGAACACGATGTACTCGGCCTCGGGCCGGGCGGCGGCCTGCTGCGCCAGCTTGAAGGAGTCGCCGGTCACGTCGGCGAACTGGATGACCTCGTCGCGCTGGTAGTGGTGGCCGAGCACGAAGAGCCGGTCGCCGAGCGCCTGCTTGGCCTTGCGCGCCCGTTCCACCAGGTGCGGGTCGGAGGCGGGCGGCAGCTCGCCCGGACAGTCCACCCCCGTCTCGCTGTGCGGATCGGCGCCCCGGCCGAGGACGAAGAGCGGCAGCCCAGTCTGGGTGGCCATGGCCGTACCCCCTTATCGTCGAACTGACGACTAACTATGACACACGGTATGGGGGCATATATTCCGGGGTCCGGTGGGGGAGGGAATGTGTAGCACCCGGCAGGTGTTGGTAGCGTCATCAGTAGACGTCGGAACAGACAGCCGGGTTAGGGAGTCAGCAGATGACGGTTGAGAGCAGCGAGACCACGACGCAGGGCCTGATCCTGACCGACGCGGCCGCCGCCAAGGTCAAGAGCCTGCTCGAGCAGCAGGGCGAGGAGGGCCTGCAGCTGCGCGTGGCCGTGCAGCCGGGCGGCTGTTCCGGCCTGCGCTACCAGCTCTTCTTCGACGACCGTTCGATGGACGGCGACGTCGTGACGGACTTCGGTGGCGTCAGCGTCGTCACCGACCGGATGAGCGCCCCCTACCTGATGGGCGCCTCCATCGACTTCGTCGACACGATCGAGAAGCAGGGCTTCACCATCGACAACCCGAACGCCACGGGCTCCTGCGCCTGCGGCGACTCCTTCAACTAGTCGGGTGCGCCCGCAGGCCCCGTCCGCCCTGGTGCGTACGGGGCCTTCGCGTGCCCTTGGCCGGGCCCCAGGGGGCCGCACGGTTCGGTAGGGTGTCCGGGCGGTGGCCGCAACCGAGCCACCGGACGAACATCGGCACCACCTCGCCGCCGGGCCGGCGGAGAGCTGAAACGCCTGCGGATCCGGCGCACGACCCTGACGAGAGTCCTCTCAGGAGGGCGACCGGCGGTGAAGCAGGAACCCTCACGGGCGACCGTGAGGACCCCCCTCGCTCACGGAGGGGGAGGATGTCCATGGCCTGCTGACAACGAGGAAGAAGAATCCCGTGCGCATCGCCGTCACCGGCTCCATCGCCACAGACCACCTGATGACGTTCCCCGGCAGCTTCGGCGATCAGCTCATCGCCGAGCAACTCGACCGGGTGTCACTGTCGTTCCTGGTCGACGATCTGCAGATCCGGCGCGGAGGATGCGCCGCCAACATCGCCTTCGGCATGGCCTGTCTCGGCCTGAAGCCCTATCTCGTGGGCGCCGTCGGCAACGACTTCGCCGACTACCGGTCCTGGCTGGAGCGCCACGGCGTCGACTGCGACTCGGTGCACGTCTCCGAGACCCAGCACACCGCGCGGTTCCTGTGCACCACCGACAAGCACCACAACCAGATCGCCTCCTTCTACACCGGGGCGATGGCCGAGGCGCGGCTCATCGAGCTGCAGCCGGTCGCCGACCGGGTGGGCGGGCTCGACCTGGTGCTCGTCGGCCCCAACGACCCCGACGGCATGCTGCGCCACACCGACGAGTGCCGCCACCGCGGCATCCCGTTCGCCGCCGACATCTCCCAGCAGCTCGCCCGCATGGAGGACGAGCAGATCCGCCAGCTCGTCGACGGGGCCGCCTACCTCTTCTCCAACGACTACGAGAAGGGCCTCATCGAGCAGAAGACCGGCTGGAGCGACGAGGAGATTCTCGACCGCGTCGGCGTCCGCGTCACCACGCTCGGGCCCAAGGGCGCCGTCATCGACCGCAAGGGCGAGCCGTCCATCGCCGTCGCCCCCGCCCCCGAGCGCGGAAAGGCCGACCCGACCGGCGTCGGCGACGCCTTCCGGGCCGGCTTCCTCGCGGGCCTGGCCTGGGACCTGTCCCTGGAGCGGTGCGGCCAGATCGGCAACCTGACCGCCACGCACGTGCTGGAGCGCGTCGGCGGCCAGGAGTACGAGCTGGGGCAGCGGGCGTTCATGGAGCGCTTCAGCTCCGCCTACGGCGCCGAGGCGGCCGCCGAGATCGCCCCGCACATCCGCTGCTACCACCCCTGATCACGGGCCCGGGCAGGCCCCGCCCGGCGGCGGGGCCGCTCAGGACCGCGCGTAGACGCGGTGCACGAACTCGGCGAGCTGGTCGTCGGGCAGGTGCCTGGCCAGGTCGGCCTCGGTGATCATGCCGACGATGCGGTTGTCGTGCATCACCGGCAGCCGCTTGATCTGGTGCTCCTCCATGCGCGCCAGCGCCTCTTCCACGGTGGCGTCGGCGGCCACCCACACCAGCCCGGTCGCCAGGTCACCGGCCCGCACCTTGGCGGGGTCGTGGCCCGCCGCCACGCACTTGATGACGATGTCGCGGTCGGTGATGATGCCGCTCACGCGGTCGTCGGTGCACACCGGCAGCGCCCCGACCCCCATGTCACGCATCATCTGCGAGGCGCGGTCGAGCGTCTCGTGAGCCTGGATGCACTCCGCGCCCGGATTCATGAGGTCGCGAGCAGTCTGATCGGTCATGTCTCTTTCCCCCGGATATCGGTGCTTTCCGGGGGCCCTACCCAGTTCGGGCGTCAGTAGTTACGCCGTACGTGAATCGCCCAGCCCCCCTGCGGAAGCTCGTACGAGCCCACGTGGCGGTGCGACTTGAGCCGGCACCACGCGGGCACGTCGGTGAACGCGGCGGGGTCGTCGGCCAGCACGGCCACCACCGCGTTGAGCGGGATGTGGTTGATCTGCTCGGCGAGCATGATGATCGGGATCGGGCACTTCTTCCCGAGCGCGTCGATCGTCAATGCCGGCTGAGTGGCCTCGGTCATGAGACTCCTGCGTCGTGGCGGATCCGGCTCACCAGCTCGGGCAGCACGGCGAGGAACCTGTCGACCTCGGCCGCCGAAGCGCCCCTGGGCAGTGACACCCGGACATTCCCGTGCGTCAGCACGCCCATCGCTTCCAGGACGTGCGATGGACGAAGCGTACTAGCGGTGCACGAACTGCCGGACGACACGGCGAACCCGGCCTTGTCCAGCTCCGCCAGCAGCGCCTCGCCGTCGACGTACAGGCACGAGAACGTGACGATGTGCGGCGCCCGCTCGACCGGGTCGCCGATCACCTCCACGTCCGGCACGACCTTCGGCACGGTCTCGCGGATCTTGTCGACCAGGGCCGACAGCCTGGAGCGCTCCCGCGACGCCTCTGCCGCCATCGCGCGCAGCGCCGCGGCGGCGGCCACGATGCCCGGCACGTTCTCGAACCCGGGCACCCGGCGGCGCTCGCGCTCGTCCTCCGGCACGAACGAGCGGAACCGCGTGCCCTTGCGCACGGCCAGCACGCCCACCCCGGGCGGCCCGCCCCACTTGTGGGCGCTGGCCGTCAGCACCGACCAGCCCGGCGGCACCGGCATCCGGCCCGCCGTCTGGGCCGCGTCGACCAGCAGCGGCACCCCGTTGCGCCGGCACGCCGCGGCGGCCTCGGCCACCGGCTGGAGCGTGCCGACCTCGTGGTTGGCCGTCTGCAGGCAGGCCAGCGCGGTGTCCGGCCTGGCCACGGCCTCGGTGAAGGCCGCCAGGTCGACCCGGCCCATCAGGTCCACGCCCACCGTCTCGACCGTGCCGCCGTCGCGCTCGTGCAGCGCGGCGGCGTGCAGGACGCTGGAGTGTTCGACGGCACTGGTGACCAGATGTCGGCCGACTCGGCGTCTGCCCTGTATTGTGCCGAGCACGCCGAGATGCACGGCCTGCGTGCCGGACGAGGTGAACGACACCTCGTCGGGGCGCGCGCCCAGCGCCTCGGCCACCTCCGTGCGAGCCTGCTCCAGCAGCAGGTGGGCACGGCGGGCCTGGCCATAGAGTCTCGCGGGGTCGGCCCAGCCGACGTCGATCGCCGCCAGGAGCGCTTCGCGCGCCTGAGGGTGAAGCGGTTCGGTCGAGGCCGCGTCAAAGTACGCCACGAGACCTATCGTCCCATCCGCGGCGCGCCACCGAGGGGGCGCGCGGAAGGGCGAGGCCCTTGCACGCTAATGTGTCTGCAATCAGCTGTGCATCTGGAAATACGAGCGCTCAGGAGAAGACTCCTGGGCTTCATCTGTGGGGTAGGCGATCCGTGAGTCCGACCCGCCGTACGACGCGGCGTTCGTTGGCCCGGCGTAGAGTGCCGCGCGCCGCCGCTTTGGCGTTGCTTCTGGCCTCCGCTACGGCGTGTGCAAATGACGTTCCCGAGGCCGATTGGTCCCGTGGCCTTCTGCCGGAATCCATCACCACGCAGGGTGACGTCGTCACGAATCTGTGGAACGGGGCGTGGATCGCCGCGCTGGCCACGGGCGCCGTGGTCATCGCCCTGATCGTGTGGGCGTGCATCTTCCACACCAAGCGCAAGGCCAAGGCCGAGCTTCCGCCGCAGGTGCGTTACAACCTGCCGATCGAGATGCTCTACACCCTGGTCCCGCTCGTCATGGTGTCGGTGTTCTTCTTCTTCACCGCGCGCGACAGCGACACGCTCACCAAGGTGTCCGGCAACCCTGACGTCAAGGTCAAGGTCGAGGCGTTCCAGTGGAGCTGGCGCTTCACCACGACCGTCGACGGGAAGGCCGGCAAGCCGGTGGTCGGCATGCCGGTCAGCGACTACCAGCAGGGGCCGCAGCTCGTGCTGCCGGTGAACTCCACGGTCGAGTTCGACCTGTTCACCGATGACGTCATCCACTCGTTCTGGGTGCCGAACATGATCTTCAAGCGTGACATCATCCCCGGCATCCCGGACGACAACCCCGGGCGCAAGTTCGAGATCAAGACGCTGGGGGAGACCGGCGTCTACGCCGGACGGTGCGCCGAGCTGTGCGGCGCCGACCACAGCCGCATGCTCTTCTCGGTGAAGCTCGTCAGCCAGGATGACTTCAAGTCGTACATCGCGTCCAACCAGGCTGGGAGTGCCCAGTGACCGCCATCCATGAACCACTCGTGACGAGTGCCCCCCGGCCCGTGACGAAGGGTCAGGTGATCGCCAAGTGGCTGTCCTCCACCGATCACAAGATCATCGGACACCTCTACCTGATCACCTCGTTCGTGTTCTTCCTGATCGGCGGCGTCATGGCGCTGGTCATGCGGGCCGAGCTGGCGCAGCCGGGGCTGCAGTTCACCAGTAACGAGCAGTTCAACCAGCTGTTCACCATGCACGGCACGATCATGCTGCTGATGTTCGCGACGCCGCTGTTCGCCGGCTTCGCCAACGAGCTGATGCCGCTGCAGATCGGCGCGCCCGACGTGGCGTTCCCGCGCCTCAACATGGTCAGCTACTGGCTCTACCTGTTCGGCAGCATCATCGCCGTCTCCGGGTTCTTCACCCCGGAGGGCGCGGCCGCGTTCGGCTGGTTCGCCTACACGCCGCTGTCCAACGCGATCAGCTCGCCGGGCATCGGCGGTGACCTGTGGATCATGGGTCTGGCGCTGAGCGGCCTGGGCACCATCCTCGGCTCGGTCAACTTCATCACCACGATCATCTGCATGCGGGCGCCCGGCCTGACCATGTTCCGCATGCCGATCTTCACCTGGAACGTGCTGCTGACCAGCATGCTCGTGCTGATGGCCTTCCCGGTGCTGGCCGCCGCGCTGCTCGCCCTGGAGGCCGACCGCAAGTTCGGCACCCACATCTTCTCGTCGGACAACGGCGGGCCGATGCTCTGGCAGCACCTGTTCTGGTTCTTCGGCCATCCAGAGGTCTACATCATCGCCTTGCCGTTCTTCGGCATCGTGACCGAGATCCTGCCGGTCTTCAGCCGTAAGCCGATCTTCGGCTACATCAGCCTGGTGGGCGCCACGATCTCCATCGCCGGCCTCTCCATCACGGTCTGGGCGCACCACATGTTCCCGACCGGGCAGGTGCTCCTCCCGTTCTTCTCGTTCATGACGTTCCTCATCGCGGTGCCGACGGGCGTGAAGTTCTTCAACTGGGTCGGCACGATGTGGCGAGGGCATCTCAGCTTCGAGTCGCCTATGCTGTTCTCCATCGGCTTCCTGGTGACGTTCCTGCTGGGCGGCCTGACGGGCGTCATCCTGGCCTCGCCGCCGCTCGACTTCCACATCAGCGACACGTACTTCGTGGTGGCGCACTTCCACTACGTGGTGTTCGGCACCGTGGTGTTCGCGATGTTCGCCGGGTTCTTCTTCTGGTGGCCCAAGTTCACCGGCAAGATGCTCGACGACAAGCTCGGCAAGCTCCAGTTCTGGCTGCTGTTCGTCGGCTTCCACGCCACGTTCCTCATCCAGCACTGGCTCGGCGTGCTCGGCTTCCCGCGCCGCTACGCCGACTACAGCCCGGCTGACGGCTTCACCGACCTGAACATGATCTCGTCGGTCGGCGCGTTCGTGCTGGGCGCCTCGACGCTGCCGTTCTTCTACAACGTCTGGAAGACCTGGCGCACCGCGCCCAAGGTCACCGTGGACGACCCGTGGGGCTACGGCGGCTCGCTCGAATGGGCGACCTCCTGCCCGCCGCCGCGGCACAACTTCACCTCGCTGCCGCCCATCCGGTCCGAGCGCCCCGCGTTCGACCTGAAGTACCCGCACACGTCCGCGAAGCCCGCCAAGGAGGTTGAGGACTGATGAAGGTCCAGGGTTGGCTGTTCCTCCTGTGCGGCCTGTTCTTCGCCGGCGTCGACGTCGCCTACTGGTTCTGGACCAAGGCGGCCACGGGGCAGGGTGAGCCGGTCGGCACCACCGCGATGGCGATCTCGGTCGGCTTCGCGTTCATGATCGGCTACTACCTGATGTTCACGGCCAAGCGCATCGGCGCCCAGCCGGAGGACAACAAGCAGGCCGACATCAGCGACGGGGCCGGCGAGATCGGCTTCTTCAGCCCCAGCAGCTGGTGGCCGCTGTTCGTCTGCCTGGCGGCGGCCTTCGCCTTCGCCGGGTTCGTCGTCGGCCTGTGGATGTTCATCATCGGCGTGTTCCTGGTCATCATGGCGATGATCGGATTCGTCTTCCAGTACTACCGGGGCCACTTCTCGCACTGAGCGACCCCGCCGGGCGGGCGCCCCTCCTTTTCGGGAGGGACGCCCGCTTTTTGGCGTTCTTTACCGGGGGGCGGATGTGGTGATTCGATCACTCAGGGTAATAAGGGAGGTGAATCTGCTCTACTCGGACGGGGGAGTACTCGTGGGGCGCGTTGCGTATCGAACAGCCGGCCTGCTGGCACTGGCGCTGCTGACGGCCTGCTCGACGAGCAGCGCCGCCGACGAGGAGAAGGCCGCCAAGGCGCCCGACGCCACCGTGACGATGTACCCGCACGACAGGGCCGCCAACGTGCCGACCGACCAGACCGTCGTCGTGGCGGCCCAGGCGGGCACGCTCAAGAGCGTCACCGTGCGCGGCAAGGACGGCGCCCTGCCGGGCACGCTCAGCGCCGACCGCACCCGCTGGCGCAGCACCGCCACCGCCCGCCCCGGCACCACGTACACGATCACCTCCGTCGTCGCCAACGCCGACGGCAAGGAGTCCGAGCAGAAGAGCACGTTCTCCACGGTCAAGGCGGTCAAGACCTTCGACATCGAGCGCATCACCCCGAACCGGGACGACACCGGCCTCACCGTCGGCGTCGGCATGCCCATCATGATCGCCTTCGACCAGCCGAT
This sequence comes from Nonomuraea sp. NPDC049725, assembly GCF_040674795.1. Classification (NCBI taxonomy): domain Bacteria; kingdom Bacillati; phylum Actinomycetota; class Actinomycetes; order Streptosporangiales; family Streptosporangiaceae; genus Nonomuraea; species Nonomuraea sp. NPDC049725. Next base: position 397,623 of record NZ_JBFANJ010000005.1, on the reverse strand, counting down.
CACCGACCGCGTCTCCGTCGAGCGCAACCTGCTCGTCCGCAGCTCCAAGCCCGTCGAGGGGGCCTGGCACTGGTTCGACGACCGCCACGTCGACTTCCGGCCGCGCGAGTACTGGCCCGCCCGCACCGACGTCCGCGTCGAGGCCAACCTGGCGGGCGTACGGGGCGGCAACGGCCTGTACGGCAAGCGCGACCTGGCGCTCGACTTCAGGATCGGCCGCTCCCAGATCACCAAGGGCAGCACCGACGAGCACGTCCTGCACGTCAGGCGCGACGGCAAGAAGATCCGCGAGATGCCGATGAGCGCCGGGCAGGGCGGCCAGTGGAAGTACTACACGACCTCCGGCATCCACCTGGCCATGTCCCGCGAACCGGTCACCATCATGATCTCGCCCGGCATCGGGCCCGGCTCGCCCGGCTACTACCGGATGACCGTCTACAACACCGTCCGCATCTCCAACAGCGGCGAGTACGTGCACAGCGCGCCCTGGTCGGTGGGCTCCCAGGGCAACTCCAACGTCAGCCACGGCTGCGTGAACATCAGCCCGGACAACGCGGCCTGGTTCATCAAGAACACGCTGATCGGCGACCCCATCGTCATCACCGGGTCGCCGCGCAAGCTGGAGCCGACCAACGGGTGGGGGCACTGGCAGGAGAGCTGGAAGCAGTGGCTCAGGTGGAGCTCCCTGAAGGCGGGCCCCACCCTGGCCTTCTCCTGACGCCTCCGGCCGGGCCCCGGGCCCTTGCGCGCCCGTACGAGCGCGCCCCGGACCCTGAAGGGCGGCAGAAGCCCACTGAGGGCCCGGACGAGGGTCAGCGGGCGGGGAAGGCGCTGCTGACGGCGATCCAGTTGTCGAGGGTCCGGGCGGCCTGCCCGGAGTCGACGGCCTGCACGGCGCGCGAGTAGGCGTCGATCATGGCGGAGTCAAGGTCGTCGCCGGGCCCGTCGAGGGCCACGAGGGCGGCGGCGGTGTTGAGGAGGACGGCGTCGCGCACCGGCCCGGTCTTGCCGCCGACGAGGTCGTGCACCGCCTGGGCGTTGAAGGCGACGTCGCCGCCGCGCAGGGCGCCGACCTCGGCGCGCGGGATGCCGAGGACCGCCGGGTCGAACGTCGTCCGGGTGGCGGCGCCGTCGTGGACCGTCCAGACCGTCGAGGTGGTGGCGATGGTGAGCTCGTCGAGGCCGTCGTCGCCGCGGAAGACCAGGGCGGACACGCCGCGCTCGGCGAAGACGCCGGCCAGGACCGGCAGCATGTTGGCGTCGTAGACGCCGATGGCCTGCGCGGAGGGGCGGGCCGGGTTGGTGAGCGGGCCGAGGAAGTTGAAGACCGTGGGGACGCCGATCTCCTTGCGCGTCGGCCCGGCGAAGCGGAGCGCGGGGTGGTAGACGGGCGCGAAGCAGAAGGCGATGCCGGCCTCGGCGGCCACCCGGGCGGTCTGCTCGGGGGTGAGGTCGAGGCGGATGCCGAGGTGCTCCAGGACGTCGGCGGCGCCGCAGGAGGAGGAGGCGGCGCGGTTGCCGTGCTTGACGACGCGGGCGCCGGCGGCGGCGGCGACGATGGCGGCCATGGTGGACACGTTGACGGTGTGGGCGCGGTCGCCGCCGGTGCCGACGACGTCGACGACGGGGCCTTCGACGTGGAGCGGGGTGGCGAGGTCGAGCATGGTGCGGGCCAGCCCGACCACCTCGGCCACGGTCTCGCCCTTGGCGCGCAGCGCGATCACGAACCCGGCGATCTGCGAGGGCGTCGCCGAGCCGGACATGATCTCCCGCATGGCCCAGGCGGCCTCGTCGGCCGTGAGGTGCTCGCCGGACAGGAGAGCGGAGAGCAGCGCCGGCCAGGTCGTCCGCGAGTCCACGGTAGGCACCTACTTAGCGTTGAGTCGGCTGGAGGAGCGGCGGCGCATCAGGCCGGCCACGGCGTCGGCGAGCGCGATGGGCTCGAGGGGCTGCGGGACGACGGCGTCGGCCTTGGACCACTCGGCCAGCCAGCGGTCGTCGCGCCTGGCGATGATCAGGCAGATGGGAGGGCAGTCGTAGACCTCGTCCTTGGCCTGGCGGGCGACGCCCATGCCGCCGGCGGGCTGGGTCTCGCCGTCGAGCACGGCCACGTCGATCTCGCCGGAGGCGAGCCACTGGTGGACCTTGGGCTCGGTGGCGCACTCCACGATCTCCACGAAGGGGACGTCAGCAGCCGGCCGCCGCCCGATGGCCTGCCGGACCTCTTCACGGGTGGCGGCGTCGTCGCTGTAGACGAGGACCCTCATCGTGTCGTCGGTGCTCACGGTCGCGCTCACTATCGGTCGTAGCGGTATGGTCACCTGGGATCGTACCGGTGGTGTGGTGTGGAAGCCCAGGCTGGCACCTCTTGTGGGTGTTTTGTGGCAATTATCCCAGCTTGGCTCCCGGTTTGTACCCGCTAACGGGGGGTCGTGCGCCGGACCGACCACCGGAGCCGCAATAATGCTGCCCGTGGCGACAGCATCCGCAATAACTTCGACGACGACAGCCCAGCCGTACCGACGACCGAACCTGGTCAGCGTCGGGACGATCGTCTGGCTGTCCTCTGAGCTCATGTTCTTCGCGGCGCTGTTCGCGATGTACTTCACCATCCGGTCGGTGAGCCTCGGCCAAGGTCTCGAGTGGGGTCCCGCGCTCCTGCAGCAGGGCGCCTCGAGCGAGCACGCGGCTCACCTGAACATCCCGTTCGCGACGGCCAACACGATCATCCTGGTTCTGTCGAGTGTGACGTGCCAGCTCGGCGTGTGGGCCGCGGAGAAGGGGCAGGTCGGCAAGCTCCGGTTCTGGTACTTCGTCAGCTTCCTCATGGGCTCCGTCTTCATCGCGGGCCAGCTGTACGAGTACATGGAGCTCGCGAGCGAGGGCGCGACCCTGTCCGCCAACGCCTACACCTCGGTGTTCTACCTCACGACAGGCTTCCACGGCCTGCACGTGACCGGTGGACTGATCGCGTTCCTGTTCATGCTGGGACGTACGTACGCCGCGAAGCGCTTCACGCATGAGCAGGCCACCAGTGCGATCGTCGTGTCCTATTACTGGCACTTCGTGGACGTCGTCTGGATCGGCCTTTTCGCGACCATCTACATCATTCAGTAAGGAACGGGATCTCTGTGACTAGGATCACCGCATGGCGGCGGCATCCGCTCGCGAGATACGCCGTCCTGATCCTGGCGTTGGCGCTGGTCGGGACGGTATATGCCACGTTTGTGCAGGTGAGCAGGCCCGCTGACGCAGCACTCGCGGCGGGCAAGGTCGACGACGTGGCGGAGGGCAAGAGCCTCTTCGAGGCCCACTGCTCCAGCTGCCACGGGCTCAACGCGCAGGGCACGGCGACAGGGCCGACGCTCATCGGCGTGGGCGCCGCGGCGGTCGACTTCCAGATGAGCACCGGCCGCATGCCGGCCTCCGACCCGGGCGCCCAGGTGCCGCGCAAGCCGCTGCCCGACTGGGTCAAGAAGAACCCGGACGCGATCCGGCAGATCTCCGCCTACGTGCAGTCGCTCGGCGGCGGCCCGCAGGTGCCGGGCAAGGAGCAGGTCGACCCCAAGCTCGGCGACGCGGCCAAGGGCGGTGAGCTGTTCCGCGCCAACTGCATCCAGTGCCACAACTGGGCGGGCGCCGGCGGCGCGCTGACGCGCGGCAAGTACGCGCCCAACCTCAACGAGGCCACCCCCGAGCAGATCTACGAGGCCATGGTGACCGGTCCCCAGGCGATGCCGGTCTTCAACGACTCGACGATCACGCCCGAAGAGAAGCGCAACATGATCGCCTACATCACCCAGGTCCGCGAGCAGAAGGATCCCGGAGGTTTCGGCCTCGGGCGCATCGGCCCGGTCACCGAAGGCCTCGTCGTGTGGATCGTGGGCATCCTGGCCCTGGTCCTCGCCTCCATCTGGATCACCGCGAAGAAGCGACAGAAGTCATGACAGACAACGAGCACGAGATCGAGCAGCCGGACGAGCGCGTCCCCAAGCGCGTCATCGGCACCCCCGCGCCGGGCACCTCGCTGCTCGGCGACCAGCCCGAGGCCGCCGCCGCCGCGACGGCCGGCGGCGAGACTCCCGGCGTCACCCTGCAGGACGAGCAGAAGGCGCGCAAGGCGGAGAGGATCGTGTCGCTCTGCTTCCTGATCACCTTCGCCGCCGGCATCGCCTTCCTCATCTTCTACGTGATCCTCCCGGTGGGCAGCCCGGAGGCGACGGGCCTGTCCAACCTGGCGCTCGGCGGCACGCTCACGCTGGCCGTGCTGGGCCTGGCGGTCGGCATCGTGGTCTGGGTCCGCCAGATCATGCCGAAGTACTCCCTGGTCCAGGACCGCCACGACATGGTCTCCGCCAAGGAGGACCGGGCCGTCGTGGCCGAGACGTTCCTCCAGGGCGCCAACGAGAGCGGCTTCGTCAAGCGCAAGATGCTGCGCCGCACGCTGCTGCTCGGCGCCGCGCCGCTCGGCCTGATCCCGCTGATCCTGCTGCGCGACCTGGACAACAACGACATGCCGGCGTCGCAGTTCCACAACGAGCTGCGCCACACGGTGTGGGGCGAGAAGACCAAGGAGGGCAAGAACCTCCGCCTGGTCGTCGAGGGCACCGGCCAGCCGATCCGCGCGGCCGACTTCAACTCGCCCGGCGGCATCCTGTCGGTGGTGCCCGAGGGCTACGAGCACGACCTGACCGTGCTCGCCAAGGCCACGCTGATCCTGATCAAGTTCCGGCCCGAGGAGATCAAGTCGGGCACCAACAAGAACTGGACGCACGACGGGATCGTGGCCTACTCGAAGATCTGCACGCACGTGGGCTGCCCGGCGGCCCTGTACGAGCAGACGACCCACCACATCCTGTGCCCGTGTCACCAGTCGACCTTCGACGCCGCCGACGGCGCCAAGGTGATCTTCGGTCCGGCCGCGCGGCCGCTGCCGCAGCTGCCGATCTCGGTCGACGACCAGGGCTACCTCATCGCGCAGGGTGACTTCGCGGTGCCGGTCGGTCCCAGCTTCTGGGAGCGTGGCGACGCCGAGGCCGCTGTCCGGGCCAAGGGAGGCCAGGCATGAGTGACGACCTGAACAAGGTGCCCAAGGCCATCGCCGGCACATCCAGCGTCCTGGACGAGCGGCTGGGCGGGGCCAACTTCCTCAAGCGCAACATGCGCAAGATCTTCCCCGACCACTGGTCGTTCCTGCTGGGGGAGATCGCCCTCTACGCGTTCATCATCCTGCTGCTCACCGGTACGTTCCTGACGTTCTGGTTCCAGCCGGGCATGGGACACGTGATCTACGAGGGTTCGTACGCCCCGCTCAAGGGCGTCATGATGTCGGAGGCCTACGCGTCGGCGCTGAACATCAGCTTCGACGTCCGGGGTGGACTGCTCATGAGGCAGATGCACCACTGGGCGGCCCTGCTCTTCGTCGCGGGCATGATGGTGCACATGCTCCGGGTGTTCTTCACCGGCGCCTACCGCAAGCCGCGCGAGATCAACTGGATCATCGGCATCCTGCTGCTGACGCTGGCCCTCGCCGAGGGCCTGACGGGCTACTCCCTGCCCGACGACCTGCTCTCCGGCGCCGGTCTGCGGATCACCCAGGGTGTGGCGATCTCGCTGCCGCTGGTCGGCACGTACATCTCGTTCTTCCTGTTCGGCGGCGAGTACCCGGGCGAGGACGTCATCGCCCGCTTCTACTCGCTGCACATCCTGCTCATCCCCGGCATCCTGCTGGCGCTCGTCACCGCCCACATGGTGCTCATGTGGGTGCAGAAGCACACGCAGATGCCCGGCAAGGGCCGCACCAACAAGAACGTGGTGGGCGCGCCGTTCTACCCGGCCTTCATGGCCAAGGCGGGCGCGTACTTCCTGTTCACGCTGGCCGTGGTCGCGGGGCTGGGCACGTTCGCGCAGATCAACCCGATCTGGATCTTCGGCCCGTACACACCGGCCGACATCTCGGCGGGTTCGCAGCCTGACTGGTACATGGGCTTCCTCGAAGGCTCGCTGCGCCTGATGCCGGCGTGGGAGATCAACCTGTTCGGCACGGCCCAGGCGGGCACGCTGCCGCTCAGCGTGATCATCCCGGCCCTGGTGCCGCTCGGACTGGTCATGACGGGCCTGGCGCTCTATCCGTTCCTCGAACGGTGGATCACCGGCGACCACCGCGAGCACCACGTGGCCGACCGTCCGCGCAACAACCCGCACCGCACCTCGATCGGCATGTCCGCCATCGTGTTCTACGGCGTGCTGTGGCTGCTGGGCGCCAACGACGAACTGTCGGCGTTCTTCCACATCAACCTGAACATGACCACGTACGTGGGCCGGGCGCTCATCTTCGTGGGGCCGGCGCTGGCCTACATCATCACCTACCGCATCTGCCTGGGCCTGCAGCGTTCCGACGCCGCGGTGATCAGCCACGGTGTGGAGTCGGGTGTGATCAAGCGTCTGCCGCACGGCGAGTTCATCGAGGTCCACACGCCTCCGGCGGAGGACATCGCGGCGCACATGCGCGGCAAGGAAGCCGTCCCGATGCTCCCGGTGGACGAGGACACCTCGGGCATCCCGCCCAAGGGCATGCGCGGGCCGCTCGGCAAGCTGCGCGGCCGCATGTCCAAGGCGTACGGCGGGGAGAAGATCCCGCTGGACGAGGGGCACGAGCACGGCCACGAGGACGAGCACGCGGCGGTGGGCCCGGGCGAGGACAAGTCGCTCACCCACTGACACACCGCTGGACACACCGCCTGAGGGGCAGGCCCGGACTTCGCTAGAGGTCCGGGCCTGTCCCGTTCCCGGGGCTCGCGGAGGCTCCGGGAACGCGAAAGCCCCCGCCGAGGGCGGGGGCTCCGGTGAGGTGAGGCGGGACGGGTCAGTCGGCCTCGTGCAGGCCGATGGAGAACGCCGCGTCGAGGTCGTGCTTGGAGTAGGCGCGGAAGGCGATGTGGGTCTCCGTCTGGAGCACGCCGGGGACCTTGTTGAGCCGGCCCGGGACGACCTCGGCGATCTGCTCGTAGGCCGCCACGCGGACCATCGCCAGCAGGTCGTAGTCGCCGGTGATGGAGTAGACCTCGCTGACGCCGTCGATCTCGGCGATCTGCGCCGCAACCTCCGGAATCCGGTCGACCTCGGCGTTGATGTGAACGATAGCCGTGACCATGTGCCAACTGTATCGAATCACAGGCCGCGATAGGCCAGGTCGATGCGGGCCTTGTGGCGGGCGGCGCCGTGGGCGGGCAGGCTCCACTGCCCGTCGACCTCCACCAGTCGCACGCCCGGCGACTCCAGCCAGCGCAGGATGCACTCGGTCTCCTCGGCGCTGGCCGCGTGGACGGGCCCGGGGCCGGGGATGACCGCCTCGGCGGTGGCGGTGAGCGAGGCCACGAACGGCTTGGGGTGGGCGCCGCGCGGCATCATGGCGGCGGCGGCGAGCCGCCCGTAGCGCACGACGTGCATCTCCCAGCCGCCGTCGAACGCCGGGCTGGCGGCCACCAGGTGGGGGATGCTGGTGATCGAGGTGAGCCGCTGCATGCGGGCGGCGGCGCGGACGAACGCGGCCAGCCGGTCCCGGTCGACGGAGGCCTCCTCGTAGCGCTGCTCGACCGACAGGCGCTCCATCCGGGCCGAGACGGCGGAGAAGACCGGCGAGGCGTCGAGCGTCATGGCCCGGCGCGCGGTCTCGACGTGGACGGCGTAGTCGGCCTGCGACTGCTTGCCCTCGCACGGCGCGCCGCAGCGGCCCATCTCGTGCAGCACGCAGGCCGAGCGCCGGGTGCGCAGGCTGATCGGCTGGGTGCACTGGCGCAGCGGCACCGCCTCGTGCAGCGCGATGCGGGCCTCGTCGGCGAGCCGGGTGCTGGAGAACGGGCCGAGGTAGGAGGCGCCGTCGTCCTTCAGGTCGCGCACGATCGACAGGCGCGGGAACGGCTCGCCGGTGAGCTTGAGCCAGACGACCTTCTCCGGGAAGCGGGAGCGGCGGTTGTAGCGCGGTTTGGCGCCGCCGATCAGGCGCAGCTCCCTGACCTCGGCCTCCAGCGCGGTGGCGCAGACGATGTGGCGGACCCGCTCGGCGATGCCGATCATCTCGCGGATGCGCGGCCTGGTCTCGCTCGCGGTGAAGTAGGAGCGCACGCGGTTGCGCAGGTTGGTGGACTTGCCGATGTAGAGGACCTCGCCGCGCTCGTCCTCGAACATGTAGACGCCGGGGGCGTGCGGCACCGACTCGGCCAGGTGGCGCTTGCGCTGCTGCTCGGGCGTGGGGGCGCGGACGAACGACTTGAGCTCTTCGAGGGTGTGGACCTGGAAGGAGCCGGCCCGCTCGATGAGGCCGTGGAGCACGTCGACGGTGGCCCTGGCGTCCTGGAGGGCGCGGTGGCACGGCTCGGTGGCGCTGCGGAAGAACCGGGCCAGCGTGGACAGCTTGGCGTTGGGCGTCTCGTCGCGGGTCAGCACCCGGCGGGCCAGGTCGACGGTGTCGACCACCGGGTTGACCGGCGGGGGATAGCCGTGGGCGGCGCAGGCTGCCTTGACGAAGCGGGTGTCGAAGCTCGCGTTGTGGGCGACCAGCGTGGCGCCCTTGATGAACTCCAGGAAGCTCGGCAGCACCGACTCGATGCGCGGCGCGGCGACCACCATGGCGTCGGTGATGCCGGTCAGCACGGAGATGAACGGCGGGATCGGCCCGCCGGGATCGACCAGGGTGGAGAACTCGCCGAGCACCTCGCCCGCCCGGACCTTGACCGCCCCGATCTCGGTGATCATGTGCTCGGCCGGCGAGCCGCCGGTGGTCTCGAGGTCGAACACCACGAACGTGACGTCGCTCAGCGGGGTGCCGAGCTCGTCGAGAGTGCCTTGTACCGGGTCCACGAACCAAGACCATAGAGACGGGCACCGACAGATACGGATCCAACGAATAACTATTGCGCTTGATCCTTAGTTAGTCTTCCCTCTATGTCCGGGGCAAGACTCGCCAACCGCTACTCCCTGCTGCGGCCGCTCGGCAGCGGCGGCATGGGCCGGGTGTGGCTGGCCAGGGACGAGATGCTCGACCGCGAGGTGGCGGTCAAGGAGCTGACGCTGCCCGAGGGGCTGTCCCCCGGCGAGCGCGCCGAGCTGGTCACCCGGGCGGTGCGCGAGGCGCAGGCCACCGCGCAGCTGCGCCATCCGGGCATCGTGGCGCTGCACGACGTCGTCGTCGAGCACGAGCGGCCGTGGCTGGTGATGGAGCTGCTGCGCGGCCGCACGCTGGGCGAGGCGGTGCAGGCGCACGGCCCCATGCCGACGGAGTACGTGGCCAGGATCGGCGCCGACATGCTCGACGCGCTGTCGGCCGCGCACGCCCGCGGGCTGCAGCACCGCGACGTCAAGCCGGGCAACGTGTTCCTCACCGACAGCGGCCGGGTGGTGCTCACCGACTTCGGCATCGCGCGGCAGGAGGGCCAGGCGACGCTCACCGAGCAGGGCCTGATGATCGGCTCGCCCGGGTTCATCGCGCCCGAGCGGCTGGAGGGCGAGCCCGGCGGCCCGGCCAGCGACGTGTGGTCGCTCGGCGCGACGCTGTTCCTCGCGGCCACCGGCAGGGCCGCCTACGACGGCACCACCGCCGACCGGATCAGGGCGACGCTGACCCAGCCGGTCCCGGTCGCGCCGCAGCCGCTCGGCCCGCTGCTGGCCGCGATGATGGCGCGCCATCCGGCGGCCCGGCCGGTGGCGCCGCTGATGGCCCAGGCGCTGCGCCGGGTCGCCGCGGGCGAGCCGGCCGCGCTGCCGCCGCAGCACGACGCCACCGTGCCCGGCCACGTCAGGAAGCGGAGCAGGGCCGTGCTGTGGATCGCGTCGGCGGCGGCGCTGGCGATCGCGGCGGCGACCACCATCGTCTTCCTGGTCCTGAAAAATCAGGACAACGGGGTGCCGGCCGCCTTCACCGTGCCGATGGACCTGTGCACGCTGCTCCCCCCGGAGGACGTCGGCCTGCTGATGCGCACCCAGCAGATCCCCAAGGGCGTGCCCGCCTCCGACGAGTACGGCCCCGAGTGCAACTGGACCAAGCCCGGCATCGGCGTCTCGGTGCAGCTCCAGAAGGACTCCGACACCCGCGACCCGTGGAGCATGACCCCCGTCACGGCCCGCAGCCTCTTCGCCAACCAGCAGCGCTACTGGGCCAAGCACGGGAGCTTCGGCTGGGTGTGGAAGGAGATCGGCGTCACCAAGCCGCAGGACGTCACCCGCACCTCCGTCAGGTCGTTCGGCGGCCTGGGGCAGGAGGCGTTCGCGTTCGAGCTGCTGGGGCAGACCGGCCGGATGCACTCGGCCATCGTCTACTTCCGCCTGGCCAACCTCGTGGTCGCCGCCGAGTTCACCAGGGTCGACGACCGCACCACCGACGACCAGATCAAGGAGTCCGCCCTGAGGGCGGCCAGGACGGCCGAGCGGGAGCTTCGCGGTGCGGGGTGACGGCTACGTGCTGGCGGGCCGCTACCGGCTCGTCGAGCGGCTCGGGGAGGGCGGCGCGGGCACGGTGTGGCGGGCCCGCGACGAGATGCTCAACCGGGAGGTCGCGGTCAAGCAGGTCCGCGTCCCGGCCGAGCTGTCGCCGCGCGAGCGCGCCGAGTTCGCCGACCGGGCCATCCACGAGGCCAGGTCCGCCGGGCGGCTGCGCGACCCGGCCATCGTGCTGGTCCACGACGTCGTGCTCACCGGCGAGCAGCCGTGGATCATCCTCGACCTGGTCAGCGGCCGGTCGCTCGACCGGGGGATCAAGGAGGACGGGCCGCTCCCGCCCGAGGCCGTGGCCCGCATCGGCCTGCGCGTGCTGTCGGCGCTGACCGTCGCCCACTCCCACGGCATCGTGCACCAGGACGTCAAACCGGCCAACATCCTGCTCGACGCCGACGGCTCCGCCATGCTCACCGACTTCGGCATCGCCGTCCCGCTCGGCGGGCGCGGCGACCGCTACGGCAGCGCCGGCTCGCCCGGCTACATGGCGCCCGAGCGGCTCAACGAGCAGCCCTCCGGCCCCGCCTCCGACCTGTGGTCGCTCGGCGCCAGCCTCTACACCGCCGTGGAGGGGCGGGCGCCGTTCGAGCGCGCGATGCCCGCCGCCGTCGCCGCCGCGGTGCTGCTGCACGACCCACCGCCGCCGGTCCGGGCCGGGCGCGAGCTCGGCGGGTTGCTGCTGGCCATGCTCGCCAAGGACCCCGCCGTCCGGCCCGGCGCGGCGCAGGTCCGCGACGGGCTCCAGCGGCTGCTCGGCACGAGTACCGGCCCCGGCGCCGTCCCGCCGCGCGCCCGTCGCCGCCGCTGGGGGCCGGCCGTGGCCGCGCTCGCCGCCGTCGCCGTGCTGGGCGCCGGCGGCTGGTACGGCGTGCGCGCGCTCACCCAGGAGGACACCGGCCGGTTCGCCGCCGCGCCCGCCGCCTGCGGCCTGCTCACCGGCGCCCAGGTCACCGAGATGATGAAGAGCGAGGTGCGGGGACAGCAGACCAGGCCCGGCGAGTGCGAGTGGCGCCTGAGCAGGGGGCCGCGCGAGATCTCCTCGCTCACCGTCAGGGTGTGGGCCGAGCGGCCCGCCGGCGGCCGGGGCGGGCCCGAGGTGGCCGTCCAGCGCTTCGCCATCGAGCGCGCCAGCCGCGCCGGAGCCGCGGGACAGGCGTTCCGCAACCACGTCGGCAAGGTCCGCGACGTGCCGGGCCTGGGGGAGGCCGCGTTCGTGCAGAACTCCTTCCGCTTCTACAGCAACTCCGATCAGCTCGGCACCGGCACCAGCACCGTGCTGCTGCGGACCAGCAACGTGCTCGCCGAGGTGGTCTGGCAGCGCAGGGACCTGCCGAAGGACGATCCGGCCGACGAGGAGCCCGCCCGCGCCGCCGCCGCGATGGTCTCGGCCGCGTTGCGGTCCTGAACTGGTGCAAGCATCCTGCAACCGGGCTGACTAGCATGTTTCACCGCACGTCATGGCAAACCCCAGGAGTCCCTCGTGAATCCCGGTAGCGAGCACCAGCCGCCGACCCACCCGCACCCGGTGCCCGGAGGGCAGTTCGAGCCGCCGACCCAGCCGCCGACCCTGCCGCCGATGCCGCCTCCCGTGCCGCTGCCCCCTCGGCCGCCGCGGCGCCGCCCGTGGATCCTGCCGGTCGTCGCCGCCACGCTCGTGGTGCTCGTCGGCGCGGGCGCGGGCGCCTACCTGCTGTACGGCCAGCTCACCCGGGGCCAGGGCATCGCCGGGCCGCCCGCCACGGGCCAGCCGTCGACGGCCGGGCTGACCAAGCCCGCCGCCGTGACCGGCCCCGACGTGTGCGCCATGCTGCCCAAGGAGGAGGCCGAGCGCCTCGTGCCCGGCGCGACCGTGTCCAAGGACTCCCGCGACAGCGAATACACGGTCAACTTCTCCTGCAACTGGAACAACCAGCGCATCTCCCACGGCGAGTGGTGGCGCAGCCGCGAGGTCGACGTCAAGGTCCAGCAGCACCGCGGCGACGGCGCCAAGACCGGCCGCGCCATGGCGCAGAACTCCTACGAGGTCGACTACGGCGGCGCCAAGTACGCCGAGACCGCCAAGCCCACGCCGAAGAAGGGCGAGAAGGACTACACCTCCCCGGTCACCGACATCCAGGGCGCCGGCGACGCCGCCTTCGCCCAGTACACCTGGCGCCGCTCCGGCAGCCTGATGTGGTACTCCTACGGCAAGGCGTACGCGCGCGTCCAGGACATCACGATCGAGGTCCGCTACCAGGCGAGCCAGCAGCGCAAGGACGCGCAGATCCTCAGCAACGAGACCACCCAGTCCGTCACCGAGTCGAACGCGATCCGCGAGGTCAGCGGCCTGGTCAAGCATTTCGCCAAGGGCGTGGCCGACTGGAAGGCGCGGCACCCGGACGTCCTGGCGCAGCCGTACAAGGCGGCGACCGCCTCGCCCAGCGCCGCCGCCACACCCTCGCCGACGCCGCTGGTCGTCTTCCCGCCCGTCTGCGAGACGGTGACGCCGACGGCCGCCAAGCTCGTGCCCGGCCACACGCCCCGGGCGCGCGGCCTGGAGGTGGGCGACGACACGCAGACCGAGTGCCGCTGGCTCAACCTGGACGTGCCCGCCGGCGACAAGGTGACCAAGATCCGCAGCGTGCTCATCACCGTGCACTCCTTCACCAACCGGGCCGGCGTGGCCGACGAGACCGCCGCCCGGTCGTTCTACACGGGCCAGCTCGGCGGCGACAAGAACCTGGCGCAGTCGTCGCTCGGCGGCATCTCGTGGGGCAAGGTGCGCGACGTGCCCGGCCTGGGCGAGGAGGCGTACAGCGTCTATGTCGGGACCCGTAAGGGCGAGGTGTTCGCGGGCAGCGGCACCGTGACCGTGCGGCGGGGCGCCGTCGTGGTGGAGATCGACTACGCGGGCGCGCAGCGGCCCAAGGGCGAGCCCGCGGCCTCCGGCAACGTCGTGCTGATCCCCGAGAAGGAGGGGCTCGACGGCGCGCTGACCATGGCCAAGGCGTTCATGCAGGCGCTGTCGCAGCAGCCGGTCGGCAGCTGACCCTCACGCGGGGGTGTCGCGCAGGCGTTCCACGCGGATGCCGCGCAGCAGCGCCTCCGACACGGCGACCGCGCACAGCAGGGCGGCCAGCAGGCCGGCGCCCGTGAGCAGCGCCACGGGCGCCGCCGCCACGTCGTGCGCGAGCGGCGGCGTCACCAGCGGCTCGGCGAACTGCGGGATCCGGCCCAGCGCGGCCCCGGCCGCGAGCAGCCCGGCGACCAGCCCGGCCAGCGTGCCGGCCGCCGCCGTGATGAGCTGCTCCAGCAGCAGCGCCACGCGCAGCGCCGCCACCTTCGCGCCGGACGCCTCCAGCGCGGCCAGCTCGTAGCCGCGCCGCTTGGCCGCCGTGTGCAGCGCCAGCACGGTGCGGCCGAGCGCGAGCGAGGCGGCGGCCAGCGCGGAGATCAGCAGCAGGACCAGGGCCAGCCCCGGACCCTGCCGGACGAAGGCGGCGGCCACCTCGCTCTCGTAGCGGGTGGAGACCACGGTGAGCCCCTGCTCGCGCAGCGCCCGCTCCAGCGCCGGGACGCCCGCCGCACGGGTCCACACCTGGTAGACGGCCTGCTCGTGCACCCCGTACGCGATCCGGTCGGCCTGTTCCAGGTCCATCACGACGCCGGGCCCGGTCAGGCCGGGCGCGGCCGAGGCCGTCGCGACCGCCCGCACGCCCGTGGCGAAGGCGTGGTCCAGGCCCGGCACCAGCTTGGCGCCCACGCCGACGACCACGGCGGCCGGCCGGGGATCGTAGGTGGCGGGCCGGAGCGTCTGGTTGTTCTGGAGCGAGACGACGAAGCCGCCGTCGTCACGGTCCGGGTCGCCGTCCACCCGCCAGCGCGGGGTGGGGACGCGCTGCCAGCGGCCCTCGTCCCGGAGCTCCAGCCGCGTCACGACGACCTCCATCCGCGGGATCGTCGCCTGCTCGTCCAGCGGGGTGAACTCGGCGTGCACCCGGCGCAGCTCGCACGGCGCGTCACGGCAGGACAGCGGCAGGTTCCACGCGTACGAGCCGCCGCCGGCCGGGCGCAGGACGCCGAGCGGGATCGCGGCGGGCTTGAGCCGGTCCGGGATGCGGAACGTGGCGAACAGCCGCACCTGCCAGCCCTCGGGCGGCACGTCATGGCGGGCGGTGAGCCGGAACCGGTCGCCGCTCACCATGACCCTGGGCGTCCCGGGGCCGGGCAGCGCCGCGGCCGCCTCTGCCAGCCGCACCCCTCCGGCCAGCTCCGGGTCCCAGGTCGCGACGCGGGCCAGCCGTTCCGGGTCCGTGGCGATCAGCTGGGGCGGGCCCGGCACCTTGATCACCGGGGCTGCCGTGCCGCCCGGGTCGGCGGCTTCCACCGCGTCGGCGAACGCGCGCGGCCCGACCGGCTGGACCGTGATCGCCGCCGGGGCGCCGTTGTGGAAGGCGGCGGCCCGCCGGTAGTCGGCGGACGTGGCCGTCCACGCCGACACCGCGAACGTCGCCAGCCCGAACGCCGTGCCGAGCACGATCACGCTCCCCGTGGTGACCGGCCCGCGCGCCACCTGCCGCAACGCCAGGAACGGGCCGAGGCCGCCCCGCCGCCGGGTGAGGCCGAACAGCCGGCGCGCCAGCACCGGCAGCCCGCGCGCGGCCAGCAGCGCCACGCCCAGCGCCATCAGGCCGGGTACGGCCAGCGCGCTGGAGGACTGCCCCGTCGTGTCGCTGATCACCCCGCCCGCCAGCAGCTCGACCAGGCCGAGCGCCGTCACCACCAGCACGACCGCGTCCGGCACCCAGCCGCGCGCGCTGCGGCGCGGTGTGCGCCGCCACTCCTCGGTGACCGGGCGCGTCGCCACCCGCCAGGCCGACACGACCGCCGCCATCAGGCCACCCGCCGTCGCGGCCAGCCCCGCGTACGCCGCCTGCGCCGGGAACACGGCGGGGATGCCCGGCGGCAGCAGCGCCTCCACCATCGCCCGCGCGGCCAGCAGCCCCGCCGCCAGCCCGAGCGGCACGGCCAGCGCGAGCAGCAGCAGCGGCTCGGCCAGCGCGAACCGCCACACCCGCGCCCGGCCGTGACCGCGCAGCCGGGCCAGCGCGATCTCCGCGCCGCGCGCCCGTACCAGATCGCCCACGGTCTGGAACAGCAGCAGCCAGGCCAGCCCCACGAGCTGCGCCGACACCAGCAGCGTCGGCACGCCGAGCGTCTCCGAGCTCGTCGTCATCGCCCGCAGCGTGACGGGCATCCGTGAGTAGACGATGTCGTCGGTCTCGCGGCCCGCCGTGTCGGCCGCCGCCTGCAGGGCCGTCAGCGCGCCCAGGTCGGAGCCGAGGACGCGCCCCGCGTCGACGGTGACGATGGCGTAGTCGGTCCACCCGCCACGCTGCGCCGGGTCCGCCGTCAGCGCGGCACCCGCGACGGCCGTCTCCTCGCGCGTCTGCGGCACCGTGAACAGCGGGTCGATCCGCGACGAACCGCTCTCGCCCCCGGGCGTGGTCAGCGAGCGGCCGAACCAGAACGGGTCGCCCGCCGACTCGTGCCCGTAGACGCCCACGACCTTCAGCGGCGCGGGCCGCAGCTCCGTGGTGCCGGGCTCGCGCCTGACCAGCGCCGCCAGCCGCACCTCGGAGCCGACCGCCATCCCCGACGCCCGGCTCGCCATCACCTCGCCCGCCGCCCGGGGGCAGCGGCCCTCGACCGGCCGCAGGCGCTCGCACTGGCCGTCCTGCCACACCAGGGTGTACGAGAGCTCCCTCGACAGGTCGGCGTCGCCGCTGGAGATCTCCATCCCGTACACCGGGGCGGCCGTGAACGACGCCGTCAGCGCGGCGGCCTTCGCCTGGATGCCGCCGGTCCTGGTCGTGTAACGCCAGCCGCGCCCGTCCACCGGCGCCGCCATCAGCGCGTCACGGACCACCGTGGTGGCGGCCGCCGCCGTGTAGATCGGGCCCACCGCCGCGCAGGCGATCGGCACGACGGCGATGAGCAGCACGACCAGCGAGAGCGTACGGCGTTCCCACAGGCCGCGCAGGATCACGAGCCGGCCCTCCTGAGCACGATGCCGTCGTCCAGCGGCTCGATGCGGGCCATCGAGCCGGGCGGGAGCAGATGGTGGAACTCCGGCGGCACCTGCACCGCGCCCTCCCGGCCGACCACCACCAGGTCCTCGCCGCGCCTGCCCTCCGAGCCGACCCGGCCGTCGCGGATCGTCACCGTACGGCTCAGCGCCTCGCTGACCGCCACGTCGTGCGTCACCACCACCGCCGTCGTGCCGTCGGCCTGCGCCGCGTGCTTGATCAGCTCGATCACCCGCGCCCCCGAGGCGGCGTCGAGCTGGCTCGTGGGCTCGTCGGCCAGCAGGAGCGCGGGCGCGTTCGCCAGCGCCACCGCCAGGGCCAGCCGCTGCTGCTCGCCGCCCGACATCCGGTTCGCCGGCCGGTTGCCCGCATCGTCCAGGCCGACCCGGCGCAGCAGCTCACGCACCCTGCCGCGATCCCGCCTGACCGCCCGCTGGGCGAACGCCACGTTCTGCGCGGCCGGCAGGTAGCCGATCAGGTTGCGGGCCGGGTTCTGCAGCACGGTGCCGATCCGCCGGGCGCGCAGCCGGTCCAGGCGGCGCTGGTCGAGCCGGCCCACCTCCACGCCGTCCAGCCACAGCCGCCCGGCGCTCGGCCGCAACAGCCCCGCCAGCAGCCACAGCAGCGTCGACTTGCCCGCCCCGGACGGGCCCAGCAGCGCCACCGTTTCGCCCGCGTCGATCACCAGGTCCACGTCGCGCAGCGCGACCACCTCGACGTCGCGGGCCCGGTAGATCTGCACGACCCCGTCGCAGCGCACCATGCTCGTGGGACTCGTCGGGCTCATGGGCCGCTCCCGGTCGCGCCCGGGTTCGTGATCACGGGCCGCCCACCGCCTGCCGGGCCCGGGGCGCGCGGAGCTCGACCACCCGGTCGCACCGCTCGGCCACCTCGGGGTCGTGGGTCGCGATCAGCAGCGCGACGCCGTCGCCGGCCGCCGCCAGCAGCTCCTCCAGCACGACCTCCCGGTGCCCGGCGTCCTGCTCGGCCGTCGGCTCGTCGGCCAGCAGCGCCACCGGGCGCAACGCCAGCGCCCTGGCCACCGCCACCCGCTGCTGCTGGCCGCCGGACAGCTCCTCCACCAGGTGATCGGCGAACCTCTCCACCCGCAGCCGCTCCAGCGCCTCCGCCGCCAGCCGCATCGCCTCACGCGGCGACCGGCCGGCCGCGCGCAACGCCACCTCGACGTTCTCGGCCGCCGTGAGCAGGCTCAGCAGGCCGTACGACTGGAAGACGAGCGCCAGCCCGGCCCGCAGCCCCGGCTGCTCGTCCAGCGGCACGCCGCCCACCAGCACCCGGCCCGCCACCGGCGGCGCCAGCCCGGCGAGCGTCGTGAGAAGGGTCGTCTTGCCCGACCCGGACGGGCCCATGAGCGCGACCCGCTCGCCCTCGCCCAGGTCGAGCGACAGCTCCTCGACGACCGTGCGGCCGCCCGCACGGCAGGTGAGAGCGCGGCACGAGATCACCGGTCCGGGCGCCACGCGGAGATCCTCCGCCAGCCGGGGGCGTACGTCAACAGTTAAAGATCCTGCAACTCCCCTGCAAGCGTGACAAATACGGTTATGTCAGCAAGCAATACGTGAGCCGCGCGAGCACGCCTGCCCAGCACAGGGGCCTGGGCAGGACCGACGGGGATTCGCGCGGCTCACGACCGGGGCGGCCCGCTGCTTCGCCGCCCGGTGACGCGGTGGGGGCCGACCCAGGTCAGGGGGAAGCATCGACTTTGGTCGCTACCGCCCGCCCGCGCCCACCGCATAACCTCGGGAAACGTGAACGGACCCGAGCACGCCCCCGAATACCGGTGGGCCCTGCCGTCCGTGCTGCTCGGCGACGGCGGCGCGGGCCGGCCCGTGCGCCGCTCGACGCGAGACTGGATCGTCGACCTCACGCTCTTCCTCGGCGCCTGCGGCCTGACCCTGATGACCCTCGCCGAGATCCGCGACGCGCCCGAGCCCGTCCAGGCCGTCGAGCAGGCGCTGGGCGTGCTGTCCTGCCTCGCCGTCTGGCTGCGCCGCCGATGGCCGGTCGCGCTCGCGCTGGTCACCTTGACGCTCTCCTCCTCGCTGCTGCTCATCGGCGGGGCGGCCGTGGTCGCCCTGTTCACCGTCGCCGTCCACCGGCCGTTCAAGATCTCCGGGCCGGTCGCGCTGCTCGGCGTCCTCACCCTGGCGCCCAACGCGATGATCTGGCCCGACGCCGAGCTCGGCTGGCTCGGCACGTTCGTCTTCGGGCTGGCGATCCTGCTGACCGTGTTCGCCTGGGGCATCGTCATACGGGCCAGGCGGCAGCTCGTCTGGTCCCTCCGGCAGCGCGCCGACGGGGCCGCCGAGGAGGCCAGACGGCTGGAGCGCGAGCGGATCGCCCGCGAGATGCACGACGTGCTCGCGCACCGCCTGTCGATGCTCAGCCTGCACGCCGGCGCGCTCGAGTTCCGCCCCGGGGCGCCGGAGGCCGAGGTCGCCCGCGCCGCCGGCGCCATCCGCCAGGGCGCCCACCAGGCGCTCCAGGACCTGCGGGAGGTCATCGGGGTGCTGCGCCACTCCGGCGCGCCCGCCGACGACCCCGTCCCCGACCGCCCCCAGCCCACCCTTGACGACCTCCCCGCCCTGGTGGCCGAATGCCGCCGCGCCGGCCTCGACGTCCGCCTCGACCTGCACGTGGACCCGCCTGCCGACGTGTCCGCAGAAGCGCCCTCCGACGTACGCGCCGCCGCGCCTGTCGTTGTGTCCATGGACGCGCCCGTTGCCGTGCCCGCCATCGTGCCTGCCGACGTGCCCGCCGCCCTTCCTGCCGGCGCGCCCCCTGTCGGACCGGCCGCTGGAGGGCCTGCGCCGTCCGAGGGACCCGCGTCGCCCGGAGTGCGCGCGCCGTACGGAGGGCAGCGGTTGCCCGAGGCGCTGGGGCGCAACGTCTTCCGGATCGTGCAGGAGGCGCTCACCAACGCGCGCAAGCATGCGGGCGGGGCACCGGCCACCGTGACGGTGGCGGGTGCGCCGGGGCGTGGGCTGTCGGCCGAGGTACGCAACGCGCTGGGGTCCAGGCACAACGCACTCGGGTCGCGGCATGCCGCCCGCATCCCGGGGGCCGGGGCGGGGCTCATCGGGCTGGCCGAGCGGGCTGAGCTCGCTGGCGGCCGGTTGGAGCACGGGCCGACGCCGGACGGCGAGTTCGTGGTGCGCGCCTGGCTGCCGTGGCCTTGCCCAGAGGAGAGCGCATGATGGACCCGACCGGCCGGGTTCCCGAACCGACCTCCCTCCCGACCCCCAGGCAGACGTCCTGCCCGGCCTCCGGGCCGACCTGCCGCTCGGCCTCCGGCCCGGTCCCCGGAGCAACCTCCAGACCGATCCCAGGGCGGGCCGCCGGGCCGACCTTCGGACCGGTCGCCCAACTGACCTCCATGCCGATCCCAAGGAGGGCCGCCGGGTCGGCCTCCGGACCGGTCCTCGGAGCGATGCCAGGGCGGCCGCCGAACCGATCTCCGGACCGTTCCCACAGCGGGTTCCAGGGCCGGTCGCTGGGCCATCTCCCGGGGCCATGGGCGGGGCGGAGAACGGGGTGACGGCCGGGGCGGTGAGCGGGCTGATAGGGGCGACAGGCGGGGTGATGAGCGAGTCAAGGAGTGGGCCGACGGCCGGGTCGGCGGCTGGGTCGATCCGGGTGCTGATCGTTGATGATGACGCGCTGGTGCGGGCCGGGCTGGCGATGATCCTGGGCGGCGTGGACGGGATCGAGATCGTGGGGGAGGCGGGTGACGGGGCGCAGGTGCCGCCGCTGGTCGCCGAGCACCGGCCCGACGTGGTGCTGATGGACATCCGGATGCCCGGCGTCGACGGGCTGGCCGCGACCGAGGCGCTGCGGGCGACCAAGGCGCCGCCGGAGGTCGTGGTGCTGACCACCTTCCACGCCGACGCGCAGGTGCTGCGGGCGCTGCGCGCGGGTGCCGCCGGGTTCCTGCTCAAGGACATCCCGCCCGTCGAGCTGGTGGCCGCGATCAGGAAGGTGGCCGCGGGGGAGCCGATCCTGTCGCCCGCTGTCACCCGGCAGCTCATCACCCACGTGTCGCACGGCGGCGCTGTCGGACGGGTCGAGCGGGCGCGCGGGCTGCTGTCTCGGCTCAGCGAGCGCGAGCGTGAGGTGGCGCTGGCGGTCGGGCGGGGCAGGTCCAACGCGGAGATCGGCCGCGAGCTGTACATGAGCGTGCCCACGGTCAAGGCGCATGTTTCGCGCATCCTTACCAAACTGGCGCTGAACAACCGGGTCCAGATCGCGCTGCTGGTCTACGACGCGAGCTGACGGGGCTGGGATTCCAGCTTTCCCGGGTTCTGTCGCGCCGGAGCCGTCCAGGCGGCCACCGGTCCGTGAGGCGTACCGGCCGGAGGCGAGGCTGGGGGCGGGGATTTGGGGGCGGGGCTGGGGCGCCGTGCCGAGGCTGGGGCGTGGGTGTCGGGTCCGCGAGGGCCGTGCCGGGTCCGGAGGGTGCCCTGCAGGCCAGGAGGGTGCCGTGCCGGGTCCGGGGATGTCCTACCCGGCCAGGGGGTGCCGTGCCGGTCCGAGGGTTTCGGGCGCAGGGGTGCCCGGGCGCGGGGGTGTCAAGGCCGGGAGTGCCGTGCGGGGTCCGGGGGATGCTGTGCAGGTTCCCTGGGGACTGTGCGGAGTCCCGGCAGCGCCGTGTGGGCACCGGCGGGTGCCGTGTGGGCCCTGGGGTTGCCGTGTCGGCTACGCGGAGTGTCGGGCCCGGGGGTGTTGCGTCCGGTCCCAGGGAGGGGGGAGAGTGCCGTGTCCGGCCCCCTGCGTGCTGTGGTCGGGCCTGTGCGGGCTGTGCCGGGTTCGGAGGGGGTGCTGCTGGGGCCTGTGGGGGCGGCGTGTGGGGGTGCGAGGCTTGGACGAGCGCTTGTCCCATCATGGGTGGCCGTTACGGACAGGTAGCGGGCAGCCGTACCCTTGTCTGAAAGGGCATGTCATGAAGGGACAGTGGGATGAGTTCAGCGGGTGAAGGCCTGTCTCGCCCGCTTCCCGAGCAGGTGCGGCTCAATGTGGTCGACCTCGCGGCCCAGGTTCTCGGTTCGATGCCCGCTGTGGCGGTGCCGGCGCCGTTGCGCGGCATCGCCAAGTTCGACCCGCGTAAGCGTGCCCGGCTGGGCAGTGCGCCGATCGCCGCGCAGTTGGAGAACGACAAGAAGTTCCGCGAGGTGGTCGCCGAGTCGGTGGCCTCCGGCTGGCCGGAGCTGGTGGCCTCGCTGGCCGAGGGGAACGTGCCGCCCGCCGCCGATCCGGTGCTGGTCGCCGCCGCGGCTTATCTCACGCGGCCACCTGGCTGGGCCGACATGGTGGAGTCGGCCCGCGCCGATCTGGAGCAGTCCGCCGCCGCGGCCGAGGGGTCGGAGCGCGAGGAGGTCGTCTCCCGGCTGCGCGAGCAGCTCGCCGCGCAGAAGAGCGCGGCCAAGGAGGAGGCCGAGCGGCTGCGCGAGCAGTTGAAGGCGGCCCGCGGCGAGAACTCCGAGCTGCGCCGCAAGCTGCACGAGGCCCGCGAGCGCGCGAAGGGCGCGGTGCGGCGGGCCGAGGAGATGGAGCAGGCCGCCGAGGAGGCCAGGCACGCGGCCACGGCCGCCGGCAGCGCGGGGGAGTCGGAGCTGCGGCGGCTGCGTGAGCGCCTGGCCGACGTGGAGAAGCAGCTCGAAGCCTCGCGCCGGGCCGCGCGTGAGGGGCGCAGCGTCGAGGACGCGCGCATCCGGGTGCTGCTCGACGCGTTGCAGGACGCCTCGGCGGGGCTGCGCAGGGAGCTGGCGCTGCCCACCATGATCAGCCGGCCGGCCGACTCGGTCGCGGCGCTCACCGGTGAGCGGCCGGGTGTGCGCGGCGTGCCCGCCCGCGCGCTGGCCGACGACGACCCGCAGCTGCTCGATCAGCTTCTGGCGCTGCCGCAGGTGCATCTGATCATCGACGGCTACAACGTGACCAAGTCCGGCTACGGCACGCTCACGCTCGCCGACCAGCGCGCCCGCCTGATGACCGGGCTCGGCGGGCTGGTCGCGCAGACGCGCGTCGAGGTGACCGTGGTGTTCGACGGCGCCGAGCTCAACTCTCCGGTGCAGGTGGTGGCGCCGCGCGGGGTGCGGGTGCTGTTCAGCGCGCCGGGTGAGATCGCCGACGACCTGATCCGCCAGCTCGTCCGGGCCGAGCCGCCCGGCCGGGCGATCGCCGTGGTGTCCTCCGACCGCGAGGTGGCCGAGTCCGTCAGGCGGATGGGCGCCAGGCCCGTGCCGTCCGCGCTGCTGCTGAGGCGGCTCGGTCGCGCCTAGATGACGAATATGGCGTTTAGGTGAGGATTACTCGCCACTTCTGTACTATTTCGCCCCGAGGATGATCCCCTGGGAGGCGACGCTGTGAGGTTGGGCCGGGTGCCGCTGGCCGCGGGTCTGGTGTTCGGACTGGTGATGACCCCCGTCGGAGGGGTGCTGGCCGATCCCAAGCCGACTCTCGCGCAGGCGAGAGCGAAGCTCGACAAGCTCAACGACAAGGCCGACAAGGTCGTGGACCGCTACAACACGGCCACCGAGAAGTACAAAGAGGCCAAGGCGCGCTACAGCCGGCTGAACGACACGTACAAGCGCAAGCTGGCGACCGTCGCGGATCTGCGCGGTGAGGTCGTCAACATGGCCGTCGAGACGTACAAGCTGGGGGGCGACTTCTCGACCCTGCCCACCATGATGACCAGCGACGATCCGGCCGATCTGCTGTATGGGATGGCGTTACGCGGGCAGCTCGCGCAGGAGCGCACCCAGAAGCTCGCCGCGTTCGACCGGGCCAATCAGGGGCTGAAGACCGACCGTGACCGCGCCGAGGAGGCGCTGGCCGCGGCCGACAAGGAGCGGGACGCGGTCAAGAAGGACCGGGCGGAGATCCTGGACCTCATCAAGGACCAGAAGAAGCTCCTCGACCGGCTGGGCGCGTACAAGGCGGGCAATCCCAACAGCACCGGCCTCAAGTACACGGGTCCCGCCTCGGGCAACGCGGCGGCCGTGCTGCGCTTCGCGTACGCGCAGGTCGGCAAGCCGTACGTGTTCGGCGGCACCGGGCCGGGCGGCTACGACTGCTCGGGGCTCACGCAGGCCGCCTGGCGGGCCGGTGGCGTGTCGCTGCCGCGCACGACCTGGCAGCAGTGGTCGTGGGGCGCCAGCCGCAAGGTGTCGCTCAACGCGCTGGAGCCCGGCGACCTGATCTTCAGCGAGGGCCTCGGGCACGTGAGCATCTACGCGGGCGGCGGCAAGATCGTGCATGCGCCGCAGACGGGTGACGTGGTGAAGGTGGTCACACTCTCGTCGTACGGGCGCCGCCTCGTGGGCGCCGTACGCCCCTGACAAGACGGGGTCGGCCCAAGTGTGAGGAGGGTCACACTTGGGTAACGAAACCCGCTGCTCCGGCGGGGGATGAGGACCTGACTCCCGGCGTGTCTGATCTTTACTCGCTTACTCAGGCTTTGCCATTACGTGACTTTTCGGCGTAACTTCTGGCGTCGCGGCGTTCCAGCCAGGACGCCCGCCGGTCACCATCGGGTCCCCCGATGTTCGACAGAGAGAACCATCCGCCGGTCACCGCGGCCAGCGCCCCCGAGGCGCGAAGACGCGGCGGTGGCCTGCCGAGTCCGTGCAGCCAGGAGGCACGGAGCCGGGGACCCAACGATCCCGTACGCGGTGATCAGGGGTGAATCGGCGCGTTCAGCGCCGTAGGGCGACTTCCAGGCCCGAATCCGTCAGCTAACCCGGTAGGCGTTCGTGGAAGCCCCTAGGAGCAATCCTGTCTACCCTCTCGCACAACCCCCGTCTGTCCCGTCTCGCCCTGAGTGGCGTAGCGCTGATCACCGTGACGGCCGGAGGTCTGGTCGTCCACGCCCCGACGGCGCAGGCGGCGACGACGAATGAGTTCGCCACCACCGCGGTGACCAAGACGGAGAAGTCCGTCAAGTCGTCGAAGGTGGCAAAGGTCGCTCGGCAGAAGGCCAAGGCCCGCAAGGCCGTCTCCGTGGCCAAGAAGCAGATCGGCGACCCGTACCGTTACGGCGCCACCGGCCCCGGGTCGTTCGACTGCTCCGGCCTCGTCCAGTACGCCTGGAAGAAGGCCGGGGTGAAGATCCCGCGCGTGACGAACAGCCAGTTCGCGCGCATCAGGAAGAAGGTCTCCTACAAGCACCTGCAGCCGGGTGACCTGATGTTCTTCCGCGGACTCGGGCACGTGGGCATGTACGTCGGCGACGGCAAGATGGTCCACTCGCCGAGAACGGGCCAGCGTGTGCGCGTCGAGAAGCTTCGCGGCTGGCGCAAGGCGTCGTTCGCGGGCGCGGTGCGTCCCGGTCTGTGACCTGCGCCGAAGGCCCCGTCCCCGCCCCGGGACGGGGCCTTCGGCCTTCCCGGGCTCCGGACCGGGCTGACGCTCAGGATCGGCGGCTACGATCGGGCAGCGTGTCCGACAGGGGGTCCGGCAGCGGGCCTGGAAATGGGCCCGGCGGCACGTCCGGCAAGGGGCTCGGCAGCACGTCCGGCAGCACGTCCGGCAGCACGTCCGGCGGCGCGCCCGGCAGCACGTCCGGGAGGGTGTCCGCGCGGGGGCGCCGGCGGGTCGTGCCGGTGGTGCTGCTGGTTGTCGCGGCGTCCCTGGCCGGGGGGTCCGGGCCGGTCCTGGGGCCGGGAGGCGCCGCCATCGAGGCGGGGGTGCTCGCCGGCGTGCGGGCGCGCTGGGGCGACGGGCTCGACGTCGTACGCGGTGAGCGGTCGCTCGTCGCCGGGCAGGACGCGCCCCCCGGGCTGCTGGCGGACCTGGCGCGCCGGGCCGACACCGCGGGGCGGCGGGTCGGCGGAGTGCTGGGCGGTGACGTCCGGGCCGTGGTCCTGGTGCCCGCCTCGGCGCGGGAGGCCGCCGTGCTGGCGGGCGTCGCGTCGGTCGACGGGCTGGCGGCGGTGGCCGACCGGGGGCGCGTGATCGTGGTGCCCGAGCACTTCGCCCGTCTCACCCCGGTCGGGCGTGACGTCGTGCTGGCCCACGAGCTGACCCACGTGGCCGCCGGGACCGACGGGCTGCCCGTCTGGCTGTATGAGGGCTTCGCCGACTACGTGGCCTACCGGGACGCCGGGCTGCCCGTCGAGGTGGCCGCCGCCGAGCTGGCCGCCGAGGTGCGGGCCGGGCGGACGCCGTCCGATCTGCCGGACGCGGCCGACTTCGTCCCCGGGGCCGACGCGGGCCGGCTCGCCCGCGCGTACCAGGAAGCCTGGCTGGTGTGTCGCTTCGTCGCCGCGCGCTGGGGTGAGAAGAGCCTGGTGAGGCTCTACCGTGATGCCCAGACGTACGGCGCCGGCCGGGCGCTGGCCTCGCTGGGGATCTCGGCGGGCACGCTGACCCGGCTGTGGCGTGCGTACGTCCGGGACCGACTGGCGTGAGGGGACGCGACATGGACGACCGGCAGGAACGGCGCGAGACGACCGAACAGGACGTCGGCCCGCCCGCCACCCGCGCCCTGCAGGGGGCGGACGTCGCCGAGCCGTCGCCCGAGACGGGGGACGAGGACGTGGCCGGGGAACGGGACGGGGCCGCCGGCGACGGGGGCGGGCGTGAGGTGAGGCTGCGGCGGGAGGCCGGGGCAGGGCTGGCCGTGCTGGGGGCGGTGATCGCCGGGGTGGTGGCGTTCACGACGCCGTGGACGGCGCTGCCCGCCGGGGCGCCCGAGGTGACGCCCGACCCGGCGCGTGACTTCGGCGCCGCCGAGATCGCCCGCTCGCAGGCGTTCGACGCGGCCACCAGCGTGCCGAGCTACCTGTCGCTGGGCCTCACGCTGGTGTTCGCCGGGCTGCTCGTGGCCACGCCGCTCGGCGCGAGGCTGCTGGGATGGCTGCGGGGCCCGTGGTGGGCGCGGGTGCTGCTGGGCGTGCTCGTGCTCACGGTGATCGAGGAGGCCGTACGGTGGCCGCTCGGCATGTGGTTCGAGGGCGTGCTGCGCGACTTCGGGCTGTCCACGCAGGACTGGGCGGCCTGGACGGGCGACCGGCTCAAGAGCGTCGGCATCAACGCGGCCCTGCTGGCCGTCATGGTGCTGGCCGTGGTGGCGCTGGCGCGGCGGATCCGGCGCTGGTGGATCCCGGCCGCCGCCGGGGCGTTCGCGCTGACGGTGGGGGCGTCGTTCGTCTACCCGGTGGTGTTCGAGCCGGTGTTCAACGACTTCCACGCCATGCCGGACTCACCGCTGCGCGCCAACCTGATGGCGATGGCCGAGCGTGACGGGGTGCCGGTGGAGGACGTGCTGGTGGCCGACGCCTCGCGCCGGACGACCGCGCTGAACGCCTACGTCTCGGGGTTCGGCGCGACCCGCCGGATCGTCGTCTACGACACGCTGCTCAAGGCGCCGCCGCGCGAGGTGGAGCTGGTGGTGGCGCACGAGCTCGGCCACGCGAAGGACCGCGACGTGCTGCACGGCACGCTCGTCGGGGCGCTCGGCGCGGCGCTGGGGGCGGTCCTGCTGTTCCTGGTGTTCGGAGCGGCACGGCGGCGTACGGGCGGCGCGCCGATCACCGATCCCCGGGCGGTGGGCGTGGTGCTGGGGCTGATGACGCTGGCGACGTTCCTGTCCGGCCCGGCGCAGAACGTGATCAGCCGCCACATCGAGGCCAGGGCCGACGCGCACGCCCTGGACCTGACGGGGGACCCGGCGACGTTCGTCGCGATGCAGAAACGCCTGGCAACAGCCAATATTTCCGACTTGTCGCCAGATGCGGTGGAATATGTGCTCTATGCCTCCCATCCCACGGCTGCCCAGCGGATCGCCATGGCCCGCTCCTGGGCCGAGCTGAACGGCCGCCCCCAGCCGTGAGCGCACCTCGCCGGGTGGTCGTCGTCACCAACGACTTCCCGCCGCGCCCCGGCGGCATCCAGTCGTTCGTGCACGGCCTGGCCCTGCGCACCCCCGGCGTGGCCGTCTACGCTCCGGCCTGGCCCGGCTGCGCCGAGTTCGACCGGCGGCAGCCGTACCGGGTCGTCCGGCACCCGGGCCGGCTGATGCTGCCGACGCCCGCCGTCGCCCGGCGGGCGGCGCGGCTGGTGGCCGAGCACGGCGCCGACACCGTCGTGTTCGGCGCGGCGGCGCCGCTCGGCCTGCTCGCGCCGCGCCTGCGCGCGGCGGGCGCGCGGCGGATCGTCATGCTCACGCACGGCCACGAGGCGTCCTGGGCGGGCGCGCCGGTGTTCCGCTCGGTGCTGCGCCGCATCGCCGGCCACGCCGACGTGGTCACCTACCTCGGCCCCTACACCCGCGCCCGGCTGGCGCCGGTCGTCCCCGAGGACAAGCTGGTACGGCTGGCCCCCGGCGTGGACGTGACGCAGTTCCGGCCCGACGTGGAGCCCCGGCGGCCCGGCGGCGGGCCGGTGGTGGTGTGCGTGTCCCGGCTGGTGCCGCGCAAGGGGCAGGACCAGCTCATCAGAGCCTGGCCGACGGTCCTGCGCGAGGTGCCGGGCGCGGTGCTGCTGCTGGTCGGCGGCGGCCCGCACCGGCGCAGGCTGGAACGGCTGGCCGCGGGCAGCCCGTCGATCGTGTTCACCGGCAGCGTCCCGGCCGCCGACCTGCCCGGCTACTACGCGGCCGGCGACGTGTTCGCGATGCCGTGCCGTACCCGGTGGGGCGGGGTCGACGTGGAAGGGCTCGGAATCGTGTTCCTGGAGGCGTCGGCGACGGGGCTGCCGGTGGTGGCGGGCGCGTCCGGAGGCGCCCCCGAGGCGGTGCGGCACGGCGAGACCGGCCTGGTCGTCGACGGCCGCGACACCGGGGAGGTGGCCGCGGCCCTGATCGAGCTGCTGAGCGCGCCCGAGCGGGCACGGAAGCTGGGCGAGGCCGGCCGCGACTGGATCGCCGCCGAATGGTCGTGGGACCGGGTCGCCGACCGCTTCCGCGCCCTCTTGTGATCACCCCTGCCTGATCACCCTTTCGTGGAGCCGAGCGTGAGCCCGGCGACGAACTGCTTGTGCAGGAGCTGGAAGACGATCAGCGTCGGCAGCGCGACCAGCACCGACCCGGCCGCCAGCAGGTTGTAGTCGGTGAAGAACTGGCCGCGCAGGTTGTTCAGCGCCGAGGTGACGGGCAGCTTGTCACCCGACGACATGAGCACCAGCGCCCACAGGAAGTCGTTGTACATCCAGGTGAACTGCAACGTCGCCAGCGCCGCCAGCACCGGGCGGCACAGCGGCAGCGTCAGCTTCCAGTAGCGCCGCCACACGCTCGCCCCGTCCACCAGCGCCGCCTCGGTGATCTCCTCCGGGATCGTGCGCATGAAGTTTGCCAGGACGAACACGCAGAACCCGAACTGGAACGCCACATGGATGAGGATGAGCCCCAGGTAGGAGTCGTACAGCGCCTGGGAGTCCGACAGCCACAGCGGCAGCGGGACCAGCGTGTAGAGCGTGTAGAGCGGGGTGATGAGCACCTGCGGCGGCAGCAGGTTGCCCGCGGTGAAGACGATGAGCAGGGTCCGGCGCCCGGGGATCCTGGCCCGGGCGATGGCGAAGGCGGCGAACGAGGCCAGGAAGAGCGTCAGCAGCAGGGCCGGGATCACGATGATCAGCGTGTTGAGGTAGTAGCGGGGCAGCTCGGCCTGGCTCCACGCCTGCCCGTAGTAGTCCAGCGTGAGGCTTTCGGGCAGCGAGAAGTAGCCGAGCCTGGCCGTCTCCTCGTACGGGCGCAGCGAGGCGTACACGGCCAGCGCCAGCGGCAGCAGCCAGCCCAGCGCCACCAGCGCGAGGAAGGCGTGCAGCAGGACGCGCAGCGGCCTGGCCCGGCGCCGGGCCGGGGCGAGGGCCGTCATCGTTCCGCCCTGAACAGCTGCGACAGGTACGTCACGATGAACCCCAGCGAGATCACCAGCAGCACCACCGCGATCGCCGAGCCGAACCCGATCCGGCTGGCCTCGCCCACGATGTTCTCCGTGACCAGCACCGACAGCAGTTCGAGCCCGTTGCGGCCCTTGTTGATCGCGTAGACGATGTCGAACGCGCGCAGCGCCTCGATCACCGTGATCACCAGCACGATCACGTTGACCGGCCGCAGCGTCGGGAACACCACCCGGAAGAACGCCTGCGCCTCATTGGCCCCGTCGATGGCCGCGGCCTCCTTCAGCGCCGGGTCGACGGCCTTCAGCCCCGCCAGGTAGATGATCATCACGTAGCCGACGTGCCGCCAGGCCGCCGCGACCATGACCACCCAGATGTTGACCGACCGGTCGCCCAGCCAGTCGACCGACAGCCCGGTGACCGCGTTCAGCACGCCGTAGTCGGTGGAGTAGACGAGCTGCGCGATGAACCCGACCACGGCCAGCGACAGCACCACCGGCAGGTAGAGCGCGCTCTGGTAGAACCGCGACAGCCGCAGCCGCCGGTCCAGCAGCACCGCGCAGAACAGCCCGAACGGGGTCGCGACCAGCCCGAGGAAGCCCAGCCACAGGACGTTGTTGCGCACGGCCGACCAGAACGGCGGATACTCGCCGGCCAGGTCGCCGTAGTTGCGCCCGCCGACCCACTCGATCGGCCCGAAGCCGTTCCAGTCGGTCGCGGACAGCACCACGGAGGCGAGCGTGGGCCCCCAGACGAGGCCCACGCTGGCGATGACGGCCACCCCCAGCCCGATGACCAGCACGGTCACGTCGCGGGCGGAGTAGCGACGGGTCTTGACGGCCATCAACGGAAGATGTTGGCCTTCTGCTTCTCGATGGACACGAGTAAGGAGTCGATCTCGGCAGGTTTGTCGATGAACGACTGCAGCGACGGGATCATCACGGTGGAGGCGAAGTCGGGCCGGGTGTCACGGTCGAGGAACTGGGCGATGTGCGACGCCTGCGAGACCAGCTCGGCGCCGCGCTTCTGCAGCGCGCTGTAGCCGCTGGTGTCGGCCTTGGAGCTGGCCGCCAGCGTGCCGGGGTCGGCCTCGGTGGCCACGTTCTGCGCGGCCGCCTGGGCGAAGTGCTTGATCAGCGCCTTGGCGCCGTCGACGTTCCTGGCCTTGGCCGAGACCATGTAGCCGTCGATGGGCGCGTCGATCGAGTCGGTGCCGTAGGCCGGGTTGATCTCGGGGAACGTGAAGAAGTCCAGGTCGTCCCGGTCCGCCTCGGGGAACTGCTGGGCGACGAACATGCCGAGCAGGTACATGCCGGTCTTCTTCTCCGCCAGCGACTGCGCCGCCTCCTGCCAGGTGCGGCCCAGCGCGGCCGGCTGGTGGTGCTCCAGCAGCCCGCGCCACGTCTCGAACACCTGCTTCACCCGGGGATCCGTCCACGACTCCTTCCCGGCCATGAGCGCGATGTGGAAGTCGTAGCCGTTCGTGCGCATGTTGATGATGTCGAACGTGCCCATCGCCGGCCAGCCGTCCTTGTCGGCGAACGCGATCGGGACCAGCCCGTCGGCCTTCATCCGCCGCGACAGCGCCGTCAGCTCGTCCAGCGTCCTCGGAGGCTCGTACCCCTTCTCCTCCCACACGCTCTTGCGGTAGAAGACCGCCCACGGATAGTACGTGAACGGCACGAAGTACTGCTTGCCGTCGGTGCCCGTCGACGCCGCCTTGAAAGCCGGGGTGTAGTCGGCCCCGATCTCCCGCCACACGTCCGAGATGTCCGTCGCCAGGCCCTGCTCGGCGAAGAACTGCATCCGGTATCCCGCGAACCAGGTGAACACGTCGTCCGGGGTGCCGCGCAGGTAGCGGTTGATGTTCTCCTGGAAGGTGTTGTGGTCCACCGTGTTGACCTTCACCTGGCCGGGGGTGAAGCCCTTCAGCACAGTCTCCAGTGACTTCTTCGGCACCTCGTCCGAGGCGTTGGAACCCAGCGTGACGGCGCCGGCCCCGGCGCCGGTGCCGCCGGTCGTGCTGCCGCCGGGCGCGGGCGCGCCGGAGCCGCACCCGGCCAGGACGGCGGGCACGCCGAACGCGGCGGCGGCCCCTATCAGGAGATTGCGGCGGGAGAGTGGCGGACGTTGGTCCATGATGGTTCCTCCTTGCCGGACCCTCAAGTTCCCCCGAGTTCACTCACCCTTCATCGAAAACGCACCATTTCAAACTGTCAACGTGTGCGTTTCCGCCCCACGAACGCCGAAGAGGCCGCCGAACCCGCTCCCACGGGCCGACGGCCTCCGAACCGATCGGTCGGCGAGGCTACCCGTACAGGGCCTCGATCTCGGGGTTGAAGTCGCGCATGACGAGGTTGCGCTTGACCTTGAGGGTGGGGGTCAGGTGGCCGGTCTCCTCGGTGAGGTCGGCGGCCAGGATCGTGAACTTCTTGATCTGCTCCGCCTTCGACACCATGGCGTTGGCCCGGTCGACCGCGCCCTGCACCTCGGCCAGGATGCGCGGGTCGGTGCGCGGGTCGGCGGGGCGGCCGTTGCCGGACGACCACTGCTCCAGCGCCTCGGGGTCGAGCGTGACGAGCGCGCCGACGAACGGCCGGCCGTCGCCGACGAGCATGGCCTGCGAGATGAGCGGGTGGGCGCGCAGGGAGTCCTCGAGCGGCCCGGGGGCGACGTTCTTGCCCGCGGCCGTCACCAGGATCTCCTTCTTGCGCCCGGTGATGCGCAGGTAGCCGTCGGCGTCGAGCTCGCCGACGTCGCCGGTGTGGTACCAGCCGGCCTCGTCGATCGCCTCGGCGGTGGCCTCGTCGTTGTTCCAGTAGCCGGCGAACACGTTGCGGCCCCGGGCCAGGATCTCGCCGTCGTCGCCGATGCGCAGCGTCACGCCGGGCAGCGGCTTGCCGACCGTGCCGATCTTGTTGGCGCCCGGCATGTTGACCGAGCAGGGGGCCGAGGTCTCGGTGAGCCCGTAGCCCTCGTACACCTCGATGCCGACGCCGCGGAAGAAGTGGCCGAGCCGGTCGCCGAGCGCCGATCCGCCCGACACCGCCGCGGTGAGCCTGCCGCCGGTGGCCGCGCGCAGCTTGCCGTACACGAGCTTGTCGAACAGCGCCCGCCGCAGCCGCAGGCCGAGGGGGGCGCCGCCGGAGCTCTCGGCCTTGCTCCAGGCCACGGCCACGTCGACGGCGCGGGCGAAGATCTTGCCCTTGCCGCCCGCGATGGCCTTCTGCTCGGCGGCGTTGTAGACCTTCTCGAAGACGCGCGGCACGCCGAGCAGGAACGTGGGCTTGAAGTCCTGGAGGTCGGGGGCGACGTTCTTCATGTTCGGGGTGTGCGCCATGATCGCGCCCGCCTCGACGAGCACCACCTGGATCATCCGCGCGAAGATGTGCGCCAGCGGCAGGAACAGCAGCGCCGCCGGGTCCTTGGCGGCGAACAGCGGCTCCAGCGGCCCGCGCAGCACGTTGACGGCGGTGAACAGCAGGTTGTCGTGGGTGATCCGGCAGCCCTTGGGCCGGCCGGTGGTGCCCGAGGTGTAGACGATCGTGGCCAGGTCGGCGGCGCACACCAGGGAGCGCCGCTCGTGCACCGCGGCCTCCTCCACGTCGGCGCCCTCGGGGCCGGCGTCGACCCGCCACACGAGCTTGAGGTCGGGGGCGGCCTCGCGCACGGTCTCCTCGTGCGTGTCGAGCTCGACGAAGACGGCCTTGGCGCCGCTGTCGGCGAGGATCCAGCGGACCTGCTCGGCCGAGGAGGTCTCGTACACCGGCACGGTCACCGCGCCGATCGACCAGATCGCGTAGTCGATGAGCGTCCACTCGTAGCGGGTGCGCGACATCAGCGCCACCCGGTCGCCGTGCTCGATGCCGGCCGCGACGAGGCCGCGGGCCAGCGCCACCACCTGGTCGCGGAACTCGCCCGCCGTGACGACCGGCCAGGCGTCGTCCTGCTTGCGGCGCATGACGACCCGGCCGGGCTCCTGCTCGCCCCGCCGGAACACGGTGTCGGGCAGGCAGGCGGCGGCAGGCACATCCACCAGCACCGGGACGCTGTACTCGCGCACGGATCCACTCCTAGTCGGGTGCACGCTTCTGGGTATGCGCTGGACGTTACCGCGACAAGTTACGCGCCGGTAGGTTCGTCATCCAGACGTGATGAAGGGCATTCATCACGCTAGCAGCCGTTGTTCATAGGATCGGCCCATGAGGGTCCACGTGGTCAGTGACGTGCACGGCAGGGCGGACGCGCTGGCGCGGGCGGGCGACGGCGCCGACGCGCTCATCTGTCTCGGCGACCTGATCCTGTTCATCGACTACGACGACCACGCGCAGGGCATCTTCGCCGACCTGTTCGGCGCCGAGCAGGCCGCCCGGTTCATCGCGCTGCGCACGGCCAAGCGCTTCGACGAGGCCAGGGCCATGTCGGCGGCGCTGTGGGCGAGCCTCGACGGCGACCCGCGCGAGCACATCGAGCGCAACGTGCGCGCCCAGTACCGCGACCTGTTCGCCGCCATGCCCGCGCCCGCCTATCTCACCTACGGCAACGTCGACATCCCGCGCCTGTGGGCCGACTACCTGCGCCCCGGCCACCAGGTGCTCGACGGGGAGACGGCGGAGATCGGCGGGCTGCGCTTCGGGTTCGTCGGCGGCGGGCTCAAGACCCCCTACCGCACCCCGTACGAGATCAGCGACGAGGCGTACGCCGCCAAGGTCGAGGCGCTCGGCGAGGTCGACGTGCTGTGCTGCCACATCCCGCCCGCCGTGCCCGAGCTGCTCTACGACGTGGTCGCCCGGCGCTTCGAGCGGGGGAGCGAGGCCACGCTGGAGCTGATCAGGCGGACCCAGCCGCGCTACGCCCTGTTCGGCCACGTCCACCAGCCGCTCTACCCGCGCCTGCGCATCGGCCGCACCGAATGCGTGAACGTGGGCCATTTCCGGGGAAAGGGCGTTCCGTACATCCTCGAATGGTGAGCGGCCCAGTATCTTGGTCGCATGGCTGATCGCACCAGTTCGAGCATCGTCATCGACGCCGATCGCGCCGGCGTCATGGCGGTCATCGCCGACCTGCCCGCCTACCCCGAGTGGGCCGGCCAGGTGAAGAGCGCCGAGGTCCTGTCCACCGGCGCCGACGGCAGGCCCGAGTCCGTGCGGTTCGTCCTCGACGCCGGCATGATCAGCGACACCTACACCCTCGCCTACACCTGGAACGACGACGAGAGCGTGAGCTGGCGGGTGTCGGAGCCCGGCAAGATGGTCTCCCGCCTCGACGGCAGTTATCTGCTCGCCGACACGGGCAGGGGGATCGAGGTGACGTACGAGCTCGCGGTCGACCTCGCCGTCCCGATGATCGGCATGATCAAGCGCAAGGCGGAGAAGGTGATCGTGGACACCGCGCTCAAGGGCCTCAAGAAGCGCGTCGAAGGCCGCTGAGGTGAGCCCCCGCGTCCTGCTGTTCACCGGGAAGGGCGGCGTCGGCAAGACGACGGCCGCCGCGGCCACCGCCACGCTCGCCGCCCGGCGCGGGCTCAAGACGCTGATCGTCTCCACCGACACCGCCCACTCGCTGGCCGACGCGCTCGCCGTCGAGCCCGGCGAGGTCGCGCCCGGCCTGCACCTGCACCAGGTCGACACGCAGCGCTCGCTGGAGCGCCACTGGGGCGAGCTGCGCGACTACGCCCGCGGCCTGCTCGCCGAGCTGGGCCTGGACGAGATCACCTCCGAGGAGCTGACCGTGCTGCCCGGCGCGGAGGAGCTCATCGCCCTCATGGAGCTGCGCGAGCACGCCCGCGAGGGCCGCTGGGACGTCATCGTCGTCGACTGCGCGCCCACCGCCGAGACGCTGCGCCTGCTCGCGCTGCCCGAGGCGCTCGACTGGCACGTCAACCGGCTGATGCCGCTCGGCCGCCGGCTGCTGCGGGTCGCCGCGCCGTTCGTGCGCGGCGTCGCCCGCGTCAGCGCGCCCGGCGACGAGGTGGTCGGCGCCGCCGAACGCTTCCACCGCGGCCTGATGGAGGTGCGCGACCTGCTCACCGGCGGCCACGCCTCCGTCCGCCTCGTGCTCACGCCCGAGTCGGTGGTGCTCGCCGAGGCCCGGCGCACCCTCACCTCGCTCAACCTGTACGGCTACCGCGTCGACGCCGTCGTCGCCAACCGGGTCTTCCCCGCCGGTGACGCCGACCCGTGGCGCGCCCAGTGGGTGGAGGCCCAGAGCAGGCTGCTGGCCGAGGCCGAGGAGTCGTTCGCGCCGCTGCCCGTGCACGTCGTCCCCTACCTGCCCGCCGAGCCGGTCGGCAAGGAGGCGCTGGCCAGGCTCGGCGAGGCGCTCTACGGCGAGGCCGACCCGTTCGCCCCGCCCGCC
Source organism: Nonomuraea sp. NPDC049725 (assembly GCF_040674795.1). Classification (NCBI taxonomy): domain Bacteria; kingdom Bacillati; phylum Actinomycetota; class Actinomycetes; order Streptosporangiales; family Streptosporangiaceae; genus Nonomuraea; species Nonomuraea sp. NPDC049725. The sequence continues at coordinate 361,852 of NZ_JBFANJ010000005.1, read as the reverse complement.
GCGCCGCCGCCGCTGCGGCTGTCGGCCGACGAGCTCACGCTGGCGCTGCCCGGCGCCCGCCACGGCGACGTCGACCTGGCCCGCAAGGGCGACGAACTGATCATCACCGCCGGGCCCTACCGGCGCATCCTGGCGCTGCCCGCCGCCCTCGCCCGCAGGAAGATCAGCTCGGCGGTGCTCCGCGACGGCGCGCTCCGGGTACGGTTCACCTCGGAGGCGAAATCCGACGAAGCGCACGCGACGGGATGAGCGCCGCATCAGCCGGGAGGGCCACATGACCGACAACAACGACAGAGATCCCATCGGGACCGTCGCCGAAGAGGCGCGCAAGCTCTTCGACGCGATCCAGGGCCGGGCCACCCGCCAGGTCGGCAAGACCGTGTTCAACTCGTTCACGGGCGGCGGCGGGCGGGAGCAGAAGGACGTCTGGGGCGAGGCCGTGTCCGAGCCCGAAGGCGAGTACGTCTGCAAGGCGTGCCCCTTCTGCCGCGCGATCGCGGCGCAGCGCGAAGGCGCCACGAACCGGGCAGGCGAGGCGGCGGGCGACGTCGCCGGGCACATCATGGCCGCCGGCGGCGAGCTGTTCGCCGCCTTCCGCGAGGCGCTCGACGCGCTGAGCAGGCCCGCCCCCCGCCGGCCGCGCGACGAGCGCGACCGCGACAATGTCGAGCACATAGACCTGGGATAAAAAGGGGAAGGCGGGCAATGTTCACGATCGGTGTGGACATCGGCGGCACCAAGGTCGCCGCCGGTGTGGTCGACGACGACGGACAGATCGTCCAGCACGCGCTCAGGCCCACCGCCGCCGACCGGCCCGACCTGGTCGCCGAGACGGTCGCGGACGTGGTGCGCGAGCTCGCGGGCGACCGCGAGATCGAGGCCGTCGGCGTCGGCGCGGCAGGGTTCGTCGACGAGACCCGGTCGATCGTACGTTTCGCCCCCAACCTCGCCTGGCGCGAGGAGCCCCTGCAGAAGAAGATCAGCGGGCTCGTCGGCCTGCCCGTGGTGATCGAGAACGACGCCAACGCCATGGCCTGGGGTGAGACCAGGTTCGGGGCCGGACGCGGGCAGTCCCACGTGGTCTGCCTGACGATCGGCACCGGCATCGGCGGCGGCATCGTCTTCGACGGCCACCTCTACCGCGGCCACTGGGGCATGGGCGCCGAACTCGGCCACATGCAGGTGGTGCCCGACGGGCGGCTGTGCGGCTGCGGCCGCCACGGCTGCTGGGAGCAGTACGCCAGCGGCAACGCGCTCGTCGCCGAGGCCAGGGAGACCGCCGCCCTGCACCCCGAGCGCGCCCGGACGCTGCTCGGGCTGGCCGGCGGCCGGATCGAGGGCGAGGAGGTGACCGAGGCGGCCCGGATGGGCGACGAGGCCTCGCTCGCCGCCTTCGCCAGCGTCGCCGACTGGCTCGGCCAGGGCATGGCCGACCTCGCCGCCGTCCTCGACCCCGGGTGCTTCATCCTCGGCGGCGGCGTGTCCAGGGCCGCCGACCTGTTCCTCGACCGGGCCCGCGCGGCCTTCGAGGAGCGGCTCACCGGCCGGGGCCACCGGCCCGTCGCCGAGGTGCGGATGGCCGAGCTGGGCGCCTCGGCCGGCGTCGTGGGCGCCGCCGACCTCGCCCGCCGCCGCTGACCGCCGGCGCCCCCGGCGGCGCCGCCGGGCCTGAGTCTGCCGCCGTGCCCGGCCCGCCCGGCCGTGACGTTCCCGCTGTCCCGGATGTCCGGGTGGTCACGTACAACCTGCATGGGCTCAGGGACGACGGGGCCGCGCTGGAGCGGGTGATCGCGGCGGCCCGCGCCGACGTGATCTGCGTCCAGGAGGTGCCGCGGCTGCCCCACCGGCGGCTGCGCTGGCGCCGCCTGATCGCCCGCCACGGGCTGCGCACGGCCGGCGGGCACACCCGGCGCGGCGTCGCGGTGCTGGCCGGGCCGCGCGCCCGGGTGCTGCACGCCGAGAGCCACGTGCTCAAGGTCTTCGCCGGGCTGGAGGCCCGCGCCCTGGCCGTGGCCGTCGTCGAGGTCGAGGGGGCGCGGCTGGCGGTCGGCTCGTTCCACCTCGACCTGCACGAGGCCGCCAGGACGTGCCACGCCGCCGAGGCGCTGGAGCTGACCGAGGCCGTCGCCGCCCGCCACGACGCCGAGGCGGTGCTGGGCGGCGACCTCAACGAGCACCCCTGCCGGCCGGCCTGGCGGCTGCTGGCCGCCCGCCTGGCCGACTGCCACGCCGCCGCGCCGCGCGGCGACGGGCTCACCTTCCCCGCCGCCAAGCCACGCCACCGCATCGACGCCCTGTTCGCCGCGCGCGGGCTGCGTGTCGAGTCGTGCGGCGGCGTGGAAGCCGCGAGCCCCGACCTGACCGGGGCCAGCGACCACCTCCCGGTGCTCGCCGAACTGCGAGTCTTCCCCTAACGGGGCATCAGCGGCGTTCAGCCAATAGCATTTGATCCATGACCCGTCGCTATCAGCGGCGTGCGCTCTCCTTGACCTTGGCGACGTCCGTGGCCCTGTCCGGGGTCACGCCCGCCGCGCATGCCGAGCCCCGCCCCGCCGCCATCGACGCGTGGGAGCGGACGACGAGCGTGCGGCTGGTGGCCGACGGCTCGCTCTCCGACGTGCTGGCCCTGTCCTCCGGCGACGTGTGGGCCGTCGGCCAGCAGCAGATCTGGGACGTGTGGAAGAACCGCGGCACCATCCGCCACTGGAACGGCGAGCGCTGGGGCGAGGCCCCCATCCGCGACACCACCGGGGCGGGCAGCCTGCGTTCGATCTCGGCCGCCTCCTCCGGCGACGTGTGGGCGGCCGGCGACGGCCACGACGGCGTCCCGTTCATCGCCCGCGGCGACACGGGCGGCTTCGACCGCGTCCGGCCGGAGGGGCTGCGCAGCGGCGACTGGCTCGGCGGGATCGACGCGGCGGGCGAGCGGGTCACCGCCGTCGGCAGCCGTGACGACAAGGGCCTCATCGTCACCTGGCACGACAACGAGTGGACGTTCCAGCCGACCAAGGAGAAGGGCGCCCTGTACGCGGTGTCCGGCGGCTTCGCCGTGGGCGACACCGGGCGGGCGCCGCTGATCGTGCACCAGTCCGGCGGCGACTGGAAGAGCATGCCGGTGCCGTCGGTGCCAGGCGGCTACCTGCGTGACATCCACGTCGACAGCGGCAAGCGGGCGCTGGCCGTCGGCGGCGTCTACCACGGCCCCGGCGAGGTCGGCCCGCTCGCCCTGGCCTGGAACGGCAAGCGGTGGAAGCGGCTGTCGCTGCCGGTCAAGGGCGCCCGCCTCTACGGCGTCACCGGCGACGGCAAGGGCCGCTACTGGATCTCGGGCTACGACCCGGCGCGCGCCTCGCAGGCGTTCATGCTGCGCTGCGACAAGCGTTCGTGCGAGGTCCTGCGCGGCGCCGCCGCCGAGGGGCGCAGCAGCGTGCGGCTGCAGGCGGTCGCCTACCTGGCGGGCAGGCAGGCGGTGTGGGCCGTCGGGCACGCCGTCGACGACCAGGAGCGCTACACGGACGTGGTGGAGTCGTTCGGCCCGGGCCAGCCGGACGACCCCGACTCCTGACCCGGTCCTTCCGGGGCGCCGGTCCTCCAGAGCTGTCTAGAGGACCGCGCCGTCGTCCCAGCCGCCGTCGTTCGGCGGGCCGTCGCCCATGCGCACCACCAGCGCCACGAAGCCGCCGATGAAGGCCGCCACCGCGGTGAACAGCGCCCAGCCCTCCATGCGCCAGTCGGCCATCGCCGCCACCAGCAGGTAGGCGGGACCGCCGAACAGCGCCAGCCAGGCCAGCTTGGTCGGCAGGTCGAGCTTGGGCAGCGGGGGAGGAGGCGGCGGCTCGAAGTGGCCCTCGTCCTCCTCGTCGCCCGGCGTGTCGCCCTCGTCACCCCGGTCCAGCGTGTCGCCGTCACGGGACTCGCGGGGCTCCCTGGGCTCCCCGTTCAGGTCGAGGTCGGCGAACTCCTCCGGTGGTTTCACCACCCGCCGCAGCGGTTCGGCGGGGACGTTCTCGCTGTCCGGCCATGGCTGATCAGCCGAGTCGCGCTCGGCCGTGTCGTTGAAGGACGCGACGATCTGCCGCCAGACCTCGTCCTCGTCACTCTGGGGCGTCACCTAGATGGGCCTCTCCACAGCGATCGCGACTTCCCCCTGGGTGCGATCAGTCCCTCTGCAAGGGTACCGAGGCATGTGTCCGGATGAAGTCGAGGCTCCCGGCAAAGATCCTGTCGGCATCGTTGTCAAGCGTCGCAACATGGTAGCTATCGGTAAGCTCCTCGATCGTGGCCTGGGGCACCTTCCGGCGGATGATCGCCACGCTGGCCGGTTTCACCACATGGTCCTCGGTGCTGTGGAAGACCAGCAGCGGCTGCGTCACCCGTTCCAGGTCGGCCTGGACCAGGGACCAGAGCCGGGGCAGCGACGCGGCGGCCTTCACCGGGGTGCGCGTGTAGCCGAGCTCGGTCGCGCCCGGCTTCTTGATGTCGTTGGCCACGCCCGGCACCGAGGCGACGAACCACTTGAGCACCGGCGCCAGCCGCAGCAGCGGCACGTCGTTGGTGATCGACGGGTTGACCACCACGACGCCCCGGACGGCGTCGCCGTGCACCTCGGCCAGCCGCAGCGCCAGGCAGCCGCCCAGCGACAGCCCCGCCACGAACACCTCCGCACAGCGCCCCTGGAGGTCCTTGAACGCCTTCTCCACCTCGGAGTACCAGTCCTCCCAGCGGGTGTGGTTCATCTCCTGCCAGGTGGTGCCGTGCCCGGGCTGGCGGGGCAGCGAGACGCTGACGCCGTGCGCGGCCAGGTGCTCGCCCCAGGGGCGCAGCGACTGCGGGCTGCCGGTGAATCCGTGGCACAGCAGCACGCCGACCTGACCTGCGTGATGGTGATAGGGCTCAGCGCCTGGCATGAGCGGCATAACAGCTCCTCCATGCATTTTCATCCCCGAACTGCCCGATCGTCGCACGATCCGGGGCAATTGTGCGAGAGCTGGTGTAGGAGCATCGGGGCCGGGATGGGAAGATGACTGTGCTCGCGCAGAGTGCTCGCAGACAGTCGCATGAGGAAGAGGTGGCCGGGTGTTCTACTGGGTGGTCAAGGCCATCTTGGCGCCGATCCTCCACCTCGTCTTCAGGCCGTGGGCGGAGGGCATCGACAACGTGCCCCGGCAGGGCCCCGCCATCCTGGCCGGAAACCACCTGTCCTTCGCCGACCACTTCTTCGGCCCGCTGCAGCTCAGGCGCAAGGTCATCTCCCTGGGCAAGTCCGACTACTTCACCGGGCGCGGCGTCAAGGGCTTCTTCACCCGGCTGTTCTTCAGCGGCGTCGGCACCGTGCCGATCGACCGGTCCGGCGGCAAGGCCAGCGAGGCGGCGCTCCGCACCGGCCTGCGCGTGCTGCGCGAGGGCAACCTGCTCGGCATCTATCCCGAGGGCACCCGCTCGCCCGACGGCCGCCTCTACAAGGGCAAGACCGGCGTGGCCCGGCTCGCGCTGGAGTCGCGGGCCCCGGTCATCCCGTGGGCCATGGTCAACACGTTCGAGATGATGCCGCCCGGCCGGCCGCTGCCCAAGCTCGGCATCCGGCCCGGCGTCCGGTTCGGCAAGCCGCTCGACTTCTCCCGCTACTACGGGATGGAGGACGACCGGCTGGTGCTGCGCGCGGTCACCGACGAGATCATGTACGCGCTGATGGAGCTGTCGGAGCAGGAGTACGTCGACAAGTACGCCGCCAGCGCCAAGGTCGAGATGGAGCGCGCCGCCCGCGCCGCCGCGGCGGGCTGACGGCCGCCCGCCAGGTCAGTCGCGCAGGGCCTGCTCGGTCCTGCCCATCGCCTTGGTCATCGTCTCCAGCTCCTCGCGGGTGAGCCGGTCGATCAGATAGGCGCGCACCACTTCCACGTGCCCCGGGGCCACCTGCTCCAGGCAGCGCGTCCCGGCGTCGGTGAGCACGGCCAGCACACCCCGGTCGTCGGACGGGCAGGTCGTCCGCTCGACCAGCCCCGCCTTCTCCAACTGGGTGATCTGGTACGTCAGCGCGCTCTTGGACACCACCACGCCCCGGGCGAGCTCGGTCATGCGCATGCGCCGGTCGGGCGCGTCGGCCAGCCTGACCAGGATCTCCCACTGCGGATGGGTCAGCCCCGCCGCCGCCTTGAGCTGCTCCTCGATGCGCCGTTCGAGCAGGTGGGCGGTGGAGAGGAACGCGCGCCAGGCCGCCATTTCCGTCGGGTCGAGCCACCGGGTGTCACTCATCAGATCAGTCTACTTGTTGTTCACATTTGAACTTTCGCGGTAGAGTCTCGTTCAAATCTGTACGAACTTCAAGGAGTCAACATGCTTGACCGAGCGCGTAACATCGCACTGCTGCTCGCCCGGGTGGCCACAGGCGTGATCTTCCTCGTCCACGGCTACCAGAAGTTCGCCACCATGGGGATCGCCGGGACCACGCAGTTCTTCGAGTCGATCGGCATCCCGCTCCCCGGCCTCGCCGCCCCGCTCGTCGCCGTGCTGGAGGTCGTCGGCGGCATCGCGCTCATCCTCGGCGTCGGCCTGCCCGTCTTCGGCACGCTCCTCGCGCTCGACATGGTGGGCGCGATCTTCTTCGCCCACCTTCAGGCGGGCTTCGCCGTCGGCGACGGCGGCTACGAGTACGTGCTCGCGCTCGCCGCGGCCAGCCTGGCCATCGGCTTCACCGGCGGCGGCGCGCTGGCCCTGGACCGGATCCTCGGCCTGGACAAGAAGCTGACCGGCAGCCGCGCCGCCTGACCGCGACGAAGCGGCACCCGGTCAGGACAGCCCGATCAGGACAGCTCGATCAGGACAGTTCGGTCAGGGCGGTCGGTCAGGACAGGTGGGCGCGGACCTCGCGGATGTGGTCGGGAGTGGTGCGGCAGCAGCCGCCGATCAGCGCGGCGCCCGCCGCCTGCCACTCCTTGGCCGCCTGGCCGTACTCCAGCGGGTCCGACAGCCCCAGCCAGCGGCGCCCGCCGGCGTCCCACGTCTCGCCCGAGTTGGGGTAGACGACGACCGGCAGCTTGCCGGTCAGCTCGGTGATCAGGCCGGGGATGTGGCGCGGCGCGGTGCAGTTGGCGCCGACGGCGATCACCTGCGGGTTGCCGGTGAACAGCGCCGCCGCCTCCGCGATCGGGGTGCCGTCGCTGATGCGGGCCGCGTCACGGCAGGAGAAGCTCACCCACGCCTTGACCGACGGCGTCTCGGCCAGCAGCCGGGCCAGCGCCCGCGCCTCGGCGTAGGAGGGGATGGTCTCGCAGGCCAGCAGGTCGGCCTGGGAGGCGGCCAGGATCTCCCAGCGCGGCCGGTGCCAGGCCAGCAGGCCGTCCTCGTCCAGGTCGTAGTCGCCGGTGTATTCGGCGCCGTTGGCCAGGAACGCCCCGTAAGGGCCGACCGAGGCGGCGACCAGCCCGCCGCCCGCCTCGTCACGGGCCTGCGCGGCCAGCTCGACCGACAGCCCGATCAGCCGCTCGGCCTCGGCCAGGTCCAGCCCCCGGCGCCGGAAGCCGGGGATGGACGCCTGGTAGCTCGCGGTGGTGGCCACGTCGGCGCCGGCGGCGAAGTAGTCGGCGTGCACCTGCCGGACGAGCCCGGGGTCCTCCAGCAGCAGCCTGGCCGACCAGAGCGCGTCGCCGAGGTCGGCGCCGAGCGCTTCGAGATGGGTGGACAGGCCGCCGTCCAGCACGAGTGTGGTCACCCGTCCAGAGTATGGTCCCCGAACGGGTGCGCGGGGCCGCCGCGCCCGCGTCCGCCGGCCCCGCCTTGCCCTTCCCTTGACGTGCCGCTGCCCCGGCTCAGGCGCGCTTCCAGAAGGGCCGCCGCGGCCCCTCACCCCCGGCCCGCCCCTCCGGCCCGGCCCCTCCACCAGGCCCGAAGCCGCCGCCGGTGGCAGGCCCGCCGCCCAGCCCGGGGCCTCCCCCGGGGGTGGGGCGGTCGGGGGCGGTCAGGGCGGTCAGGACCTCGATCGCCCGGCGGCGCAGCGCCTCCGGGTCGGCGCCCGGCCGCTCGGCCGTCTCCAGCTCGCGGGCCAGCGCCGCCAGCTCCGCGTGCCCGCCCAGGTAGGACGCCAGCGCCGCCAGCCGGGAGCCCAGGTCCGCAAGGTAGAGCACGTCCGGCACGGTCAGCGCCTTGAGCCGGTCCAGCTCGGCGGCGAGCTGCGCGCGGACCGTGTCGAGCCCGTGCGGCACCGGCCTGGCCCCCATCGGCGCGCTCCGCGCCGGCCCGGCCGCCATCGGCGCGGCGAACAGCGGCCCGCGCGCCGCCGCCATGACGACCGGGTCGCCCCCGCCGCCGGGGTTGAGCCCGGGAGCGGGCGCGGCCATGGCCCGCATCCCGCGCGGCGCCTCCGCCGCCATCCAGGCGAACCCGCCCGCCGGCGCCGGCATCTCCCAGCCGCTCGGCGGCTCGACCGGCTGGATCGCCCGGTGCTCCGGCGCGCCCTCGGCCACCTGCCTGCTGTCGACGGCCACGTACGCGGTGAAGCGGCACAGCACCCCGTGCTCCAGCGACACGCGGACGATCTCCGGCTCCAGCCCGTGCTCGCCCATCGCGTAGCGGTCCTCCAGCTCGCGCAGGTGCGCGCGCGCCCACACGGCGCGCAGCGCCGGGCTGTCGACGACCGTCGCCTCGACCCGCTGCTCCCACGGCGCCCCGGCCGCCAGCCCGCGCACGGTCACCGCCGAACCCTCCCGGCACCGCCCGTAGGCCCGCAGCGGAACGCCCGGGAAGATCGAGCCCAGGTGCGTGAGCGTGCCCGGCTCCACGTCCAGGCCCTTCAGCGACAGGTCCGTCACCAGCGGCGCGCCGATCCGGCGGTGGATCTGCTCCATCGCCGCGTCCAGCCGGTCCTCCGACTCCACCAGCTCGCACCGGCCCGCCCCCAGCCCGGCCAGCCTGCCCAGGAACGCCGCGTTCACCGCCCGGTCGATGCCCACCGCGTGCACCCGCATCGCCGACAGCGCGCCACCGGCCCGCTCCAGGATCTGGTCCTCGTTGCCCACCTGGCCGTCGGTCACCAGCACCACGACCCGCTCCCGGCCGCCGTCGCCGCCGCCCAGCAGGTCGATCGCGCGGCGCAGCGGCTCCAGCAGCTCGGTGCCGCCCCGCGCGTCGACCCGCGCCAGATGCTCCACCGCCCGGTAGCGGTTGCGGTCGCCGCCCTCCGCGAGCCCCTCGAACGCCTCCTCCACCACCGAGTCGAACGCCAGCACCGCGAACCGGTCCTGAGCCGTCAGCGTGTCGACGATCCGCGCCGCCGCCCGCCGCGCCGCCACCATCTTCCAGCCGGCCATGCTGCCCGACCGGTCCAGCAGCAGCACCAGGTCACGCGGCGCCCTCGGCGACTCCAGCGCCGGGGGCACCACCGTCAGCGCGAACGTGCCCGCGCCGTCCAGTTGCAGCGCCGTCGAGGCATCGAACGCCATCCGCAGGATGAAGTCGCGGTCCAGCCGCTCGCCGGGACGCACCCGTACGACACCGCCGGCCTCCTCCACCACGTGCAGGCTGGACGCCAGCTCCCGCAGATCCAGGCCGCCCGCGTCGACCTTGACCGCCAGCGACAGCCGCACCGGGTCCGGGAAGCCGGGCAGCAGCACCGGGGGACTGATCCTGGACGCGTCCGGCACCGCGTCCGTGTCGGGCGCCACCCCGTCGCCCGCCGCGGGCCCGTCCAGCGGCGTGCCCGGCACGTAACGCGGCGCCACCACCAGCGGGAACCGGAACGTGGCCGCCCCGTCCTCGTACGGCAGCGGCTGGCTCAGCTCCAGCCGCACCGTCACCCGCTCCCCGGGCAGGATGTTGCCCACCCGGATCGTGAACACGTCGGGCCGGTCCTCCTCGGCGATCGCCGCCCGCCGCCCCTCCCGCAGCGCCCGGTCGTAGTCGGCCCGCGCCTGGCCGCGCTCCTTCAGCACGCCCTCCACGACCCGGTCGTCCGCCTCCATCCGGAACGCCGTCACCGCCGCCCGGTCCGGCAGCGGGAACACGTACGTGGCCTCCAGCGTGACGTCGAACGGGTTGCGGAACCCCTGCGCCACCTTCACCCCGGCGACCAGCCCGGACACCTCGGCGGACACGTCCACGCTCTCCAGCGGCAGGTTGCCGCGCGCGGTCCGCAGCGCGCCGATCCCGGCGTCGGGCACCGGCGCGCACCGGGCGGGCTCGAGTGTCGTGATGTTCATGCCAGATTCCTCTCTTCGAGCACCGCGAGCAGCGGCTCCGCCGCCGCCAGCACGGCCTGGATGTCCTCGTCCGACAGAGCCCGTCCCTCCACGAGCAGCGTCACCCGTTCCCCGAGCCTGACCCCCCACAGGGGCGAGGCCTCACCGGGACCGTGCCCACCGGCAGCCCTCCGGCCACGCACCGCCGGACCCTCCGGCTCCTCCGAAGCGCCCGGCCCGTCCGATCCCCGGGGCCCGCCCGCACCCTCGGACGGCGGCCCCGAGGATGCCCGTGCGGGGGCTCGCGGCCCTGAGAGGTCCTGCGCCGCGGCCGGGGGCGCATCGGCCGGGGCGTCCTGGGCGTTCGGCAGGTCCCGGGGCCCGTCCGAGGAGGAGTCGGGGGCCGGGTGGCGGGTCCAGAACCGGGGGCCGGGATCCGGGGTGAGGCGGGCCGCCTCCTCCAGCATGGCGTCCGTGGCTCCGGCGAGGGCCGTCTGGATGTCGGCGATGGACAGCCCGGCGGCCTGGAGGCGCTTGACGGCGACGAGCTGGAGCAGGTGCCTGCGCCCGTAGCGGGCGATCCGGCCCTGGCGGGTGAGGGGCGGGTCGACGAGGCCGATCGTGGTGTACCACCTGATCAGGCGCTCGCCCGGCACCTCGCGGACCCGGCCGTTGAGCGGCTGCGCCCGCGAGCGGAGCTGGGCGGCCGCGCGCTCCGCCAGCTCGCCGATCGTCCACGTCTCGCTCATGCCACCACACTGACACTGTCATTGTTGCACTGTCAAGAACGAGGGGAATGAAGCCCGCTTCCTCGGGGAGAGGGGAGGACATGTCTACGATTTCCGGCCCGATCAAGGGTGACGCGCAGAAGACCACCGCCCAGGCTCTCCAGGGCGCTCTCATCGACCTGATCGACCTGTCCCTGGTCGCCAAGCAGGCGCACTGGAACGTGATCGGCTCCCACTTCCGCCCCATCCACCTGCAGCTGGACGAGCTCACCGACCTGGCGCGCCAGCACACCGACGTCGTCGCCGAACGGCTCGTGGCGCTCGGCGTGAGCCCGGACGGCCGCGCCGCCACCGTCGCGAAGGCGACCAAGCTCCCGCAGCCGGAGCACGGCTGGATCGAGGACGGCAAGGTGGTCGCCACGATCACGGACGTCCTCGACGGCATCAGCAAGCGGATGCGCGAGCGCATCGACGCCACGGAGGAGCCCGACCAGGTGTCGCAGGACATCCTCATCGCCGTGACGCAGGACGTGGAGAAGCAGCGCTGGATGTTCCAGGCCCAGCGCTGACCCTGCCGGGGGGACGAGATTCGAAACCGAAGCCCGGAGCCGGAGTCCCGCGCCCCGGGCTTTCGCGTGGCAGTTTGCGTACTGTTCGGACTTGGGGATCCTCCCCATTCACGTCGGTGCGGTGGACTAGCGTGGCATCAAGAGGGAGGCCTGACGATGTCCCGCAAGACTCTCCTCCGCACGGGCCCGATCCGGCAGAGCGGCGCGAGCCCGTACGGCCCGATCACCGAGCCGGGCCCCGGCGAGCCCGCGGCCCCAGGCGGCACAGGCGGCCTGGGCGGTCAGGCGGGCTCGGGCGGTTCGGCGGGGCCGGGGCGGCCGGCCGTGCCCGGCGGGTTCCGGGGGCGGGTGGTGGCGCGCTCCGGCGGCAAGGTGGCCGGGCTGACGTGGCACGCCGCGCCCGGCGCGGGCGCGTGCTTCCCCGACGGCCCCGGCTGGATCTACGTCTCCAACGCCGCGCTGCCGGTGGTCGGCGGCGCGTCGGCGCTGCGCTTCCGGCCCGACGGCAGCGTGGGCGGCGCCTACCGCATCCTGTCCGGCACCGAGGTCAACCGGGGCGGCGGCGCCACCCCGTGGCACACCTGGCTGTCCTGCGAGCTCGGCCACCGGGGCCGGGTGTTCGAGTGCGACCCGTACGGCATGCGCGCGGGCAGGCCGAGGCTGGCGATGGGACGGTTCGCGCACGGCGGGGCGGCCTGCGACCCCGGGCTCGGCGTCGTCTACCTGACGGAGGCCGAGCGTGACGGCTGCTTCTACCGGTTCCGGCCCGGCGACTGGGGCGACCTGACGGAGGGCACGCTGGAGGTGCTGTGCGGCTCGGGCGCGTGGGAGCGGGTGCCGTCACCGGCCGCACTGCTCAAGCCGGTCCGCCACCAGGTCGCGGGGGCACGCCGCTTCGACGGCGGCGACGCCTGTCACTACGCGGACGGCGTCTGCTTCCTCACCACCCGAGGCGACACCACCCGGGGCGACACCACCCGAAGCGGCGCCGCGACCGTTGGCGGGGCGTTGTGGGCGTACGACACGCGGACCGGCGCGGTGGAGCGGGTGTGCGACGGCGTCGGCGCCGTCACGGCCGCGCCCTCCGGTGACCTGTACGTGGCCCGCCGGGGCTCCCGGATCGACGTCGTGACGCCGGACCGGGAGATGGCGCCGTTCCTCACGCTCGACGGCGACGCCGAGCTGTCCGGCCTGGCGTTCGCGCCCGGCGGCGACCGCCTCTACTTCTCGGCCACGGCGGCGTCCGGCGAGGCGACCACGTACGAGGTGGCGGGCCCGTTCCGGGGCTGATCAGCTCAGGTAGCGCACCAGCATCACCTTGAGCTCCTCGACGAGCTCGGCGGCCCGCCGGGGGGTGGCGTCGCCGGCGAGCGGCATCACGGCCTTGACCATGGCCACCGCCATCGTGCCCATCATCAGCGCCCGCTCCTCGTCCAGCCCGGGGGAGCGGCGGCGCAGCATGGCGGCGACCTGGGCGGCGACGGCCTCGTGCAGCACGCGGGCGGCGGCGGCCAGCTTGTCGCCGGTCGCGCTGCCGTACAGCAGCGACCAGTAGGCGGGGCTGGCGGCCTTGAACGCGACGCTCTCGTCCACGAGCGCGCCGACCAGCGCCTCCAGCGGCACGTCGGGTGTGACCGCCGCGAGCCTGGCCGCCCAGAACTCCTCCCGGTCGGTGGTGTAGCGGGTGACCAGGCCGTCGAGGATCTCCTCCTTGTTGCGGAAGAACTGGTAGAGCGAGCCCGGTGAGAGCCCGGCGCGGGCGGCGACCTGGTTGGTCGTCAGGTCCGGGTAGCCGACGTCGGCGATCACCAGCTCGGCGGCGTCGAGGATCTCCGCCATCCGTTTCAGCCCGCGCGCCTGCCGGCGCACCGCGCGTTCGGTCATGCGGTCTCCCCGTTGACAAATGCGAGCATTTACTTGTATTTCTGGTTCGGCCAATGAAACACGAGTAGTTTACCGAGTTTGGGGGCGGGGAGTGGTGACGACCCAAGGGCGGGACGCGCCGCTGCGCAGGCTGGGGTTCTTCCTGGTCAGGCGGCGGCGCGCGGTGCTCGGGCTGGCCCTGGCGCTGGCCGTGCTGGCCGGGGCGCTGGCGGCGGGCGCGGTGCCCCGGCTGTCGCTGGCGAGGTTCGAGGCGCCGGGATCGGAGTCGGACCGGGCGCGGGCCGAGCTGGCCGCCCGGTTCGGCACCGGCAGCCCGGACCTGATCTTCCTGGTGACCGCGAAACGCGGCACGGTCGACGACGCCGCCGTGGAGGCCGCCGGGCGCGAGCTCGCGGCCCGCGCCGCCGCGCACGACGGCGTGGCCGAGGTCGCCTCGTACTGGGGCCGGGGCAGGCCCGCCACCCTGCGCAGCGCGGACGGCAGGCACGCGCTGATCCTCGTGCGCGTCCCCGGCGACGCCGACCACGTGCGGGCGGGCGTGCTGCCCCGGCTGGTCCCGGCGATCACCGCCGAGCACGAGCTGCTGCGGGTGCGGGCCGGGGGAGGGGAGGAGGTCTTCCGCGCCACGGTGCCGCTGGCCAGGCAGGACTTCGTCCGCGCCGAGCTGGTGATCTTCCCGCTGGCGTTCGCGCTGCTCTGGCTCTACCTGCGCCGGGCGCTGGCCGCGCTGGTGCCGATCCTGGCCGGGGTGTTCGCGATGGCGATCGCGCTGGCGCTGCTGCGCGGGCCGCTGCTGTTCACCGGCATCTCGACGTTCGCGCTCAACCTGACGCTCGCCATGGGGCTCGGGCTGGGCATCGACTACTGCCTGTTCGTGATCGCGCGCTTCCGCGAGGAGGTGGCGCTGGGCCGCGACCGGGCCGAGGCGGTGGCCGGGGCGGTCGAGCACGCCGGGCGGACGGTGCTGTTCAGCGGCCTGACGGTGGCCGCGTCCCTGGCCGTGCTGTTCGCGCTGCCGTTCGACTTCCTCAGGTCGTTCGCGTACTCCGGCATCGCCGTGGTGATCGGCGGGCTGGTCGCGGCGGTGTTCGTGCTGCCGGCCGTGCTGGCCGTCGCGGGCGGCGCGATGCTGCCGCGCCGATCCCGGCCCGAGCGGCCGGGCACGTTCTGGCACGCGCTGGCGGTCCGGGTGATGCGGCGCCCGCTGCTGTACGGCGGGGTGGCCACGGCGGTGCTGCTCGTGCTGGCCGCGCCGTTCCTGGGGCTGCGCTTCGGCGTCGCCGACGACCGCATCCTGCCCCCGGACGCCGGGCCCCGCCAGGTGCAGGACGTGATCCGCCAGACCTTCCCCGCCGAGGAGACCGACGCCATCCAGGTCGTCTCCACCGGCGCGGGCGGCGACGTCACCGCCTACGCGGCCGAGCTGTCACGGCTGCCCGGCGTCGCCCAGGTCGACTCGGCCGCCGGCGTCTTCACCGAGGGGCGGCGGACCGGCGACGGCGATCCGTCCCGGTTCGAGGGGCGCGGGAGCTGGCTGTCGGTGGTGCCCTCGGCCGAGGCGCTCGCCGGCGACCCCGTCCGCCTCGCCGGGGCGGTGCGCGCGGTCGAGCCGCCGTTCGAGGTGCTGGTGGGCGGCTATCCCGCCGAGCTGGCCGACTATCGCGCCTCGGTGGTGGACCGGCTGCCGCTGCTGCTGGCGCTCATGCTCGGCGTGACGCTCGCGGTGCTGGCGCTCATGACGCGCAGCGTGATCCTGCCGGTCAAGGCCACGATCCTGAACGTGCTCAGCCTCGGCGTCATGTTCGGCGCCATCGTCTGGGTCTTCCAGGAGGGCAACCTGTCGGGGCTGCTCGGCTTCACCCCGACGGGCTCGCTCGACCCGAGCATCCCCATCCTCATGCTCTGCGTCGCCTACGGGCTGTCGATGGACTACGAGGTATTCCTGCTGTCGCGGGTCAAGGAGGAGTACGACAGGACCGGCGACACCGAGCAGGCCGTGGCCGCCGGGCTGCAGCGCGGCGCGCCGCTGATCACGGCGGCGGGCGGCATCCTGGCGCTCAGCTTCGCCGCCTACGCCACCGCGTCGGTGTCGTTCGTGCAGATGCTCGGCGTCGGCATGGCGGTGGCCGTGCTGGTGGACGCGACGGTGATCAGGGCGGTGCTGGTGCCGAGCCTGATGCGGCTGGCCGGGCCGCTCAACTGGTGGCCGCGAGGTCGAGCGACCACATCTCGTCGACCACCTCGACCCCGTTCTCCAGAGCGGGCTCCTGCGAGTCGAGCGTGAACCCGGCGGCCCGGTAGATGCGCCGCGCGCTCTCCAGG
The DNA here is from genome assembly GCF_040674795.1 of Nonomuraea sp. NPDC049725. Classification (NCBI taxonomy): domain Bacteria; kingdom Bacillati; phylum Actinomycetota; class Actinomycetes; order Streptosporangiales; family Streptosporangiaceae; genus Nonomuraea; species Nonomuraea sp. NPDC049725. The sequence goes on along the minus strand of NZ_JBFANJ010000005.1, from coordinate 346,180 downwards.
CAGGAGCGCGTCCACAGCACCATCCGCCGGCATCCCTCGGCCCGGGCGTGGCGCACGCACTCCTCGACCAGCCGCCGGCCCAGGCCGAGCCCGCGCGCGGACGGCTCGACGAGCAGCAGCCGCAGCTGCGCCGTCGTGGCGTCCTTGCGCACGCAGAACACGCAGCCCGCGGGCGCGCCGCCGGCCTCGGCGATCCACGCCGCGTCGCGCCCCGGGTCGAACTCGCCGACGACCTTCGCCACGGTCCGCTCGAAGGCCATGCCCCAGCCGTACTCCTGCGCGTAGAGCACGCCGTGCCGGTGGACGACCCAGCTCAGGTCGCCCGCGCGCGGCGCCCTGATGACCACCGGCTCGCGCTCGGGCGGCGGGCCGAGCACGTCGCGGATCGTCGCCATCGCCTCGACCAGCCGCCGCTGGCCCTCCTCGGGCAGCCGGGCCAGCAGGCGGCCGATCTCCTCCTGGGAGCGCCGGTCGAGCATGCCGTACGCCTCCGTGCCGGCCGCGCTGAGCCGGATGACCTGCTTGCGCCCGTCGGTGGCCGAGCGCTCGCGGACGATCAGCCCGTCGCTCTCGAAGCGCGTCAGGATGCGGCTGAGGTAGCCCGCGTCCAGGTCGAGCAGGGCCCGCACCTCGCCGGTCTCCAGCTTGCCCGCCTGGGCGAGCTCGAACAGCACCCTGCTCTCCGTCAGCGAATAGGGCGAGTGGTGCATGCCGGCCTGGAGGACCCCGATGGCCTGCGTGTAGAAGCGGTTGAACGCCCGTACCTCGAAAGCTCTTGACTCCGTCAGCGAATCCATTGCCTCAGTCAAGCATGAGATGATGGCGGGTGTGAAGAGGCACCTCTACGTCGGCGGCTACGGTCCCGGCATCCTGAGCACCGGCGAAGGGCTGACCCGCCTCGCCTCGCCGTCGTTCCTGGCCCCGCACCCCTCGCTCCCGGTGCTCTACGCGGCCGGCGAGCTCGCCCAGGGCTGGATCACCGCGTTCGGCACCGACGGCGGGCTCTCGCCCTGGGACGAGCGCTCCTCCGAGGGCGACAGCCCCTGCCACCTGGCGGTGCACCCGTCGGGCGAGCTGCTCGCGGTCGCCAACTACGGCGACGGCGTGGCCAGCCTGCACCGCCTCGACGGGCGCGGCGTGTTCACCGGCGACCCGATCGTGCTGCGGCACCAGGGCTCCGGCCCCGACCCCGAGCGCCAGCAGGGCCCGCACGCCCACCAGTGCGTCTTCCACGACGACGTGCTGCACGTCTCCGACCTGGGCACCGACGAGATCCGCCGCTACTCGCTCGACGGCGCGCCGCTGGAGCCGATCCGGCTGCCGCCCGGCACCGGCCCCCGCCACTTCGCCTTCGCCGGATCGCGCCTCTACGTGGCGGGCGAGCTCGACGGCACCGTCACGCTGCTGGAGGGCGGGAGCCTCACCACCGTGCCCGCCTCCGCCTCCGGGGAGACCAACTACCCGTCCCACCTGGAGCTCGCCGGCGACTTCGTGTACGTGGCCAACCGCGGCCCCAACACGATCGCCGTGCTGCGCGCCGACGACCTGAGCCCGGTCGCGGAGGTGCCCTCGGGCGGCGACTGGCCGCGCCACTTCGCCCTCGACGGCGACCGCCTCTACGTGGCCAACCAGCAGTCGGGCGGCGTCGCCGTCTTCGCGCTGACCGGCGGCGTGCCGGCGCCGACCGGCGAGGTGATCGAGGTCGAGAGCCCGTCCTGCGTGCTCCCCGCGTAGCCCTGGCCTGGCCTGCCGGTTTCGGCCCCGGGTCAGCGCACCGTGATGACGAGCTTTCCCGGCGCGTCGCCCGCGGCCAGGTCGCCCACCGCGGTTGCGGCCTCCGCCAGGGCGTACGTGCGCCCGACGGCCGGCCGCACGGCCCCGGCCTCGATGAGGTCCCGCAGCGTGTCCAGGTCGGCGGTGCGGGTCAGCGCCAGCAGCGGGTCCAGGCGCTGACGCGTGAACGGAGTGATCAGCCGGGCGGCCTGCAGCCGGCCGAGCCCGCCGAACCACCGGCCGCCGCCCTCGCCGCCGACGAGGGCGAGTCGGCCCCGCTCGGCGAGCAGCCCGCGCAGTTCGCGCAGCGGCCGGTTGCCCGCGATGTCGATGATCAGGTCGTACGTCCCGGTGAGCGGCTCGCGGGTGTAGTCGATGACGGTCCCGGCGCCCAGCGACCGGACGAGGCCGGCCTTGGCCGTGCTGCACACGCCGGTGACGTCGGCGCCGCCGGCGACCGCCAGTTGCGTCGCGAAGCTGCCCACTCCGCCACCCGCGCCGATGACCAGCACCTTCTCGCCGGGCGTGACCCGGCCGACGGCCCGTAACGCGGTCACCCCCGACACGGGCACCGCCGCCGCCTCGGTGAAGCTCAGGTTGGCGGGCTTGCGGGCGAGCTTGCCCGGGCGGGCGACGGCGAACTCCGCGTACGCGCCGGTCGCCGCGCCGTACACCTCGTCGCCGGGGCGTAAGCCGCTCACGCCGGCGCCGACGGACTCCACGACACCGGCCACGTCCATGCCCGGCACGCGGTTGCGCGGCCGGCGCAGGCCGAAGGCGACGCGGCCGACGAGTGGCAGCCCGGTCATGAGATGCCACACGCCGTAGTCGACGCCGGCCGCGTGCACCCGGATCAGCACCTCGCGGGCGCCCGGCTCCGGCGTCGGGACCTCGCCGAGGCTCAGCGTGCGCGGCGGGCCGTACTCGTCCTGGACGATCGCCTTCATGGGGGGTCTCCTTCGGTGTCGGGGTACTGGAAGACGTCGTCGAGCCCGACCCGGAACACCCGGGCGATGCGGAACGCCATTTCCAGGGAGGGGGAGTAGCGGCCCTGTTCGATCGCGATGATGGTCTGGCGGGTGACGCCGACCCGGTCGGCCAGCTCGGCCTGGGTCATCTCGCCGTGCGCGAACCGCAGGGCCCGGATCGTGTTGGTGACCTGCGTCGGCTTCACCACGTCTGGAAGCCGCCCTTGCGGTAGGCCATGATCTTGGCGATCGAGCTGAGCACCGAGGACAGCACGAACGCCAGGTAGACGGCGTTGGCGATCCAGAAGTGGCGCAGCTCGGCGACGGCCATGATCAGTGCGGCGAGCGCGCCGATGACGACGAAGGACTGCCCGATGCGCTCGCTGACCTGGTTGATCTCGCGGTCGCGCTCGTCGGTGCGGTCGGCGCCCTTGCCGCCCGCGACGGCCATCGCGATGTTGGCCGCGATCCCGGCGACGACGGCGCCGCCGATGGTCCACAGCAGGGCTCCGGCGTAGGCGACGTCGGCGAACGGGCCATCGCCGGCCCGGCTCAGGACGATCGCCACGTAGATCGCGTACGCGCCGACGGAGAGCACGATCATCACCCAGGCGCGCTTTTCCTCGAAGGCCATGCCCGCTCCTCATGTAAAACAAAGCTGACATTGGTCAATGTAAAACGCCGCGGACACGATGTCAAAGTTTATTTACACGCCAGGCCGCGCCCCGCCGGGCACGCGGGTGCGGGGCAGGTTAGCGCCGGTCGTCACACGCCAGGGCCACGGCCGCGCGCCAGCGGTCGTAGGCGGCGTCGTCGCGCGCGCCCGGCTCGAAGCGCCGCTCCAGCCGCCACGTCTCGCGCAGCTCGTCCGCCGACCCCCACACCCCCGCGCCCAGCCCCGCCAGGAACGCCGCGCCCAGGGCCGTCGTCTCCCGCACCGCCGGGCGCTCCACCGGAGTGCCGAGCTGGTCGGCCTGGAACTGCATGAGCAGGTCGTTCGCGCTGGCCCCGCCGTCGGCCTTGAGCACCGGGATGCCGTCGCCGCCCATCACGGCCGCCACGTCGCGCACCTCGAACGCGATCGCCTCCAGCGTCGCCCGCACCAGGTGCGCCCGCGTGGTGCCGCGCGTGATGCCGGTGATCAGCCCCCGCGCGTCCGGGTCCCAGTACGGTGCCCCGAGCCCCGTCAGGGCGGGCACGAACACCACGCCGCCGCTGTCGGGCACCGTGCGCGCCACCGCCTCCGACTCCGGCGCGGTGCCGATCAGGCCGAGCCCGTCGCGCAGCCACTGCACCGCCGCGCCGGTCACGAAGATCGACCCCTCCAGCGCGTACGTGCGCTCGCCCGACGGCGCCTGCCAGGCCACCGTCGTCAGCAGCCCGTCCGGCGACCTGACGATCTCCGTGCCGGTGTTGGACAGGATGAACGAGCCCGTCCCGTACGTGCACTTGACCTCGCCGGGCGTGTAGCAGGTCTGCCCGAACAGCGCCGCCTGCTGGTCGCCGGCCACCCCGCTGATCGGCAGGTCCAGGCCGAGGAACGCGGCGGGCTCGGTGCGCCCCAGCTCGCCGAAGTTGGGCACGATCGCCGGCAGCGCGGACTCCGGCACGCCGAACAACTCGCACAGCTCCGGCTCCCACCCGCCCGACTCCAGCCCGTACAGCAGCGTGCGTGAGGCGTTGGACGGGTCGGTGACGTGGCGCGCGCCCGCCGTGAGCCGGGCGATCAGGTAGGAGTCGACGGTGCCCGCCACCACCCGGCCGGACGTGACGCCCTCCCACGCGCGCGGGTCGTGCGCGGCCAGCCAGGCCAGCTTGGAGGCGGTGAAGTAGGGGTCGAGGCGCAGGCCGGTCAGCTCGGCGACGCGCGGCTCGTGGCCCCGCTCGCGCAGCCGGGCGCAGATCCCGGCGGTGCGCCGGTCCTGCCAGACGATCGCGCGGCGCGGCGCGGCCAGCGTCTCGCGGTCCCACAGCACCGCGGTCTCGCGCTGGTTGGTGATCCCGACGCAGACCGGCGTGGCGGCGGCCCCGCGCAGCGCCTCGGCGCAGGCGCTCAGCGTGGCCTGCCAGATGTCCTCGGGGTTGTGCTCGACCCAGCCTGGCTCCGGGAAGTGCTGGGCGAACTCCTCGTAGCCGCGGGACTCGGCCCGGCCGTCCTCGGACACCACGAGAGCGGTGACGCCCGTGGTGCCGGCGTCGATGGCCAACACGCTCACGAAATCGCCTTTCACTCGGTCCACACGCGTTTGGTCTAGACCAATGCCCGCCTGTATGGGCACAATGCGATTCTGGTCGTGAACCCCGTCGGGAGGAACCCGTTATGCGTATCGGAGTGCTCACCGGAGGTGGCGATTGCCCCGGTCTCAACGCTGTGATCAGGGCTGTCGTCAGGAAGGGAGTGGGCGTCTACGGTCATGAGTTCGTCGGCTTCCGCGACGGCTGGCGCGGCCCGCTCGAAGGCGACACGATGCCGCTCGACATCCAGGCCGTGCGGGGCATCCTGCCCAGGGGCGGCACCATCCTCGGCTCGTCGCGGACCAACCCGATCAAGATAGAGGGCGGCGTCGACCGGATCAAGGACAACCTGGCCGCGACCGGCGTCGACGCGCTGATCGCCATCGGCGGCGAGGACACGCTGGGCGTCGCCAAGCAGCTCTACGACCGCGGCGTCAAGGTCGTCGGCGTGCCCAAGACGATCGACAACGACCTGTCCGGCACCGACTACACCTTCGGCTTCGACACCGCCGTCAACATCGCCACCGAGGCCATCGACCGGCTGCACACCACGGCCGAGTCGCACCACCGGGCGCTGATCTGCGAGGTCATGGGCCGCCACGCCGGCTGGATAGCGCTGCACGCAGGCATGGCGGGCGGCGCCAACGTCATCCTCATCCCGGAGAAGCCCTTCGACATCGACCGGGTCTGCGAGTACGTGGAGTCCCGCTTCCGCACCCGCTACTCGCCGATCATCGTCGTCGCCGAGGGCGCCCACCCGATCGAGGGGCAGATGGCGCTGCAGGCGGGCGAGCTCGACGCGTTCGGGCACGTCCGGCTCGGCGGCATCGGCGAGGTGCTGGCCAAGGAGATCGAGAAGCGCACCGGCAAGGAGGCCCGCACGACCGTGCTCGGCCACATCCAGCGCGGCGGCACGCCGACGGCCTACGACCGGGTGCTGGCCACCAGGTTCGGCCTGCAGGCGATCGACGCGGCGCACGAGGGCGACTTCGGCATGATGGTGGCGCTGCGCGGCACCGACATCGTCCGGGTCGGGCTCGACGAGGCCACGGCCGAGCTGAAGACCGTCCCGGCCTCGCGCTACGCCGAGGCGGAGGTGTTCTTCGGCTGATTGAAAGCGGCTTGCAAGCGGGCGGCCGTACCTTCTGGAGCAGCGGGGTTACCGCTACAACCCCCTTCGAGGGTACGGCTTGCGCCGCGGAGAGTCGGCGGCCCACCACGCGTCGCAAGCCGTACCTACGCATAGTTCAACCGCGGGGCGTGCCAGAGAGATCCACCTCCGGCGCGCCCTCGTCGCCTCCCCGCAGCCGGTCGAGAAACTCCCGCTCGCTGCGCAGCTCCCGCTCCGAGGGCGACAGGACGACGGCCGGCAGCGCCGAGGCGGCGGTCAGCGGTGTGCCCCCATAAGCCGACGCAGGGAGTATGGGGGCACATCGCCGCAGAGGCAACTATCTCCGGCGGCTGCGCGGCGCGGCCTGCTGGTGGGGCACCGGCGCGGGGTAGACCGGCCGCGGCCCCGGGGCGGGGTAGACCGGCTGCGGCCCCGGGGCGGCGGCGGGGTAGCTGAGCTGCTGCTGCTCCTGCGCGGCCTTGCGGCGCAGCTCCAGGCGGGCCAGGAGCTCGGCGTCCTCGTTCAGCTCCTGCTCCGACGGCGCCAGGATGACCATGAGCAGCATGGTCAGCGTGATGAGGCTGATCACGGTCATCAGCGGCACCAGGAAGTCGAGCGCGTCGGCCCCGGAGACGGCCGCGGGCTGCGGGTGGAGCTGGACGATCATCGCGAACATGCCGGTGTAGTGCATGCCCGCCACGGCCAGGCCCATGACGAGCGCCGCGGCGGTGATCCACACGGTCCGCTTGACCCGCAGCGTGAACCACAGGGCGGTCGTGGCCGCGACCACGGCGATGACCACGGAGGCGATCACGAGGGTGCGGTCGTAGGAGACGTGCGCGGACATGTTCATCGCGTACATGCCGAGGTAGTGCATGCTCGCCACGCCGAGCCCGGTGAGCAGGCCGCCGCCGAGCAGCGCGGGGACGCGGCCCCCGCCGTAGGAGACGAGGAAGAGGCCGGTGCCGACGACGATGATCGCGACCAGGGCCGAGGCGACGGTGAGCGGCACGTCGTAGCGGATCTGGGTGCCCTCCACCTCGAAGCCCATCATGGCGATGAAGTGCATGACCCAGATCCCGGTGCCGCCGATGGAGATGGCCGCGCCGATCAGCCAGCGCATCCGCGAGGCACCTCGCGACGCGTGGGCCTGGGCGGTGAGCCGCAGTCCGAGCATCGATCCCATGCACGACATCACGTAGGCGAGGACCGGCGTGAGCGGACCGTGGGTGAAATGGTCAACAGCGGACATGTAGTGAGTTTCCTTGCATTAGGGGTCTCCGGATTGTGCCAGGAGCGCTGTCCCTTTCGCATGGATATCTCGACTATCTGTCAACTTGACAAGTCGGAAATATGAGAAGTGCTCATGGATCCCTCGGTGGCCGGTCACGGACTAAACTCGGTGGGTCGCCGCGTTGGTACGAGCGCGCGCATTCCCTGTCTTCCCCGGAGGTTCCACCATGACGATGTCCGCCCTGGGCGAGCCATGCGTTCTGCTCAAGCTGGGCGAGATCGTCCTCAAGGGCAAGAACCGCGAGCTGTTCGAACGCCGCCTGATCAGCAACATCCGCGACGCGCTCCAGGAGCTCGGGCTCAAGCTCGACGTGCGCCGCCGCCACGGCGTCATCGCGATCTTCCTGCCCGACGGCTCGTCGGCCGAGCAGGCCATGACCGTCGCCGAGCGGGTCGCCGACGTGCCCGGCCTGGTGTGGATCCACCCGGCCTGGCGCGTCGCCAAGGACCCCGACGCGGTGCTCAAGGCCGGTCTCGAGCTCGTCGGCGAGCGCGAGGAGATCGCCCGCAAGCCCGCCTTCGCGGTCCGCTCCCGCCGCCGCGACAAGCGCTTCCCGCTGCGCTCCAACGAGCTCGACCGGCTCGTCGGCGGCGCCATCAACGACGCCTACGGCCTGCCCGTCGACCTGCGCAACCCCGAGCTGACCCTGTTCATCGAGGTCGACCGCGACGAGGTGTTCGTCTTCACCGGCGGCCTGCCCGGCCAGGGCGGCCTGCCCGTCGGCAGCAGCGGCCGGGCGCTGGTGCTCATGTCGGGCGGCATCGACTCGCCGGTGGCCGCCTACCGCATGATGCGGCGCGGCCTGCACGTCGACTTCCTGCACTTCTCCGGCATCCCGTTCACCACCTCCGAGTCGATCTACAAGGCCTACGCGCTGGTCAGGAAGCTCGACCGGTTCCAGGGCAAGTCACGGCTGTGGGTGGTGCCGTTCGGCAAGGCCCAGCAGTCGATCCGCAACTCCGGCCAGGACCGGCTCGCGGTGATCGCCCAGCGGCGGCTCATGCTCAAGACCGCCGAGGAGGTCGCCCACCGCATCCGCGCCGCCGCCCTCGTCACCGGCGACGCGCTCGGCCAGGTCTCCTCCCAGACGCTGGCCAACATCACCGCCCAGGACCACGCCGTCGAGCTGCCGATCCTGCGCCCGCTCGTCGGCTGGGACAAGACCGAGATCATGGCCGAGGCCCGCCGCATTGGCACGCTGGAGATCTCCGAGCTGCCCGACGAGGACTGCTGCAGCCTGCTCGCCCCCAAGCGGGCCGAGACCCGGGCCAAGATCGAGGACCTCAAGCAGATCGAGAAGCGGCTGGACGCCGAGGAGCTCGCCGTCCAGCTCGCCGACTCGATCCAGGAATACACCCTCTAACCGGGTCAGACCGTCGCCGGGGCCGCCGCCGTCTTGCCCAGCAGCGGCGGCAGGTCCCGCATGACCTGGGCCAGCTCGCCCAGGTCGGCGTCGACGAGCGCCTGCGGCCCGTCGCACAGCGCCTGCTCGGGGTGCGGGTGCACGTCGATGATCACGCCGTCGGCTCCCACCGCCAGCGCCGCCCTGGTCAGCGGCATCACCAGGTCACGCCGGCCGCCCGAGTGCGACGGGTCCACGATCACCGGCAGGTGCGACAGCCGCTGCGCCACCGGCACCGCCGAGACGTCGAGCGTGTTGCGGGTGGCGGTCTCGAACGTCCTGATGCCCCGCTCGCACAGCACCACGTCCAGGTTGCCCCGCTGCGCGACGTACTCGGCCGCCATCAGCCACTCCTCGATCGTGGCGTTCATGCCGCGTTTGAGCATCACCGGCCGCCCCGCCGCGCCCACCGCCTGCAGCAGCGCGAAGTTCTGCGCGTTGCGGGTGCCGACCTGCAGCATGTCGGCGTAGGAGGCGACCAGCTCCACGTCGCGCGCGTCGACGACCTCGGTCACGATCGGCAGGCCGGTCTCCTCGCGCACGTCCGCCAGGATGCGCAGCCCCTTCTCGCCCAGCCCCTGGAACGCGTACGGGGACGTGCGCGGCTTGAACGCGCCGCCGCGCAGCAGCGTCGCGCCCGCCGCCTGCGCCATCCGCGCCGCCTGCAGCGTCTGCTCCGGCGTCTCCACCGCGCACGGCCCGGCGATCAGCGTCACCGTGCCCGGCCCGATCGGCACCCCGCCCACCCGCACCGTCGACCGCTCGGGGTGGTTCTCCCTGCTCACCAGCTTGTACGGGGTCGAGACGCGCATCACGTCGCGCACCCCCGCCATCCCGCGCAGGCTGCCCGCGTCGAGCTGCGTCACGTCGCCCACCAGGCCGACGATCGTCCGCGTCACGCCCTTGCTCACGAACGCCTCCACCCCGGCCGCCCGCACGACGGCGACGATCGAGGCGACGTCGTCGCCCGTGGCTTCCTGGCCCATCACGATCACCATGCTGTACTCCTCCGGAAAACGCGAAAGGCCCCGGGTCCTGGTGGACCCGGGGCCTTTCTGCTCGCCTGTCTGCTAGCGCAGCGTCAGGTGGCGAACGGTCCGACCTGTGGGTCCGTCGCCATAAAAAAACACGAACGCGGTGCGCATAGTGCGCCAATGGTAGCGCACTCGACCCGCTGACGAACCGGCGCGCGGCCGGTGGCAGGATGGTCGGGACCGCGAGTCCCGTGAGGAGAGTGATCGTGGAGGAGCCGCGCCTGCCACCGGGCCAGTACGTGCCCCGCGGCCTACCCGTGATCCACTACGGCAGGGTCCCCCCGTTCAAGCCCGCCACGTGGGACCTGCGCGTGTCCGGCGCCACCGCGTCGGGGGAGGAGCACCGCTTCGGCTGGGACGACTTCGACCGGCTGCCGCGCACCGACGTCGTGGCCGACTTCCACTGCGTCACCAAGTTCTCCGTGCCCGGCCAGCGCTGGCGCGGGGTCACCCCGGCCGACCTCATGGCCGCCGCGCCGCCCGACCCCGGCGTGCGCCACGTCATGATCTGGGCCGAGTACGGCTACAGCGCCAACCTCAGGTGGTCCGACTTCACCGCCCCCGGCACGCTGTTCGCCACCGACCTCGACGACGCCCCGCTCACCGCCGAGCACGGCGCCCCGGTGCGCATGGTCGTGCCCCACCTGTACGCGTGGAAGAGCGTCAAATGGGTGCGCGCCGTCGAATACCTCCTGGAGGACCGGCGCGGCTTCTGGGAGGAGCGCGGCTACCACAACGTCGCCGACCCGTGGCGCGAGCAGCGCTACTCCTACCAGGAAGAACCCGGCGAGGGCCCGCCGTAGGGTTTCCGCCCCCACGCGCGACGATGTTGGTTACGGTTTGCGCATGCTGACCACCGCGTGCGTGGTGCTGCCCCTCCTCGCCTTCGTCCTGGGCTACACGCTGGCCCGACGCCGTGCCAGTGAAGAGGGCCGCTCCGGGGCCGAGGCGACCTTCACCACGCTGCACACGGCCGCGCTGGCCGCCCCCGCGCTGCGGACCGGGCTGCACCGCGACTCCGCCCGCAAGGCCGTGCGCCATCTGCGCGCCCTGCTCGGCACCCACTCCGTCGCGATCACCTCGACCGACGCCGCGCTCGCCTGGGACGGCCCGTGCACCGACGAGGTGCTCAGCTACGCGCGCACCACGCTGGCCGCCGGCCGCGCGCAAGTCTTCCCCGGGGAGCCGTACGGGGCGGTCGTGGTGCCGCTGACCGCCGACGGCAAGATCATCGGGGCGCTGGCCGCGTACGACGAGGAGCTGAGCGCCGCCCTGGTCCGCACGGTCACCGAGGTGGGCCGGTGGGTGTCGGGCCAGCTGGAGCTGGCCGAGCTCGACTCCTCGCGGCGGCGCGCACTGGAGGCCGAGATGCGGGCGCTGCGGGCGCAGATCTCCCCGCACTTCGTCTACAACGCGCTCACCACGATCGCGTCGTTCGTCCGCACCGATCCGGGGCGGGCCCGCGAGCTGCTGCTGGACTTCGCCGACTTCGCCCGCTACGCGCTGCGCCGGGCCGACGACTTCACCACGCTGGCCGACGAGCTCACCTGCGTCGACCGCTACCTGCTTCTGGAACGTGCCAGGTTCGGCGACAAGCTGCGCTTCAGCCTCCAGGTGATGCCCGAGGTGCTGCCCGTCCCCGTGCCGTTCCTGTGCCTGCAGCCGCTGGTGGAGAACGCCATCAAGCACGGCATGCGGGGGCGCGGCGGCACCGGCGAGGTGCGCGTCGTGGCCCGCGACGCGGGCCCGGAGGCGCACATCACGGTCGAGGACGACGGCGTGGGCATGGACCCGGACCGGGCCAGGAAGGTCCTCGACGACGACCCGGGCCGCGAGGGCGCCGGGATCGGCCTGGCCAACGTGGACCTGCGGATGCGCCAGATCTACGGCGACGACTACGGCCTCGTGGTCGAGACCGCGCCCGGCACGGGCACGAAGGTGCGGCTGCGCGTGCCCAAGGCGCAACTCGGCGCGCCCTGATCGGGCCCGAACTGTAATCGATTCTTTACGGAACGTGGCCGAGGGGGTTGTGAGCAAGGCTTTCTTACGGCAGCTTAGAGGGCATGCTACGTGTTCTGGCCGTTGACGACGAGGTCCCCGCGCTGGAGGAGCTGGCCTACCTGCTGCGTCAGGACAGCCGGATCGAGCACGTGCGCACCGCCTGCGACGGCGTCGCGGCGCTGCAGGACATGGTGGCGATGATCGGCGGCGGCGAGCGGCTCGACGCGGTGTTCCTCGACATCCGCATGCCCGGCCTCGACGGGCTCGACCTGGCCCGGCTGGTCGGCGGGTTCCCCAGCCCGCCCAAGCTCGTCTTCGTCACCGCCCATGACGAGTGCGCCGTCCAGGCGTTCGAGCTGGAGGCCGTCGACTACCTGCTCAAGCCGGTGCGGGCCGAGCGGCTGTCGGAGGCGGTGCGCCGGCTGGAGGTCGCCTCCGCGCCGGCCCCGCCCGCCGAGCCGGGGCAGGACGACGTCATCCCCGTCGAGCTGGGCGGGCGCACCCGGTTCGTGCCGCAGCAGGCGGTGCGCTTCGCCGAGGCCAAGGGCGACTACGTGCGCCTGCACACGGTCGACGGCAGCTACCTGGTGCGCATGTCGCTGGCGGCGCTCGAGCGCCGCTGGGCCGAGGCCGGCTTCATCCGCGTGCACCGCAGCACGCTGGTGTCGGCCCGGCACGTCAGCGAGCTGCGCTTCGAGGGCGGGCGCGTGATGCTCACCGTCGGCTCCGAGACGCTCCAGGTCAGCCGCCGCCACACCCGCCAGGTGCGCGAGCAGCTCGTCCGCCAGCATCGCGGCGCCGTCACCTGACGGTCCCGCCCGCCTGCGCCCCCCGCGAGGGGGGCGTGATCGCCATGCGCGGCGTGCGCGGGCGGGCAGGCGTGAACGCGGGCGCGCGGGCATCCTGCCCCGTGCTCGCGCCCCTTGTCATGCCGAGGAGATTTCCCAGGTCACACCGGTCGGGCCGGGCCGTGACGGCGATCCGGTGGACAGTCCGGAGGGCCTGCCGGCCGACCGCTCGTCGCGCCAGGGTGACCGCTCGTCGATCGGACACGCTCCGTACATCGATGACTACGCACCGCTTACCGAGCTATGGGCCAACGGGGTTTCCCCGGCAAGATCGCGACCGTAGTGTTTCGGCATCGGAAGCCACTCCGGAGCATCGGGAGGCGAGCCGCAAGGCTCCCAGCGGATGCGCCGGACTCCCTGGTGACCACCTGGGTCACCGCGGCTGCCGGGCCCTTTACCGGGGGGTAGGGCCCGCCGGCCGACCACGTGAGGGGGTGCCCGCCGTGGCCCCGATCCGGCCACACGGGGGCGGCCGGACGGTGCCGGCGGGCACCCCTGTCACGACTGGTCAAGGGCGTGAGCGGGGGGCGGCCGTGCGCGCCCCGTCAGCCGTCACGCAGCCGCTTGAGCGTCTCGATGTCCTCGCGGTGCTTGTCGGCCTTGCCGGGCGTCTCGATGCAGACCGGCACCCCGGCCACCGCCGGGTGGCGCATCATCTCGCCGAACGCCGCGGCGCCGATCAGCCCGGCCCCGATGTTCTCGTGGCGGTCCTTCTTCGACCCGCACGCGTCCTTGGAGTCGTTGGCGTGGATGAGCTTCAGCCGCCCCGGCGCGAGCTTGTGCAGGAGGTCGAACGTCTCCCGCACCCCGCCCTCGGCCGCCAGGTCGTGACCCGCCGCGAAGGCGTGACAGGTGTCGAAGCACACCCCCGCCCGAGGATGCCAGTCGAGCGCCGCCAGATAGGGCTCCAGGTCCTGCACGGTCGCGCACAGCATCGCCCCCTGCCCGGCCATCGGCTCCAGCAGCAGGTCGGGACCGCCGTCGGGGATCTCGTCGAGCAGCGGCAGCAGATGCTCGCGCAGCTGCCGCATCGCGTCGTCGCGCGGCTGCGTCACCGCCGAGCCGGTGTGCACCACGACCCCCTTGGCGCCGATGTCGACGCCCCGGCGCAGCGTGTGACGGACGATCGCCACCGAGTTGGCCAGCGTCTCCGCGCTGGGTGAGCCGAAGTTCGCCAGATACGGCACGTGGACGAAGGTGTCGACGCCGGACTCGGCCAGCAGCGCGTCCTGGTCGGGACGGCCCACGGCCAGCGCCCACCCGCGCGGGTTGGTGACGAACACCTGGATCATTTCGGCGCCGATGTCGGCCATGTAGGCGAGCCCGCCCTTGGCCAGGCCGCCCGTGACGGAGACGTGCCCGCCGATCAGAGAGGTAGGGGTCATGATGGCACTCAGTGTATGGCCAGGCCAGGACCCGTCCGGATGCGGCCTTGGAGCATGACACAAAAGTCTTGGCCAACCGCCGCCCCGGTTGGGAGTTCCCGGGGATGGACCGGGCACCACCGCCATGTGTGTACTCGAGTCATGCCCGACGACGCGCTGGCCCGCTTCAACGCCCTGCCTCCCGAGGAGGCGGAGCGCGACCTGCTGGCCTGCTGCGCCTCCCGCGCGTTCGCCGGCCGGGTCGCCGCCGGCCGCCCCTACCCGTCGCCGGACGCCCTGGCCGACGCCGCCGCCCTGGCCGCCCGCGAGCTCGCCTGGGACGACGTGCTGGAGGCGCTGGCCGCCCACCCGAGGATCGGCGAGCGGACCGGCGGCGCCTGGTCGCGGCAGGAGCAGTCCGGCGTCGAGGACGCCCTGCGCGCCGACCTCGCCGAGGCCAACCGCGCCTACGAGCGCCGCTTCGGCCACGTCTACCTGATCTGCGCCACCGGCCTGACCGGCGCCCAGATGCTGGCCAGGCTCCGCGCGCGGCTGCGCGACGACGACGAGACCGAACGCCGGACCGTGCGCGCCGAACTGGCCGCGATCACCCGCCTGCGGGCCGGCAAGCTCCTGGAGGCCGGTCGATGAGCTTCTCGACGCACGTGCTCGACGCGGCCACCGGCCGCCCCGCCGCCGGGATGCGCGTACGGCTGGAGCACGACGGCCGCACCCTCGCCGAGGGCCGCACCGACGCCGACGGCCGGATCACCGGCTGGGAGCCCGGCAACGGCACGAACCGCGTGGTGTTCGACACCGGCGGCCCCTTCTACCCGGAGGTCGTCGTCGCCTTCACCGTGACCGACCCCGCGGAGCACCACCACGTGCCGCTGCTGCTGAGCCCGTACGCCTACTCCACCTACCGAGGGAGCTAGATGGCGATCGTCCTGGGACCCAACCGGTACGGCAAGGCGGAGACCCGGCTCGTGCGCGTCACCAAGGACGGCGGCGTGCACCACCTCAAGGACCTCAACGTCAGCACCGCCCTGTCCGGCGACATGACGGCCGTCCACCTGACCGGCGACAACGCCGCCGTGCTGCCGACCGACACGCAGAAGAACACCGTCTACGCCTTCGCCGCCCGCCACGGCGTCGGCGAGATCGAGGACTTCGCGCTGCTGCTCGCCCGCCACTACGTGAACGCCCGGCCCTCCATCCACCACGCCAGGGTCGAGATCGAGGAGTACGCCTGGGACCGGCTCGGCGACCACTCGTTCGTGCGCGCCGGCGGCGAGAGCCGCACCTGCCTCGTCCACCACGACCGCGACGGCCGCACCAGCGTGGTGTCGGGGCTGAGCGGCCTGGTCGTGCTCAACTCGACCGGCTCGGAGTTCCGCGGCTTCGCCGTCGACGAGTACACCACGCTGCGCCCGGCCGTCGACCGCGTCCTGGCCACCGCCGTCGACGCCCGCTGGCGCCAGCACGGCGGTCGCGCCGACCACGCGACCGTACGCCGCCACCTGCTGGAGGCCTTCGCCGGGACGCACAGCCTCTCGCTCCAGCAGACCCTGTACGCGATGGGGGAGCGGGTGCTCACCTCCTGCCCGCAGGTGTGCGAGATCAGGCTCGTCATGCCCAACAAGCACCACGTCGCCGTGGACCTGACCCCGTTCGGGCTCGGCAACGACAACGAGGTGTTCCACGCCGCCGACCGACCCTACGGCCTGATCGAGGGCACGGTGCTGCGCGAGGACGCCCCCGACGCCGGATTCGCCTGGGAGTAGCACCGATGGACTTCTTGCGCCCCACCACGTGGGCCGAAGCGCTGGCCGCCAAGGCCGACCGGCCGGACGCCGTGCCGATCCAGGGCGGCACCGACGTCATGGTGGAGATCAACTTCGGCGTGCGCCGGCCCGCCGCGCTGCTCGACCTCACCCGGATCGCCGAGCTCGCCACCTGGACGAACCAGGACGGGCGCCTGCGCATCGGCGCCGCCGTCCCGTACAGCGTGATCATCGACCGGCTCGGCGGCGAGCTGCCCGGGCTGGCCCAGGCGGCCCGGACGGTCGGCTCGCCGCAGATCCGCAACCGCGGCTCCGTCGGCGGCAACCTGGGCGCCGCCTCGCCCGCCGGCGACAGCCACCCGCCGCTGCTGGCCGCCGGCGCGCTGGTCGAGGCCGAGTCGCGTGACGGCGGCGTCCGCATGATCCCCGCCGACGCGTTCTACACCGGCGTCAAACGCCACGCGCTGCGCCCCGACGAGCTGATCAGGGCCGTGCACCTGGCCCCGGCGACCGGCCCCCAGTACTTCTCCAAGGTCGGCACCCGCAACGCCATGGTGATCGCCGTCTGCTCGTTCGCGATCGCGCTGCACCCCGGCGAGCGCCGCGTCGGCACCGGGCTCGGCTCCGCCGCGCCCACCCCGCGCCGCGCCCTGGAGGCCGAGGAGTTCCTGGTCAAGGAGCTCGACTGGGCCGCGCCGCTCGCCCCCGCGCTGCTGGACCGCTTCGGCGAGCTGTGCGCCGCCGCGGCCTCGCCGATCGACGACGTACGCGGCAGCGCCGCCTACCGCCGCCACGCCGTCGCCGTGATGGCCCGCCGCACGCTCGCCTGGGCGTGGCGCGACCACCTGGGAAGGAGGGCCGCCTGATGCGTCTGACCTGCACCGTCAACGGCCGCGAGGAAACCGTCGAGGACGTCTGGGAAGGCGAGAGCCTGCTGTACGTGCTCCGCGAGCGCATGGGCCTGCCCGGCTCCAAGAACGCCTGCGAGCAGGGCGAATGCGGCTCCTGCACCGTCTACCTCGACGGCGTCCCCGTCTGCGCCTGCCTGGTCGCCGCCGGGCAGGCCGAGGGCCGCCGCGTCCGCACCGTCGAAGGGCTCGCCGACGGCGACCGGCTCGACCCCGTCCAGGAGGCGTTCGTCGAGTGCGGCGCCGTGCAGTGCGGCTTCTGCACCCCCGGGCTGATCGTCCAGGCGCACGACCTGCTCGCCCGCGTCGAACGGCCCTCCGACGCCGAGATCCGCGAGGCCCTGGCCGGCAACCTGTGCCGCTGCACCGGCTACGAGAAGATTCTCGACGCCGTACGGCTCGCGGCCGAGCGCCAGGCGTCCGCGTGACCACCCTGCTGATCGAGAACGCCTACCTCGCCCCCGTCGCCGGACCCGAGATCCCGCACGGCTACCTGCGGATCGACGGCGACCGGATCACCGCGCTCGGCCCCATGGACCGGCTGCCTACCCTCCCGCACGCCGAACGCGTCGACGCCACCGGCTGCCTGGCCTCGCCCGGCCTGGTCAACACCCACCACCACCTCTACCAGTGGGCCACCCAGGGCCTCGCCCAGGACGCCACCCTGTTCGACTGGCTCGTCACGCTCTATCCCGTGTGGGCCGCCATGGACGCCGAGGTCGTGCACGGGGCCGCGCTCGCCGGGCTCGCCCACCTGGCGCTGTCCGGCTGCACCACCTCCAGCGACCACCACTACCTCTTCCCGCACGGCCGCGGCGACCTGCTCGCCGCCGAGATCGCCGCCGCCCGCGACGTCGGCCTGCGCTTCCACCCGGCGCGCGGCTCCATGGACCGGGGCCGCTCGTCGGGCGGGCTGCCGCCCGACGACGTGGTCGAGCCGATCGACCGCATCCTCGCCGCCACCGCCGACGCCGTCGACGCCCACCACGACCCGTCGCCCTCCTCCATGCTGCGGATCGCCGTGGCGCCCTGCTCCCCGTTCTCCGTCAGCGGCGAGCTGATGACCGAGGCCGCCCGGCTGGCCAGGGACAAGGGCGTGCGGCTGCACACCCACCTGGCCGAGACGCTGGACGAGGAGGAGCACTGCCTGGCCCAGTTCGGCGTGCGGCCCGTCGCGTACATGGAGCGGCTCGGCTGGCTCGGGCCCGACGTGTGGGTGGCGCACGCGGTGCACCTCAGCGACGGCGACATCGGCAGGCTCGCCGCCACCGGCACCGGCGTCGCCCACTGCCCCTCGTCCAACGGCCGCCTCGGCGCGGGCGTCGCCCGGGTCGCCGACCTGCTGCGGGGCGGCGCCAACGTCGGGCTCGGCGTCGACGGCAGCGCCTCTTCCGAGCTGACCACGATGGCGGGGGAGATGCGGCAGGCGCTGCTCTTCCAGCGCGCTCACTCAGGGCCCGACGCCCTCACCGCCCGGCAGGCGCTGGAGCTCGCCACGCTCGGCGGCGCGCGCAACCTCGGCCGCGAGGCCGACCTCGGCACGCTGGAGCCCGGCAAGCTCGCCGACGTGGCGCTGTGGCGGGTCGACGGCCCCTTCACGGCCGCCGTCGACGAC
The DNA here is from genome assembly GCF_040674795.1 of Nonomuraea sp. NPDC049725. Lineage (NCBI taxonomy): Bacteria > Bacillati > Actinomycetota > Actinomycetes > Streptosporangiales > Streptosporangiaceae > Nonomuraea > Nonomuraea sp. NPDC049725. Next base: position 327,843 of record NZ_JBFANJ010000005.1, on the reverse strand, counting down.
CCGGTGTGCGCGCTCGTCCTCGGCCCCCAGCCGCCGCTGGCCAGGCTCCTGGTCGGCGGGCGCACCGTCGTCGCCGGCGGCGAGCTGCGCACCGTCCCGCACGACGCGGCCGGCCGCGCGGGCGTCGCCGCCCACCGCCGCCTCCTGCGTCTCGCGGCGGAGCGCCGATGACGGGCCGATGCCCGGCCGATGCCCGTGGGCGCCCGCCCGGTGCCCGTGGGTGCCCGGCCGATGCCCGCCGGTTCCCGCCCTCTGCCCGCCGGCTCCCGCCCCGGTTTTCCACAGGGGGCCGGGGCACGCGCACGGGGCCGCGGGCGGGGTGTGATGATGGGGACCGCCGGCCCGCCCGCCCCCGGCAGGGGGGTCGCCCGTGTCCGTCTCGTGTGGGAGTTCGCAGTGGTTGAGCACGTGCTTGTCGCCCCGGACAAGTTCAAGGGTTCGCTGACGGCGGCGGAGGTCGCCGCCGCCGTGTCGTCCGGGCTCGGCGTCCCGGCGGTGCAGCTGCCCGTCGCCGACGGCGGCGACGGCACCGTCGAGGCCGCCGTGGCAGGCGGCTTCACCCGGGTGACCGCCCGCGTCACCGGCCCCACCGGCGAGCCCGTCGACGCCTCCTACGCCAGGCGCGGCGACACCGCCGTCATCGAGCTCGCCGAGGCGTCCGGCCTGCGCCGCCTCCCCGGCGGCCCCGAGCCGCTCACCGCCACCAGCCACGGCACCGGCGAGCTGATCGCCGACGCCGTCAAGCAGGGCGCCACCCGCGTCGTCCTCGGCCTGGGCGGCAGCGCCTGCACCGACGGCGGTGCCGGCATGGTCCAGGCGCTCGGCGCGCGCCTGCTCGACGCCGAGGGGCGCGAGCTGCCGCCGGGCGGCGCGGCCCTGCGCGACCTCGACCGGATCGACATGTCCGGCTTCCTCGACCTCTCGGGCGTCGAGGTGGTCGTGGCGAGCGACGTCGACAACCCGCTGCTCGGCCCGCACGGCGCCGCCGCCGTCTACGGGCCGCAGAAGGGCGCCACGCCCGACCAGGTCGCCCTGCTGGAGAGCGCGCTGTCCCGGTTGGCCGCCGTCGCCACCCGCATCCACGGCCTCGTCGGCGCCGTCGAGCACGACGACGTCCCCCGCCCGATGGGCGTCGCCGGAGCGCCGGGCGCCGGGGCCGCCGGCGGCGTCGGGTTCGCCGCGCTCGCCTTCCTGCGCGCCGACATCCAGCCGGGCATCGACTACCTGCTCGACCTGCTCGGCTTCAACGAGCAGGTCGAGGGCGCCCGCCTGGTGATCACCGGCGAGGGCTCCCTGGACGAGCAGACCCTGCGCGGCAAGGCCCCCGCCGGGGTCGCCCGGGCCGCCGCCCGCGCGGGCGTGCCCGTCGTCGCCGTCTGCGGCCGGCGCACGCTCTCCGACGACGACCTGCGGGCCGCCGGCTTCGCCGCCGCCTACGCCCTCACCGACCTGGAGCCCGACCCGGCCCGCTGCATGGCCGCCGCGGCCCCCCTCCTCCAGCAGCTCGCGGCCCGCGTGGCCGCCGCCCACCTACCCTGATGCCCCCACCCGCCCCGCCCCCAGTTCCCCCGCCCCAGGCTGCCCCGAACCCGGCGGCCTCGGTTGGGGCCGCCTCGGTCACGGCGGCTTCGGTCTCGGCTGCCTCGGTTCGGGCTGCTTCGGCCCCGGTGGCCTCAGCCGGGGCGGCCTCGGTCTCGGTGGCTTCGGTTGGGGCCGCCCCGGGCTCGGCGGACTCGGTGGCGCCCACCCAGGTCCCGCCCGCCCCGGTCCCGGTGGCCTCGGTCCCGGCCGCCCAGGTGCCGCCCGCCCAGGTGCCGTCCGCCTCGGGCTCGGCGGACTCCGTTCCGGGGTCGGCTGTCGTCGCCTCCGTCAGCTCGGGCGGGGGTGCGTACGAGCTGGTGGTGCGGTCGAGGAGGGGGGTGACGCCCGACGGGGTGCGGCCGGTGGCCGTGGCGGTGCGCGGCGGCCGGATCGAGGCGCTGTGCCCGTACGACGCGGAGCTGGCCGCCGCCGAGGACGTCGACCTGCGCGACCTGGCGCTGCTGCCCGGCCTGGTCGACACGCACGTGCACGTGAACGAGCCGGGCCGCACCCACTGGGAGGGGTTCGCCAGCGCGACCAGGGCCGCCGCGGCCGGAGGCGTCACGACGATCGTCGACATGCCGCTCAACTCGCTCCCGCCGACCGTGGACGCCGCCGCGCTCGCCGTGAAGCGGCGCGCCGCCGAGGGCCGGTGCCACGTGGACGTCGGCTTCTGGGGCGGCGCCGTGCCCGGCAACCTCAAGGAGCTGCGGCGGCTGCACGAGGCGGGCGTATTCGGGTTCAAGTGCTTCCTGTCGCCGTCGGGCGTGCCGGAGTTCCCGCCGCTCGGGCCGGGCGAGCTGCGGGAGGTCATGGCGGAGATCGCCGGGTTCGGCGGGCTGCTGATCGTGCACGCCGAGGACCCGGCGCTGCTGGCGGACTGCGCGGGCCCCTCGTACCGGGAGTTCCTGGCGTCGCGGCCGGGAGCGGCCGAGCGCAGTGCGGTCGAGCTGGTGGTCCGGCTGGCGGCCGAGACGGGCGCGCGGGCGCACGTCCTGCACGTCTCCAGCGCCGAGTGCCTGCCGGTGCTGGAGGCGGCGCGGGCCGCCGGGCTGCCGGTCAGCGCCGAGACCTGCCCCCACTACCTGGCGCTCGACGCCGAACGGGTGCCCGAGGGCGGCACCGCGTACAAGTGCTGCCCGCCCATCCGCTCGGCCGGCAACCGCGACCTGCTGTGGGACGGGCTCGCCCGGGGCGTGCTGAGCTGCGTCGTCTCCGACCACTCGCCCGCCACCGCCGACCTCAAGGTGCCCGACTTCGCCGCCGCGTGGGGCGGCGTCGCCTCGCTGCAGCTCGGGCTGCGCGTCGTGTGGACGGAGGCGGCGCGGCGCGGCCACGGGCTCGCCGACGTGGCCCGGTGGATGGCGGCGGGCCCGGCCGCGCTGGCGGGCCTGCCCGGCAAGGGCGGCATCGTCCCGGGCAACGACGCCGACCTGGTGGCCTTCGACCCCGACGCCGTCGAGCCCGTGGACGCCGCGCGGCTGCACCACCGCCACCCGATCACGCCCTACCACGGCCACGCGCTCAGGGGCGCCGTCCTGACCACCTGGCTGCGCGGCAGGCCCGCCGACGGCGTGCCGCACGGGACCTTGCTGAGGGGAACGTAGATGCCGAGCTTCACCCACCTGCCCGACCTCGCGCTGCGCGGCCACGGCGGAGCGGTCGTCGCCGCCAGCGACGAGGCGTTCGCCGAGAAGGAGGCGCTGATCAGGCCCGGCCGCCCGGAGTTCCGGCCCGCCACGTTCGGCGGCAAGGGGCAGGTCTACGACGGCTGGGAGACCCGCCGCCGCCGCGAGCCCGGCCACGACTGGGCGCTGGTGCGGCTCGGCCTGCCCGGCGTGATCCGCGGCGTGGTCGTCGACACCGCCTGGTTCACCGGCAACCATCCCTCGTCCGCGTCCGTCGAGGCCGCCGAGGTCGCCGGGCATCCTGCGCCCGCCGAGCTGGCCGGGGCGGCGTGGACGGAGATCGTGCCGCGCAGCCCGCTCGGCGGCGACGCCGCCCACCCGTTCGAGGTCACCGGCGAGCGCCGCTGGACGCACGTGCGGCTGAACATCTTCCCCGACGGCGGCGTCGCCCGGCTGCGGGTGCACGGCGAGCCCCGGGCCGACCTGTCGGTGTACGAGGGGCTCGGCCTGGACCTGGCGGCCATGGCCAACGGCGGGCTGGTCACCGCCTGCTCCGACGCGTTCTACTCCGAGCCGCACCACGTCATCGCCCCCGGCCTGCCCCGCCACCAGGCCGAAGGCTGGGAGACCGCGCGCCGCCGTGACGGCGGCAACGACTGGCTGGTCATCCGGCTGGCCGGGCGCGGCCTCATCAGGGTCGCCGAGATCGACACCACCCACCTGCTGCACAACGCGCCCGCCGCCGTCACACTCACCGGCCTCGACGGCGACCGCGAGGTCGAGCTGCTGCCGACGACCCCGCTGCTGCCCGACACGCCGCACCGCTTCCGGCTGAGCCACACCGAGCCCGTCGAGCGCGTACGCGTCGACATCCACCCCGACGGCGGGCTGGCCAGAGTACGCCTGCTCGGCACCCTGGCCTGACCTCTCAGCGCCGGGCGCCTAGTGCCAGAGCAGCACTTCGGAGTTGGGCGGGCGCTCGCTGTTGGGGGCCGGGCGCTGGAAACGCACCACGCCGCCGCCGCCCACCGTGCGCACCCGCACCCGGAAGCCCAGTGCCCGCAGCTCGTTGCGGGCGTCGTTGACGTTCTTGCCCATCACCTGCGGCACGATGACGAACTGCTGGTCGTCGCGGGCCTCCTGGTCACCGTTGAACCAGTGCCAGAAGTCCGTCTGGCAGCGCGACACCGTGATCATCGCCGGGATGCCCTGGTCGACCTCCGCCTTGGCCTTGGGCGCCTGCGCGATCACCGTGCACGGCTCGGCGTCGTCGTCGACCTCGGTGACCTGCACCTGGAAGCCCTGCTGGCTGAGGAACGCGGCGGCCTGGTCCTTCGGCATGCCGTCGACGTCGGGCATCACCAGCCCGGCGCTCACGTACAGGTCGATCTTGGCGCCTTCCTTGACCTTCTCGCCCACCTGCGGGGAGGTGCGGATGACGGAGTTGCGCGCGACCTCCAGGTTCTGCAGGCGGCGGACCTTGCCCACGGTCAGGCCGGCGCTGCCGATGGCGTTGCGGGCGTCCTGCTCGGTCAGGCCCTGCACCTTCGGCACCAGCACCCGCTTGGGGCCGAGCGACGGCACCAGCGTGATCGTCTGCCCGGCCTCGACCTCGGTCTTGGCGGCCGGGTCCATCTCCAGGACGAGCCCCTCGGCCACCTCCTCGTCGTGGCGGCCCTCCACGCGGCGCACCTTGAAGCCCAGGTTGCGGGCGTTCTGCTCGGCGACCGCGAGGTTCTTGCCGACGAGGTCGGGCACCACGGCCAGCGTCTTCTGCGAGAAGTAGAGGCCGGTCAGCGCCACGGCGACGACCATCACCGCGGCCAGCCCCACCAGGAACCAGTTGGGCCGGAACCCGCCGCCCTTGCCCCGCCCGCGCGGCGGGGGCGGCGGCGCGGCCGGCACCTCGGCGCGCGGCTGGATCAGCGTGTGCGCGGGAGCGGCGGCGGGCGGCATCGTGGACGGCATCGGGTGCGGCCTGGAGTGGGCGCCGGACGCGCGGCCGGGCTCGCTCAGCCGGGGCAGCGTGCGGTGCGCCTCGACGGCCGCCACCAGCATCGCGGTCGCGTCGGCCGGGCGGTCGTGCGGCTCGCGGGCCGTGGCGTGCGCCACCAGCGCGTCGATCTGCGGCGGCACGTCGTGGATCAGGGACGACGGCGCCGGGACCGTGTCGTGGACGTGCCGGTAGGCCACCGACATGGGCGTCTCGCCGTCGTACGGCTGCCTGCCGGTGACCAGCTCGAACAGCATGATGCCCGCCGCGTAGACGTCGCTGCGCACGTCGGCGCCGCCGGTCGTCACCTGCTCGGGCGACATGTAGCCGATCGTGCCGATCATCACGCCGGTGCGCGTCTGGTTGGTCGCCTCGATCGCCCTGGCCAGGCCGAAGTCCACGACCTTGACCCGGCCGTCGGCGGTCAGCAGCACGTTCTCGGGCTTGACGTCACGGTGGACCATCCCGGCCTGGTGGGCCGCGCCGAGCGCCGCCAGCACCGGGATCATGATCTCCAGCGCCTCGCGGGCCGGCAGCCGGTCGCGCTCGCGCAGGATGTCACGCAGCGTCTTGCCCGGCACGTACTCCATCGACAGATAGACCACGTCGGTGTCGGTGCCCTGGTCGAAGACGTGCACCACGTTGGGGTGGGAGAGGCTGGCCACCGACTTCGCCTCGCCGATGAACCTGCGCACGAACGCCGGGTCGTCGGCGAGCGAGCGGTGCATGACCTTCAGCGCGACGGTCCGGTCCAGCCGGATGTCGAGCGCGAGGTAGACGGTCGCCATGCCGCCCCGGGCGATCCGGGACTCGACGCGGTAGCGTCCATCGAGCAGCCGGCCGACCAACGGGTCGGCAGTCGTCGTGTCCACCCCGCTGAGTTTACGGGCGTTTCGCACCCGGGAGGGCCTGACCATCCGAAACCGATGCCGACCCGTGCCCCGCCCGGCCTCTCACGTGCCCCGCCGTCGCACAGGCCACCCCGGCACCGGCCCCGGAGAGCCGGTGCGTCCCCGGCAGACGGGAAGAAGGTCCCGTCAGGGGGTCAGCGGGGAGGACGCCTCGGCGTAGCGGCGGCGCGGGATGCGCCCCGCCTGCCGCGCCATGCGGCCCGCGCGGACCGCCTCGCGCATCGCCGCCGCCATCAGGTCGGGCCGCTGGGCCCGCGTCACGGCGGTGGCCAGGAGCACGGCGTCGCAGCCCAGCTCCATCGCCAGCGCCGCGTCACTGGCCGTGCCGATGCCCGCGTCCAGGATGACCGGAACCCCGGCCGCCTCGACGATCAGCTCGATGTTGTGCGGGTTGCGGATGCCCAGCCCGGAGCCGATCGGCGCGCCCAGCGGCATCACCGCAGCGCATCCGGCCTGCTCCAGCCGGCGGGCGAGCGCCGGGTCGTCGCCGATGTAGGGCAGCACGGTGAACCCGTCGGCCACGAGCCGCTCGGCCGCGTCGAACGTCTCGATCGGGTCGGGCAGCAGGGTTCGCTCGTCGGCGATGACCTCCAGCTTGACCCACGAGGTGCCCAGCGCCTCCCGGGCGAGCCGGGCCGTCAGCACCGCGTCGCCCGCGGTGAAACAGCCCGCCGTGTTGGGCAGCACCTTGATGCCGCGCTCGCGCAGCACGTCCAGCACCGAGCCGCGGGCGGCCGGGTCGAGCCGCCGCATGGCCACCGTCGTCAGCTCGGTGCCCGACGCGGCCAGCGCCTGGTCCAGCACCTCCAGCGACGGCGCGCCGCCGGTGCCCATGATGAGCCGGGAGGAGAACTTCTCCCCGGCGATGATCAGGTCATCCACCTTGCACCGCCGTCAGCACCTCCACGCGGTCGCTGTCGCGCAGCGCCGTCGTCTCCCACGCGCCGCGCGCGACGACCTCGTCGTTCACGGCCACCGCGACGCCGGTGGTGGCGGTGGTCAGGGTCTGTACGGCCTGTGCGACGGTCATGCCGTCAGCCACGTCGTGCGTACTTCCATTGATCATCAATTTCATGAAATATCCCGAAATCTAGCGGGTGAGCACAGGGACGCGAGGTCGCCCTCCTCGCCCTGCAGGATCGCGGCCGTGAGCGGGGCCATCAGCACCCCGCCCCGGAAATGCCCCGTGGCCAGCACCAGCCCCGGGGCCGAGCCGGGGCCGATGATCGGCAGGTTGTCCGGCGTGCCCGGCCGCAGCCCCGCCACCACGTCGGCGACCTCCAGCTCCGTCACCCCCGGGACCAGCTCCCTGGCGTCGCGCAGCAGCTCGTACAGTCCGCCGGCGGTCACCCGGGTGTCGAACCCGAGCTCCTCCTGCGTGGCCCCCACCACGAGCTCCCCGTCGCCCCGGGGCACCAGGTAGACCGGCGTGCCGTGCACCATCCCGCGCACGCACCGGCCCAGCAGCGGCTCGGGGGAGCGCAGGCGCATGATCTGCCCCTTGACCGGCCGTACCGGAACGTCGGCCAGCCCGGCGCTCCACGCCCCGGCGGCCAGGACCACCCGCTCGCCGAAGATCTCCTCCCCGGACTCCAGGCGTACGCCGGTCACCCGGCCGCCCTCGCGCGACAGCCCCGCCACGCGCTCCCGTACCAGCGGGACGCCCCGCCGCTCCAGGGCCACGAGCAGGGCGGCGGTGACGCGGCGCGGGTCCACCCACGCGTCGCCGGGCGCCAGCAGACCGCCGCGCACGGACGGCGCCAGCATCGGCTCCAGCCGCCGGCACTCGCGCCCGGTCAGCCGCTCCACCGGCAGGCCGAGCTTCTCCATGAACGCGGCCAGCTCCCCGAGCGCGGCCAGGTCGTCCCCGCCGAACGCCACGTCCAGTGTCCCGTCGGACCGCAGATCCAGCACGTCCCGCTGCTCGGCCGACACCCCGCCGAGCATCGAGAGCCCATCGAGCGGGTCGACCCCTGCGGCGCCCTCGTGGGAGGACGCCGCGCCGGGCCCGGAGACGACGGGACCGCTCGCACCCCCGGCCCGTGCCGCGCCGCCGGATCCCGCGGGAGGTCCGTCCAGGGAGGCGCCTCCGGAGGGCAGGGGTGCGCCGGTGGCGGTGGGGCCGCTCGTGTGGGCGCCGGTCCGTCCAGGGGGGAGGGCGGCGTCGGCGGTGAGGTCGGCGGCGAAGGCGGGCCAGCGGCGCAGGGCGGCGATGCCGAGCCGGAGCAGCGGCTCCTCGGTGTAGGTCACCTCGCTGACCGGCGCCAGCATCCCGGCCGCGGCGTGGGAGGCGCCCGAGGCGGGGGCCGGGTCGACCACGGTGACGGCGCGGCCCGAGCGGGCTAGGCGCCAGGCGATCGACAGTCCGACGACTCCGCCGCCCACGATCACGTCCATGTCCGCTCCCTTCGCCGGCATGATCCGGATCAGGTGTCTTGCGGTCGAAGGCCCGGTGAAGCCTTCCTCTCAGCCCGGTTACGGCCGGACTCCCGCGCGTCTTACGTCCCCCAGCCTACGGCCTCGGTGCGACGCCGCGGCACCGCCCCCGTTATGGTCATGAACGTGAATCGCGTCGTGGTGGTGGGAGCGGGTCTTGCGGGCGTGCGCAGCGTCGAGGCGCTGCGGGCACGGGGGTTCGGCGGCCGGATCACGTTGATCGGCCAGGAACGGCACCGGCCCTACGATCGGCCGCCGTTGTCGAAGGCGGTGCTGCTCGGCTCGGCCGACTCCAGCTTCGTCGACTCCGACCTGGACGCGCTGGAGGTGGACTTCAGGCCGGGCGTCTCGGCCAAGTCGCTGCGTGCGGGCGTGGTGGAGACGACCGAGGGCGAGCTGGGCTACGACGGCCTGGTCATCGCGACGGGCGCGGAGCCGATCCCGCTGCCGGGTGACGGCCCGCAGCACGTGCTGCGGACGCTGGACGACTCGCTGGAGCTGCGGGCCCGCCTGGTGCCGGGCGCGCGGGTGGTGGTCGCGGGCGCGGGCTGGATCGGCGCGGAGGTGGCCACGGCCGCCCGCCGGGCCGGCTGCGCCGTCACCGTGCTGGAGGCGGGCCGGACCCCGCTGGCGCAGGCGGTCGGCGAGGAGATCGGCGCCCGGACGGAGAGCTGGTACGACGGCATCGACCTGCGGCTGGACACGATGGTCGCGTCGGTCGACGAGGGCGGCGTGGAGCTGGTCGGCGGCGGGTTCGTGGAGGCGCACGTGGTCGTGGCGGGCATCGGCGTCCGCCCGGCCGTGGAGTGGCTGGCGGGCTCGGACGTCGACCTGCACAACGGCGTGGTCACGGACGAGCGGCTGCGCACGTCGCTGCCCGGCGTGGTGGCGGTGGGCGACTGCGCCGCCTGGTGGTCGAGCCGCTACGGCACCCGGCTGCGCGTGGAGCACTGGGACACCGCGCTGAGCGCCCCGGAGGTGGCCGCCGCGACGCTGCTGGGCGAGGAGGCCGTGTACGATCCGGTCCCGTACTTCTGGTCGGAGCAGTTCGGCCACATGGTGCAGTACGCCGGCCACCACCCGGCGGGCGAGCGCCTGCTCTACCGGGGCGGGCCGGAGGGCAAGTGGTCGGCCTGCTGGCTGACGGCCGAGGGCGGGCTGGCGGCGGTGCTGGCCGTCGACCGGCCCCGCGACCTCGTGCAGGGCCGCCGGATCATCCAGGAGGGCCGTCGTCTGTACGCGGAACGCCTGGTAGATCCAGATGTACCCCTACGGGATTGTGTTGTTTGAGCAAGCGCGGCATGTGGTAGTTGTGGTTTCGTGACGCTTTCTGTTGCACAGATCGACCGGGAGACCGACCAGCTCGTTGACGAGTGGCTCACTCTCCCCGAAGTGGCCCAGCGCCTCGACCTCTCGATGGGACGGGCCAAGCAACTCCTCAAGGATCACAAGCTGCTCGGCGTGCGCCGCGGCAGCGGCGGGCCACAGGTGCCCGCGGTGTTCCTCGACGGAAAGGACGTGGTGAAAGGCCTTCCGGGCACGCTGACCGTGCTCCGCGACGCCGGGTACGACGATGTGGAGGCGCTGCGCTGGCTGTTCACCCCTGACGACTCGCTGCCGGGGTCGCCCGTCCAGGCGATCAAGGCCGGTCGTCACACCGAGGTCAAGCGCCGTGCCCAAGCCCTCGCTTTCTGACGCCCGCCTCTACCTGTGCACCGACGGGCGGCGTGACAGGGGCGACCTGGCCGATTTCCTCGACGCGGCGCTGGCCGGCGGCGTGGACATCGTCCAGTTGCGGGAGAAGGGCCTGGAGGCGCGCGAGGAGCTCGCGCTCCTGGAGGTCTTCCGCGACGCCTGCGACCGGCACGGCCGGCTGCTGGCGGTCAACGACCGGGCCGACATCGCCTTCGCCGCCCGGCCTGACGTGCTCCATCTGGGGCAGGACGACCTTCCGGTGACGGTCGCGCGAGAAATGCTCGGCGACGACATCGTCATCGGTCGGTCCACCCACTCCGCTGCCGAGGCTTCCGCCGCGGCGGTGGAGGAGGGCGTCGACTATTTCTGCTGTGGGCCGATCTGGCCCACGCCGACCAAGCCGGGCCGGCACGCGCCGGGCCCGTCGCTGCTCCGGCACGCGGCGGCGCTCGGCAGTGACCGGCCCTGGTTCGGCATCGGCGGCATCGACCTGGCCAACCTGGACGAGGTCATGTCCTACGGGGTTCGCCGCGTCGTGGTGGTGCGCGCCATCACCGAGGCCGACGACCCCGGGGCAGCCGCCGCCGAGTTCGCCAAGCGGCTCACGTCCGCCGTGACGTAGCCGCCACGGCGAGCCCGGCCAGCGCGGTGCGGGCTTCGGGCGTGATCGGCGCCTGGTCGAGCGAGGCGAGCGCCTCGCCGAGATAGTCGCCGATCATGTCCTCGCACGCCCGCAGCGCGCCCGTGCCCTCGATGATCTCGCGCAGCGCGGCCACGCCAGGCTCGTCGAGCGCGGGGTCGCCGAGCAGGCGGCGCACCACGCCGGCCTGCTCGGGGGTGGCGGCGGCCAGGGTGCGCGCCACCAGCATCGTCCGCTTGCCCTCGCGCAGGTCGTCGCCGGCCGGCTTGCCGGTCTGCGCGGGGTCCCCGAACACGCCAAGGATGTCGTCGCGCAGCTGGAAGGCGATGCCGACCCGGGTGCCGTACGTGGTGCACAGCTCGTCGATCCACGGCTCCAGGCCGCCGGAGGCGAGCGCCAGGCCGAGGCGGAGCGGGTGCTCGACGGAGTACTTGCCGCTCTTGTACAGGGCCACGCGCAGCGCCGAGTCGAAGGTGTTCTCGCCGTGCGCCTGCTCCAGCAGGTCGAGATACTGGCCGCACATAAGCTCGGTGCGCATGTGGTCGTGCACCGGCTGGGCCGCCGCCAGCGCCCGCGCGGGCAGGCCGCTGGTGCGCCACATCTCGCCCGACCAGATCAGCAGCAGGTTGCCGAGCAGGATCGCGGCGCCCTCGCCGAACTGCGTGGCCGAGCCGTGCCAGCCCGACTTCTCGTGCAGCGTCTGGAAGCGCCGGTGGGCGGCGGGCATGCCGCGGCGCAGGTCGCTCTTGTCCATCACGTCGTCGTGCACCAGGGCGCTGGCCTGAAGCAGCTCCAGCGAGGCGGCGGCGGTGAAGATCTCCGGCACGTCGCCGCCTCCGGCAGCTCGCCAGCCCCAGTAGCAGAAGGCCGGGCGCAGTCTCTTGCCGCCCGCCAGCAGCTCGTCGGCGGCGGTGCGCAGCGGTTCCAGGTCGGGGTCGCCGGTGACGGGCAACTGCCGTTCGACGAACTCCCTGATGCGACGGTCCACCTGGGCGCGCAGGTTGTCCATCTTCGCGGCGTCTGTGCTCATGCCTTGAGACTAGTGGCCGGACATATCGGCCATACCGAGCAGGTAGAGAGTCGGGCGCCGCGCGGCCACCGGGTAATCTTGTCGCATGGCCCTTGGTCGACCCTCCGTCCTGCCCGATCGCGTCCCCACCGTCCGGGAGCTGCTCGCCTCCGGCGGCCGGTCGTTCTCCTTCGAGTTCTTCCCGCCGAAGACCGACGAGGGCGAGCGCCAGCTGTGGAAGGCGATCAGGGAGCTGGAGTCGCTGCGGCCGACGTTCGTCTCGGTGACCTACGGCGCGGGCGGCACCACCCGTGACCGCACCGTCGACATCGTGGAGCGGGTCGCGCGCGGCACCACGTTGACGCCCGTCGCCCACTTCACCGCCGTCAACCACTCCGTGCGCGAGCTGCGCCACCTGGTCGGCCGCTTCGCCGACGCCGGGGTGCGCAACATCCTGGCCGTGCGCGGCGACCCGCCCGGCGACCCGGGCGGCGAGTGGGTCCAGCACCCCGAGGGCGTCCTCTACGCCGAGGAGCTGGTGCGGCTGATCCGCCAGGCCGGCGACTTCTGCGTGGGCGTGGCCGCGTTCCCCTACAAGCACCCGCGCTCGCCGTCCATCGAGTCCGACACCGAGTTCTTCGTGCGCAAGTGCCGTGCCGGGGCCGATTACGCGATCACGCAGATGTTCTTCCAGGCCGACGACTACCTGCGGCTGCGCGACAGGGTGGCGGCCCGGGGCTGCGACACGCCGATCATCCCGTGCGTGATGCCGGTGACGCAGATGAGCACGATCGCCCGCTCCGAGCAGCTGTCCGGCGCGCCGTTCCCGCCCGACGTGGCGGCCCGCTTCGAGGCCGTCGCCGACGACCCGGCCGCCGTGCGCGCCCTCGGCATCGAGCACGGCGCCGAGCTGTGCCAGCGGCTGCTCGACGAGGGCGCCCCCGGCATCCACTTCATCACCTTCAACCGCTCCAGCGCCTCGCGCGAGGTGTTCCAGCGGATCGAGCCGGCACCCGTCCCGGGCTGATCTCCTGTTGACTGGACGGGTGATCGCAGACTTCTGGCTCGACCCGTCCTGCCCCTACACGTGGCTCACCTCCCGCTGGCTCGTGGAGGTGACCCGGGTGCGGCCGGTCGAGGCACGCTGGCACGTGATGAGCCTGTCGGTGCTCAACGAGGGCCGCGACGACGATCCCGAGGGCGACCCGGAAGGCTACCTGTGGGTGCCCGCCCGGCTGTGCGCCTCCGTGGCCGACCGCTACGGCTCCGACGCGCTCGGCCGCCTCTACACCGCGCTGTGGACCACCGGCGGCGACGACGACCAGGACTGGCTCGGCGACCTGACGACGGCCCTGCGGGCCGCCGGCCTGCCGGAGGACCTCGCCGACGCGGCGCTCACCCCCGAGTCCGACGACCTCGTACGGGCCTCGCACGCGCGGGCGATGGCCGCGATCGGCGGCGAGTCGGGCACGCCGGTCGTCGCCGTGACCGCGTCGCCGGGGGAGCGCGTCGCCTTCTTCGGCCCGGTGATCTCCCGCGTGCCCGAGGGCGAGGCGGCCGGGCGGCTGTGGGACGGCGTGCTGCTGGTGGCCGGCACCCCGCACTTCCACGAGCTCAAGGGGCGGCCGAGGGCCAACCCCGTGCTGCGCTGAGCGGCGCCGTCACCCGCCCGCAGGGGGACCGGGCGGGTGACGGCAGGGGACCTGCGATCGGAGAGTAAAAGAGCGTGTGCTCTCTGTAATATTTGGTGCCCCGTGCCAAGCCTGATAAAACCTCGCGTCAGGCGAAGGGCAGCGGGAGGCGTCAGGCGAAGGGCAGCGGGAGGCGTCAGGCGGAGGGCAGCGGGAGGCGTCAGGCAGAGGCCGGCGCGAGGCGTCAGGCGGAGGGCGGCGGGAGGGGGAGCGGGCGGGCCGCGATCGCGTACGCCTCGTGGCCGCCGGGGAAGACGAAGCCGGTCAGCAGGTCGGTGAAGCCCATGCTGGCGTAGAGGTGGCGGGCGGCCGTCGGCCGGTCGTGCGTCGACAGGACCGCGGTGCGCTCGGGGCGGCCGGCGCACAGCGTGGTGATCATCGCGCGGCCGATGCCCTTGCCCTGGTAGTCGGGGTGCACGTGGATCTCGGCCAGCTCGAAGGCGTGGCCCATCCATGCCTCGGCGGCCTCGTCGCCCGCGCGCTCGCGCAGGGCCCGCAGCACGACCTCGTGCCACCACTGGCCCGGCGCGCCGCGGAACCCGTACGCGAACCCGACGACCAGCGGACTGGCCGTACGGAGTGAATCGTGCAATTCTGCGAAATAGCACTGGAAATAGGGATATGTCCCATGATTTCGCATGATTGTGGTGCGGCCGGCGATCTGCTCGGCGGGCGGGCGCATGGCGGCGGTGTAGATGCCGATCACCGTGTCCAGCCGCTCGGCGAACTCGGCGGGCCCCGCACCGCGAAACTCGATCATCGTCGCACCCTACTCCCGTCCGGGCCACGCGCCCGGCACGCCGTCACGCGCCTACTCGACGTCGGCCGGGGTGCCGCCGGTGATGCGCACGAGCTCGTCGAACGTCGTCGGGAACACCGTGTGCGGATGGCCGCCCGCGGCCCACACCACCTCGTGCTTGCCCAGCCAGGTGTCCACCAGTGTGCGCACCGGAGCCGGGTGACCCACGGGCGCCACGCCGCCGATCGGCTGCCCGGTCGCCTCCCTGACGAACTCCGGCGTGGCCCGGCGCACCTTCCGCGCGCCGGCGGTGCGCGCGACGAGCTCCACGTCGACCCGGTGCGCGCCGCTGGTCAGCACCAGCAGCGGCTCGCCGTCGGCGTCGAAGATCAGGCTGTTGGCGATCGCGCCGACCTCGCAGCCGAGCTGGGCCGCCGCGGTGGCGGCGGTGGGCGCCTTCTCCGGCAGGACGACGATCTCGCCGGCCGCTCCCAGGCTCCGGAGTGCGGCTTCCACACGTATCGCGTTGGCGGGCAACTTCTCAGACATGCGCACACTCTAAACAGGTTGAGCATCACTTGACCGTGTCCGGTGGTGGTATAGGGTCCGTTGATTCGTTTGTTAATGATTTGAGAGGTGATACCGGTGCGGGGTCGACCTGGGATGGCCGCTCTCCTGACGGCGGGGGCCGTCGCACTCGCCGGATGCGGCACGACGACGGTGGCGCACACGTCAGCAGCCGCTCCCTCTGTTGCTCCTGCCGCCGCTGTGCCTGCCGCTGTGCCCCTGGCCGCGGGCGCCGCCGCCTCGGCCACTGTCACGGCCCCTGTCACGGCGCCGGACAAGAAGCTCAAGCTGGGCGACAAGGGCAAGGCCGTCGTCTGGCTGCAGCAGCGCCTGCGGGACCTGGGCTACCGCCCCGGCAAGGCCGACGGCCGCTACGGCGGCACCACGCTGGCCGCCGTGTGGGCGTTCCAGAAGGTCAACGGCATCAAGCCGACCAGCACCGTCGGCAAGGCCACCTGGTCCGCCCTGGAGGCGCCCAAGGCCCCGAAGGTCCTGGCCCCCAACGGCAAGCCGACCCGCGCAGAGGTCAACCTGACCACCCAGATCCTGGTCCTGTACGTGCGCGGCGAGGCCAGGCTGATCAGCCACATCTCCTCCGGCAGCGGCATCCCCTACTGCGAGACCACCGTCTGGCAGGGCAAGGAGCAGCGCTTCTGCGGCTCGGCCACCACCCCGACGGGCACGTACAAGACCACCTGGCGCCGCGACGGCTGGCACAAGTCCTACCTCGGCGAGCTGTACAACCCGATCTTCTTCAACGGCGGGATCGCCTTCCACGGCGCGCTGTCGGTGCCGCTCCAGCCCGCCTCGCACGGCTGCGTCCGGCTGCCGATGAACGTGGCCGAGGAACTGCCCGGGCTGCTCGGCACCGGTGTCCCCGTGCACGTGCGCGGCAAGTTCCGGCGCTGACCCCGGCCCGCTGACCCCCGCATAACGTCCGCGTCACCACATCGGGTGACGTGGGGGTTATGCGGCGCTTGGTGGACTCTCCGGGCCGGCGCCGGGAGGGACCCGGTGACGGCACTGGGGGAGATCCGTGCTGTCCGCTGTCCCGTCCGTCGTCCCGCCGGCCGCGCCGGAACGGCCGCCGCGCGCCCGCCGCCGGTTCGCGCTCCCGAGCCTGCTGGTGGCGGGCTTCGTGGCCCAGGTGCTGGTGAGGCTGTGGCTGTCGCGCTATCACGCCGGGCCGGTGGCGAACCCGGACGAGACCGGCTATCTCGCCGGGGCGCGCTGGCTGGCGGGCGGGCCCGCCGCCGACTTCAGCGGCACCACGTTCTACCGGGGCGGCTACCCGCTGCTGCTGGCGCCGATCCACTGGCTGACCTCCGACCCCGCCACCGTCTACCGGCTGGTGGTCGTGGCCGGGTCGATGGCCGCCGCCACGGCGTTCCCGCTGGCGTACCTGCTGCTGCGGCGGTTCGGGATCGGCCGGCGGGGCGCGTCGGCGCTGGGGTTCGCCGCCGCGCTCGCGCCGCCGGGGCTGCTGTTCTCGGGGCTGGCGCTGGCCGACGCGATCCTGCCCAGCATCGTGCTCGCCTGGCTGCTCGCCGTGCACGACCTGGTCAGGCGCGGTCCCGGCCGGGCGGGGGCATGGCCGGGAGCACGGGCAGGGGTGCTCGCGGGCGCGCTCGCCGCGTACGCCACGGCGGTGCACCTGCGCGGCACGGTCGTCCTGGCCGTCCTCGTCGTGCTCATGGCCGGGCTGGTGCTCGCCCGCCGCGGGTACGGGAGCGCCGTGCTCCCCGGGGCGCTGGTGGCCGCGGCGGTGGCGGCGGCCGGGTGGGCGCTCAACGCGGCGGTGTCCGCGGCCCTCTACCCGCGCGGGCCCCGCGACCTCACCGCGCTGCTGGTCTCCCGGCTCACCACGCCGGACGGGCAGGCGTGGGCGCTGTCCGGGGCGGCCGGGCAGCTCTGGTACCTGATCGCCGGCACCTGGGGGCTCGCGGGCGTCGGCCTGGCCGGGGCCGCCGTCGTCGCCGTGCGGCGCGGGCCGCTCGCGCGCCGGGTGACGGCCGCCGCGCTGCTGGCCGTGACGCTCGGCATCGCCTACGCCTCCTCGGCCGCGCTGCCCGACGAGCACCGGGTCGGCAACTACGCCTACGGCCGCTACCTGTCGTGCGTGGCGGTCGCCTGGATGCTGGCCGGGCTGCTCGTGCTGGTGCGCGCCCGGCGGGCGGCGGCGCTGCGGCACGTGGCCGCCTCGGCCGCGCTGCTGGCCGCCACCGGGGGCGTCGCCGCCTGGTACGCGGGGGACCGGCTGCGCCGCTACGCGTACATCGCCTTCGACTTCCCCGAGACGGCCTTCCTCAGTGGCGTACGCGACGCGCTCGACCTGGTCGCGACGTCCCGGGCGGCGCTGATCCTGCTGGCCTGCCTGGCGGCCGCCTGCCTGTTCGCCCGCCGCCGTACCCGGATCGTGGTGGCCACGGCGGTGCTGGCGGCGGTGCACGTGGCCTTCGCCGCCGACCTCGCCCCGAAGGCGCCGCCCGCCCCCGCCACCGGCTGGCTGCACGCGCCGCCGCCCGGCGGCGGGTTCGCGGTCGACACGCGGGTCCACTGGGGGATCTGGGTGCCGCTCACCCACCGCGTGTGGTGGACGGCCCTGGACCTGTACGACGGCCGCAAGCAGGGGCCGCCGCCGGGCGCCTGCAGCGCGCTCGTGCCCGAGGACGCCGGGCCGCCGCCCGCCGGGTGGGTCGCCACCGGCGAGGGCGGAAAGGGACACGGGTGGACGGCCTGGCGCGACCCGGCGTGCCCCGCGTCACCCAGGAGGTGACTCAGGCGGACATCCTCCCGGGACGGGCGCCGCCCGGATCGGCCGGGTCCCAGTGGGCCAGGCCGCGCACGGCGACGCCGGCGGCCATGGCCATCACCTCCCACACCTGATCGCCGACGTCGCCCCTGTTCAGGCTCGCCATCGTGGCGAGCTTGACCGCGCCCACCAGCGAGCCGACGACGGCCGCCGCCTCCACCAGGTCGAGCTCGCCGGCGTACGCCTCGTGCACCGCCTCGGCGAGCCGCAACTGGCTGTCGAACAGCAGGCGCAGGCCCCGCGCCTGGAGCGCCGGCACGCTCATGATGAGGTCCATGCGCCCCTTGGCCTCGTCCAGGACGTGGCTCGCACCGCCGACCGCGGAGTCCATGCCGTGCTGGAGCACCCGCGTCAGCAGCTCGGCCACCGGCTCGCCCGGCCGCCGGTCGGCGACGCGGGCCAGCAGCTCCTCCAGCCGCGCGGCCGAGTCGTAGAAGACCACGTCCTCCTTGCTGGCGAAGTAGCCGAAGAACGTGCGCGTCGACACGTCGGCCGCGGCCGCGATCTCCGCGATGGTCGTCTCCTCGTAGCCCTTCTCGGTGAACATCCGGATCGCGGCGTCGGCCAGCGCCCGGCGTGTGCGCTGCTTCTTGCGCTCCCGCAGTCCTGACATGTGCGAACTGTACTGCATGCGAGTTCGTTTTTCACCTGTTGCAAATTTGCATCCGATGAGCTTTTCTGGAGATCGAGGCGAGAGGAGCCCATCAGATGACCGATCTGACCATGACCACCCGGCGCGAACGCCCCTTCGACCCGCCGGACACCTTCACGCGCATCCGGCAGCAGGGCGCGGTCCACCGGATGACGTACGCCGACGGCCACGAGGGCTGGCTGATCACCGGCTACGACGAGGCCCGCGCCGTGCTGGCCGACCCGCGCTTCAGCAACCGGCCCGAGCTCATGCACCCGCCGATCGCCCGGCCCGGCTTCAATCCGGAGGACGTCGGCCGGTTCAGCGTCCCGCCCGGCTTCTTCCTGCGCATGGACCAGCCCGAGCACACCCGCTACCGCAAGCTCCTCACCGGCCAGTTCACGGTCCGCCGGATGAAACTGCTCGAACCGCGCGTCCAGGAGATCGCCGAGTCCTGCCTGGACGCCATGGAGGCCGGCCCACGCCCCGCCGACCTGGTCGAGGCGTTCGCGCTGCCGATCCCGTCCCTGGTCATCTGCGAGCTGCTGGGCGTGCCGTACGAGGACCGCGAGCAGTTCCAGGACGACTCCCGCATCCTGGTCAACCTGGAGACCAAGGCCGACGACGCGCTCGCCGCGCTCGGCCGGATCTCCGCGTACCTGAGCGGCCTCATCGGGCGCAAGCGCGCGCACCCCGAGGACGACCTGCTCAGCGGCCTGGCCGTGGGCGGCGAGCTGGACGACGCCGAGCTCACCGGCGTCGCGATCCTGCTGCTGATCGCCGGGCACGAGACCACCGCCAACATGCTCGGCCTCGGCACCTACGCCCTGCTCACCAACCCGGACCAGCTCGCCGCCATGCGCGACGACCCGTCGGTGGTCGACAACGGCGTCGAGGAACTGCTGCGCTACCTCAGCATCATCCACCTGGGCCCGATCCGGGCGGCGCTGGAGGACGTCGAGATCGGCGGGCGGCTCATCGCCAAGGGCGACGCCGTCACCCTCCACCTGCCGGTCGTCAATCGCGACCCCGGCCGCTTCCCCGGCGCCGACACCCTCGACGTCACCAGGCCCGCGGGCGGCCACCTGGCCTTCGGCCACGGCATCCACCAGTGCCTCGGCCAGCAGCTCGCCCGCATCGAGATGCGCATCGGCTACGCGGCCCTGCTGCGCCGCTTCCCCGGTCTGCGCCTGGCCGTGGAGCCGCACGAGGTGCCCATGCGCATGGACATGAGCATCTACGGTGTGCACCGGCTGCCCGTCACCTGGTAGGTCTAGAACATGGAGATCAAAGCCGACACCACGGTCTGCATCGGGGCGGGCATGTGCGCGCTCACCGCGCCCCAGGTGTTCGACCAGAGCGAAGACGACGGCACGGTCATGCTGCTGAAGCCCGAGCCGCCCGCCGACCAGGAGGACGCGGTCCGCCGGGCCGTGACCCTCTGCCCGTCAGGGGCGATCGCGATCGCCTGACGCCGGTGGCCGCCCGTCCTCCACGGGCCGGCGGCCACCGGCGTCACTGACGGCCGGGACGACCTCGTACACGCGGGTCGTCCCGTACACGTCGCCGGGCCGCCCGCCGCGGCGCGTCACCGTGCGCACGTGGCGGAAACGCCCGGTCCCGAGCAGGTACGCCTCCTCGACCGGGTTGAAGTAGATCACCGTGATCGGGCGGGGCCGCCGGTCGGCCGAGGCGATCAGGCCGTCCATCGTGGCCGCGAAGATCTCGCCCCTGAACGGGTTGTTCAGGAACACCACCGTGGCGTCGTCCGGGATGACGTAGTCCAGCACGTCGGAGTTGACGAACTCGACGCCGCCCGCGCGCAGGCGCAGCCGGGTGCCGGCCAGGTTGGCCCGCGCCACCTCGGTCAGCTCCGCCGACAGCTCCACGCCGATCACCCGCCTGAACGGGTAGCGGCTGGCCGCCTCCAGCGCCATCCGGCCCTTGCCCGCGCCCAGGTCAACGAACACGTCGCCGCCGCCCACGTGGCCCCGGGGCAGCGCGCGCCGCAGCGTGCCCCAGTGGGCGGGGGAGTAGTAGACCCGTTCCGGATGGTCGAGCCCGAAATCCGACAGATCGGCGAAATCAGCCGTGCTGACGCCGAACCGCCGGTCGTACAGCAGCCGCGACAGCCGGTTGCGCACCGAGCGCAGGCTCAGCGGGCCGCCCAGGTGCATCACGTCCTCGCCGAGCTGCAGGCCCGCGTCGAAGGCGAACGCGGCGGGCGCGCCGATCGCCACCGCGCCGATCAGCAGCGGCACCCGCCCCCGCACCGCCCCGGTGAACCTGGCCAGCGAGCTCGTGTCGTACGCGACGGTCATGGAGCCTCTCCTCGGGGGGTGTGAAGTCGGGGCGGATGGCACGTTCCCGGGCGTACGCGCTCCCGGACGTCAGGAGCCGGTCGCGAGCTCCCGGTTCACCCGGGCGGCCACGAGGTGCGCGCGCCGGCCGATCAGCGCCAGCCCGCCCACCAGCAGCAGCGCCTGCGCCAGGGCGAACGCCATCCCGGCCGGCTCCGGCAGGTCCAGCGCCGCCTCGGCGGCCACGGCGGCGGCCAGCACCCCCGCCATGACCAGCGCCAGCCCGCGCATCGGCCCCCGCGCCCAGGCGTGCGCCGCGTCCCACGCCTCACGCGAGGCCAGCGTCTCCCGCGTGCGCAGCCCGGCCAGGCCGTTACGGGAGTCGGCCGCGCCGGACTCGTCGTGGAACGGGACCAGCAGCAAGGCGAGAGCCGGAAGGGTCAGGATCGCGGTCATCAGAACGGGGCCCATGCCGGTCATGCTAGCCAGGGCCGGGACGGGCGTCAGGCCTCCCCCAGGCGACGGTTCGGCGGCTCTTGGGACACGCTGATCGAACCTGTGTTCGTGGAACAGGTTGACACCGAGCGTGATCGAAATTATGTTCGACCTAGTGGCGTGAGGCTCGCGGCTCACGTCGTCGGACCTGGTCGTGGGTGCCGCTTCCCCCAAGCGGCACCCGCGGCCAGGCTCCACGGGCGAAGGGCGCGTCCTCGTCGTCGGCGGAGACGAGTGGGCGCGTCCTGGCCGGACGGGGAGAGGGGAAGCTCCTCGTCCGGCCGGCCCGGCGGAAATGTCGGTGCGGTCTGCGATTGTTGACCTCACCGGCTGGACGCCGGGGAGTCGCCCCACGACTCGAAGGAGGCGCGCAAGATGGCACCACGGCACAGAGACACGCCCGGGCCCCGGCTGTCGCCTGCGGTTCGGGCACACCTGACCGACTCCCGTTCCTGCCTGGCGGAGGCAGCCGCCGCCCGCACCCCGGCCTCGCGCTACGTGTCGGCCCACCTCGCGGCCCTGCGCGCGGCAGCGGCGATCCTCGCCGCCCGCCCCCGGCCCATGGAAGGCCGCCGCCGTCGCCTGCGCAGCGCCTGGGAGCTGCTGCCCGAGGCCGAGCCCCAGCTCGCCGAGTGGGCCGCCTACTTCTCGGTGAGCGCCGCCAAGCGCGCCGCCGCCGAGGCGGGCATGGTCCGCGGCGTCAGCGCCGCCGACGCCGACGAGCTGCTGGCCGAGGCCGACACGTTCGTCTCGACGGTGGAGGACCTCCTGGGCGTCCCCGCCCAGCCCCAGCTCCCCGCCGCCGTCCCCCTCGCGGGCTGACACCCTCCCGCTTCGGGCGCGGGTGTCACCCGAGGTGGACCCGCACGTCCGCCACGTGAGGGTGCCGCCGCCCGGCCTCACGCCCGTGGCGTGACGCCTGCGGCCGGTCCGCCCGCCGTGGCGGCGCTCCGGGCTGCCCCGGCGCGGCAGCCCCCGCTCGGCGTACGCGCACGCCCCCGACGGCCCACCCCCGATTCCGACGCGCCGCCCTCACGCGCCTCCCGAGACCGCGGACGGTCGAACCGCGCGGCTGGGAGCCGGTTGGGCCCGCGCAGGCAGGCGCCCCCAGCTCCCAGGAAGGCCGCCGCCACCCCGGCCCGGCTTTCGAGCACGGCCCCGGTCCAGTCTTCCCGGGCGCGGCCCCGGTCGGGTCCTCAGAGCGCGCCCCCGGTCCCGTCTTCCGGGCGCGGTCACGGCAGGTCTTCCCGGGCGCTGCCACGGCCGGGTCTTCCGGGCGTGGCCAGGCAGGCCTTCCGTGGCGTGGCCCGGGGCAGGACCCGCGCGGCCCCGGCCTGGTCTTCCCGGGTGCGGCCCCCGCTGGGCCCTACGCGCGGTCCGTCCCCTTCGGGCGCGTTGCGCCCGCCCGGCCTTCCAGGGGCGGTCCCAATCGGCAGGAGCGGGCCCAGTCCCTCAAGAAGGCGGCCCCAGCGCCCGGGAAGGCGGTTTCCGCGCCCCAGGAGGGCGCTTGTGGCCCCTTGGGGCACCTTGGGTGGGTTCGTCGCTTGTAGAGCGTTCTCCGGCCCTTAGGGAACGCTCCCACGCGCCCGCAGGGGCGTTCCCGGGCCCCGAAGAAAGGGGCGGGGTGGGTTGGGAAGCGGCAGGCGGCGGGAGAGGGCGGGAATGGTGACCAGATTGACGTGCTTTGTTGGGTTTGTCCTAAAACGGTCAACATGCCAGTAAATGAGCATGAAAAAGGGGCGCTCCGTGGGTCTCGGGCGCCCCTGGGGGAGTCGGTCGCGGGTCAGAAGGACTCGACGGCGCGCCGGGCCTCGGCGTCGAGGACGCCCCAGCTGATGAGCTCCTCCGTCAGCTCACTCGGCGACTTGTCGTAGATGACCGCAAGGGAGCGCAGGTCCTCCTGGCGGATCGACAGGACCTTGCCGTTGTAGTCGCCACGCTGGCTCTGGATGGTGGCGGCGTAGCGGGCCAGGGCGCCGGCCTTCTCCTTGGGCAGGGTGGCAAGCCGCTCCAGGTCGATGACAAGCTTGGGCGTCGGCCCGAGCGGGCTCGGCGCGGCGCCGCCCGGCAGCAGCTCCGAGACGGGCACCCCGTAGAAGTCGGCAAGCTCGGCAAGCTTCTGCACGGTGACGGCGCGGTCGCCGCGCTCGTACGAGCCCACGACCACGGCTTTCCACCTGCCGCGCGACTTCTCTTCGACTCCGTGCAGGGACAGGCCCTGCTGGGTGCGGATGGCGCGGAGTCGTGCACCCAGCGACTTTGCGTACTCAGACGGCATTGTGTGGCCCCCCGGCTCTCGTATCTATAGCTCTCAGTAGATTGTGCTCCCTTGCGGCGAATGCCTGAGCCACCGGGGGTACGGTGCCGGGTCCGGCGCCATGGGTGGCCGTGGCCCCCGGGCTGCCCCCGGGAACGCCGCGCGGTGTTGGTTACGCTCAGTGACGGTAAAGGGGTGGACGCCTAAGGTCAAGCTGATTGGAAAAAAGATGCCGAATCCGATCCGGTATGGAACGCCACTTAAGCCCCTCATGTCCCGGTGGTAACACTACTTCGTCATAGTTTGCCGAGTAACACGGCCGGTTTCGGCACCCGGGGCGAAAGCGGATCAGGGCTGACGGGTCAGGATCATGACCGGCCTGGTCGCCGCCCGTACGATCTTGATGCTGGTGTCGCCGAGGAACACCCGCCTGAGCGGCCCCGAGTCGCTGGAGGCGCAGATGACCAGCTCGCCGGGCAGCCACGTGCCCGCGCGCATGGCCTGGGCGACGTTACGGCCCTCCAGGATCTCCACCTCCACCTGGGTGCGCCGCCGGTGGCCCCGGGCGGCCGACTTCAGGTCGGCGGCGGCCTGGTCGCGCAGCCGGGCCAGCATCTCCTCCTCGGCCCTGGCCGGGCGGCCGCTCCTGAGCACCAGCGTGACGAGGCGCAGCGGCAGGTCCAGCCCGGCGGCGATGGCGGCGGCGCGCTTGACGGCGGCGTCCGCGCCGGGGCCGCGCCGGTAGGCGACGGTGAGGCGCTCCAGCGCGGCGGGCGGCTGGTCGGCGTAGCCGCGCGGGGCCAGCAGCACCGGCACCGGCGAGGCGTGCAGGAGCTGGTCGGCGGTGCTGCCGAGGGCGATGCGGTCCTTGCCGCCGCCGGGCGCCGACCCGATGACGACCACGTCCGCCGAGCGCTTGCGCGCCAGCTCCACCAGCCCGCGCCCGCTGCCCTTGTGCGTGTAGGCGAGGTAGGCGGCCTCCTCGCCGATCTCCTTGCCGGCCAGCTCGCCGGTCAGCTCGCGCGCCTGGTCGAGGGTGGCGGCGGCCTGCTCGTCGAGGTAGGCGGCCCACGCCCCGGCGTCGGCCCGCGCCGGTCCCGGCGGACCCCAGGCGGGCGGCTTGACGGCGGCGACCGTCAGCCGCGCGCCGGTCTGCCGGGCCAGCAGCACGGCCAGCGTCAGCCCGTCGCGGCCGCGGGCCTCCGGGATGAATCCGGTCAGCACGTTCTCGAACCGCATCAGCGCACCTCGGCGTTCAACCGCGAGTGGCGGTAGCCGTACAGGAAGTAACAGACGAGCCCGGCCAGCATCCACAGGCCGAACGCCGCCCAGGTGACCCCGGCCAGGCCGGCCATCACCAGGACGCACAGGATGACGCCGAGCACCGGCGTGAGGGGGAACAGCGGGGCGCGGAAGCTGCGCGGCAGGTCGGGGCGCCGGTAGCGGAGCACGAGCACACCGGCGTTGACGATGGCGAAGGCGAACAGCGTGCCGATGCTGGTGGCCTCGGCGAGCTGGCCGAGCGGGACGAGCCCGGCCAGCACCGCGATGAACAGCGTGACGATGAGCGTGTTGGCGACCGGCACCTGGCGGCGCGGGTTGACCCGCTGGAAGATCCGCGGCACGAGCCCGTCGCGGGACATGGCGAACAGGATGCGCGTCTGGCCGTACATGACGGTCAGGACGACGCTGGCGATCGCGATCACCGCGCCGAACGAGACGACGAGCCCCGCCCACGTGGAGCCGGTGGCCAGGTCGGCGATGAGCGCCAGGCTGGCCTCGGTGCTCTCGGGGTCGAAGTCCGTCCACGGCATGGCGCCGATGGCGGCCAGCGCGACGAGCACGTACAGCAGGGTGACGACGGCCAGTGACAGCACGATGGCCAGCGGCAGGTCGCGTTTGGGGTTCTTGGCCTCCTCGCCCGCGGTGGAGGCGGCGTCGAAGCCGATGTAGGAGAAGAACACCTGCGACGCGGCGGCCGTCACCCCGGCGACGCCCATCGGCGCGAACGGGGCGAAGTTGCCCGCCTGGAAGCCGGTGAACGCCACCACGCAGAAGAACACCAGTACGGCGATCTTGATGAGCACGAACACGCTGTTGGCCGTGGCGCTCTCGGAGGAGCCGCGCAGCAGCACCCAGGTGGCCAGCAGCACGATGAGGATCGCGGTGACGTTGACCACGCCGCCGTCCTGGCCGGGCGAGCGGGTGACGGCGTCGGGCAGAGTCCAGCCGGTCAGGCCGTACAGGAACGCGTTGAGGTACTCGCCCCAGCCGACGGCGACGGCGGCGACGGAGACGGCGTACTCCAGCATGAGGCACCAGCCGCACACCCAGGCCACGAGCTCGCCCATGGTCGCGTACGCGTAGGAGTAGGACGAGCCGGACACCGGGATGGTCCCGGCGAGCTCGGCGTACGACAGCGCGGAGAACAGGGCGGTGATCGCCGCCAGCACGAACGCCAGCACCACCGCCGGTCCGGCCTTGGGCACGGCCTGGCCGAGGATGACGAAGATGCCGGTGCCCAGGGTGGCGCCCACGCTGAAGAGCGTGAGCTGCCACAGCGACATGGTGCGGCGCAGCTCGCCGCCCTCGCCCCGGCCGCCCTCGGCGACGATGCGCTCGGCCGGCTTGGTGCGCAGCAGGCCGCGGATCAGTGACACGGCGGGCCCTCAGATGCCGTCGCGTTCGAGCGGGCAGCTCATGCAGCGCGGCCCGCCCCGGCCCCGGCCGAGCTCGCTGCCCCGGATGGTGATGACCTCGATGCCGTTGTCGCGCAGGTAGTTGTTGGTCGTGGTGTTGCGCTCGTAGGCGATGACGACGCCCGGCTCGACGGCCAGGCCGTTGCAGCCGTCGTCCCACTGCTCGCGCTCGGCGGCGGAGACGTCCTGCGTCGGTGTCAGCACGGTGATCTCCGGCAGGTCCAGCGCGTGCGCGATGGCGGCGTGCATGTCCTGCGGCGGATGGTCGGTGACCAGCAGCTCCTTGTCGTTGCGGCCGGGCTCGATCGTGTAGGCGGGCAGCATGCCGAGCCCGGCGTACTTGGTGAACACGCCCTCGTCCAGCATCGTCATGACGGTGTCGAGGTGCATGAACGCGCGGGCCTTCGGCATGTTGAGCGCCACGATGCGGCGCGCCGAGCCGGCCCTGAAGAGGTTGCGGGCCAGCATCTCCACGGCCTGCGGCTGGGTGCGCTCGCTCATCCCGACGAGCACCGCGCCGCGCCCGATGACGAGCACGTCGCCGCCCTCCAGCGTGGCCGGCGCCACCGCGTGCCCCGGCATCCACACGTGGTAGCCGCCCGGCCCCGGCCGGTCGAAGCCGCCGGCGAACATCGGGTGGAACTGGTAGATCGCCTCCATGTTCACCGTCTCGCGCATCCGCGCCTTTTTCTTCATGGCGTTGATGGACACGCCGTCGTACACCCAGCAGGAGGTGTCGCGGGTGAACAGGTGGTTGGGCAGCGGCGGCAGGATGAAGTCGTCGCGGCCGAGCGTGTGGAAGGCCACCGACCGCGGCTCGCAGCCCAGCGCGGCCAGCTCGCCGCGGGTGATGCCGCCGGTCAGGTACGTGGACAGCGTGCCGGCGTCCATGGCGTCGAGCGCGTTGCGGATGTCGTCGACCGCCACGGGGCCCAGCCACCGCTCGTCCACGACCGCGTCCAGGATGTGCTTGCGCGCCTCGGGGATCTCCACCGTCTCGCCGAGCAGGTCCGACAGCAGGTGCACGACGACGCCCCGGCCGCGCAGCACCTGCTCGAACTCGCGGTGCTCCTCGACCGCCCGCTGCACCCACAGCACGTCGTCGAAGAGGAAGGCGTCCTTGTTGGACGGCGTCAGCCTCTTCAGCGACAGCTCCGGCCGGTGCAACAGGACCTGGTGGAGCCGGCCCACCTCCGAATCGACGTGAAATGTCATTTTCCCTCTATCCCCGGAAACCCCCTGTGTGACCCATCACCTGACGCCTACCCCGCCGTTGCCGCTGGTAGCCGCCTGGTACTGTGTGTGCCGACCAGCATCCTTTAAGACCCGTCCTGTGAGGCGGGAAAGGTGGTGAATCCCTCATGTCCGAATCCAGGGCCGTGCTCGAAGGCCCGGACATCCATCGGGCGCTCACGCGCATCGCGCACGAGATCCTCGAACGAACCAAGGGCGCCGACGAAGTCGTCCTCCTCGGCATCCCGACCCGCGGCGCCACGCTGGCCCGCCGGCTCGGTGACCGCATCGAGCAGTTCGAGGGGCTGAAGATCCCCGTCGGCTCGATCGACATCACCATGTACCGCGACGACCTGCGCCGCGGCCCCGTCCGCCCGCTCGGCCGCACCGAGGTGCCCGCCGACGGCATCGACGGCCGGACCGTCGTCCTCGTCGACGACGTCCTCTACTCCGGCCGCACCGTCCGTGCCGCCCTCGACGCGCTCAACGACCTGGGCCGGCCGACCGCCGTCCAGCTCGCCACGCTCGTCGACCGCGGCCACCGCGAGCTGCCGATCCGCGCCGACTACGTCGGCAAGAACCTGCCCACGGCCAAGAGCGAGAAGGTCAAGGTCTTCCTGCAGGAGATCGACGGGCGCGACGCGGTCCTGCTCATGAAGGAGGACGCCAGATGAACCGTCATCTCATCTCCGCCGGCGACCTCACCCGCGACGACGCGCTGCTCATCCTCGACACCGCCGAGGAGCTGGCGAGAGTCTCGGAACGTTCCATCAAGAAGCTGCCCACGCTGCGCGGGCGCACGGTGGTCAACCTGTTCTTCGAGGACTCCACCCGCACCAGGATCTCGTTCGAGGCGGCGGCCAAGCGGCTGTCCGCGGACGTGATCAACTTCTCGGCGAAGGGGTCGAGCGTCTCCAAGGGCGAGTCGCTCAAGGACACCGCGCTGACGCTGGAGGCGATGGGCGCCGACGCCGTCGTCATCCGGCACGGCTCGTCCGGCGCGCCGCACCGGCTGGCCAACTGGGTGCACGGCAGCGTGGTCAACGCCGGCGACGGCACCCACGAGCACCCCACCCAGGCGCTGCTCGACGCCTTCTCGATGCGCCGCCGCCTCGGCTCGCTCGACGGGCGCCGCATCACGATCGTCGGCGACGTGCTGCACAGCCGGGTCGCCCGCTCCAACGTGCTGCTGCTGCACACGCTCGGCGCCGAGGTCACGCTGGTGGCCCCGCCGACGCTGCTGCCGGTCTCGGTCGACACCTGGCCGTGCGCGGTCTCCTACGACCTCGACGGCGTGCTGCCCAAGTCCGACGCGGTGATGATGCTGCGCGTGCAGAAGGAGCGGATGAACGCCGCCTACTTCCCCAGCGAGCGCGAATACTCCCGGCGCTACGGCCTCGACCGTGACCGGTTCGCCAAGCTGCCGGAGGAGGCCATCGTCATGCACCCGGGTCCGATGAACCGGGGCATGGAGATCGCCGCCGAGGTGGCCGACTCGCCCCGCTCGACGATCGTCGAGCAGGTCGCCAACGGGGTGACCATCCGCATGGCCGTGCTGTACCTGCTCCTCGGGGGGGAGATCGCGTGATCATTCACAACGTCCGGATTCTCGGCGGCGAGCCGGTCGACATCCGCGTCGCCGACGGCGTCGTGGCCGAGGTCGGCACCGGCCTGACCGGCGGCGAGGTGATCGACGGACAGGGCGCCGTCGCGCTGCCCGGCCTCGTCGACCTGCACACCCACCTGCGCGAGCCGGGCCGCGAGGACGCCGAGACCGTGCTCACCGGCACCCAGTCGGCGGCCCGCGGCGGCTACACCGCCGTGCACGCGATGGCCAACACCTCGCCCGTCGCCGACACCGCCGGCGTCGTGGAGCAGGTCTGGCGGCTCGGCCGCGAGTACGGCCTGTGCGACGTGCACCCGGTCGGCGCCGTCACGGTCGGCCTCGACGGCCGCCAGCTCGCCGAGCTCGGCGCGATGGCCGACTCCGCCGCCCGCGTCCGCGTCTTCTCCGACGACGGCAAGTGCGTCAGCGACGCCGTGCTCATGCGCCGCGCGCTGGAGTACGTCAAGGCGTTCGACGGCGTCGTGGCCCAGCACGCCCAGGAGCCCCGGCTCACCGAGGGCGCCCAGATGAACGAGGGCGTCATCTCGGGCAGGCTCGGCCTGACCGGCTGGCCGGCGGTCGCCGAGGAGGCGATCATCGCGCGTGACTGCCTGCTGGCCGCGCACGTCGGCTCCCGCCTGCACGTCTGCCACGTCTCCACCGCCGGCTCGGTCGAGATCCTGCGCTGGGCCAAGTCCAAGGGCTGGAACATCACCGCCGAGGTGACCCCGCACCACCTGCTGCTGACCGACGACCTCGTCGAGGAGTCGCCGGCCGGCGCCTACAACCCCATCTACAAGGTCAACCCGCCGCTGCGCACCCGCGCCGACGTCGAGGCGCTGCGCGCGGCGCTGGCCGACGGCACCATCGACGTCGTGGCCACCGACCACGCCCCCCACCCGGTGGAGGACAAGGAGACCGAGTGGTCGGCCGCCGCCATGGGCATGGTCGGCCTGGAGACGGCGCTCAGCGTGGTGCAGGAGGCCATGATCGACACCGGCCTGCTCGACTGGGCGGGCGTCGCCGACCGCATGTCGGCCGCGCCCGCGCGCATCGGCCGCCTGGCGGGCCAGGGCCGCCCGATCGAGCCCGGCTCACCGGCCAACATCACCCTGTACGACCCGTCCGTCCGCACCGAGGTGGACCCCTCAGCGTTCGCGTCCAAGAGCCGCAACACCCCGTACGCGGGCATGACCCTGCCCGGCCGGGTCGTGGCGACGTTCCTGAGGGGCAAGCCCACCGTTCTCGAAGGGAAGCTGGCGTGACCAACGCGGTTCTCGTCCTGGAAGACGGCCGAGTCTTCCACGGAACTCCCTACGGCGCCGAAGGCGAGACCTTCGGCGAGATGGTCTTCAACACCGGCATGACCGGCTACCAGGAGACCCTGACCGACCCCTCCTACCACCGTCAGATCGTCGCGATGACGGCCCCGCACATCGGCAACACCGGCGTCAACGACGAGGACCCCGAGTCGGGCCGCGCCTGGGTCGCCGGCTACGTGGTGCGCGAGCCGTCCCGGGTGGTCTCCAACTGGCGGGCCACCCGCTCGCTCGGCGACTACCTCAAGGACCAGGGCGTCGTCGGCATCGCCATCCCCGGCACCCGGGCGCTCACCCGCCACCTGCGCGAGCGCGGCGCCATGCGGGCCGGCATCTTCTCCGCCCCGTCGGAGCCGGTCGAGGAGCTCGTCGAGCGCGTCCGGCAGTCGCCCCGCATGCAGGGCGCCGACCTGTCCGGCGAGGTCACCACGGCCGAGCCGTACGTGGTGCCGGCCGTCGGCGCGAAGCGGTTCACCGTCGCCGCCGTCGACCTGGGCATCAAGGGCATGACGCCGCAGCGGATGGCCGAGCGCGGCTGCGAGGTGCACGTGCTGCCCGCCGGAGCCACGTTCGAGCAGATCATGGCCGTCGAGCCCGACGGGGTGTTCCTGTCCAACGGGCCGGGCGACCCCGCCACCGTCGACGTCACCGCGCTGCGGCAGGTCCTGGAGGCCCGGGTGCCGTTCTTCGGCATCTGCTTCGGCAACCAGATCTTCGGCCGCGCCCTGGGCCTTTCCACCTACAAGCTGCGCTACGGCCACCGGGGCGTCAACCAGCCCGTCCAGGACGTGCGCACCGGCAAGGTGGAGATCTCCGCCCACAACCACGGCTTCGCCGTCGAGGCGCCGCTCGACGGCCCGTTCGACACCCCGTACGGGCCGGCCGAGGTCAGCCACGTCAACCTCAACGACCGCTGCGTGGAGGGGCTGCGCCTGCTCGACGGGCGCGCCTTCAGCGTGCAGTACCACCCCGAGGCCGCCGCCGGGCCGCACGACGCGGCCTACCTGTTCGACGAGTTCTGTGAGGTCATGCGTCGTGCCCAAGCGTGAGGACATCAGCTCCGTCCTGGTGATCGGCTCCGGTCCGATCGTCATCGGGCAGGCGTGCGAGTTCGACTACTCCGGCACCCAGGCGTGCCGCGTGCTGCGGGCCGAGGGCTTCCGGGTCATCCTGGTCAACAGCAACCCGGCGACGATCATGACGGACCCGGAGTTCGCCGATGCCACCTACGTCGAGCCCATCACCCCCGAGTTCGTCGAGAAGATCATCGCCAAGGAGCGGCCCGACGCGCTGCTGCCCACGCTCGGCGGCCAGACCGCGCTCAACACCGCGGTCGCGCTGCACGAGGCGGGCGTGCTGGAGCGCTACGACGTCGAGCTGATCGGCGCCGACTTCGACGCCATCCAGGCCGGCGAGAACCGCGAGAAGTTCAAGGAGATCGTCGCCAAGGTCGCCCGCGAGCACGGCCTCAACGCCGAGTCGGCCCGCTCGCTCATCTGCCACACGATGGACGAGGTGCTGGCCGCCGCCGGCGAGCTCGGCTACCCGCTGGTGGTGCGGCCGTCGTTCACGATGGGCGGCGTCGGCTCCGGCTTCGCCTACGACGAGGAGGGCCTGCGGCGCATCGCCGGGGCCGGGCTCGACGCCTCGCCGACCACCGAGGTACTCCTGGAGGAGTCCATCCTCGGCTGGAAGGAGTACGAGCTGGAGGTGATGCGCGACAAGGCCGACAACGTCGTCATCGTCTGCTCGATCGAGAACATCGACCCGATGGGCGTCCACACCGGCGACAGCGTCACCGTCGCGCCCGCGCTCACCCTGACCGACCGCGAATACCAGAACATGCGCGACGTGGCCATCGCGGTCATCCGCGAGGTCGGCGTCGACACCGGCGGCTGCAACATCCAGTTCGCGGTCGACCCGCGCTCCGGCCGCATGATCGTCATCGAGATGAACCCGCGCGTGTCGCGCTCGTCGGCGCTCGCCTCGAAGGCCACCGGCTTCCCGATCGCCAAGATCGCCGCCAAGCTGGCCATCGGCTACACGCTCGACGAGATCCCCAACGACATCACCAAGGAGACCCCGGCCTCCTTCGAGCCGACCCTCGACTACATCGTGGTCAAGGTGCCGCGCTTCGCCTTCGAGAAGTTCGCCGGCGCCGACCGCACGCTCACCACGCACATGAAGTCCGTGGGCGAGGCGATGGCCATCGGCCGCTCCTTCCCCGAGGCGCTGCAGAAGGCGCTGCGGTCGCTGGAGAAGAAGGACTCGTCCTTCACCTGGGCCGGCGAGGTGCGTCCCAAGGACGAGCTGCTGGAGGAGTGCCGCGTCCCGCACGACGGCCGGCTGCGCACCATGCAGCAGGCGATCAGGGCGGGCGCCACGCCCGAGGAGCTGTTCGAGGCGACCAGCGTCGACCCGTGGTTCCTCGACCAGCTCTTCCTGCTGGACGAGGAGGCCCGCGAGCTCGCCGCGGCCGACGACCTGACCGCCGAGACGCTCCAGCGGGCCAAGCGCCACGGCTTCAGCGACGCGCAGATCGGCGAGATCCGCGGCATCGACGAGGCCCGGGTCCGCGACCTGCGTCACGCGCTCGGCCTGCGGCCCGTCTACAACACCGTCGACACCTGCGCCGCCGAGTTCGCCGCCCGCACGCCCTACCTCTACTCGGCCTACGACGAGGAGAGCGAGGTCCCCTACGGCGAGCGCGAGAAGGTGATCATCCTCGGCTCCGGGCCCAACCGCATCGGGCAGGGCATCGAGTTCGACTACGCGTGCGTGCACGCCTCGTTCGAGCTGGCCAGGGCCGGGTTCGAGACCGTCATGGTCAACTGCAACCCGGAGACCGTCTCGACCGACTACGACACCTCCGACCGGCTCTACTTCGAGCCGCTCACGCTGGAGGACGTCCTGGAGGTCGTGCACGCCGAGCAGCAGACCGGCCCCGTCGCCGGCGTCATCGTGCAGCTCGGCGGCCAGACGCCGCTCGGCCTCGCGCAGGCGCTCAAGGACGCGGGCGTGCCCGTCGTCGGCACCTCGCCGGAGTCGATCCACCTGGCCGAGGAGCGCGGCGCGTTCGGCCGGGTGCTGGCCGAGGCCGGGCTGCCGGCGCCCAAGCACGGCACCGCCACCACGGTCGCCGAGGCGCTGGCCGTCGCCGAGGAGATCGGCTACCCGGTGCTCGTGCGGCCCTCGTACGTGCTCGGCGGCGCCGGCATGGCCATCGTCTACGACGACGAGACGCTCACCACCTACATGGCGGCCCAGGAGGGCGGCCACCCGGTGCTGGTCGACAAGTTCCTCGACGAGGCCATCGAGATCGACGTCGACGCCCTCTACGACGGCACCGAGCTCTACCTGGGCGGCGTCATGGAGCACATCGAGGAGGCCGGCATCCACTCCGGCGACTCGGCGTGCGCGCTGCCGCCCATCACGCTCGGCAGCCACGACATCAAGCGCATCCGCGCCGCCACCGAGGCCATCGCCGCCGGGGTGGGCGTGCGCGGCCTGCTCAACGTCCAGTACGCGATGTCGGCCGGCGTCCTGTACGTCCTGGAGGCCAACCCGCGCGCCAGCCGTACGGTGCCGTTCGTGTCCAAGGCGACCGCGGTGCCGCTGGCCAAGGCGGCGGCCCGGGTCATGCTCGGCGCCACGCTCGCCGAGCTGCGCGCCGAGGGCATGCTGCCGACCGGCGGCGACGGCGGCACGCTGCCGCTGGACGCCTCGATCGCGGTCAAGGAGGCGGTGCTGCCGTTCAACCGCTTCCGCGGCGTCGACATCGTGCTCGGGCCGGAGATGCGCTCGACGGGCGAGGTCATGGGCATCGACGCGTTCTTCGGCACGGCTTTCGCCAAGTCGCAGGCCGCGGCGTACGGTGAGCTTCCGACGAAGGGACGCGCGTTCGTATCCGTCGCCAACCGCGACAAGCGTGCGATGATCTTCCCGGTGAAGGCGCTCGCCGACCTCGGGTTCGAGATCCTCGCCACCGAGGGCACGGCCGAGGTGCTGCGCCGCAACGGCGTCCATGCCAAGATCGTGCGAAAGCACAGCGAGGGGACCGGTCCCGGAGGTGAGCCCACGATCGTGCAGTGCATCCTGGACGGCGAGATCGACCTGATCGTCAACACGCCGTTCGGCAGCCCCGGCCAGTCCGGGCCGCGTCTCGACGGCTACGAGATCCGCACCGCGGCGGTGCTGCGCGGCGTGCCGTGCATCACCACCGTCTCCGGGCTCGCCGCCGCCGCGGCGGGCATCCAGGCGATCGTGCGGGGCGACGTCGGCGTACGGTCCCTCCAGGAGCACGCGCAGGCACTACGGGGCTAGCTCCCCCAGGAGGTGAAGCAGACTGGCCGGCACTCCGGTGCAGGTGACGGGCACGGTGCTGACGACGCGCCGGGTCGACGCCTACCATGCGCTGACCGTGGTGGCGCCCGGCATCGCCGAGCGCTACCGCCCCGGCCACTTCGTCTCCGTCGCGGCCGGGGGCGCCGGCACGTCCATGGTGACGCGGCGCGCCCTGTCCATCCACGACGTCAAGTCTGATTACGGTGGCACGGTGGAGCTGGTCTTCACCGTGCGCGGTCCCGGCACGGCGTGGCTGGCCGAGCGGCGCGCCCGCGACACGCTGGACCTGGTCGGCCCGCTGGGCAGGCCGTTCCCGCTGCCGCGCGATCCGGTGCACTGCGTGCTGGTCGGCGCCGAGTACGGCTCGGCCGTGCTGTTCCCGCTGGCCGACGCGCTGCTGGAGCGCGGCTGCCGGGTCGACTTCGTGCTCGGCGCGGCCAGCGCGGACCGGGTGTTCGGCGCGATGCGGGCCCGGCGGATGGCCGAGACGACCACGCTGACGACCGAGGACGGCTCGCTCGGCGTGCGCGGCCGGGTCACCGACGCGCTGCCGTCGGTGATCGCCGACACGCACGCCGACGCCGTCTACGCGTGCGGGCCGATGGAGTCGCTGCGGGCGGTGACCGCGGTGGCGATGGAGTTCGACATCCCGGTGCAGGTGGCGGTGGAGGAGGCGATGGCGTGCGGCATCGGCGTCTGCATGACGTGCGTGCTGCCGGTCATCGGCGACGACGGCGTCACCCGGATGGTCCGGGCGTGTGCGGAGGGGCCGGTGTTCCGGGGGGAACGGGTGCGCTTCGAGGACGTGGGAACGATCCCGTTCGACGCTCTCGGCGCCCCGGGGGGCGGTGCTCGCCATGCCGGCTGAGGGGTAACGATATGTCGGTTGATATGCGTACGTTCCTGGCGCATGTGGAGCTGGCGAACCCCGTCACCACGGCCGCCGGCTGCGCCGCCTCCGGGCGCGAGCTGGCCCAGTTCTTCGACCTGCACCGGCTGGGCGCGCTCACCACGCGCTCGATCACGATGGCGCCGCGCGCCGGCCGCCCCACGCCCCGGATGGCCGAGACGCCCTCCGGCATGCTCAACGCCGTCGGCCTCCAGGGGCCCGGCATCGACGCCTTCCTCGAACGCGAGCTGCCCTGGCTGGCCCAGCGCGGCATCAAGACCATCGTCTCCATCGGCGGCGGCACCGTGGCGGAGTATTCGGAGCTGGCCCGCAGGCTGGCCGACGCGCCCGGCGTCACCGCCCTGGAGGTCAACCTGTCGTGCCCCAACATGGAGGACCGGGGCCGCGTCTTCGCCCGCGAGGGCAGCGCCGCCGCCGAGGTGATCGCCTCGGTCCGGTCCATCATGCGCTACGACGTGCCCGTGGTGGCCAAGCTGGCCCCCGACGTGGCCGACATCGTCGCCGTCGCCCGCGCCAGCGTCGACGCCGGGGCCGACGCCCTTTCCATGATCAACAACCCGCTGGGCATGGCCATCGACACCGAGACGCTGCGGCCCTCGCTGGCCGCCGTCACCGGCGGCCTGTCCGGCCCCGCCGTCCTGCCCCTGGCCGTGCGCTGCGTGTGGCAGGTGCACGCCGCCCTGCCCGGCGTCCCCATCGTGGGCGTCGGGGGCGTCATGACGGGCCAGGACGCCTTCCAGCTCATCCTGGCGGGCGCCTGCGCCGTGGGCGTCGGCACCGCCCTGTTCCACGACCCGTACGCGTGCCTGCGCATCGAGCGCGAGCTCGAGGACCTGCTCCGGGCGCGCGGCTTCCAGCGGCTGGCCGACGCCGTCGGCCTGGCCCACCGTCCGCCGGGCAGCGCGCCCCGGCACCTGCTCGTCGACTCCGAGGAGAGCACGCCTTGACTCCCGCTCCCATAGCCGTCGCCCTCGACGCCCCCGACCTGGAGACCGCCGCCAGGTGGGCCGGGCTGGTGACCCCGCACGTCAGCACCGTCAAGGTGGGCCTGGAGCTCTACATGCGCTACGGGCCCGACGTGATCGCCTCCGTGCGCGGGGCCAGCGGGGTGCGGGTCTTCCTCGACCTCAAGCTCCACGACATCCCCAACACCGTCTCGGGCGCCGCCAGGGCCGTCTCCCGGCTGCGGCCCGCCATCCTCACCGTGCACGCCGCCGGCGGGCCCGCCATGATCAGGGCCGCCGTCGAGGCCGCCCCCCACACGCAGATCGCCGCCGTCACCGTGCTGACCTCCCTGTCGGAGGACGACCTGGCCCGCATCGGGCTGGCCGGGCCCGCCGACGACGCCGTCCGCCGCCTGGCCGCGCTCTCCGTCGAGGCCGGCGCCACCGCGCTGGTCTGCTCCCCGCACGAGGTCGCCGCCGTCCGCGCCGAGGTGGGGGAGGGCGTCACGCTCATCACCCCCGGCGTCCGGCCCGCGGGCTCGGCCACCCAGGACCAGGTCCGGGTGGCGACACCCGAGCAGGCGCTCGCCGACGGGGCCGACCTACTGGTCATCGGCCGACCGATCACCGGCTCCCCGGACCCGGGCGCGGCGGCCGCCGCCATCGCCGCCTCCCTGCGCCGCTCCGGCCCTTCCTGACAGCCGCGGACGCTCCGGGGGCCGGGCGCGTGTCAGTGCCCGGCTCCGGACCCTCCGCGGGACGGCTCGCCAGGCGTCGCCGTGACGCCCGTGCGAGGGCACGCCGGAGGAAGATCCCGAAAGGTCCCCCACGGGTTTCGGACACAGGTCAACCCGGCTTTCGGACACAGTGCGCCCGCCCTGTTGTGATCATCGTAGCGCCCCCGGGCAGCACCGCGCGCACGGCCGAGAAGCGGGAAGTGAGGGCGATTTGATCAGCAGAAAGTGATTTTACCATCACCCAAAGTGATGAAGTCGACTTTGTGGCGAGAGAAACCGCTCTTGACGTTGCTTAGGGGGCGATGACCAGCTAGTTTCCCTTCCCGTCCGAGTACATCGACAGAAATTCGAGGTGACCCGGCGTGGCTCTTCCTCCCCTGACCCCTGAGCAGCGCGCCGCAGCCCTGGAGAAGGCTGCCAAGGCCCGTAAAGAGCGTGCCGAGGTCAAGAACCGGCTCAAGCATGGCGCGGTTTCTCTGGCTGAGGTGCTCAAGGATGGGCAGACCGACGACGTCATCGGCAAGATGAAGGTGTCGGCACTGTTGGAATCGCTCCCCGGCGTGGGCAAGGTCCGCGCCAAGCAGCTCATGGAGCGGCTCGCCATCGCCGAGTCCCGCCGCGTGCGGGGTCTCGGCGCGAACCAGAGGGCCTCCCTCGAGCGCGAGTTCGGTGGCAACGAGAGCTAATCTCGGTTCCACACGAAAACGCTGGTTCAACGGGGGGTAGGAAGTGACCGACAGGTCCTGGTCCGGCAGTGTAAGGGCCCACGAGGCAGTCGGAGCGGGCGCAAGAGTCGGCGGCTTCCTCCCCTCGCGCGAAAGGCGGCTGACGGTCCTGTCGGGGCCGTCAGGCGTCGGCAAGTCCACGGTCGTCGCCGAGCTCCGGCGGGCACACCCCGAGGTGTGGCTGTCGGTCTCGGTGACCACCAGAAGCCCCCGGCCCGGCGAGGTGCACGGGGTGCACTACTTCTTCGTCGACGGCGAGGAGTTCGACCGGCTCGTCGCGGCCGGTGAGCTGCTGGAGTGGGCGGAGTTCGCGGGCAACCGCTACGGCACGCCGCGCCAGGCCGTGCTCGAAAGGCTGGCGGCGGGCGTGCCCACGCTGCTGGAGATCGACCTGGAGGGCGCCCGGCAGGTGCGGCGCAGCATGCCGGAGTCGCTGCTGGTCTTCCTGGCCCCGCCCACCTGGGAGGAGCTGGAGAAGCGGCTGCGCGGCCGGGGCACCGAGCCCGAGGACGTCATCGCCAGGCGGCTGGCGGCCGGCCGGGTCGAGATGGCGGCCGAGGAGGAGTTCGACCTCACGCTGGTGAACACGGATGTCAAAGACGTGTGCCACCGGCTGATAGCCTTGATGACCGACCCTCAGGGGGTCATCACAACCACCAAGCGAGAGGTCTGACAAATCGTGGCAGGAGTCGCCCCGGTCGCCGAGGGCATCACCAACCCTCCGATCGACGCGCTGCTCGACATCGTCGACAGCAAATACTCTCTGGTGATCATGGGCGCCAAGCGGGCCCGCCAGATCAACGCCTACTACTCCCAGCTCGGCGAGGGCCTGCTGGAGTACGTCGGCCCGCTCGTCGAGACGCACGCCCAGGAGAAGCCGCTGTCCATCGCGCTGCGCGAGGTCTCCGAGGGCCTGCTCAACGCCGAGCCCATCGAAGGCGCGGCCTGACCGCTCGATGAAGGTCGTCCTGGGCGTCGCCGGCGGCATTGCCGCGTACAAGGCGTGCGAGCTGCTGCGCCTGTTCACCGAGTCGGGGCACGAGGTCCGGGTGGTCCCCACCCGTGACGCCCTGCGGTTCGTGGGCGAGCCCACCTGGGCCGCCCTGTCGGGCAACCCGGTGACGACCGACGTGTGGGAGAGCGTCCACGAGGTGCCCCACGTGCGCATCGGCCAGGCGGCCGACCTCGTCGTGGTCGCCCCCGCCACGGCCGACCTGCTCGCCAAGGCCGCCCACGGGCTGGCCGGCGACCTGCTCACCAACACGCTGCTGACCGCGCGCTGCCCGGTGGTGTTCGCGCCCGCGATGCACACCGAGATGTGGCAGCACCCGGCCACCCGCGCCAACGTCGCCACCCTGCGCGAGCGGGGCGCGATCGTGATCGACCCGGCCGTCGGCCGGCTCACCGGGGCCGACACCGGGCCCGGCCGCCTGCCCGACCCCGCCGAGATCTTCCAGGTGTGCCTGCGCGTGCTGCGCGGCGCGCCGCGCGACCTGGCCGGGCGCAAGGTCGTCGTCTCCGCCGGCGGCACCCGCGAGGCCCTCGACCCGGTCCGCTTCATCGGCAACCGCTCCTCCGGCCTCCAGGGCTACGCGCTGGCCCGCACCGCCGCCGCCCGGGGCGCCGAGGTGACCGTGGTGGCCGCCAACGTCGCGCTGCCCGACCCGGCCGGAGCCGCCGTGGTGCGGGTGGAGACCACCGCCGAGCTGCGGGAGGCCGTCCTGGCCGCCGCCGCCTCCGCCGACGTGGTCGTCATGGCCGCCGCCGTCGCCGACTTCCGGCCCGCCGACCGGCAGGACGTGAAGATCAAGAAGACCGACGGCGAGCCCGACCCGATCCGGCTGGTGAAGAACCCCGACATCCTGGCCGAGCTGGGCCGCGAGCGCGGCGCGTACCCGAAGGTGATCGTCGGCTTCGCGGCCGAGACCCACGACGTGCTCGCCAACGGGCAGGCCAAGCTCGCCCGCAAGGGCTGCGACCTGCTGGTCGTCAACCAGGTCGGCGAGCACCTGGCCTTCGGCACCCCTGACAACGCCGCCACCGTGCTCGTCGCCGGCGGCGACCCCGTCGAGGTGCCCCGGGGGCCCAAGGAGGACGTGGCCGACGCCGTCTGGGACGCCGTCGCCGCCCGCCTGTCCTGAATCCCGTACGGGCAGCTAACCGCTCGGATGGATTACCTGATCACCTGTTGCGGGATCTCCCTATAGCTACGGATACTGGGCCAAAGGGGGACGGGATGCCAATAAGTGCTGCTGTCAGGGACCGATGCAGGACGGTTCTCGGCCATCGTGGCGCGATCCGCTACGTCTTCCCGGCGCTGTCCGTCGGGCCGCCGGGGGCCGCCAACTTCCTCGTCGTCGTCACCGACCTGGCCGTCTCGGTGCTCGCCACCCGGATGCTCAGGAGCGACCGCCCGGTCTCGGTGCACGCCACGTTCCCGCGCAACACGCGGCTCGGGCCCATCCGTCACGGCCCGTCACCGGTCATCGAGCTCGGCGACATGCTCTTCGAGTTCGACGACGAGTACGCGGCCGTGGTCGCCGCCGCCGACGCCGAGGTGTTCGCGCCCGAGACGCTGCCGCTCGACCCTCTGCCCCATCTCTGAACGTGCCCCGATCGGCCCCGCCCTCCTTTCAGAGTGCCGGATCGCGGGGCGGGTTTCGCTACCTGGCGCCAGGTAGGGCTAGACTTCGGCGAGGCTCAGGTGTGCCCAGCACCCCGAGTCCCCAGCCGTCAGCAGCCGCTGCATGAGGAGCCACTGAGTTGTCACGTCGCCTGTTCACCTCCGAGTCGGTCACCGAGGGCCACCCGGACAAGATCGCCGACCAGATCAGTGACGCGATTCTCGACACCATGCTCAAGGACGACCCGCGGAGCCGGGTCGCCGTCGAGACGATGATCACTACCGGCCAGGTTCACGTCGCAGGCGAGGTCACGACCGAGACCTACGTCGACATCCCCGGCGTCATCCGGGAGAAGATCCTGGAGATCGGCTACGACGCCTCC
The DNA here is from genome assembly GCF_040674795.1 of Nonomuraea sp. NPDC049725. Taxonomy (NCBI): domain Bacteria; kingdom Bacillati; phylum Actinomycetota; class Actinomycetes; order Streptosporangiales; family Streptosporangiaceae; genus Nonomuraea; species Nonomuraea sp. NPDC049725. The sequence continues at coordinate 286,935 of NZ_JBFANJ010000005.1, read as the reverse complement.
CACAAGGGCTTCGACGGCGCCTCGTGCGGCGTGTCGGTGTCCATCGGCGCGCAGTCGCCCGACATCGCCCAGGGCGTCGACGACGCCTACGAGCACCGCGTCGGCGGCGACGCCGACGAGCTCGACCGCCAGGGCGCCGGCGACCAGGGCCTCATGTTCGGCTACGCCTGCCGCGAGACCCCCGAGCTGATGCCGCTGCCCATCACGCTCGCCCACCGCCTCGCCCAGCGCCTGTCCGAGGTCCGCAAGTCCGGCACCGTGCCCTACCTGCGCCCCGACGGCAAGACCCAGGTCACCATCGAGTACGACGGCGACCGCCCGGTCCGCCTCGACACCGTGGTCGTCTCCACGCAGCACGCCGCCGAGATCGACCTCAAGGAGATGCTGACCCCCGACATCAAGGAGCACGTGGTCGACCCCGTGCTCGCCGGCCTCGAGATCGAGACCGAGGGCTACCGCCTGCTCGTCAACCCGACCGGGCGCTTCGAGATCGGCGGCCCCATGGGCGACGCCGGCCTCACCGGCCGCAAGATCATCATCGACACCTACGGCGGCATGGCCCGCCACGGCGGCGGCGCCTTCTCGGGCAAGGACCCGTCCAAGGTCGACCGCTCGGCCGCCTACGCCATGCGCTGGGTCGCCAAGAACGTCGTCGCGGCCGGCCTCGCCGACCGCTGCGAGGTCCAGGTCGCCTACGCCATCGGCAAGGCCCAGCCGGTCGGCCTGTTCGTCGAGTGCTTCGGCACCGAGAAGCTGCCGGTCGAGAAGATCCAGGCCGCCGTGCTCGAGGTCTTCGACCTCCGCCCGGCCGCGATCATCCGCGACCTCGACCTGCTGCGTCCTATCTACTCCGAGACCGCCGCCTACGGGCACTTCGGACGCGAGGGCTTCTCCTGGGAGTCCACCGACCGCGCCGAGGCGCTCCGCACCGCCGCGGGCCTCTGACCTGACGCCGCCGATGCCGCGCCCCCAGGAGGGGGTGCGGCATCTTCGCGTGTCCCGGGGCGGCGTCGTCGCGCTTTCAGGACCGGGCGCCTCTCAGGACCTGGGCGGCGTCCGTACGCGGCTGCTCGGGTCCTCGTGGTCGGGGTGTCCTGCGGTGGTGGACGCCCTTCCGCGGCGTTCCCCGCGGCCGGTGGCGGGGGCGTCCGCGGGCGGGCGTGGGGCGGGGCCCGAGTCTGGTAGACGTAGTGGGTGACGACCTCCGACGACGCCCTCCTGCCGCTCGACGCCGTGCGGCCCGCGGCGTCGGCGAAGGGCGCCGTCGTGCCCGCCCCGGAGCTGCCCGTGGCCAGGGTGGCCGTGGACAACCCGCTGCCCCACCTCGACCGGCCGTTCGACTACCTGGTGCCCGCCTCGATGCACGAGAGCGCCCAGCCGGGGGTGCGGGTGCGGGTGCGGTTCGCCGGCAAGCTCGTCGACGGGTTCCTGCTGGAACGGGCCGACGAGAGCGAGCACGCCGGGCGGCTGACGCCCCTCGAACGCGTCGTCTCGCCCGAGCGGGTGCTCACCCCCGAGGTGGCCGGGCTCGCCAGGGCCGTGGCCGACCGCTACGCGGGCACCCTGGCCGACGTGCTGCGCCTGGCCGTCCCGCCCCGCCACGCCAGGACGGAGACGGCCACCCGGGCCGCCGCGGCCTCTGCGGAGCCCCCCAAGGCCCCCTCCGGCCCGGCGGAGCGCTTTACGTCCCCTGACCTCCCCTCCGTCCCGGCGGACCGCGTACGGCAGCCACCGACCGCGACAGCGGCCCTGCCGACGGAGACCCCGACCTCCGAGCCTCCAAGCCCCGAGGCGGCAACCCCCGAGACGCCGACCCCCGAGGCCCCGGCGTTCCCGGCCCCGGAGTCCGAGAGCGCCACGCCCGAGGAGCCGCGGGGGGCGACCTCCGGGGCCGCTCAGCAGGGCGGTCCGCCTCTCTCGAATGCCTCGCGCCAGGTCGGCGGGCCCGACCTCGGTGCCTCCCTTCAGGACGGCGGGTCCCCGGGCGAGACGGTTGCGGCTCGGGTTGGTGAGGGCGTGCCTCAGGGGGACGGCGCGGGGGGCGTCGGTGGGGTTCAGGACGGTGGCCTGAGGGAAGGCGCGGTCCGGGGCCCCGGTGGGGCGTGGGGGGCGTACCCGATGGGGGCGTCGTTCCTCGACGCGTTGCGGCACGGGAGGGCGCCCAGGGCGGTGTGGTCGGCGCTGCCCGGGGCGCGGGGGTGGGCGGGGCCCGTCGCTGAGGCGGTGCGGGCGACGCTGGACGGCGGCCGGGGCGCGCTCGTGGTCGTGCCCGACGGGAAGGACGTGGCACTGCTCGACGCCGAGCTGGGCCGGATGCTGGGCGCCGGGCGGCATGTCGCGCTGACCGCCGACCTCGGCCCGGCCGAGCGCTACCGGCGGTGGCTGGCGGTGCTGCGCGGGCAGGTGCGGGCGGTCGTGGGGACGCGGGCGGCGATGTTCGCGCCCGTGGAGCGGCTGGGGCTGGTGGCGATCTGGGACGACGGCGACGACCTGCACGCCGAGCGGCTCGCGCCGTACCCGCACGCGCGGGAGGTGCTGGGGCTGAGGGCGCACCGGACCGGCGCGGCCATGCTGATCGGCGCCTACGCGCGCACCGCCGAGGCCACCCAGCTGCTCGCCTCCCGCTGGGCCCGGCCGATCGTGGCCGACCGTCAGACGATCAGGAGCCTCGCCCCGCACGTCCGCCCGGCGGGGGAGGACGCCGAGCTGGCCAAGGACCAGGCGGCGCGCGCGGCCCGGCTGCCCAGCGTGGCCTGGCGGGCGCTGCGCCAGGGGCTGGAGAGCGGGCCCGTCCTCGTGCAGGTGCCCAGGCGCGGCTACCTGCCGGCGCTGGCCTGCCGGCACTGCCGCGCCCCGGCCCGCTGTTCGCACCCGCCGACCCGCACGGGCTTCCCGGCCTCGACGGGGCCGGCGGCTCACGCGGGCGCGGCGGCGTACGCGGGCGCTCCCGGAGGGTTCGTGTCGCAGGGCCAGGGGGTTCTGGGCGGGCCCGGTGGGTCCGGGACAGCCGGCTCCTCGGTCCACGACGCCGCGGAAGGGGCGGCCGGCGTGGGGGAGGCGATGCGGCTCGCCGTGCCCGGGGACGCGGCGTACGTGGGCGAGGGGCGTACGGGCGCGGCGTACGAGGGTGAGGGGCGTGCGGGCGCGGGGGACGGGCTGTGCCGGGGGCCGCTGGCGCTCAGGGGCGGGCACGCGGCCCCGTACTGCCGCTGGTGCGGACGGGTGGACGCGGCGTGGAAGTGCGAGCACTGCGGGAGCCCGAGGCTGCGGGCGGTGGTCGTGGGCGCGCGGCGGACGGCGGAGGAGCTGGGCCGGGCCTTCCCGTCGGTGCCGGTGCGCACGTCGGGGCGTGACGGGGTGCTGGCGAGCGTGCCGGGGAGCCGGGCGCTGGTCGTGGCGACGCCGGGGGCCGAGCCGGTGGCCGAGGGCGGCTACGCGGCGGTGGTGCTGCTCGACGGGTGGGCGCTGCTGGGCCGGGCGGACCTGCGGGCGGGGGAGGAGGCGGTGCGCCGGTGGATGAACGCCGCCGCGCTGCTGCGCCCGCGCGGTGAGCTGGTGGTGCTGGCCGACGCAGGGCTGCCGGCGGTGCAGGCGCTGCTGCGCTGGGACGCGGTCACGCACGCCGAGCGGGAGCTGGCCGAGCGGGTGGAGCTCGGGTTCCCTCCTGCGGTGCGGATGGCGACGCTCACGGGCACGGCGGCGGCGGTGCGGCAGATGGTGGCCGAGGCGCGCCTGCCCGCCGACGCGCAGGTGCTCGGGCCGGTGCCGATCGACGACTCGGGCCAGGAACGCGCCATGATCCGGGTGCCGCGCGGGAGCGGTGCGGCGCTGGCCGCGGCGCTCAAAGGGGCCAGTGGGGTGCGCGCGGCCAGAAAGACACCAGATGTCGTGAGGGTAAGTGTCGACCCGCTCGACCTGATTTAGGCCGTTTCCCCGATTCGCTCATCTGTAAGCCAGCCGTTAGCGTGCCCTCTGTGTCGATCGAATGGGTGAACCTGGCCATCGACGATCTGCGTGCTTGGGGGCGCGGGCGGGGCGTCGAGGTGGACGCGGACGAGATCCGCCTGCTCTGCGATTACGCCAGCGACTACCTGAACGTCAACGAGCTGGGCGACTTCGTCCCCGCCACGTTCGACGAGCTGTTGCTGTCCATCTACCCGCGCAAGGTGATCGCGCCTCCGGAGAGCGCGCCGGAGACGGTGGCCGCCGCCCGCACGCTGGTCGACTACCTGCAGGAGTCGGGTGCGGTCAGCGGTGAGACGGCTGCGCTGATGCGTGAGCGGCTGAGCGACATCGCCACCCGGATGCCGGGGGCGCTGGCCGACACCGCCAACTTCGGCATGGCCAAGAGCCTGTTCAGCTCGATCGGGCCCGAGTCGCTGGAGCAGTCGATCGCCATCCCGTCGGGCGAGGTGCCCGACCTGGGGGAGGCGCCCTGCGACTGTCCCGGCTGCACGCCCAGGCCGGCCGTCCGGCTGCCCTCGCCCGAGGCGCTGGAGGCGGAGCTGCGCGACGTCCCGCTGCTGGCCGCGCTCGACCGGGGCGAGGCGCCCTACCTGAGCGAGGTGGCCGAGGGGGAGCCGCTTCCGCGCTGGGCGGCGGTCGTCGCCCACCTCGTCGAGCGTGACACCGGCGGCCAGGTCACCGGCCACCCGCAGGTCGACGAGGAGCTCTACGACCTGCTCGACATGCTCTACCGGCTCCAGTCGCCCGCGCCCGCCGCCGTGGCCGGCGACTACCTGGCCGACCTGGCCGAGGACACCGCCGTCGACGTGCCCGCCGTGCTGGAACGGCTGGCCTGGTGCGGCCTGCTGCGCCTGGAGGACGGCACGGTCGCGCTCACCCCGGCCGCCGTGTGGGCGCTGCGCGAGCACTACCTCGCGCTCGGGCTCGACGCGCCGCAGGCTCCCGACCTGGCCGAGGCCGACGCGCGCGGGCTCATCGAGGGGCTGCTCGACGGCGTGCCGACCGAGCTGGCCGAGGACGACATCAGCCGCTGGCTGGCCGCCCGCCCGGCCGGCGAGGCCGCGGCCCAGTTGCTCGCCGCCGCCTCCGGCGCGCCCGCCGTGGCGCGCGGGATCGCGGTCACGATCGTGGACCGGCTCGGCGCCGAGGCCGCCGGCGAGGTGCGGCCCTGGCTCGACGACCAGGAGCTGCGCCCGCACGCCATCCACTGGCTCACCGCGCGCGGCCTGCCCGCCCCGGCGCTCAGCCAGGAGGAGCTGCTGTGGGTCAGCGTCGACATGCTCGCGCTGGCGACCCCGGCGGCCGCCGACGACCCCGAGATGTTCGCCGAGAACATCGCCGCCTCCGGCCCGCCGGCCCACCTCATCGAGGAGATGTGGCGGGTGGACCACCCCGACGTCGTCGAGGTCCTGGAGCTGCTCGGACGCTCGCTGCCCGACGGCACGGCCGCCAAGGCGGCCCGCAAGGCGGCGTTCAAGGCGCGCTCCCGGGGCATCCGATGAGTACGCCTCTGTGACTCCTGTGCAGTAAGTTTCGTGGGTGGCAAACAACGTCTTCGACCTCGCCGAGCTGCGCAAGCTGATCGATGAGCAGGCCGCCGTGCCGCCACGGCCGCCGCAGGAGAAGACCCCCGCGCAGCACGAGGCGCTCACGTTCCCGCCTGTCACGCTGGCCGGCGACGCCGAGCTCGCGCGGGTGGTCCCGACGGTCCCGCTCGTCGCCGACGCCATCCGCCTCGCCACCTGGACGGGCGAGCGCCCGGTGTCGCCGGACGGGCTGCTGCCGGAGGCCGACCGGGCGGCGGCCGTCGCCGCGCTCGGCCTGGAGCCGTCGCGGCTGCGGCTGGTCTGGATCGTCGCCGTCAACACCGGCCTGCTGCGCATCGCGCGCGGCCGGGCGTCGCGCGGCCCGCTGCCGGCGCGGCTGACGGTGGAGGCGACGCTGGAGTTCTGGGACGGCGTCGTCATGGACGTGCTCGACCGCGCCGACGAGGGCCTGACCGGCTCCACCGTGGTCGACGGCCACCTCGCCGAGATGCTCGCCACGATCTACTCCGTACGGTCCGGCGTCGCGATCGCCAACCTGGCCCGGGGCATCCTGCAGTCGCACGAGGTGGCCTGCGCGCCCGGCGACGCGGAGATGCGCAGGCTCGCCGCGGCGCTCCCGGCCGAGCTGCTGGAGGCGCTGTCGCTGCTGTCCTACTGCGGCCTGGTCGAGCAGACGTCGGCCGGGCGCACCGCGCTCACCCCGCTGGGCGTCTGGGCGATCCGCCGCGACCTGCTGCGCGAGGGCCACGACGCGCCCACGGCCGCCGAGGTCGAGGTGTTCGCCGACCTGTCGGCCGCCGAGCTGGTCGAGGCCCTGGTCAAGGGCTCGGCCACGCAGAGCGCCGTCGCCGGGTGGCTGGAGCGCCGTCCGCCCGAGGAGGCCGCCCGCGAGCTCATCGCGATCGCCGCCGAGGGCGACGCCGGCCGGCGCGGCGCGGTGGGCGCCGTCCTGGAGGAGCTCGGGCCCGAGGCCGAGGCCCCGATGCGCGAGGCGCTCGCCCTGCCGCTCATGCGCCGCTACGCCGCCTCCTGGCTGCACATCCGCGACCTTCAGGCGCCGCCGCTCAGCCCCGAGGACCACACCTGGATCGCGGTCGACTCGCTGGCCGCGCTCATGCACATGTCGGGGCCCGTCGCGGGCCGGCTCGACACGCCGGAGCCGGGCGAGGACCTCGTCAAGCTCATCACCGCGATGCCGGCCGTCGGCCACCCCGACACCGTGGCCGTCCTCGACATGCTCGCCGGCGCGCACGACGACCAGGCGGTCGTCAAGGCGGCGCGCAAAGCGGCGATGAAGGCGCGCTCCCTCGCGCACACTAAAATGGACTGATCCACCTACGAAACGGAGTGACCCCCTTGGCGATCCAGGCGATCCGGCTGTTCGGAGACCCGGTGCTGCGCACCCCGGCTGCGCCGGTGACCGACTTCGACAAGGAGCTCCGCAAGCTGGTCAAGGACCTCACCGACACGATGATGGACGCGCCGGGCGCCGGCCTGGCCGCGCCGCAGATCGGCGTGGGCCTGCGCGTGTTCACCTATTACGTCGACGACCAGCTCGGCCACCTGATCAACCCCGACCTCGACCTGTCCGACGACCTGGACGAGGAGGGCGAGGAGGGCTGCCTGTCGTTCCCCGGCCTGTCGTTCCCCACGCCGCGCGCCATCCGCGCCGTCGCCCGGGGCTTCAACATGCACGGCGAGCCGGTCACGCTGGAGGGCACCGACCTGATGGCGCGCTGCTTCCAGCACGAGACCGACCACCTCGACGGCATCCTGTTCATCGACCGGATGGATGCCAAGCAGCGCAAGCTCGCGATGAAGGCCATCCGCGAGGCCGAGTGGAGCGGCCTGGCGGCGCCCACGGTCAAGTTCTCCCCGCACGCCACCGGCGGAAAGGCGCTGTGACGATGCGCCTGGTGTTCGCGGGCACGCCCGAGACTGCGCTGCCGTCGCTGCGCACCCTGATCGACTCGCCCCGCCACGAGGTGGCCGCCGTCGTCACCCGGCCCGACGCCCAGTCCGGCCGGGGCCGCAAGGTCCACCCGTCGCCGGTGGCCGAGCTGGCCGAGGAGGCGGGCATCGAGGTGCTGCGGCCCGCCAAGGCCGGCGACCCGGAGTTCCTGGAGCGGCTGCGGGAGCTGGAGCCCGACTGCTGCCCCGTGGTCGCCTACGGCGCGCTGCTGCCCCAGTCGGCGCTCGACGTGCCCCGCCACGGCTGGATCAACCTGCACTTCTCGATCCTGCCCGCGTGGCGCGGCGCCGCCCCCGTGCAGCACGCCGTCCTGCACGGCGACGAGATCACCGGCGCGACCACGTTCCGGATCGTCAAGGAGCTCGACGCCGGGCCCGTCTACGGCGTCGTCACCGAGGAGATCCGCGCCGGCGACACCAGCGGCGCGCTGCTGGAGCGGCTGTCGGTGTCCGGGGCCGGGCTGCTGGCCGCGACGCTCGACGGCGTCGAGGACGGCACCCTGGAGGCCCGCCCGCAGCCGCACGACGGGGTGACCCTCGCCCCCAAGATCAGCGTGACCGACGCCCGGGTCGACTGGGCCAAGCCCGCCCTGCACGCCGACCGGCTCATCCGCGGCTGCACCCCCAACCCGGGGGCGTGGAGCGAGTTCCGCGGGCAGCGGGTCAAGCTCGGCCCCGTCCGGCTCGCCGAGGCCGCCGAGCGGCTCGCGCCCGGCGAGATCCTCGTCGCGGGCAAGAACACGGTGCTGGTCGGCACCGCCACCGGCCCGGTCGAGCTGGGCGAGGTCCAGCCGCAGGGCAAGCGGCTGATGAGCGCGGGCGAGTGGGCCCGCGGCACCCGCCCGGAGAGCGGCGAGCGGTTTGAGTGAGCACGCCGGCCGGCCCGCGCGGCCGCGCCGCGAGGGAGAGCCGGAAAGCATGAAAGCACGGGGGAACCGGCCGCACGGCGACAGCCGCGGCGGCCAGCCGACCGGGCGCGGCGGGGGCCGTGGCGGGGGCGGGGGGCGGCGTCCGCCGCGCGACCAGGCGCGTAACGCCGCCTACGACGTGCTGCGCGCCGTCGACGAGCGCGACTCCTACGCCAACCTGCTGCTGCCCCGCATGCTGCGCGAGCGCGGCATCGGCGGGCGCGACGCGGCGCTGGCCACCGAGCTGGCCTACGGCACGCTGCGCGGCCTCGGCACGTACGACGCGATCATCGAGGTGTGCAGCGACCGCGCGCCCGACCCGGAGGTGCGTGACGCGCTGCGGCTCGGCGCGCACCAGCTGCTGAAGATGCGCGTCCCGCCGCACGCGGCCGTCGGCACCACCGTCGATCTCGTACGGCTGCGCGTCGGCCCGGGGGCGGCCAAGTTCGCCAACGCCGTCGCGCGCAAGATCGCGTCCAGGTCGCTGGAGGAGTGGGTGCCGATCGTGGCGCCCGACGCCGGCGACGACCCGGCCGGGCACCTGGCCGTGGCGCACAGCCATCCCCGGTGGATCGTCAGCGCGTTCCGCGACGCGCTCGGCCCCGCCGCGCACGAGACCGCCGACCTGCTCGACGCCGACAACGCGCGGCCGCTGGTGACGCTGGTGGCCAGGCCGGGCCGCAGCTCGGTCGAGGAGCTGCGGGAGTCGGGGGCCGAGCCGGGCCGCTACTCGCCTTACGCCGCCTACCTGCCCGAGGGCGACCCGGGCCGGATCGAGGCCGTCCACGACACGCGGGCGGCGGTCCAGGACGAGGCGAGCCAGCTCGTCGCGCTGGCCCTCACCCGGGTGCCGCTCGACGGCGGCGAGGAGCTGTGGCTCGACCTGTGCGCCGGGCCGGGCGGAAAGGCGGGCCTGCTCGACGCGATCGCCCGTCACGGCGACGTCGAAGGCACCGAGGCCGGCGGCGCGGTGATGGCGCACCCGGGCGGGGCCCGGCTGCTGGCCGGTGACGTGCAGTATCACCGGGCGCGGCTCGTCTGGGAGACGACCAGGGACGCCGCGGTGATCACCGCTGACGGCACCGAGCCCGCGTGGCGGCCCGGGGTGTTCGACCGGGTGATGCTCGACGCGCCCTGCACGGGGCTCGGCGCGCTGCGGCGCCGCCCGGAGGCGCGGTGGCGGCGCGATCCGGCGAGCATCGCGGAGCTGGGCAGGCTGCAGCGGCGGCTGCTCGGCACCGCGCTCGACGCGGTGCGTCCCGGCGGGGTCGTCGCGTACGTGACGTGCTCGCCGCACCTGGCGGAGACGCGGGTGGTCGTGGGCGACGTCGCAGGCGGCAGGGACGACGTGGAGACGCTCGACGCGCGTGCCTACCTGCCGGAGGTGGGCGGGCTCGGCGACGGGCCGTACGCGCAGTTCTGGCCGCACCGGCACGGCACCGACGCGATGTTCCTGGCGCTGCTGCGCCGGGCGGGGTGAGCTGCCCCGCCGGGCGCGGGGCGGGCGGTCCGGCCGGGCGGGGCGTGGCTAGACTCTGACCATCATGGCCGTACAGATCTCGCCCAGCATCCTGTCCGCCGACTTCGCCCGGCTCGCCGACGAGGCGGCCGCCGTGCCGAACGCCGACTGGCTGCACGTGGATGTCATGGACAACCACTTCGTGCCCAACCTGACCCTCGGGCTGCCCGTGGTCGAGTCGTTGCTCAAGGCGACCTCGCTGCCGCTCGACTGCCACCTCATGATCGAGGACCCCGATCGGTGGGCCCCCGGCTACGCCGAGGCGGGGGCGGGGAGCGTGACCATCCACGCGGAGGCGTCCTCGGCGCCGGTGCGGACGCTGCGGGAGATCCGCTCGCTCGGCGCCCGGGCGGGTCTGGCGCTCAACCCGGCCACGGCGGTGGAGCCGTACGAGGATCTCGTCGGCGAGGTCGACATGCTGCTGCTGATGACGGTGGAGCCGGGGTTCGGCGGGCAGAAGTTCCTCGACATGGTGCTGCCGAAGGTGCGGCGGGCGCGGTCGATCATCGAGCGGCACGGCGGGCAGGTGTGGCTGCAGGTCGACGGCGGGGTGTCCGAGAGCACGATCGAGCGGTGCGCGGAGGCGGGCGCCGACGTGTTCGTGGCGGGCAACGCCGTCTACGGCTCCGCCGACCGGGTCGCGGCCGTCGACTCCCTGCGTTCGCTGGCGGCGGGCGCCGCCTCGTAGGACCGCCAGACGCCGACGGCCGGGCGGCACGCAGTGTGCCGCCCGGCCGTCGATCAGCGGGTGTCAGGCCTGGAGGGCCGGGTCGAGGACGATGTCCTCGCCGCGGACGCCGGGCTCCTCGGGGAAGTGGCAGGCGGTCAGGTGGCCGTCGCGGTTGCCCGACAGCTGCACCAGCGGCGGCTCCTCCGTGGCGCACTTGTCCTGCGCCTTCCAGCAGCGGGTGCGGAAGCGGCAGCCCGTCGGCGGGTTGATCGGGGAGGGCACGTCGCCCGCCAGGCGGATGCGCTCGCGCGGCGGCGCCCCGAGGTCGGCCTCCGGCACGGCCGACAGCAGGGCGTGCGTGTAAGGGTGGCGGGGGCGCTCGTAGAGGGAGTCGCGGTCGGCGATCTCCACCACCTTGCCCAGGTACATCACGGCGACCCGCTGCGAGAAGTGCCGCACCACGGCCAGGTCGTGCGCGATGAACAGGAACGCGATGCCCAGGTCGCGCTGGAGCTGCTGCAGCAGGTTGATGACCTGCGCCTGGATCGAGACGTCCAGCGCGGAGACCGGCTCGTCGGCGATGATCAGCTTGGGGTTGAGCGCGAGCGCGCGGGCCACGCCGATGCGCTGGCGCTGGCCGCCGGAGAACTCGTGCGGGAAGCGGTTGTAGTGCTCGGGGTTGAGCCCGACGATCTCCAGCAGCTCCCGGGCCTTGGCCTCGCGGCCGCCCTCCGGGTTGATGTCGTTGATGTCCATCGGGCCGCGGATGATCGAGCCGACCGTGTGCCGCGGGTTCAGCGACGAGTAGGGGTCCTGGAAGATCATCTGGATCTCGGACCTGATCGGCTTGAGCTCGCGCCGGTTGGCGTGGCTGATGTCCCGGCCCCGGTAGCTGATGGTGCCGCCGGTCGGCTCCAGCAGCCGGGCGGCCAGCCGCCCGGTGGTGGACTTGCCGCAGCCGGACTCGCCCACCAGGCCGAGCGTCTCACCCTCGTGCACGGTCAGGTCGATGCCGTCCACCGCGTGGACCGCGCCGATCTGCCGCTTGATCAGCGAGCCGCCTCTGACGGGGAAGTGCTTCACCACGCCGGACAGCTCCAGCAGCTTCTCCGTCACGACGCCTCCTTACCGGGTAGTCTCCTGAGTTCGGCCTTCTGCTTGATCGGCAGATAGCAGGCGTCGCCGTGGCCGCGGTGCGGCGACAGCTCGGGCCGCTCACCCGTGCACACGCCCGGCCCGAGCAGCTTCGCATAGTCGCAGCGCGGGTGGAACGGGCAGCCGGGCGGGACGTTGATCAGGCTGGGCGGGGTGCCGCGCACGGGTTCGAGCGGCACGTCCACCGGGTGGGTCAGGCTGGGCATCGAGCCGAGCAGCCCCCACGTGTAGGGGTGGCGGGTCTCGCGCAGCACCTCCTGCTTGGTGCCCCGTTCGACGGCGCGGCCGGCATACATGACGAGCACGTCGTGCGCGGTGCTGGCCACCACGCCGAGGTCGTGCGTGATCATGATGATCGCGGTGCCGGTCTGCTCCTGGAGGTCGCGCAGCAGGTCGAGGATCTGCGCCTGGACGGTCACGTCCAGCGCGGTGGTCGGCTCGTCGGCGATGAGCAGGCCGGGGTCGCACACCAGCGCCATGGCGATCATGGCGCGCTGGCGCATGCCGCCGGAGAACTGGTGGGGATACTCGTCGACGCGGATCTTGGGCTGCGGGATGCCGACCCGGTCGAGCATCTCGATGGCCCGGTCGCGCGCCACCGACTTGGAGACGCCCTTGTGCTTGCGGTAGACCTCGGCGATCTGCTGGCCGACCGTGTGGAACGGCGACAGCGAGGTCAGCGGGTCCTGGAAGATCATCGCCATCTTGTTGCCGCGGAGCTTCTCCAGCTCGCGCTGCGGCGCGCCGATCAGTTCGCGGCCGTCGAGCTTGATGCTGCCCGAGAGCTTGGCGGTGTCGGGGTTGTGCAGGCCGAGGATGGCCAGGTTCGTCACCGACTTGCCCGAGCCGGACTCGCCCACGATGCCGAGGGTGCTGCCCCGGTCGACCTCGAACGACAGTCCGTCGACGGCGTGCACGACGCCGTCCTCGGTGTGGAAGTCGACGGTGAGGTCGTTGACTTCGAGAAACATCAGCTCAGCCTCACGCGGGGGTCGATGACGGCGTACAGGGAGTCCACGATCACGTTCATCACCACGATCGCACCCGCCGCGAGCAGGACCGTGGCCATCAGCGTCGGCAGGTCGGAGTAGTCCACCGCGCGGACGGCGAGGCGGCCGATGCCCTGGAGGCCGAACGTGGTCTCGGTGATGATCGCGCCGCCGATGAGCGTGCCCAGGTCGACGCCGAAGATCGTGATCACGGGCGTCAGCGCGCCGCGCAGGGCGAAGCGCAGCACCACGCTGCGGCCCGACATGCCCTTGGCGCGGGCGGTGCGCACGTAGTCCTCGTTCAGGTTCTCCACCATGGTGGAGCGGGTGATCCTGGTGTAGTTCGCGGTGAAGATGAGCGCGAGCACCAGCCAGGGCAGCAGCAGGCCGCTGAACCAGCCGACGGGGTCCTCGGTGATCGGTATGTACTTCGGCTGCCGGAAGACCTGCATCTGGTAGACGAAGAAGTACATGGCCAGGGTGCCGACGAAGTAGATCTGCACCGAGGCGCCGATCAGCGACGAGACGCTGGCGATCTTGTCGAGGGGCTTGCCCTGACGCAGCGCGGCGACGATGCCGGTGGCCACGCCGAAGATCAGGAAGATCACCGCGGCGCCGATGGTCAGCGCGATCGTGACGGGCATCCGGTCGATGATCGTCTCGAACACCGGGGCGCGGTTGACGAACGAGAAGCCCAGGCAGGGAGCCGGGCAGTGCCCGAGGCCCCCGTAGTCGCGGCCGACGAAGATGCCCGCGAGCCAGCTGACGAACTGGACCATGAGCGGCTTGTCGATGCCGAGGTTCTGCCGGGCCTGCTCAAGCGTCTCGGGCGGGCAGACCTTGCCGCAGGCCAGCCGGGCCGGGTCGGCGGGGATCGCGTAGAACAGGAAGAAGGTCACCGCTGAGATGATCAGCAGGATGACCAGCGCGCCCAGTACGCGGCGGGTGAGGAATCGAAGCACGGGATGATCTCCAAGAGGGTGCTCCGGGCACCCGGTCGGGCGCCCGGAGCGGTGTCGCTACGGCTTCACGAAGATGGTGTTCGGCGAGACGATCCACATCTGCGGGTCGATCTCGGCGCCGCCCACCTTGGAGCCGTGGAGCGTGGTGGCGATCCGGTTCTCGGCCACGACCAGCGGCGTGTACTTCTCCTGGATCTCCTTGTCGAGCTCCATCCACGCGGCGTTGGCCGCGTCGATGTCGGGGTTCTCGGAGATCTCCTTCATCTTCGCCGTGAGCTCCGGCGTGTTCAGGTGCGACATGTTCTGGCCGCCGTCGGAGACCGGGCCGAAGATGATCGGCATGACGGTCGAGCCGGACGGCCAGTCGGCGCCCCAGCCGCCCCAGTACAGGTCGAACTCGTTCTTGGTCTGGCTGATCGAGTCGTAGTACGTCTTGCGGTCCAGCGGCTTGGCCACGACCTTGATGCCGGCCTTCTCCAGGGCGTTCTTGATCACGACGGTGACCTGCTCCTGGACCGGGGTCTGGTTGTAGGCGTAGACGATCGTCGGGTTCGGGTTGTCCGACTCGGCGATGAGCTGCTTGGCCTTCTCGATGTCACCCTCGGGCTTGGTGGTCTTGCCGAACAGGTCGTACGGCTTGTACCCGACCGTGGTGTTCTCGTTCAGGATGGTCGTCGGCAGAGCCGCGGCCTGCGGGCCGCCGATGGTCTGCTGGATCTGCTTGGACGGCCAGGCGTAGTTGACGGCCTGACGCAGCTTCTGGTCCTTCACCCGGTCGAGGTTGAAGTAGTAGTAGTTGCCGTACGGCGAGGGGCTGACCATGCGGCGGTCGGCCAGGCTCGCGTCGTTCAGCACCTGCTGGAGCCGCTCCGGCGGGACGGCCGCGTAGAAGGTGAACGCCTGCTGGTCAGGACCGACGTCGGCGATGAACCGGTCGGTGATCTGCAGGGCCTCCTGGCCGAACTCGAGCTTCCACACGTCCGGGTACGCGCCGCGGATCGGGTCGGTGGCCGGGTCCCAGTGCGGGTTGCGGGCCAGCTCCATCGACTTGTCGACGACGTGCGACTTGATGATGTACGGGCCGGAGGAGAAGGGCTCCTTGTCGTACTTCTCCTTGGTGTCCTTGGCCTTGGGCACGATGGCGTAGCCGCCCATGGCGAAGGCGTAGTTGGCGTCGGCGTGCGGCGCCTTGAACTTGAAGACGATCGTCTTGTCGTCCGGCGTCTCGATGTTCTCGAGCTGCTTGCCGTCGTACGGGCCGGAGTAGGCCTTCTTGTAGTCGTCCTGGGTCAGCCACTGCTGGATGTAGCTGGGGCCGAAGGTGATGAAGTCGGCGAACGACCGCTCGATCGTCCACCGCACGTCGGCGGAGGTGATCGCGCTGCCGTCCTGCCACTTCACCCCGTCCTTGAGGGTGAAGGTCCACGTCTTGCCGCCGTCGGAGACCTGGCCGGCGTCGGTGGCGAGGTCGCCCACGAGCTTGTACTCGCCCTTGGCGGTCCGCTTGTAGCCGGTGAGGCCGCGGTGGATGAGCAGGCCGAAGTTGGTGGCCGTGTTGACGTAGCTCTGCGCGGGGTCGAGGTGGGCGAAGTCGTCACGGTCGATCATCGTGACGGTGCCGCCCTTGACGACGCCCTCGGGGGCGATGGCCGGGCCCTTGGAGTCCTCGGCGGTGCCGAGGGTGATCACCGCGGGCTTGTACGGCTCCTGCGCCGGGGCCGAGGAACCGGCGGTGGGCGCGCCCGCCGGGGCGCCCTGGTTCCCCGGCGCGCAGGCGCCGACCAGGGTCAGCGTCGCGGCGGCGAGCACCGCGAGAGCCGACCGTCTACGGTAGTTCATTTCTCTCCTCTAACGCTTGATCTTGGGGTCGAAGGCGTCGCGGACGGAGTCGCCGAGCAGGTTGAAGGCGACCACGAAGATCAACAGGGCGACGCCGGGGAAGATGAGGTACGTGATGTCGTTCTGGTACACCTGCGTGGCCCGCAGGAACATGCGGCCCCAGTCGGGGACGAGCTCGCCCATGCCGACGCCCAGGAACGACAGGCCCGCCTCCGCCGTCACCATGGCCGGGAGCAGGAGGGTCGACTGGATGAGGATCGGCGTCCACAGGTTGGGCAGCAGCTCCTTGAACACGATGCGGCCGGGGGAGGCGCCGGTGACCCTGGCCGCCTCCACGTACTCGCGCTCACGCATCGACAGCACGTAGCCGCGCAGCAGCCGGGCCAGGCCGGCCCAGCCGAACGCCGAGAGCATGATGGTGAGCGTCACCGCCCGCAGCCACACCGGGGTCTCCTCGTCCGCCGGGACCAGCAGGCTCTCCACCACGGGGGTGAACGCGATGATGAAGATGGTCTGCGGGAACGACAGCGTGAGGTCGATGAGGCGGCCGACGAAGTAGTCGGTCTTGCCGCCCGCGTAGCCGGCCACGATGCCGACGACGATGCCGAGCGTGGTGGTGATGAGCGTGGCGGCCACGGCGATCCCGAGCGAGGTGCGGATGCCGTACACGAGCTGCATGAACACGTCGCGGCCGAGGCTGGGTTCGAGGCCGAACCAGAACTCGGAGCTGATGCCGCCGTTCGGCTGGATCGGGTAGCCGTAGTCGTTGAGCAGCCCCGGCATGTCCTGGCCGTACAGCGTGTACGGGTCCTTGCCGTAGACCATCGAGATCACGGGGGCCAGCAGGGCGACCAGGAAGAAGAAGATCACGATGATCGCCGAGATGACGCCGGTGCGGTCGCGCTTGAAGCGCATCCACATGAGCTGGCCGGGTGAACGGCCAACGGCACCGGAAGTCTCGGTCACGGACGTCGCGTCGATCGCGTCTTCTGTGGACGTCGGTGTCGTCATCTGGTCGGGGCTCCCCATGCACGTACAAGATTCCGGAAATTCCGGGCCATCGAGCACGTTCTCAAGGATCCTTGCGCAGCGCAATGACCTGCAGAGATTTCGCTGCGTAATCACGGATTTGCGACACAATCTTGAAAACATTGTGACATGTCAGCATCTGGGGGGTAAGCAGTTGCTTATGGAGGATCACGGACTGTTCGGCCCCGGATCCGTGACGTGGCGGGTCATGGGGGAGCCGATCCTGCTGGTCGGCGGATTCCGCGCGCTGCTCATGCAGGGCCTGCACCCGCGCACGATGCGCGGCGTGCTGCAGAACTCCGCCCTCATGGACCCCGACGAGGCGTGGGCGCGCTTCGCGCGCACGACCGAGTTCGTCCGCGTGCGCACGTACGGCACCCGCGCGGAGGTCGAGCGGGCCGGACGCCGGGTGCGCGGCATCCACGCCCGGCTGGACGCCTACGACCCCGACGCCGGCGTCCGCTACCGCCTCGACGAGCCCGAGGGGCTGCGCTGGGTGCACGTCGGCGAGGTCGACTCCTATCTGTCGGTCGCCCGCCGGGCCGGGGTGCGCCTGACCGACGCCGAGGCCGACACGTTCGTGGCCGAGTGGCGGCGCGCCGCCGAGGTCGTCGGCCTCGACCCGGACACCGTCCCCGGCACGGTCGCCGAGCTGAACGCCTACATCGACGAGCGGCGGCCCGGCCTCAGGTTCGTGCCCGAGGCCGCCCACCCGCTCGGGCTCTCGCTGCGCACGCCGCTGCCCCCGCCGCTCACCGCGCTGCGCCCGGTGCTGCCCGCCGTGACGTTCCTGGCCTTCGCCACGCTGCCGCGCTGGGCCAGACGGCTGTACGGCCTGCCCGCCACGCCGGTCGGCGACCTGTGGGCCACCGCCACCCTGCGCGCCCTGCACACCGGGCTCGGCCTCGTCCCGGCCAGGGTCCGCTACGCCCCGGACGCCAAGCGCGCCCGCCGTCTCACCGCCGCGTGACGTCAGGCGGAGTAGGGGTCGCATGTCGCTTTTCGGGCATGGCAAACTGGTAGGAGAACAGAGCTAGCGTGCTCCGGGGTCGGTGAAAGTCCGAACCGGCGGTGACAGTCCGCGACCCGGCCGATGCCATCGGCCGGTTGACCCGGTGAAATTCCGGGACCGACGGTGAAAGTCCGGATGGGAGGAAGCGCGCGGGTGCCCGGTTTTCGTCGCCGGGCGCCACCAGTGGTGCGTGCGCGCACCGCTTGTCCCCCCGGGGCCCGCCGTGGCTTGGAGCTACTGGCGAGTAGGAGGCCGGGGGTGGACCACACCGCCCACGACGGCGATGACGCCGTCCACATGGCGCGCGCGATCGAGCTGGCCGCACTCGGGCACGGCCGCACCAGCCCCAACCCCGTGGTGGGATGCGTCGTGCTCGACGCCTCCGGCCGGGTGGCAGGCGAGGGGTCCCACCCGTACGCGGGCGGCCCGCACGCCGAGGTCGTGGCGCTGCGCGAGGCGGGCGAGCGGGCCCGCGGCGGCACCGCGTACGTGACGCTGGAACCCTGCGACCACACCGGGCGGACCGGGCCGTGCAGCCGGGCGCTGCTGGAGGCCGGCCTGGCCCGCGTGGTCGTCGCCGTGCCCGACCCCACCCCGCGGGCGGCCGGCGGCGCCGACCGGCTGCGCGCCGCCGGGGTCGCCGTCGAGACCGGGCTCCTCGCCGCCGAGGCCGAACGGGTCAACGCCGAGTGGCTGACCTTCGCCAGGCTCGGCCGGCCGCACGTCACCTGGAAGTACGCCGCCACCCTCGACGGGCGCTCCGCCGCCGCCGACGGCACCAGCCAGTGGATCACCTCGCCCGAGGCGCGCGCCGACGTGCACCGGATGCGCGCCCGCAGCGACGCGATCGTCGCGGGCGTCGGCACCGTGCTGGCCGACGACCCCCGCCTGACAGCCCGTCCCCCCGGCAGCCCCCCAGGCAGCCCCGGCGACGGCGCGCCGGACCGGACCCCGCTGCGGGTCGTCGTCGACCCCTCCGGCCGCACTCCGCCCGGGGCGCGGGTGCTCGACGGCGAGGCGCCGACGCTCGTCGCCGTCGCCGAGGGCGTGACCACCCCGCGGGGCGCCGCCCTGCTGCCCCTGCCCCGCCACGGCGCCGGGCTGGACCTGGCGGCGCTGCTCAAGGAACTCGCCGCGCGCGACGTCGTCAGCGTGTTCCTGGAAGGCGGGCCCACCCTGGCGGGAGCGTTCCTCGCCCAGGGCCTCGTCGACCGCGTCGTGGCGTACGTGGCGCCGGCCCTCCTCGGAGCGGGGGCCGCGGCGCTGGGCGAGGCGGGGGTGGCCACGATCGCGCGGGCGCACCGCATGAGCTTCGAGGAGATTTCCCGCATCGGGCCGGACCTGAAGATCGTCGCCCGGCCGCAGCTCGCAGAGAACAGCAGGGAGAAGTGATGTTCACCGGAATCATCGAGGAGAAGGGCGAGGTCGTCGCCCTGGAACGGGCCGGCGACGCCGCCAGGCTGACCGTGCGCGGCGCGCTCGTCACCTCCGACGCGCGCCACGGCGACTCCATCGCCGTCAACGGCGTCTGCCTGACGGTCGTCGACGTCAAGGACGACGTCTTCACCGTCGACGTGGTCAAGGAATCGCTCGACCGCAGCTCCCTCGGCGTCCTCACCGAGGGCTCGGCGGTCAACCTCGAACGCGCCGTGCGCGCCGACCAGCGGCTCGGCGGCCACATCGTGCAGGGCCACGTCGACGGCACCGCCGCGCTGTTGTCCAGGAGCCCCGGCGACAACTGGGACGACCTGCGCTTCTCGCTCCCCGAGCCGCTCAGCCGCTACGTGGCCGAGAAGGGCTCGATCGCCATCGACGGAATCAGCCTCACGGTCACGACTGTTGACGACGGAAGCTTCGGCGTGAGCCTCATCCCCGCCACGCTCCGGCTGACGACCATGGGCGAACGCCAGGTGGGCGACCTGGTGAACATCGAGGTCGACGTGATCGCTAAGTATGTGGAAAGGCTGGTGGTCAGGCAGTGAACTGGGCTGAAGCCGGATTCGAGGTGTTCGGCACACACGTGCTCTGGACGGACCTGGTCGGCAACGTCGCCGCGCTGTCCACCGTCCTGCTGGCGATGCGCAGATCCATGTGGACCTGGCCGGTGCAGTTCACCGGCTCGGTGCTGCTGCTCGTCGCCTCGATCAACGCCGGGTTCGCCGGCAACGCGCTCAAGCAGGTGCTGTTCGGCGCGCTGGCGGTCTACGGCTGGTGGGCCTGGCGGCGCGGCACCGAGGGCGGCAAGCAGCTCGCCGTCCGCCCGGCCACCGCCCGCGAGCGCGGCACGCTGGCCGGCGTCATGCTCGCCGGCACCGTCGTCGTCGGGCTGCTGTTCTTCGTCACCGGGCTGTCATGGGGCGCGGCCAAGCCGCTGCCCGAGGGCGCGTTCCTGGTCGCCGCCGACGCCTACATCTTCGTCGGCAGCGCCGTGGCCACCTGGGCGCAGGGCAGGGCGCTGGTCGACTTCTGGATCGTCTGGGTGGCCGTCGACCTCGTCGGCGTCCCGCTGGCCTTCAGCACCGGGCTGTACGTCACGGGCGCCGTCTACGGCGTGTTCTTCGTGCTGGTGATGATCGGTTTCGTCAAATGGTTGCGTGAATACCGGCTCGCGGCCGGTCCCGAACTGGCGGTGGCGTCATGAGCGAGATCAGGTTCGACCCGGTGGAGCGGGCCGTGGAGGACATCCGCGCCGGCAAGGCGGTCGTGGTCGTCGACGACGAGAACCGGGAGAACGAGGGCGACATCATCTTCGCCGCCTCCCGGGCGACCCCCGAGCTGCTGACCTTCACCATCCGTCACACCAGCGGCGTCATCTGCGTGCCGATGGAGGGCAAGGAGCTCGACCGGCTCGGCCTGCCCCTCATGGTGTTCCAGAACCGCGAGCGGCTGCGGACCGCGTACACGATCAGCGTCGACGCCCGCGACGGCGTCACCACCGGCATCTCCGCCGCCGACCGCGCCCGCACCATCCGCACCCTGGCCGACTCCGCGACCGAGCCGAACGAGCTGGTCAGGCCCGGCCACATCTTCCCGCTGCGCTACCACGAGGGCGGCGTGCTGGCCCGGCGCGGCCACACCGAGGCGGCCGTCGACCTGGCCAGGCTCGCCGGGCTCAGCCCCGCCGGCGTGCTGGCCGAGGTCGTCAACGACGACGGCACCATGGCCAGGCTGCCCGAGCTGCGCGCCTTCGCCGACGAGCACGACCTGGCGCTCATCTCCATCGAGCAGCTCGTCGACCACCGCCGCCGCACCGAGAGCATGGTCACCCGGGTCGCCGAGACGAGCCTGCCCAACACGTACGGGCTGTGGAAGGCGTACGGCTACGCCAGCGCGCTCGACGGCGGCGAGCACGTCGCCCTCGTGCTCGGCGACCTCGGCGACGGGGAGAACGTGCTGGTGCGCGCCCACTCCGAGTGCCTGACCGGCGACGTGTTCGGCTCGCTGCGCTGCGACTGCGGCGTGCAGCTGGGCAACGCCATGTCGGCCGTCGCCGAGGAGGGCGCCGGGGTGATCGTCTACCTGCGCGGCCACGAGGGGCGCGGCATCGGCCTGCTGGCCAAGCTCAAGGCCTACAGCCTCCAGGACGGCGGCGTCGACACCGTGGACGCCAACGTCGAGCTGGGGCTGCCGGTCGACGCGCGCGAGTTCTCCAACGCCGCCCAGATCCTCGCCGACCTCGGCGTGAAATCGGTGCGGCTGCTCACCAACAACCCGGCCAAGCTGCGCGGCATGGACGGCTACGGCATCAAGGTGCTGGGCCGCGAGCCGATGCCGGTGGCCATGAACCCCCACAACGAGCGCTATCTGACGGCCAAGCGCGACCGGCTCGGCCACGACATCTCGGAGGCGTCATGAGCGGCGATGGACGACCGGCGGCAGGGGCCGCGCCCGACGCGGCGGGGCTGACCGTCGGCGTGGTGGCGGCGAGCTGGCACGCCAAGATCACCGACCAGCTCGTGGCCAGGGCGGTCCAGGCGTGCGACGACTCCGGCGCCACCGCCACCGTCGTGCGCGTGCCCGGCTCGCTGGAGATCCCCGTGGTCGCCCAGGCGCTGGCCCGCCGCTGCGACGCCGTCGTGGCGCTCGGCGCGGTCATCCGGGGCGAGACGGCCCACTTCGAGTACGTCTGCGACTCGGTCACGGCGGGGCTGACCCGGATCTCGCTCGACGAGCGGACCCCCGTCGGCAACGGCGTGCTCACCTGCGAGACGCTCGACCAGGCGCTGGACCGGTCCGGGCTGCCCGGCAGCAAGGAGGACAAGGGGTACGAGTCGGCGATCGCCGCGCTGGAGACCGCACTCCTCCTGAGGGACCTGCACTGACCTGCGGTAGGTTTCCCTCGTGTCTGAGCCCGTGCCGCCTCCGCCCCTGCCCGTCACCTGGCGTCCCCGCCGGGGCAGGATCGTCGCCTACGGATTCGCCACGCTCGTCGTGATCGGGGCGGTCGTCATGGCGATCCTCATCGCCGATCCGTTCAAGCTGCCCGACCGGATCGCGATCGTGCTGTTCGGGTGCGCGGTGGCGTTCGTCCTCCACCTGCTGGGCCGGGTGCGGGTGGAGGCCGACGACGAGGGCGTCACGCTGGTCAACGCGGTGCGCTCGCACCGCTACACCTGGCCGGAGGTGATCGACGTGACGCTGCTGCCCGGCGAGCCCTGGCCGAGGGTCGACTTCTCCGACGGGCGCACGATCGGCGCCATGGGCATCCAGGGCTCGGAGAAGGCGATGGCCCGCCGCGCCACCGCCGAGCTCGCCGCGCTCATCCACGAGCGCGGCGAGGCGCGCGAGGACTGATCGGCGTAGCCTGAAGGCGTGCTGCGCCGGACAATCAGGCCCCTGGACCTCACGTCGCCGGACGAGCTCGCCGCGCTGCTCGACCGGCACGACTACCTGGCCGACGACGGCCTGGCCACCGCCGCGTTCCTGGCGCTGCGGATGCGCCGGCCGCTGTTCCTGGAGGGCGAGGCCGGGGTCGGCAAGACCGAGCTGGCCAAGACCCTGGCCGCGCTGCTCGACGCGCCGCTGATCCGGCTGCAGTGCTACGAGGGGCTCGACGCCTCCCAGGCGCTCTACGACTGGGACTTCGCCCGCCAGCTCCTGCACCTCAAGACCGCCGAGGCGGCCGGCGTGGCCGACGCCGCCCGGCTCGAAGGGGAGATCTACGACCGGCGCTTCCTCATCGCCCGGCCGCTGCTGAAGGCGCTGGAGACGCAGCCGAGCGTGCTGCTGGTCGACGAGATCGACCGGGCCGACGACGAGTTCGAGGCGTTCCTGCTGGAGGTGCTGTCCGACTTCACCATCTCCATCCCCGAGCTGGGCACCGTCAGGGCCGCCAGCCCGCCCGTCGTCGTGGTCACCTCCAACCGCACCCGCGAGGTCCACGACGCGCTCAAGCGCCGCTGCCTCTACCACTGGCTGGAGCATCCCGGCTTCGACCGGGAGGTGGCGATCCTGCTGCGCCGGCTGCCCGGCTGCACCGAGACGCTGGCCGCCCAGGTGGCCCGCGCCGCCCGGCGGCTGCGCGAGGCCGGCCTGGTCAAGCCGCCCGGCGTGGCCGAGACGCTCGACTGGACCGAGGCGCTGCTCACGCTCGGCGCCCGCGAGCTCGACCCGGGCCGCGCCGCCGCCGCGCTCGGCGCGGCGCTGAAATACCGCGAGGACGTCGAGCGCGTCCTGGGCGAGGGGCTGCTCGCCCATGAATGAGCTGGCGGCCACCGTCACGGCCTTCGCCCGCACGCTGCGGGCCGCCGGCGTGGCCGCCGACCAGGAGCGGGCCCAGGCCATGCTGCGCGCCCTGGACCATCTCGACCTGACCTCGCCGGGCGACGTCTACTGGGCCGGGCGGCTGACGCTCTGCGCCGGACCGGACGACCTGCCCCGCTACGACCGGTGCTTCGCCGCGTTCTTCGGCGGCGTCCGGGCCGAGCCCGGCCGGGCCGCGACCACCTCCGTCACCCGCCACACCGCCGCCGAGGACGGCGGGCGCCAGGGTGAGGGGGAGGCCGCGCCCGCCACCGCCAGCCGGGCCGAGATCCTGCGCCACCGCGACGTGGCCCGCCTCACCGAGGCCGAGCGCGCCGAGGTGCACCGGCTGCTCGCCCTGCTCAGCGGCCGCCGCCCGGTCCGCCGCTCGCGCCGCCACGAGCGCGCCCGGCGTGGCGGCCTCGACCGGCGGCGCACCGTGCGCGAGGCGCTGAGGACGGGGGAGCCCGCCCGGCTGCTGCGGCGCAGGCACACCGTCAGGCCGCGCCGGGTGGTGCTGTTCGTGGACGTCAGCGGCTCCATGAGCCCCTACGCCGAGACGCTGCTGCGCTTCGCCCACGCCCTGGTCAGGACCGGGCCGCGGACCACCGCCGTCTACTCCGTCGGCACCCGGCTCACCTGCGTCACCGCCGAGCTGCGCCACCGCGACCCCGGCACGGCGCTCGACGCGGTGTCGCGGGCCATCCCCGACTGGAGCGGCGGCACCCGGCTGGGGGAGGAGCTGCGCGAGTTCCTGACCCGGCGCAGCGCCCGCGGCGCGATCGTGGTCATCGCCTCCGACGGGTGGGAGCGCGGCGACCCGGCCCTGCTGGGCGCCCAGATGGCCCGGCTGTCCCGCCAGGCCCACCGGGTGATCTGGGTCAACCCGCACAAAGGGTACGAGGACTACCAGCCGCTGACCGGAGGCATGCGGGCCGCCCTGCCGTACCTGGACGACCTGGTGGCCGGGCACAGCCTGGCCGCCTACGAGGCACTCAGCGAAAGGCTCGCCCATGCGTGACGTGCTGCCGGAGATCATGCGCTGGTGGGAATCGGGGCTGCGGTTCGGGCTCGCGACGGTCGTGAGCACGTTCAGCAGCGCGCCCCGGCCGCCCGGGGCCGCGATGGCGGTGCGCGGCGACGAGGTGGTCGGCAGCGTCTCCGGCGGCTGCGTCGAGGGCGCGGTCTTCGAGCTCGCCGCCGAGATCGACACCCCCGTCCTGCAGAGGTACGGGGTCAGCGACGACGACGCGTTCGCCGTCGGGCTCACCTGCGGCGGCATCATCGACGTCCTCGTCGAGCCGATCTCCCTGGAGACCTTCCCCGAGCTGGGGGAGGTCGCCGCGTCCGTCGCCGCGCACGAGCCCGTGGCCGTCGCCACCGTCGTGGCGGGCCCCGGCCGCATCGGCGCCCGCCGCGTCGTCTGGCCGGACCGCTCGGCCGGCACGCTCGGGCCGCGCCGGCTCGACGAGGCCGTGGACGACGACGCCCGCGGCATGCTCGCCCAGGGCCTGACCGCCATCCGCCACTACGGCGGCGAGGGGGAGCGGCGGCTGGACGACCTGTCGGTGTTCGTGCACGCCTTCGCGCCGCCGCCGCGGATGCTGGTGTTCGGCGCGATCGACTTCGCCGCGGCCGTCGCCCGGGTCGGCAAGTTCCTCGGCTACCACGTCACCGTCTGTGACGCCCGGCCCGTCTTCGCCACCCCCAAGCGCTTCCCGGAGGCCGACGAGGTCGTGGTCAGGTGGCCGCACGACTACCTCGCCTCCGTCGCGGTGGACGAGCGCACGGTCGTCTGCGTGCTCACCCACGACCCCAAGTTCGACGTGCCGCTGCTGGAGGTGGCGCTGCGCACGGAGGCGGGCTACGTGGGCGCGATGGGCTCGCGCCGCACCCACGAGGACCGGCTGGCGCGGCTGCGCGAGGCCGGGCTGACCGAGGCCGAGCTGGCCCGGCTGCGTTCGCCCATCGGCCTCGACCTGGGCGCCCGCACCCCGGAGGAGACGGCCGTGTCGATCGCCGCCGAGCTCATCCAGCTCCGCTGGGGCGGCTCCGGCAGGCCGCTCACCCACACCGAGGGCCGCATCCACCACGAGACCACTCCCGGCGGGGCGTCATGACGTACACGAAGGTGGCCGGGCTGCTGCTCGCGGCCGGTCAGGGGGCGCGGCTGGGCCGGCCCAAGGCGCTGCTGGAGCACGCCGGCGAGCGGCTGGTGGACCGGGGCGTCCGGCTGCTGGAGGAGGGCGGCTGCCACCCGGTCGTCGTCGTGCTCGGCGCCGCCACGGTGCAGGTGCGCCGGGCCGTCACCGTGCGCAACCCCGGCTGGGCGAGCGGCATGGGCTCCTCGCTGCGCACCGGCCTGGCCGCGCTGCCCGAGGAGGCGGAGGCGGTGGTGGTCGCGCTGGTCGACCAGCCGTTCGTGCGGCCGGAGGCGGTGCGCGCGCTCATCGCCTCGGGCGCGCCCGTCGCGGTCGCCACCTACGACGGCCGCCGCCGCAACCCGGTGCTGATCGCCCGCCCGCACTTCGCCGGGGTGGCCGCGCTGGCCCGGGGCGACGTGGGCGCCAGGCCCTTCCTGAAGGCCCACCCCGAGCTGGTCGCCGAGGTGCCCTGCCCCGGCGACCCGGCCGACATCGACACGCCTGAGGACCTGCGGCTACTGCAGGCGGAGTGAGGCGATCGCGGCCCGGTGGTCGCTGCCCGTCGCCGGGGCCACGCCCGCCTTCGTCGCCGTCATGCCGCGGAACAGGATGTGGTCGGGCCTGGTGATGGGGAACTCGGCGGGCCAGGTGAAGCCGAACCCGTCGCCGGCCACCTCCTGCGCGTCGGTCAGCGGCGGCGTCAGGCCGCGCATGCCCCGATCGGTGGTGGCCGTGTTGAGGTCGCCCAGAAGCAGGATCCGCTCGCTGCGGTCGGCGTCGATGAGCTTGCGCGCCTGGGCCAGCGAGGCGTCGCGCGAGGCCGTGTGGCCCGGCCTGGCCGAGGCCAGGTGCATCACGTAGACGGTGACCTTCCCCTTCGGCGTCGACACCACCGCCCGCAGCGCGCGCGGCCAGCCCATGCCCACGTCCAGCGGGCGCTTCTCGGTGATCGGGTAGCGGCTCCACAGGCCGACCGTGCTGACCGGGTAGCGGTGCTTGAACATCTTGTTGAGCTGCTTGGCCGCCGGGCCGCCCGGCGTGAGCTCCTGGGCGGCCAGCAGGTCGAGGCCGTCGGCGACGGCCCGCACCGCCTCGCCCGAGGCGTCGTTGCGCACGCCCACGTTGACGGTGCCGACGGCCAGGTCGCTCGGCCCGCCCGGCGGCGTGCGCACCAGCGTCGAGCCGAACATCGCCGCCCACACCACGCCCGGCACCAGGGCCGCCGCCGTCGCCACCCCCGACCGGGCCATGAGGGCGGCCAGCAGCAGCACGGGCACGGCCAGCCCGATCCACGGCAGCACGCTCTCCATCACGGGGGTGAACCCGCCCAGCACGGGGATCAACCGGTGTCCTGCCAGAGCCGCGGCGACCACGACCGACACGACGACGACGCCGTTCCTCAACATTCTGACCAAGCTAGCGGCTCGCCGCTGCGATAGCCTTTCGCCATCGCAACGGAACATCATTCGGTAGGTGGGGAGTCGGGCATGCGCATCGGGATGGCACTGAACTACTCGGGCGGTTTCAAGGAGACGGTCGCCGAGCTGGCCGACTACGAGAAGGCCGGGCTCGACATCGTCTTCGTGGCCGAGGCCTACAGTTTCGACGCCGTCAGCCAGATGGGCTACATCGCGGCCAGGACCGAGCGGCTGGAGATCGCCTCCGGCATCCTGCCCATCTACTCGCGCACGCCCACGCTGCTGGCGATGACGGCCGCGGGCATGGACTACGTCTCCGACGGCCGCTTCACGCTCGGCCTGGGCGCCTCCGGCCCGCAGGTCATCGAGGGCTTCCACGGCGTCCCCTACACCGCGCCGCTGGGCCGTACCCGCGAGGTCATCGAGATCTGCCGCCAGGTGTGGCGGCGCGAGCGCGTCCAGTACGACGGCAAGCACTACACGCTGCCGCTGCCCGCCGACCGCGGCACCGGCCTGGGCAAGCCGCTCAAGCTCATCAACCACCCGGTACGCCCCCGCATCCCGATCGTGGTCGCCGCCATCGGCCCCAAGAACGTCGAGCTGACCGCCGAGCTCGCCGAGGGCTGGGAGCCGATCTTCTACATGCCGGAGAAGGCCGCCGACGTGTGGGGCCCCTCGCTGGCCGCCGGGAAGGCCAGGCGCGACCCGGAGCTGGGCGAGCTGGACGTGATCGCGCAGGCGTCGCTGGCGATCGGCGACGACGTGGCCGGGCTGCTGGAGTTCGGCCGCCCGATGGCCGCCCTGTACATCGGCGGCATGGGCGCCAAGGGCAAGAACTTCTACAACGACCTGGCCCGGCGCTACGGCTACGAGAAGGAGGCCGAGCGGATCCAGGACCTCTACCTCGACGGCAAGAAGGACGAGGCGGCGGCGCTGGTGCCGCAGGAGCTGCTGGAGAAGATGTCGCTGATCGGCGACGAGGGCTTCGTGCGCGACCGGGTGGCCGCGATGAAGGAGTCGGGCGTGACGACGCTCAACGTCGCCCCGCTGGGCCGCACGCACGAGGACCGGGTGCGGCTGATCGAGACGATCAAGGAGATCGCCGGCTGAAAGTTTTTCCGACAAGGGGCTCGTTCTTGGAATAAAGGTGAATGAGCCCCTTGTTAGGGACGTCCGTGAGGTTTTCGGTCATCATCGTGCGGCTCGTGGAGCGGCTGCACATCGATCTGTGCCGCGTGCTGGGCTCGCTCTGTCGCTGATCGCGCATTCCCGCGCTCGATCGCCAGACACCCCTTCCCACCTCCGGAGTTCTGTTTTCCGTGAAGAGATTCAGCTTTTCCCTGCAGTTGCTGCTGGGCCTCGTGCTCGGCGTGGCCCTCGGGTTCGTCGCCAGGATTTGGGACGTCGCCTGGCTCGCCGAGACGCTGACCCAGGTCGGCGCGCTCTTCGTCCAGCTCCTCAAGCTCGCGGTGCCGCCGCTGGTGTTCACCGCCGTCCTCGTCAGCGTCGCCAACCTGCGTAACGTCAACGGCGCCGCCCGGCTGGCCTCCAAGACGCTGCTGTGGTTCCTCGTCACCGCCGCCGTCTCCGTGGCCTTCGCCATCGGCCTCGGCCTGCTCGTCAACCCCGGCCGCGGCGTCACCCTCGACACCGGCGCCGCCAAGGCCCCCGAGAACACCGGCTCCTGGCTCGACTTCGTCACCGGCATCGTGCCGACCAACGTCGTCACCGCCTTCACCGAGGTCAACGTCCTGCAGATCGTGTTCCTCGGCGTGGTGGTCGGCGCCGCCGCGCTGGCCGTCGGCGAGAAGGCCGAGCCCCTGCTCAACCTCGGCCGCTCGGTGCTGGAGCTGGTCCAGAAGGCCCTGTGGTGGGTCATCCGGCTCGCCCCCATCGGCACCGCCGGGCTCATCGGCAAGGCCGTCTCCACCTACGGCTGGGACCTGCTCGCCCCGCTCGCCAAGTTCAGCGCCGCCGTCTACATCGGCTGCTTCATCGTGCTGCTGGCCGTCTACCCGACGCTGCTCGCCGTCTGGGGCAAGGTCAGCCCGATCCGCTTCTTCCGCAACGCCTGGCCCGCCATCGAGCTGGCCTTCGTCTCCCGCTCCTCCGTCGGCACCCTGCCGCTGACCCAGCGCGTCACCGTCGAGCGCAACGGCGTCGACGCCGACTACGCCTCCTTCGCCGTGCCGTTCGGCGCCACCACCAAGATGGACGGCTGCGCCTCCGTCTACCCGGCGCTGGCCGCGATCTTCGTGGCCCAGGTGTTCGGCGTGCCGCTCGGGCTGGGGGAGTACCTGCTGATCGCGTTCGTCTCGGTCGTCGGCTCCGCCGCCACCGCCGGGCTCACGGGCGCCATCGTCATGCTCACGCTCACGCTCAGCACGCTGGGCCTGCCGCTGGAGGGCGTCGGGCTGCTGCTGGCCATCGACCCGATCCTGGATATGATCCGCACCGCCACCAACGTGACGGGGCAGATGGTCGTCCCGGTGCTGGTCGCGCGCTCGGAGGGCCGCCTGGACGAGGCCGTCTTCAACGCCCCGTCCCAGCCCCTCACCGGCGGCCCGGCCGCCACGCGCTCGCCGGAGCCGGTCCCGGCCTGACCTGACACCGACGCCCGAGGGCGGGGAGCCACCCGGCTCCCCGCCCTCTTGCTGCCTCCGGACGGCGGATCTTCCCGCGCGCACGGCCGGATGTGCGGCGGGCGGGGGCTGTGGGGCCTATGGTTGGTCCGAAACTGCAGTGGTGAGTTGTGAGTATTGGCGGAGATATGTCCGACGCGACGCCGTCCCTGGTCGCAGGCCGGTACCGGCTTGACGAGCTCATCGGCAGCGGGCCGATGGGAGAGCTGTGGCGCGGCTACGACACCCGCGCCGACTGGACCGTGGCGGTCAAGGTCCTGGGCGCCAGGGCCAAGGGCGCGGCCACCCGCCAGGTGCTGCGCGAGCACGCCCAGGCGGTCGCCCGGGTGATCCACCCGAACGTGGCCATGGTGCTCGACGTAGGCGACCACGAGGGGGCGCCGTTCCTGGTGATGGAGTTCCTCACCGGGCCCAGCCTGGACGAGGAGCTGGCCGCGCGCGGGCCGCTGAAGGTCGTGGAGGTGTGCGACCTGATCGGCCAGGCCGCCGCCGGGCTGGACGCCGCGCACCGGGCCGGCGTGGTGCACGGGCACGTCCGCCCGCACAGCTTCCGGCAGGCGGGCAGCGGGGTGCTGAAGGTCGTCGGGTTCGGCCTGGGCGAGCAGGCGCCCGGCGACGGAGACCCGCACTACCGGGCCCCCGAGGGGGAGGGCGCGCCGCCCGCGGACCTGTACGCGCTCGGCGTGGTCTGCTACGAGCTGCTCACCGGTCAGAAGCCCGCCGGGCAGCCGCCGGGAGCGCTGCGCCAGGGCGTGCCCGCGGAGCTCGACCGGCTGGTGATGTCCCTGCTGTCCGCCGACCCCGGCCGCCGTCCCGCCAGCGGCGAGTCACTGCGCCGGGCGCTGGCCGCCGTCGCCAGGCCGCGCGCCACCGTGCCGCCGCCCACGACCGAGGTGCACGCGCGGCCCCCGCTCCAGGCCCCCGCCCCGCGGGCCGGTGACACGGCCGTCTTCGACGCGGCCGAGCTCGCGCCCCCGCCAGCGGGCGGCGGGGGCGGCGGGGGCGGGAACCGGCGGCTGTACGTCCAGTTCGGCGCCGCCCTGGCCGCGATCGTCGCGATCACCGTCGTGATGATCCTCTGGGGCGCCTCCGGGGACGAGCAGCCGGTCGCCGAGAACACC
The DNA here is from genome assembly GCF_040674795.1 of Nonomuraea sp. NPDC049725. Classification (NCBI taxonomy): domain Bacteria; kingdom Bacillati; phylum Actinomycetota; class Actinomycetes; order Streptosporangiales; family Streptosporangiaceae; genus Nonomuraea; species Nonomuraea sp. NPDC049725. Next base: position 256,301 of record NZ_JBFANJ010000005.1, on the reverse strand, counting down.
CCGGCCCCGTCGGTTGCCATGACCAGCACGCCCGACTCCACACCCACCGTCGCCCCCCTCCCCACCACCACCCCCGAGCCCGCCCGCGAGCCCACCTCGCTGCGGGAGACCGACGGGGCGAACCCCAAGGGCACCGTCGGCGTCGGCGTGCCGCCGGGCGGCTGGGAGGGCTACCTCAGGCAGTTCGGCTCCGCGCTGACCGCCCAGATGCGGCTGAACGGCATCGACCCCCACGTCGCCGGCAAGGCCCAGGAGAAGCTCGCCAAGGCCGCCCGCAAGTTCGCCGAGGGGCACGAGGACTCCGGGCGCGACCACGTCCGCGGCGTCCTGCGCGACCTCCTGCGCGCCCAGGAGAAGGGCGACATCGCCAAGGAGGGGCCGCTGCCGGAGTGGCTGAGCGAATGGCGTCTGGAGTAGGCGCCCGAGGTGATGTTCGATACGCGTACATTGGCGAAATGACGGTCAATCATCAGGAGCGGCGGGCCCGGCTCGCGGCGATGCTGCCCGCGCACGAGGTCGAAGCCATGCTGGTCACCTCGGCGGTCAACGTCCGCTACCTCACCGGGCTGGCCAGCTCCAACGCCGCCGTCCTGATCAGGGCGGACGGCTCGGCCCTGCTCGTCACCGACAACCGCTACATCGACAAGACCCACGGCCTCGACGTCGAGGCCGTGGAGGCGTCCGACGTGGCGGGCGAGCTCGCCGCCCCCGGCGTCGGCATCGAGGCCGCCAGCATGAGCGTGGCGACCTACCACCGGCTCGGCGCCGGGCTCGTCCCGCTGGAGCCCCTGGTCGAACGGCTCAGGGCGGTCAAGGACGACGACGAGCTGGAGCTCCTGCGCACCGCCTGCGCCATCACCGACCAGGCGTTCGCCGACATCATCCGCACCATCGGCCCCGGCGTCACCGAACGCGACCTGGCCCGCCTCCTCGACGCCCGGATGATCGAGCTGGGCGCCGACAAGCCCGCCTTCGAGACCATCGTCGCCGCCGGCGAGAACGGCGCCGTCCCCCACCACGCCCCCACCGACAGGGAGCTGCGCTCCGGCGACCTCGTCACCATGGACTTCGGCGCCCTCTACCAGGGCTACCACGCCGACATGACCCGTACGGTCAGCCTCGGCGAGCCCGCCGCCTGGCAGCGGGAGATCTACGAGCTGGTGGCCCAGGCTCAGCGGGCCGGCAGCCTGGCGGTGCTCCCCGGGGCCGAGGCCAAGCAGGTGGACGCCGCCTCACGCGACATCATCAAGGCCGCCGGTCACGGCGACCACTTCCGTCACGGCCTCGGCCACGGCGTCGGCCTGGAGATCCACGAGGAGCCGTTCCTCGGCCCTTCGCGTACCGGTAGACTTGAGGACCGAGTTCCGATCACCGTCGAGCCGGGGGTCTATCTCCCGGGCCGGGGCGGCGTTCGCATCGAGGACACAGTCGTGACACGCGGGGGCGGCGCGGAACTTTTCACCAAGACGACCAAGGAGCTGCTCGTTCTGTAGAGCGGCCGCACGCGGGAGATGACGAGTGGCGACGACCAACGACCTCAAGAACGGCATGGTGCTGAAGCTCGACGGTGGTGAGCTGTGGGCCGTCGTGGAGTTCCAGCACGTCAAGCCGGGCAAGGGCGGCGCGTTCGTGCGCACCAAGCTCAAGAACGTGCTGTCCGGCAAGGTCGTCGACAAGACCTTCAACGCCGGCGTCAAGGTCGACGTGGCCAACGTCGACAAGCGCGAGATGCAGTATTCCTACCGTGACGGCGACGACTTCGTGTTCATGGACACCGAGACCTACGACATGGTCAACGTCTCCAGCCGCACCGTCGGCGACGCCGCCAACTACATGCTGGAGAACACGCTCGCCACGGTGGCCTTCAACGAGGGCTCCGCGCTCTACGTGGACCTGCCCGCCGCCGTCGAGCTGACCGTCGCCGAGACCGAGCCCGGCCTGCAGGGCGACCGCTCCACCGGCGGCACCAAGCCCGCCACCCTGGAGACCGGCGCCGAGATCAAGGTGCCGCTGTTCATCACCACCGGCGAGCGGGTCAAGGTCGACACCCGCAGCGGCGAGTACCTCGGCCGGGCCTGAGGTGTCGGCACGAGGCAAAGCACGCAGGCGCGCCCTCGACATCCTCTTCGAGGCCGAACTGCGCACGGAGGACCCGCTCAAGATCCTCGCCGAGCGGGTGGAGCGGGGCGATCCGCCGGTCAACGAATACACCTCGGCCATCGTCGAGGGCGTCGCCCGGCACCACACCCGCATCGACGAGCTCATCACGACCTACTCCGAGGGCTGGACCCTCGAACGCATGCCCGCCGTCGACCGCAACCTGCTGCGCGGCGGCACGTACGAGCTGCTGTGGATGCCCGACGTCCCCGAGGGCGTCGTCATCAGCGAGTGGGTCCACCTGGCCGGTGAGCTGTCGACGGACGAGTCGCCGCAGTTCATCAACGGGCTGCTGGCCCGCTTCAAGCAGCTCAAGCCCAGCCTGACCCTCTAGCGCGGGGCCGCCCCGGGGCGAGCCCCGGCGAAGACGGCGAAGGCCGCGTCCGGCCCGGAGGCCGGCCGCGGCCCGCGTGACCCGCTGCGCCGATCAGTGGCCGGAGGCCACGGCGTCGATCAGTGGCCGGAGGCCACGGCCCGCTCCTGGGCCAGGCGCTCCTCGCCCGACAGGTCGTTGAGCGGCTTCTCCTTCAGGAACAGCACCGCCACCAGGGCCAGCGCCGTCAGCGGCACCCCGATGAGGAACAGGTCGGCGGTGGCCGTCGCGTACACGTCCTGGATGATCGCCACCACCTGCGGCGGCAGCGTGGAGATGTCCGGGACCGCGCCCTCGCCCCCGCCGCCACCGGCGGCCAGCGGGCCGAGCCGCTCCTTCATCTGCGACGTCACCTGGCTCGCCAGCACCGCGCCCAGCGCGCTGACGCCGATCGTGCCGCCCATGCTGCGGAAGAACGACAGCGCCGAGGTGGTGACGCCCAGGTCGTGCGCGGGGACGTCGTTCTGCGCGGCCAGGACCAGGTTCTGCATGAGCATGCCGACGCCGATGCCGAGCACCGCCATGTAGACGCCGAGCAGCACCGTGCTGGTCTTGCCGTCGATCGTGCTGAGCAGGGCCATCCCGGCGAGCATCGTGACGCCGCCCGCCACCAGGAAGCCCTTCCAGCGGCCCCACTTGGTGATGAGCTGGCCCGCGACGGTCGAGGAGATCAGCAGGCCGAACACCATCGGCAGGCTCATCAGGCCCGCCACGGTCGGCGACTTGCCGAGCGCCACCTGGAAGTACTGCGACAGGAACACGGTGCCGCCGAACATCGCCACACCCACCAGCACGCTCGCCACGGTGGTGAGGGTGACGGTGCGGTTGCGGAACAGGTACAGCGGGATGATCGGCTCAGGCGCCCGCGACTCCACCCAGACGGCCAGCGCCAGGACGATCAGGCCGCCTCCCACGAGGCCCACGGTCCACCAGGAGCCCCAGGCGAACTGGTGGCCGGCCAGCGACGACCAGATGAGCAGCGTGGAGACGCCCACCGTGATGAGCAGCGCGCCCAGGTAGTCGACCTTCACGTCCTTGCGCACCACCGGCAGGTTCAGCGTGCGCTGCAGCAGGATGATGGCCACGATCGTGAACGGCACGCCGAACAGGAAGCACCAGCGCCAGCCGAGCCAGGAGGTGTCGACGAGCACGCCGCCGATCAGCGGCCCGGCGACCGTGCCGATGCCGAACACGGCGCCGAAGATGCCGGCGTAGCGGCCCAGCTCGCGCGGCGGGATCATGGCCGCCATCACGACCATCGACAGGGCCGTCATGCCGCCCGCGCCGATGCCCTGCACGACCCGGCTGACGATGAGGATCTCCACGTTCGGCGTCAGGCCCGCGATGAGCGAGCCGGCGACGAACAGTCCCAGGGAGAGCTGGATGAGCAGCTTCTTGCTGTAGAGGTCGGACATCTTCCCCCAGAGCGGCACCGTGGCCGTCATGGCCAGCAGCTCGGAGGTGACGATCCAGGTGTAGACGGTCTGGGAGCCGTTCAGGTCGGTGATGATGCGGGGCAGGGCGTTGGCCACGACGGTCGAGGCCAGGATGGACACGAACATGCCCACCATCAGCCCTGACAGAGCCTGCAGGACCTTGCGCCGGGATGTGCGCTCGGCGGGCGCGGCCTCGGGTCCGGGCTGCGCGCTGGTCGTTGTCATGTTTCCTCTCAGGCAGGGGCACGCGGCGCCCCGGTCGGGCGCCGCGCGGTCGGGCGATGGTTCAGGGAAGGTCTTGGGAGGGTCTTCGGGACGGGTCAGGGCGTGGACAGGCCGCCGGCCAGCCGGGCGAACGCCTCGTCGAGCAGCACCGTCAGCGTGGGGACCCCGTCACCGGCGCTCCAGCGCATCATCACGGCCCGGAAGGCCGCCATGGAGACGGCCGTCACGAGGTGGGCGTAGCCCTCGTCGCCGGCCCGCTCGGCGAGCAGGCCGGTCAGCACCAGCTCGGTCTCGACGCCGCCGGAGACGAGGTGCGGCAGGAGCGACGGGTTCTGCTCCAGCACCCTCAGCCGGAGCAGCCACCACTCGCGCTGGTCCTGCACCTGCTCGGCCTGCTCGCGCAGCACCAGGTGCAGCGCGTCGAGGGCGGGCACGTCGCCGGGGACGCCGGCCAGCCGCTCCTTGAGCTCGGCGCCGACCATCCGGTTGCGGCCGATGAGGGCGTCTTCCTTGGACGGGAAGTAGTTGAAGAACGTGCGCGAGGAGACATCCACGGCCTCCGCTATGTCCTCCACCGTGACCCCCGCGAGGCCGCGCTCGGCGACCAGCGTCAGGGCGGCGCGCTCCAGTGCCGCGCGGGTCTCGAGCTTCTTGCGGTCCCTCCGGCCGAGCTCGTCGTTGCTGTCCACGGTGGTCACAACGAACAGGGTAGGGAAGAAATTTCAGGATCTGCAATCTTTCATGATGCGAAGTACGGCAGATCACACAAGGTACGCATCCCGTACGGAGAGCCGGTTGGCGCATCCGAGGGAAAGCGCCTGCCGTCCGGGGGCGCGGAGGGCGGCGCGCACGGCGTAGGCTGGGCTGGTCGGTGGAAAGAGGGAGGCTCGACGTTGCGTGCTGAAGGCGTCACGAGGACCCCGGCGGTGCGGACCGCCGTCGTCTGGGACGCGCTACGGGCGGTGCTGGCCGAGCTGGCCGCTGCCACCGGGCGCGAGGCCCTCGACATCGTCGACGCCGGGGGCGGCACCGGAGGGTTCGCCGTGCCGCTGGCCGCGCTGGGCCACACCGTGACCGTCGTCGACCCGAGCCCCGACTCGCTGGCCGCGCTGGAGCGCCGGGCCAAGGAGCGTGACGTGGAGGTGCGCGGCCTGCAGGGCGACGCCGCCGACCTGGGCGACCTGCTCAGCCGCGACAGCGCCGACCTGGTGCTGTCGCACAGCGTGCTCGAGTACGTGGACGACCCGGTCGGCGCGCTGTCGGCGATGGCCGGGCTGCTGCGCGAGGGCGGCGCGGTGAGCGTGCTGGCCGCCAACCCCGTCGCCAGCGCCATCCACCGGGCGCTGGCCGGGCAGTTCGACGAGGCCAGGGCCGTGCTGGCCGACCCGATGGGCAGCTGGGGCGACCGCGACCCCACGCCGCGCCGCTTCACCGGCGAGACCCTGACCGGGCTGCTGACCTCGGCCGGGTTCCGGCCGGGCGCGGTGCACGGGGTGCGCGTCTTCGCCGACCTGGTGCCCAGCCGGCTGGTCGACGGCGAGGCGGGCGCCGCCGAGGCGCTGGCGGCGCTGGAGCAGGCCGCCTCCGCCCACCCGGTGCTGCGCGACATCGCGACCCAGCTGCACGTGCTGGGCCACAAGGCCTCGGCGTAGAACGCCTGTTCGGATAGACTCGGCGGCGTGTCTCGCAAGCAGATCACCGGCATCGGCCCCGCTCCGCGGACCGGGGGCGACGACAGCGGCTGCCCGATCCTGCATGTCGACATGGACGCCTTCTTCGCCAGCGTCGAGCTGCTGGAGCGGCCCGAGCTGCGCGGCCTGCCGGTGATCGTGGGCTCGCCCGCCGGCCGGGGCGTGGTGCTCAGCGCCACCTACGAGGCCAGGGCGCGGGGCGTGCACTCGGCGATGCCGATGAGCCGGGCGCGCCGGCTGTGCCCGCAGGCCACGATCATCCCGCCCAGCCACGGCAAGTACGCCGAGGTCTCCAGGGGCGTGATGGAGATCTTCCACGCGATCACGCCGCTCGTCGAGCCGATCGCCTCCGACGAGGCGTTCCTCGACGTGGCGGGGGCCCGGCGCCGGCTGGGCTCGCCCGCGGAGATCGCGGCCGGGATCAGGGCCGAGGTGCTGGAGCGCTACGGCATCACCTGCTCGGTGGGCGTCGCGGGCAGCAAATTCATTGCCAAACTCGCCTCAAAGCAGTGCAAGCCCGACGGCATGCTCGTGGTGCCGCCCGGCGACGTCGTGGCCTTCCTGCACCCGCTGCCCGTCTCGGCGCTGTGGGGCGTGGGCGAGCGCACCGAGCAGTCGCTCGTGCGCCTCGGCATCCGCACCGTCGGCGACCTGGCCAGAGTGCCGGTGTCCACGCTGCAGCGCGAGCTCGGCCAGGCGGTCGGCGGCCACCTGGCGGCGCTGGCGTGGGGGCGCGACGAGCGGCCGGTGACCGCGCACGTCCCCGACAAGAGCATCGGCAACGAGGAGACCTTCGCCGCGGACGTCGACGACCCCGACGTGATCAGGCGTGAGCTGCTGAGACTGTCCGAACGTGTCGCGGCCAGGATGCGTAAGGCCGGACACGTGGGCAGGACTGTAAGTGTGAAGCTGCGCCGAGCCGACTTCTCCACGATCAGCCGGTCCCGGACTCTCAAGGAGCCGACCGACGTCGCCCAGGAGATTTACGCCACAGCGTGCGAGCTGTTCCAGGCGGCAGGTCTGGAACGGGTGCGGCTGCGCCTCGTGGGGGTCCGGATGGAGGGCCTGCGCCCGGCCGATTCGGCCTCACGCCAGCTCAGCCTGGGTGAGCGGGAGACCGGCTGGCGCGAGGCCGAGCAGGCCATGGACCGGGCCGTACGCAGATTCGGCCCCGATGCGGTGCTCCCGGCTTCGCTTGTCCGGGGCAGACTTGATGAAATGGAGGCGTGAGGAGATGTCACGACTTCCGGGGAGGAGGGCGATATGGCGCAGAATGAAGCCATGACGTCACCTCCGGTTTGGTCTGCGTTGGACGTTTGCTTTCGCCTACGTCTACAGCCTCGTATTCTGGGGATAACCGACCGCGAGGTTCGGACACCCCGTGTCGTCCGTTGCCGTCTTCCCCGTCCAGGGGCCGTCCTTGGGAGGCGCCGTGCCGCTCTCTGAGCACGAGCAGCGCTTGCTCGACCAGATCGAGCAGGCCCTCTACGCCGAGGACCCGAAGTGGGCCAACACCGTAAGGATCAGTGACCCGCGCAGCCATTACAAGCGTCGCCTGATCAAAGCCTCCGTCGGCTTTGCTCTCGGCGTCGTCCTGCTGATGGTCGGCGTTGTGATCAACCTGATCCCGCTCGGCGTCGGCGGTTTCGTGGTCATGCTCGCCGCGTGTCTGTGGGGTCTGTCCAGTTGGAAACGCATGAACGGGTTCGGCGGCGACTCCGCCCCGGCGCCCGGCGCCCCCGCTCCGGGCAAACAGGCCCGCCGGGGAAACCGGGGGACCTTCATGGAACGCATGGAGGAGCGCTGGCGCCGTCGACACGACGAGCGCTGAGCCTCAACAGCCCGTGAAACGGTCGTGCGGCCGCCCCCAGCCAGGGGAGCGGCCGCACGACCGTTTCGTCACGCGCCCTTCTGCGACGCCGTCCGGCGCAGCCTGATGTTCTCCAGCCGGTCGAACCCGTCCAGCACGCCCTCGCCCAGGCCGCGCAGCCGGCGCATCGTCGAGGGCGGCATCAGCACCGCCCGCACCCGCCTGGCCCGCGACACGGTCGCCGCCAGCGCCTGGCGCACCCGGCGCAGATCCTTGCCCATCGGCGCGATCTCGCCCGGCTCCCTGGCGTACAGCACCCGCTCCACCGTCGAGGCGATCGCCGCGATCGACGCCGCCGCCTCCGCGTCGAACTCGTACTGTTCCGTCAGCCGCCGTGCCAGCGCGCGCGGCGTCTCGCTCGCCCCGCGCGCCATCCCGTAGTCGCACAGCGCGTCGTCCAGCTCCGCCCAGGCGGCCGCGACCGCCGGGTGGCGGCTCGCCACCACCCTGGCCGTCACCTCGTCCGACGGCTCGCTCACCTTCCAGCCGAGCGCGCGCACCCGCCTGCTGCGGGTGAACAGCCGCACCGCGGCCGGGACGAGCAGCACCAGCAGGAGCACGCCCGCGCCGATGCCGATCTGCGCGATCAGCGGGGTCGACTCCTCCGGCGGCACCCCGCCGTTGGCCAGCAGCGCCGCCTCACGGTCGAGCTGACGCGGGTTCTGGCGGTTCTGCGGGCCCAGCGCCTCGCTGTCGGGGCTGCCCGACGAGCCCGGCGTCGGCTCCTCGGCGCTGCCCGTCGAGCGGGTCTGCGGGATCGTGTACGCGGGCACCCGGGCGCTGCCCTGCCCCGCCGACCCCGCCGGCGTCGGCTCGAACGGCAGCCAGCCCACGCCCTCGAAGTACAGCTCCGGCCAGGCGTGCGAGTCGTTGGTCGCCACCGTCCACTGGCTGCCGATCTGCGTGCCGCCCGTGTAGCCGATCGCCACCCGCGAGGGGATGCCGACGACCCGCGCCAGCAGCGCCATCGAGGCCGCGAACTGCTCGCAGTAGCCCGCCCGGCTGGCCAGCAGGAAGTCCTGCAGCGCCGAGTTGCTGTGCCCCTGCGTCTCCAGGCTGTAGACGAACCCGCCGGTCCTGGTGAAGAACTGCTGCAGCTTCACCGCCCGCTGGTAGCCCGTCTCGGCGCCCCGGGTCTCCTGGCGGGCCAGCTCCCTGATCTCCTCCGGCAGGTTCTCCGGCAGCTGCAGGTAGCGCGGGTCGGCCGCCTCGCCGCCCGGCGGCAGCGAGTCGAGCACCTCGGAGGTGACCTGCGGCTCGCCCGACAGCACCTGGTACTCGAGCCCGGCCGCCTCGTCGACGGTGGAGAAGACCATCAGCGTGCTGACGTCCGCGCGCCAGTCGCCGTCCACCTGGATCGCCCTCGGCGGGTACGGCAGCGGCAGGAACGACAGCTTGGAGATCTCCTCGCTCATCGTGATCTGCGTGCTGACGTCCGCCACCTTCACCTCACGCCCGAGGCCGGGCGGCGGGGGCAGCGGGCCGTTGCCCGTCCGGTTCTCCGGAGCGCCCTGCGGCTGCGTCATCCCGAACTGCTCGCCGTCGAACGTGTCGAGCGCGTAGATGCGCAGGTAGCGCGGCCTGCTGTCGTTGTTCGTGTAGGTCAGCACGGTGCGCCGCTCCGGCAGCTCCAGCCGCCCCTTCAGGTCCGCGATCGGGTCCGGGATGCTGATCGAGTTGCCCCGCCCGGAGCCGCTGCCGCCCACGCCGAAGGTGAAGAAGGAGACCGGCTCCATCGCGGGCAGCGCCGCCGGCACCACCACCGCCAGCGCGATCGCCGCGAAGCCGATGCGCTTGCCCGACAGGCGCAGCCCGCTGGTGTCGGCCTGCCCGCCCGCCCGCGGCGTCTGCTGGGCCGCGCGGGTCCGGCGCACCAGCACCGCCCGGCCCCAGTGCCCCACCCGCTCGCGCCCGTCGGCGATCAGCAGGCTGGTGAAGCCGAGCGCCGCCAGGATGAACGCCGGCCAGCTGATCGGGTCGGCCAGGATCGTGGCCGGCACCGTGGCCAGCGCCAGCAGCGGCAGCCCCGCCAGCGCCGCCCGCCGCAGCCGGGAGGCGAACAGGTCGACGATGATCGCGATCACGCCCACGCCGCCGGAGGTCAGCAGGGAGATGGGCTCGTTGGCGGGCACCGGCGCGGCGTAGCGCTGGATGTCTGCCCACCCGGTGGTCAGCAGGTCGGCCAGCTCCAGCACCGATTCCTTGGTCGGCACCACCAGCGCCCAGGCCTCCTCGGCGGTGAAGGACACCGTCAGGTACAGGCCCAGCGCGGCCACGCTCACCAGCGCCGCCGCCCACGACGGCAGCGACAGCCGCCCGCTCACCAGGCTCGCCGCCATCACCGCCAGCACCGCGCCCAGCGACGCCCAGAACCAGGAGCCGCCCTCGAAGAGCGGGTAGAGCAGGATCGCCGCGGCGAACGTCGCCACGGCGGACGCCACAGAAAGCCTCATGCCGAACCTCCGCTGAGCACGTACCTACCGCGGCTGCCGGCGTCCTGCCAGACCGAGGCGATCGAGACGCCCGCGGGCAGCCGGACGATCCGCCAGCCGTACCCGGCCAGCACCGTCTGCACGGCGTCGTAGTTCTCCGTCTGCCCGCCGTCCCAGGTGCCCACGTCGAGCAGCACCGCCACCGCGGTGATGCCGCTGTGCCGCAGCCGGGCCAGCTCGCGGGCCTCCTCGGGGTCGAGCGAGCCGAGCACGGCCACGATCAGCCCGTCGCCGCCGCCCTGCCGCAGCGCCGAGACGCCCATCTCCAGCGACCTGGCCGAGCTGCCGCGCACCATCGCCAGCGTGTCCAGCAGCGACCAGCTCAGCCCGGTGTCCGTCAGGTGCTCGGCGCCCTGGTCGGTGACCAGCCGCAGGCCCAGCCCCTCACGCGCCAGGTGCACGCCGATCGAGGCCGCCGCCGAGACCGCCACCTCGAAGGAGGAGCGCGGGCCCTCGCCGCGGTGGGCGAAGCGGCGGGTGTCGAGCAGGAGCGCGCCGCGGCTCTGCCACTGCTGCTCCTCGCGCCGTACCATCAGCTCGCCGTGGCGGGCGGTCGAGCGCCAGTGCACCCGGCGCAGGTCGTCGCCCTGCCGGTACTCGCGCGGCGCGACGTCGTCGTCGCCCGCCGCCGCCACGCTGCGGGTGCGGCTGTCGCCGCCGCCGGTCCACTCGCCCGACAGCCGTACGTGCGGCAGCGCCACCACCTGCGGCGTCACCACCAGCGTGTCGGTGATCGTGAACGCCCGGGTCAGCTCCACCAGGCCGAACGGGTCGGCGATGCGCACCGACAGCGGCCCGATCGGGTAGCGGCCGCGCAGGTCCGAGCGCACCTTGTAGTCGATCTCCCGCACGCCGCGGGCCTCCACCCGGTCCAGCACGAACCGGGGCCGCACGCCCAGCGCGTACGGGACGGTGTCCTCGATCAGCAGCAGCCCGGTCGGCAGCCTGGTCACGTTCTCCAGGCGCAGCGTCACGGTCGCCTCGCCGCCCGCCTCCGCCCTGGCCGGGTCCAGGCGCCTGGCGCAGCTCAGCCGGTAGCGCGTGCGCGCCACCACCAGGGCGGCCAGCAGCGGCAGCGCCGTCACCAGCACGCCGATCCTGAACAGGTCGTCCTCGCCCAGCAGGAACGCCATCACCAGCGCGGCGATCCCCGAGGCCAGGAACGAGCGTCCCCGCGAGGTGAGCGCCCGCAGTCCGGCTCTCACGACGCCCGGGTCTCCGGCACCGGCACGCGCCTGACCAGCTCCGCCACCACCTGCTCCGGCAGCCTGCGCTGGCCCTGCGCCTCCACGCTCGGCAGCAGCCGGTGCGCCAGCACGGGCACGGCCAGCTCCTGGAGGTCGTCCGGGATGACGTAGTCGCGGCCCGACAGCGCCGCGTTCGCCCTGGCCGCGCGGACGAGCTGCAGCGTCGACCGGGGGGAGGCGCCCAGCCGCAGGTCCGGCGAGTGGCGGGTGGCCACGACCAGGTCGATGGCGTACTTCTTGACCGGCTGTGACACGTACACCCCGCGCACGGCCGCGATCAGCGCGCGCACCTCCGCCTCGGTCGCGACCGGCTGCAGCTTGTCCAGCGGGGAGGTGCCGCCGTGCACGTCGAGCATCTCCAGCTCGGCCGTCGGCTCCGGATAGCCCATCGCCACCCTGGCGGTGAACCGGTCGCGCTGCGCCTCCGGCAGGGGATAGGTGCCCTCCATCTCGATCGGGTTCTGCGTCGCGATCACCATGAACGGCGCGTCCAGCTCGTACGTCCTGCCGTCGACGGTGACCTGGCGCTCCTCCATGCACTCCAGCAAGGCCGACTGCGTCTTCGGCGAGGCGCGGTTGATCTCGTCGCCGACCACGATGTTGGCGAACACCGGCCCGGGCTTGAACTCGAACTCCCGGGTCTGCTGGTTGTAAGCGCTCACACCGGTGATGTCGCTGGGCAACAGGTCGGGGGTGAACTGCACCCGGCGCACGGGACAGTCGATGGACCGCGCCAGGGCCTTGGCCAGCATGGTCTTGCCGACTCCCGGGACGTCCTCGATCAACAGGTGGCCCTCGGCGAGCAGGACGGTCAGCGTCAGGCGGACGGCGTCGCTCTTCCCCTCGATCACGGACTCGATGGCCTGCCGGATCCGGTGCGCGGTGGAGACAAGCTCGCCGAGCTGGGGAGGGACGTCATGGGTTACTGCCACCAGGCCTCCATGAGAGGTGCGACGGCCTGCCCCGCCCAAGGGTGCCTTTGCGGGAGACATGCCATTGTTTTCCATTATCTGTACGACCCTACGACTCTGTGGGTTCCGGAGCGACTTTTGCGGATATTCCAGAGAAGCCAGAGGTTGTTCATGTTCATGTCGCATTGCCGTGCGAATGCCGTGACACCGCCCCCCACGCGGCGCGCCACTTTCCCCCACCGCCGCCCCCTCTAGCGGCTCCGCCGGTTATTCGCCGGGCTTTTCCCGCTTCGACACGCCCACGGGCCGCCGTGCGGCCGCGCCCGCCCCCCACCCGACCCCATCGCGCTGACCTGCGATAACGCGTGGAAAACGACGGATGAACCGGGTTCGAATCAGTTGACGGTGGGGAGAAGTGGAGTATGGTGGTGCGCAGTGGAGGGCCCGGTGCACCAGCGCCGAGCGCTTCACGAGGCACGGGAGGTGGGGCCGATGTTCCTCGGCACCCATCAACCGCGTCTGGACGACAAGGGACGGCTGTTCCTGCCGGCTAAGTACCGTGAGGAGCTGGCGGAGGGTCTTGTGATCACCAAAGGCCAGGAGCGATGCCTCTACGTCTTTCCCGTGGAGGAGTTCCAGCGCATAACCGAGGCTCTCAGCACCGCCCCGGTCACCGCCAAGGCGGTGCGCGACTACAGCCGCGTCTTCTTCGCCAGCGCGTCCGACGAGAAACCAGACAAGCAGGGACGCATCACGATCCCGCAGGGGCTGCGGCAGTACGCCGGCCTGCAGCGTGACTGCGTGGTCATCGGTGCCAACACCCGGCTGGAGATCTGGGACGCGCAGGCCTGGGACACCTACCTCAACGCGCAGGAGCAGGCGTTCGCCGACCTGTCGGAGGAGGTGCTGCCAGGGATTCTTTAGAAGTCACGGTCGAGCCGTCGGAGATGTCGTTCGGCGAGGTCTCCACCCGCAACCACTGCCGGCCAGCTGATGCACCTTCCCCGGTGTCAGATGGCAGGCGTCCACGAAGAGGGTGCGGATGGGGACCTGGCCGGACGGCACCGGGGTGGGGACCCTTTGCAGGACGGACACATCGACCGGCCGCGTCATCCGCGAGCCAGGACGCGAGAGGGGGGTTTGGAGATGCACGACGACGCAGCCAAGGGCGGTCACGTTCCGGTCATGCTCGAGCGCGTACTGGAGCTGCTCGCTCCGGCGCTCACCGGCCCGGACCCCGTCGTCGTCGACGCCAACCTCGGCCTCGGCGGCCACGCGGAGGCACTGCTCGCCGCGCACCCCGCGCTGCACCTCATCGGCATCGACCGCGACCCGTTCGCGATCGACCACGCCACGCGCAGGCTCGCCCCCTACTCCGGGCGCACCACGCTCGTCCACGCCTCGTCCGACGAGATGGCCGCCGTGCTGGCCCGCGCCGGGCGCACCACGGTCGACGGGGTGCTGTTCGACCTGGGCGTCTCCTCGCCCCAGCTTGACGAGGCCCAGCGTGGTTTCGCCTATTCCTACGACGCCCCGCTCGACATGCGCATGGACACCGACCAGGAGCTCACCGCCGAGGTCGTGGTCAACACCTACCCCGCCGCCGAGCTGACCCGCATCCTGCGCGTCTACGGCGAGGAGAGGTTCGCCCCGCGTGTCGCGGGCCTGATCATCAAGGAACGGGCCAAAGACCCCATAACGTCGACGAAGCGGCTGGCCGACATCGTCCGCGAGGCGATTCCGGCCGCCACCCGGCGCACCGGGGGCAACCCCGCCAAACGAACGTTCCAGGCGCTGCGCATCGAGGTCAACGCGGAACTGGCCGCCCTGGAGGCGGCCCTGCCCGCGGCCCTCGACGCGCTGGCGCTCGGCGGGAGAGTCGTCGTGCTCTCCTACCACTCCCTGGAGGACCGGCTCACCAAGCAGGTCCTCACGGCGCGAACCAAGGACACCAGCCCGCCCGGGCTGCCCGTCCCGCTGCCGGCTCACCAGCCGCGGTTCCGCCTCCTGACGAGGGGAGCCGAGCTCCCGAGCGAAGAAGAGCTGACCCGCAACCCGCGGGCGGCTTCGGCCCGGCTCAGGGCCGCAGAGAGGATCCGTGTTGACGACCAGGACTGAGCAGGAGACCCGGCGGGGCGCGCCCGCCCGCGGCACTGTGCCCACGACCGGTCCCGCGGCCGGGAGCACGCCCGCGGCCGCGGCCGGACCGAAGACCGGCAGGCGCCGGCCCGACGTCCCGCACCCGGCCAAGCCCGTCCCCGAGACCGACCCGCGCCCGGCTCGCGGCGCCCGCCCGTCGCCCGACACCAGATCCCGCACCTCCCGCCCGGCCGCCGACCGCGCGGGCCGCCCGGGTCCTGACGCTTCCGGGCGTCCGGGACGTACGGGCGCCGAGCGCGCCGAGCGCCCTGGGCGGACGGCCGCCGACGCGGAGCGCTCCGGCGCGGCGCGCACGGCACGCACGGCGTCCGACGGCGCGCAGCGTACGGGGCGGACGGCGGCCGAGCGGTCCGCCGGCGCCGCCTCTGAGCGCGCCGGCCGCACCAGGACCGAGGCCGCCCCGCGGCCTGCCACCGGTGCCACCCGCACCCGGCCCGGCGCCGACCCCCGCACGCGCGGGCCCCGCACCGACCGCGGGCGCGGCGTCGCCGGCGGGCTGGACGGGCAGGCGCGCCCCGCCGTCCGGCGACGCCCGGCACGGCGGCAGCGCGCCCCGTTCGTGCTGCTCGTCGTCGGGCTGCTCTGCGGCGGCCTGGTGAGCCTGCTGCTGCTCAACACCGTGCTGGCCCAGGACTCCATCACCGCCTCGACCCTCGTGGACGAGATCGCCAGCGAGCGGCAGCACAACGAGGACCTCAAGCGCAAGAACGAGCAGAGCAAGCTGCCCACGGAGATCGCCAGGCAGGCCGAGGAGCTCGGCATGCGCCCGGCGTGGGACAGCGTCGACCCCTACACCGCCGAGCCCGGCCAGGCGGTCCAGGGGCGGTGAGCGGCACCAGCGGCAGGGGTCAAGGTCCCGGTCGCGGCACAGGCGGCGCCGGCTCTCAAGGAGGGCCCGGCGCCGCTCGTCGTACGCCGGGCGGCCCGGGACGGGCGGGACGCAACACCTCCGCCCGCCCCACGCCGCCGGATGAGCCCCGCGAACGGCCCGACCCGTTCGACCTCCCCTTCACCCGCGACTTCACCCCCGACGAGCCCGGCGCCGACACCCCGCCGTCCCGGGGCGACGCCTCCAGGGGCCGCCCCCGCCGCGACGGCGAGGGCCCGTCCCGGAGTGACCCCCCGGGCGGCCGCTCCCGAGATGACGGGGACGGGCCGTCCCGGGACGGGGCCTCCAGGGGCCGCTCCCGCCGCGACGGTGAGGGGCCGTCCCGGGGTGACGTCCCGGAAGGCCGCACCCGGGGTGAACGGGACGGGTCGTATCGGGGTGACGCCCCGGGCGGCCGGTCCCGTCGCGGCGGGGAAGGGCCGTACGGAGGCGACGAGGACGCGCCGCGTGGGCGGTCGCGTCGTGGTGCGGGGGAGGGACGGAACGGCGGGGCCGGTGACGGCCCGAGGGGGCGGTCGCGGGGTGACGACGGCGAGGGCCCGCGTGACGGGGCCCGCCGAAGGCCCTCCGGGGGTCGCTCCGGTGATGGTGGTGAGGACGGGCCGGGCGGCAGGTTCCGGCAGGACGAGGGGCCGGGGGCGCGTGGGCGTGCCCGGCAGGATGGTGGCGATGTGGCCCGCGGGCGGGCAGGTGACGGTGGCGAGCGGCCGAGGAGCCGCGGACCCCAGGGCGACGACCGGCCGAGGGGCCGGGGCGACAGGCAGGACGCGCCGGGCAGGCGCCCCACCACGGGCGGCCGCCGCCCGTTCCCGGACGAGCGCCGCCCCGGCGCGGACGACCGGCGCGCCCCCCAGGACGACCGGCGCGCCCCTCAGGACGACCGCCGCCCCGACGGGGGCGGGCGCAGGCCGAGCCCGGCGGAGCGGGGGCGGGAGGCGCCCGGGAGCGCCAGGCGGACGTCGCGTGACTCCGCCCAGAGCCCCAGGGGACGCACGCGCGACGGCTCCGACGGGCACCGGGGCCGCGACGGCGGGGAGGGCTACCGCAGCGCCCGCGAGGACGGCGGACGCCGTCCACCGCCCCGGGGGCCGCGCCAGGGCGGCGGGCGGCCGCCCGTGCCGCCGAGGCCGCCGCTGGTGCTGCGCCTGGGCAACCCGCGCCGGCGGATCAACATCGGCCTGATCGGCATGACGTTCGTGCTGTCGATCTTCGCCGGCCGCCTGATCCAGATGCAGGGCCTCGACTCCAAGGTGTACGAGGCGGCGGCGGTGGACCAGCGGCAGCAGACGGAGGAGATCCAGGCCAAGCGCGGCTCCATCACCGACGTGAACGGCCACGACCTGGCCGTGACGGTCGAGGCGCGGGAGATCGCCATCGACCCGACGAAGGTGCCCGAGGAGGTGCGCGGGAAGGTGGCCGCGCTGCTGGCGCGCCATCTGGGCAAGGACGAGCGCGAGCTGGCCGCCAAGCTGGCCCGCGTCGACACCCGCTACCAGCTCCTGGCCAGGGACGTGGAGCCGGTCGTGGCCACCCGCCTGCTGAAGGAGCCGATCCCGTCGCTGACGGCCACGGAGACGTACCGGCGGGTCTACCCCGGCGGCGACCTGGCGGGCAGCCTGATCGGCTTCGTCGGCGACGAGAAGAGCGGCCTGGCGGGCATGGAGCAGGCCCGCGACTCGGTGCTGGCGGGGCGTGACGGCGAGGTGCGGATGGAGACGGGCCGTGACGGCCTGCGCATCCCGATGACCAGCAGCCAGCGCACGCCGCCGGTCGACGGCCGTGACGTGCGGCTGACCATCGACCGCGACATCCAGTGGGCGGCCCAGAAGGCGATCGCCGAGCAGACGAGGAAGTCGGGCGCGAGCAGCGGCACCGTGATCGTCATGGACGTCCGCACGGCGCAGATCATCGCCATGGCCAACGCCCCCGAGCTCGACCTGGCCAACTGGCGCAAGGCGCCCGAGTCGCACTACGTCAACCGCGCCGCGGCCGAGGTGTTCGAGCCGGGCAGCACGAACAAGGTGATCACCGCCGCCGCCGCGCTGGAGGCGGGCGTGGTCGAGCCGGGCACGGTGTTCCACGTCAAGGACAACATCCAGTGCGCCGACCGGGTGCTGCGCGACGCGCACGCGCACCCGCCGCAGAACATGACCTTCCAGCAGGCCGTGGCCGAGTCGAGCAACGTGGCCACGGTCATGGCCGCGCGCAAGGTCGGCAGCCAGGGCCTGTACGAGATGCTCAAGGCGTTCGGGTTCGGCACGCGGCCGGGCGGCGGGGTGCCGGGCGCGGAGGCCGGGCTGCTGCCCGACTACAAGACCTGGTCGGGCAGCCAGAGCTGCACGGTCGCCTACGGGCAGGGCGTCTCGGTCACGGCGCTGCAGATGGCCAGCGTCTACCAGACGATCGCCAACGGCGGCGTCAAGATCGAGCCGCAGATCGTCGCCGGCACGACGGACGAGGCGGGCAGGTTCGTCCCCGCTCCTCCTGGTAAGCAGACCAGGGTGACCAGCGAGGAGACCGCCAAGGAGATCAGCACCATGCTCGAAGCCGCGGTGAGCGCGGAGGGCACCGGCGAGCTCGCCGCCATCCCGGGCTACCGGGTGGCGGGCAAGACCGGCACGGCCAACCGCTACGATGCCGAACTCGGCCGCTACGACGGCTACACCGCCTCGTTCGTGGGCTTCACGCCCGCCGACGCGCCCCGGCTGGTGGTGCTGTCGGTGCTGCAGAACCCCAAGAACGGCCATTTCGGCGGGCAGCTGGCCGCGCCGGTGTTCAAGGATGTGATGACGTTCGCCATCAAGAGCAGGAAGATTCCTCCCACAGGCTCCGCCGCCTCCCCGGTGCGGACACGCGCGGGACAGTGACCGGGAAAGGTACGCTGCCGCCGTGCGTCCCCCGTCGTCTATGCGTCCAACGAGCAGTCCGCCCCGCCCGCTGACCGGGCTGGCGACCATGCTCGACGCCGGTTCAGGCACCGCGCGCTCGCCGCGCGCCGCGCTGACCGGCGTCACCATCGACTCCCGCCAGGTGCGGCGCGGAGATCTGTACGTCGCCCTGCCGGGCGTCAGCGCCCACGGCGCGGACTTCGCCGCCGAGGCGCTGGCCCGCGGCGCCGTGGCGGTGCTGACCGATCCCGGCGGCCGTGACGCGGCCGTCGCCACCGGCCTGCCGGTGCTGATCGTGCCCGATCCGCGCGCCGTGCTGGGCCAGGTCTCGGCCTGGGTCTACGGCCGGCCCGCCGACGGCATCACCGTCCTCGGCGTGACCGGCACCAGCGGCAAGTCGACCACCACGTTCCTGCTGGAGGCCGGGCTGCGCGCGGCCGGGCACACGGCCGGCCTGGTCGGCGGCGTGGAGATCCACGCCGGCGAGCTGCGCTTCGAGGCCAGGCTGACCACGCCGGAGGCCTCCGAGCTGCACGGCCTGTTCGCGCTCATGCGTGAGCAGGGCGTCACGGCGGCCGCCATGGAGGTCTCCAGCCACGCGCTGGCACTGGGCCGGGTCGACGGCGTCTTCTACGACGTGGCGCTGTTCACCAACCTGTCGCAGGACCACCTCGACTTCCACAAGGACTTCGACGACTACTTCGCCACCAAGGCCAGGTTGTTCCAGCCGGAGCTGAGCCGCTGCGGCGTCACCAACCTCGACGACGCCTACGGCCGCGAGCTGCTGAACGTGGCCAAGGTGCCGATGACGACGTTCTCGGCGCTGGGCGACCCGGAGGCCGACTGGCGGGCGCTGGACGTCCGGCTGGGCGCCGACGGCAGCGAGTTCCTGGTGGCCGGTCCGGGCGGCGTGGAGGCGCGGGCGCGGATCTCGCTGCCGGGCCCGTTCAACGTCGCCAACGCGCTCGGCGCGATCGTCACGCTCGTCGAGTCCGGGGCGCCGCTGCCCGACGCCGTGCGCGGCGTCGGCACGCTGACGGGCGTGCCGGGCCGCATGGAGCGGGTCACCGGCTCCGGCGACGCGTTCCAGGCCGTCGTCGACTACTCGCACAAGCCCGCCGCGGTCGAGTCGGTGCTGCGCTCGCTGCGCGAGGTCACCGACGGCACGCTCACGGTCGTGCTCGGCTGCGGCGGCGACCGCGACTCGGGCAAGCGGCCGCTCATGGGCGAGGCCGCCGCCCGGCTGGCCGATGTGGCGGTCTTCACGAGCGACAATCCCCGTTCCGAGGACCCGCTGCACATCCTGGCCGCCATGATGGAGGGGGCGCTCCGCGTTCCCCGGCACGAGCGCGCCCATGTGATCATTGAGCCCGACCGCGCCGCGGCCATCGACCTGGCGGTCGGCCGCGCCGGGCGCGGTGACGTGATAGTCGTGGCCGGCAAGGGCCACGAGCAGGGCCAGTACGTTTCAGGCGAGGTGATCCCCTTCGACGACAGGGAGGTGGTCGCCGCCGCGATCGACGCACGCAAGGAAAGCAGGAAGCACGCATGATCCCGTTGCCTCTGGCCAGGATCGCCGAGATCACCTCGGGCGCCCTGTCGGGCATGGCCGACCCCCGCGCGGTGGTGCGGGGTCCCGTCGTCATCGACTCGAGGGAAGCCGCGCCGGGATCGCTGTTCGTCGCCTACAAGGGCGCCCGGGTCGACGGCCACGACTTCGCCGCGCAGGCGCTGCGGGCCGGCGCCGTCGCGGTGCTCGCCGGCCGCCCGGTCGAGGGGCCCGCGATCATCGTGCCCGACGCCACGGCCGCGCTCGCCGAGCTGGCCACGGCGCAGGCCGCCGCGCTGCCCTCGGCGACCGTGATCGGCGTGACCGGCTCGGCCGGCAAGACCACCACCAAGGACCTGCTGGCCAGGCTCACCGCCCGCATCGGCCCGACGATCGCGCCCGCCGGCAACCACAACAACGAGATCGGCCACCCGCTCACGGTCCTCAAGGCCGACGCCACCACCCGCTACCTGGTGCTGGAGCTGAGCGCCCGCAGCATCGGCAACATCGCCGACCTGGCGCGCATCGCGCCGCCGCGGATCGGCGTGGTGCTCAACGTCGGCACCGCCCACCTCGGCGTGTTCGGCGGCAAGGAGGCCATCGCCAAGGCCAAGGGCGAGCTCGTCGAGGCGCTGCCGGGCGACGGCGTCGCCGTGCTCAACGCCGACGACCCGCTGGTGCGCGCGATGGCCTCGCGCACGCAGGCGCGCGTCACCCTGTTCGGCCGCTCCGAGGACGCGGTCGTGCGGGCCGAGGAGATCACCGTGGACGAGCGCGGGCGCGCCGCGTTCACGCTGCGCACCCCCTCGGGCGCGGCTCCCGTCAGGCTCAAGCTGTACGGCGGCCACGCGGTGGACAACGCGCTGGCCGCGGCCGCGGCGGGCTACGAGCTGGGCCTGCCGGTCGCCACCATCGCCGAGGAGCTGTCGCAGGCCGAGCCGCGCAGCCGGTGGCGGATGGAGGTCACCGACCGGCCCGACGGCGTCACGGTCGTCAACGACGCCTACAACGCCAACCCCGACTCGATGCGGGCCGCGTTCGAGGCGCTGGCCGCGCTCGGCCGGGGCCGCCGCCGGTTCGCCGTCATCGCCGCCCTGCGCGAGCTGGGTGACGAGAGCCAGGAGCTCAACACCGAGCTCGGCCGGCTGGCGGGCGGCAGCGGCCTGGCGGGCCTGGTCGTGGCCGGCGCCGACGCCGGGCCGGTGCTCGAAGGCGCGCACGAGGCCGCCAGGCGGCTGGCCGAGGCGGGCGGGCCCCCGGGAGCGGGCGGGCCGCCGCTCATCACGCACGTGCCCGACGCGCAGGCGGCGGCGGCCGAGCTGGGCCGGTGGCTGCGGCCCGGTGACGTCGTGCTCGTCAAGGGCCCCCGGGCCATGGGTCTCGAACGCACGGCCGAGCTGCTGCTCGGGGGTGCCGCCCAGTGACCGACATCATCATCGCCGGCGCGGTGGGGCTGATCCTCTCCATGCTCGGCACCCCCCTCGCCATCCGGCTGTTCTCCAGACGCGGCTACGGCCAGGAGATCCGCGAGGAGGGCCCGTCCGGCCACCACGGCAAGCGTGGCACCCCCACCATGGGCGGCACGGTCATCGTGCTGGCCTCGCTGCTCGCCTACGGCGCCTCCCACCTGGCCACGCTGGCCAAGCCGACGATCTCGGGACTGCTGGTGCTGTTCCTGATGACCGGGCTCGGCGCCGTCGGCTTCCTCGACGACTTCATCAAGATCTACAAGCAGCGCTCCCTGGGCCTGCGCAGCGGCGCCAAGGCGCTCGGCCAGCTCATCATCGGCGCGATCTTCGCGGTGCTGGTCACGCAGAACCCCAACATCTACGACATCACGCCCGCCGAGCCGAGGCTGTCGTTCCTGCGTGACTTCGGCCCGTCGATCGGCATCGTCGGGTTCACCATCTGGGTCCTCATCATGATCGTCGGGTTCTCCAACGCGGTGAATCTCACCGACGGCCTCGACGGCCTGGCCAGCGGCGCCACCGGCGTCGTCCTCGGCGCGTACGTGCTGATCGGCAACTGGCAGCTGCGCAACAACTGCATCGACCAGCTCGGCCCCAACTGCTACTGGGTGCGCGACCCGCTCGACCTGGCCGTGGTGGCCGCCTCCGTGCTCGGCGCCCTGGTCGGCTTCCTGTGGTGGAACGCGCCCCCCGCCAAGATCTTCATGGGCGACACCGGCTCGCTCGCGCTCGGCGGCGTGCTGGCGGGCCTGGCCATCGCCACCCGCACCCAGCTCCTGCTCATCATCCTGGCCGGGCTCTGCGTCGTCATCACGATGTCGGTGATCATCCAGGTGGGCTTCTTCAAGATGACCGGCAAACGGGTGTTCCGGATGGCGCCGCTGCAGCACCACTTCGAGCTCAAGGGCTGGGCCGAGACCACGATCGTGGTGCGCTTCTGGCTGGTCGCCGGGCTGTGCGCGGCGCTCGGGCTCGGCCTGTTCTACTTCGAATGGATGCCCCGCTGATGAGCCTCACCTGCGTCGCCGGGCTCGGCGTCTCCGGCACCGCCGCCGCCCGCGTGCTGGCCGCGCGGGGCGAGCGGGTCGTCGTCGTGGAGTCGGCCGAGGGGGAGCGGCAGCTCGCCGCCGCGGCCGAGCTGTCCGGGCACGGCGTCGAGGTCAGGTTCGGGCCGCTGGAGCTGCCCGAGGGCGTCACCCGGCTGGTCACCACCGGCTGGGCGCCGCACCACCCGCTCATCGCCGCCGCCCTCGACGCGGGCGTCGAGGTGGTCGGCGAGGTGGAGCTGGCCTGGCGGCTGCGGCCCGGCCGGGCCGCCCCCTGGCTGGCGCTGACCGGCACCAACGGCAAGACCACCGCCGTGCGCATGCTCACCTCCATCCTGCTCGCCGCCGGGCGCAAGGCCGCCGCCGTCGGCAACGTGGGCGTGCCCGTGGTGGAGGCCGTGGGCGAGCCGTACGACGCGCTCGCCGTCGAGCTGTCGAGCTTCCAGCTCCACTGGTCCTCCACGCTGGCCCCGCACGCCGCCGCGATCCTCAACCTGGCGCCCGACCACCTCGACTGGCACGGGTCCATGGAGGCGTACGCGGCCGACAAGGGCCGGCTGTACGAGCGGGCCGGCACCGTGATCTACAACGCCGACGACCCCGAGGTCGCCCGGCTGGCCGCCCCCTACCCGGGCGCCGTCGGCTTCACGCTGCGCGTGCCCAGGCCCGGCCAGGTCGGCGTGGTCGAGGACCTGCTCGTCGACCGGGCCTTCGTCGCCGACCCGGCCGAGTCGGCCGAGGAGCTCGCCACGCTGGCCGACGTGCGCCCGCTCGCGCCGCACAACGTCGCCAACGCGCTGGCCGCCGCCGCGCTGGCCCGCACCCTCGGCGTCTCCTCGGAGGCCGTACGGCAGGGCCTGCGCGACTTCACGCCCGACCCGCACCGCCTGGCCCACGTGGCCCGCGTCGGCGAGGTCGACTACGTCGACGACTCCAAGGCCACCAACCCGCACGCCGCCGCCGCCGCGCTCTCGTCCTACCCGTCGATCGTGTGGGTGGCCGGCGGCCAGCTCAAGGGCGCCGACGTGGACGAGCTCGTCCGGCAGGCGGCCCCCCGGCTGCGCGGCGCGGTGCTGCTCGGCGCCGACCGGGCCCGGATCGCCGAAGCTCTCGCGCGACACGCGCCGAATGTCCCCGTCGTGGACATCTCCGGCCAAGACACTGGTGTGATGGACCGAGTCGTCACCGAAGCCTCCCGGCTGGCCTCCCCCGGAGACACCGTGCTGCTGTCCCCGGCGGGCGCGTCGCTGGACATGTTCGCCAACTATCCGGCGCGAGGGGAGGCCTTCGCGCGTGCCGTACGCGGGCTAGAGGCGGCCACGTGAGCGCGCCGGCCTCCGAGAAGGAACAGCGCTCGCGCGCCACGCAGGAGCCGTCAGGCTGGGCCCGCGAGCAGCTCGTCTCGCTGCGGGAGCTGCTGGACAAGCCGCTCACCACCTACTACCTGATCATCGGGTGCGTGACGCTGCTGCTCGCGCTCGGGCTGATGATGGTGCTGTCGGCCTCCAGCATCGAGGCGATGCACAAGACCGGCAGCCCGTTCTCCTGGTTCATCAGGCAGTCGATGTCGGCCGCGCTGGGCGTGCTGGTCATGTGGCTGTGCACGCGGCTGCCGTACAAGGTGTTCCGGTGGGCGGGCTACCCGCTGATGGCGCTGTCGATCATCGCGCTGATCCTGGTGCTCGCCTTCGGCCGGTCGGAGCTGGGCGCGCAGCGCTGGCTCGACCTCGGCCCGATCTTCCTGCAGCCGTCGGAGCCCGCCAAGCTCGGGCTGGCGCTGTGGGGCGCCGACCTGCTGGCGCGCCGGGCCCGCGCCGGGCGCATCGAGTGGCGGCACATGCTCATCCCGCTCATGCCCGGCACCGCGATCCTGGCCACCATGGTCATGCTCGGCAGCGACCTCGGCACCACCATCGTGCTCTTCATGATCTTCCTGGCGCTGCTGTGGGTGGTGGGGGCGCCGGTCAAGCTGTTCGGCGGCATCCTGGCGCTGGCCATGCTCGCCGCGATCATCATGATCCGGGTGGAGCCGTACCGGATGGCCCGCGTCGGCTCCTTCCTCGACCCGTGGGCCGACGCGCAGGGCGCCGGCTACCAGGCGGTGCAGGGGCAGATCGCGATGGGCTCCGGCGGCTGGTTCGGGCTCGGGCTGGGCAGCAGCCGGCAGAAGTGGTCGTGGCTGCCCCACGGCGAGAGCGACTTCATCTTCGCCATCCTCGGCGAGGAGCTGGGGCTCATGGGCACGCTGCTGGTCGTGGCGCTGTTCGGCCTGCTCGGCTACGCCGGGCTGCGCGTGGCGACCCGCGTCAACGACGCCTTCGTCCGGCTCGTGGCGGTCGCCGTGGTGGCCTGGATCGTCGGCCAGGGGCTCGTCAACATGGGCGCCGTGCTCGGCGTGCTGCCCATCACCGGCATCCCGCTGCCGCTGGTCTCCTACGGCGGCTCGGCGCTGCTGCCGACGCTGGCCGCGCTGGGCATGCTGCTGTCGTTCGCCAAACGGGAGCCCGGAGCGCGCGAGGCCTTGGCCGCACGTGGCCCCGGACCGGCCGCCCGGGGCCTAAGCTGGCTTGGCCTGGGGCGTACGAGCAGACGCCGAGACAGACGTTAGGGAGTGACCGACATGAGGGTGGTCCTCGCCGGTGGCGGGACGGCCGGGCACATCGAGCCGGCTCTCGCCCTGGCCGACGCGCTACGCCGCCTCGATCCGGGTGTCGGCGTCACCTGCGTGGGCACCGACAGAGGGCTGGAGACGCGCCTGGTCCCGGCCCGCGGCTACGAGCTGGAGCTGGTCCCCGCCGTGCCGCTGCCCAGGGCGATCACCCCGCAGCTGCTCACCGTCCCCGGCAGGCTCGCCGGGGCGGTCAACGCCATGGCCGCCGTCCTCGACCGGGTCCGGGCCGACGTCCTGGTCGGCTTCGGCGGCTACGTGGCCACCCCCGCCTACCTGGCCGCCAAGCGGCGCGGCGTGCCCATCGTCGTGCACGAGGCCAACCCGCGCCCCGGCCTGGCCAACCGGCTCGGCGCCCGGCTCACCGACCACGTCTTCACCGGCTTCCCCGACAGCTCGATCGGCAAGGCCGAGTTCATCGGCACCCCGCTGCGCCGCGAGATCGTCGAGCTCGACCGGCTGTCCACCGGCGACAAGGCGCGCTCGTGGTTCGGGCTGCAGACCGACCGGCCCACGCTGCTGGTGTTCGGCGGCTCCCAGGGCGCCCGCTCGATCAACGAGGCCGCGCTGGCCGCCGCCCCCGCGCTGCGCCGCGCCGGGGTCCAGGTGCTGCACGTCATCGGCCCCAAGAACACCGTCGACCACGAGCCGCCGCCCGGCGACCCGCAGTACGTCCTGCTCCCGTACGTGGACCGCATGGACCTCGCCTACGCCGCCGCCGACCTGGCGGTGTGCCGCAGCGGGGCGCTCACCTGCGCCGAGCTGACCGCGGTCGGGCTCCCCGCCGCGTACGTGCCGCTGCCCCACGGCAACGGCGAGCAGCGGCTCAACGCCGAGCGCGTCACCGCGGGCGGCGGCGGGCTGCTCGTCGACGACGCCGAGCTGACCGCCGAATGGATCGTCCACCACGTGCTGCCCGTCCTCCACGACCCCGAGCGGGTCGCCGCCATGTCGGAGGCCGCCTCCACACTGGGGAGGAAGGACGCCGACCTCATACTCGCCAGGAAAGTGTTGGAGATAGCCCGATGAGCCTCGTCAAGCTGGTCGATCCCGTAGCCGCAGAAGACCTGGGCCGGGTGCACTTCATCGGCATCGGTGGCGCGGGCATGTCGGGCATCGCGCGCATCCTGCTCAAGCGCGGCGTGCGCGTGTCCGGCAGCGACGCCCGCAGCGGCGAGCAGGTCACCGAGCTGCGCGAGCTGGGCGCCACCGTGCACATCGGCCACGCCGCCTCCCACATCCGCGACGTCGACACCGTCGTCGTCTCCACCGCCATCCGCGACTCCAACCCCGAGCTGGGCGAGGCGCTCAAGCAGCGGCTGCGGGTCATCCCGAGGGCCGCCGCGCTGGCCTCCGTCATGGCCGGGCGCACCGGCGTGGCCATCGCCGGCACCCACGGCAAGACCACCACCACCTCGATGCTCACCGTCGCCCTGCAGAAGTGCGGGGCCGACCCGTCCTACTGCGTGGGCGGGCAGCTCGTCACCACCGGGCTCGGCGCCGACGAGGGGTCCGGGCAGGTGTTCGTGGCCGAGGCCGACGAGAGCGACGGCTCGTTCCTCATGCTGGCGCCCGAGATCGCCGTGGTGACCAACGTCGAGGCCGACCATCTGGACAACTACGGCGACCCGCGCGCGGTGCACGACAGCTTCGCCCGCTTCGCCGAGCGGATCGGCTCGCTGCTGGTCTCCTGCGCCGACGACCCCGGCGCGGCCGAGGTGGCCGCCCAGGCGCGGGCGCGCGGGCTGCGCGTGGTGACCTACGGCGAGCAGGGCGACTACCGGATCTCCGGCGTGCGCCCCGACGGGTTCGGCACCGTGTTCACCGTCGAGGGCCCAGGCGGGCGCGGCGGCGAGGTGCGGCTGGCCGTTCCCGGCGCCCACAACGCGCTCAACGCCACCGCGGTCATCGCCGTGGCCGACGAGCTGGGCCTGCCCTTCGAGGAGATCAGGGACGGCCTGGCGGCCTTCACCGGGGCCAAGCGGCGCTTCGAGGCCAAGGGCGAGGCGGGCGGCGTGGCCGTGTTCGACAGCTACGCCCACCACCCGACCGAGCTGGCCGCCGACCTGCGGGCCGCCCGCGACGTGGTCGCCTCCTACTCCGGCCACGGCCGGGTCATCGCGATCTTCCAGCCGCACCTCTATTCGCGCACCCGCTTCTTCGCCGACGAGTTCGGCGCCGCGCTCGGCCTGGCCGACGAGGCGATCGTGCTCGACGTCTACGGGGCCCGCGAGGACCCCGAGCCGGGCGTGTCGGGCGCGCTGGTGGCCGGGCGGGTGCCGCTGCCCGCCGAGCGGGTCGCCTACGCGCCCGACCGCGCCTCGGTGCCCGCGCTGGTGGCCGCGCGGGCGCGGGCCGGCGACGTCGTCCTGACGATGGGCGCGGGCGACGTGACCGAGCTCGGCCCGCAGATCGTCGCCCGCCTGTCGGGCGGCTGACACGGCTGACACGCGGGCGTGGCGCCACGGCGTCCCCCGGGCCGGCGGCGTAGGTTCGGGGGTCACAGGGTGACGCGGGGAGGGCGATGAAGGCGCGGAAGGTGTTCCTGGTGCTGCTCACCGCCGGAGTGGTGGGGACGGCGGCGTGGCTGATCTTCTTCTCGCCGGTGCTGGGCGTGCGATCGGTGGAGATCGTGGGAAATGTCACAGTGCCCGCCGACCGGATCAGGCAGGCGGCCCAGGTCCCCGACCTGCACCCGCTGGCGACCGTCGACCTGGCCGGCGTCCAGGCCCGGGTGCAGGCCATCAGGCAGGTGGCCGGCGCCAAGGTCGACCGGGTCTGGCCGGGCACCCTGCGCATCGAGGTCGCCGAGCGCGAGCCGGTCGCCCAGGTGCCCGCCGGGAGCCAGGTGGCGCTGATCGACAAGCTCGGCGTGGTCATCGAGGTGCAGGACGTCGCGCCGCCGCTGCTGCCCGTGCTGAAGGTCGCCGCGCCCGCGGCGGGCGACCCGGTCACCATGGCGGCGCTCAAGGTCGTCGAGGGGCTGCCGGGGGAGCTGGCCGGGCGGGTGCGCCAGGTGGCCGCCACGACGGCCGAGGACGTCACGCTGACGCTCTCCGACGGCCGCACGGTCATCTGGGGCGGCGTGGACCGCCCGGAGGCCAAGGCGCGCATCCTGGCGAGCATGCTGCGGCGCGAGGCCGAGGTCTACGACGTGAGCTCGCCCGACGTGGTGACGCTCAGGTGAGGATCGGCCCTCATGGTCACCCGGGCGGCCAAACTCGGGGCCGCGGCACCGCCGAGCCTGTCCGTCGCGGGCCTCCCGCCGTGAGAGCCTGTACCCCGGGTAACGGCGGTGGAGGCCCCCGACCAGGCGTGACCACGGAGCGAAACGGACAGCCCGCGACACGCCGGACGTGCTTGCGGCGCGGTTAGTTGACCCGCGCGGAGCGTAACTCCTACTGTCCGTATCAATCTCAGGTTGACATAAATCTAAATCTCAACTTGAGGTTGAGAGTTACCCGAACTGACAAGACGCGGAGAAATCCGCACCGAAATGGCAAGTCAACGAGCGGAAAGGCCCCTCGTCGTGGCAGCACCGCAGAACTACCTCGCGGTCATCAAGGTCGTCGGCATCGGCGGCGGCGGAGTGAACGCCGTCAACCGGATGATCGAAGAGGGACTCAAGGGCGTCGAGTTCATCGCGATAAACACCGACGCCCAGGCGCTGCTGATGAGTGACGCCGACGTCAAACTGGACGTGGGCCGTGAGCTCACGCGCGGCCTCGGCGCGGGGGCGAACCCCGACGTCGGCCGCAAGGCGGCAGAGGACCACCGGGAGGAGATCGAGGAGGTCCTCAAGGGGGCCGACATGGTCTTCGTCACGGCCGGCGAGGGCGGCGGCACCGGCACCGGCGGCGCGCCCGTCGTGGCCAACATCGCCAGATCGCTGGGCGCGTTGACGATAGGCGTAGTCACCCGGCCGTTCAGCTTCGAGGGCCGCCGCCGCGCCATGCAGGCCGAGGCGGGCATCGAGACGCTGCGCGACGAGGTCGACACCCTCATCGTCATCCCCAACGACCGGCTGCTGTCGATCTCCGACAGGCAGGTCAGCGTCCTGGACGCCTTCAAGGCGGCCGACCAGGTGCTGCTCTCCGGTGTGCAGGGCATCACCGACCTGATCACCACGCCCGGCCTGATCAACCTCGACTTCGCCGACGTCAAGTCGGTCATGTCGGGCGCGGGCTCGGCGCTCATGGGCATCGGCCACGCGCGCGGCGACGACCGCTCGGTCGCGGCGGCCGAGATGGCCGTCTCCAGCCCGCTGCTGGAGGCCAGCATCGACGGCGCCCACGGCGTGCTGCTGTCGATCGCGGGCGGCTCCGACCTCGGCCTGTTCGAGATCAACGAGGCGGCCCAGCTCGTCTCCATGGCGGCCGCGCCCGACGCCAACATCATCTTCGGCACGGTCATCGACGACGCGCTCGGCGACGAGGTGCGGGTCACCGTGATCGCCGCGGGCTTCGACGACCTGCCGCCGGCCGAGAAGCCGCTGCCGCGCCCGCAGGCGCGTCCCGCCGCCCAGGCGCCGGCGCAGCCCGCCGCGCCGCCCGTGCCGCCGCCCGCGCGCTCCAGCACGCCACCGGCCGCCGTCAAGCCCGAGCCCAGGCCCGAGCTCCGCCCGGAGCCGCGCGTCGAGTTCAGGCCCGAGCCGCGTCCCGAGCCCCGCGCCGAGTTCCGCCCGGAGTCGCGTCCCGAGCAGCGTGCCGACTTCAGGCCCGAGCCGCGCCCCGAGCCCCGCGCCGAGTCGCGTCCGGAGCAGCGTGCCGACTTCCGGCCCGAGTCGCGCCCCGAGCCGCCCCGTACGGACTTCAGGCCGGAGCCCCGGCCCGAGCCCCGCCCGGAGCCGGCCCGGCCCGCCGAGAGCGCCCAGGAGCCGGCCGCCGGCCAGGACGACCAGCCCGGCCCGGTCTCCATCCCGCGGCCCACCCCGGAGCCCGCCAACCCGCCCACGCCCATCACCTCCCGCATGTCGGAGCCCGCCAAACGTCGGCCGGTGGTCTTCGAGGAGCAGGAGGAGGAGCTCGACGTCCCCGACTTCCTCAAGTAGCACCGCAGGCCCCCGCCGCTCCCTCGTCCGTCCCAGGGGAGCGGCGCCGCTGTGCCAGGGGCCTGTGACCCTCTTCTCGTACGTGACCGCGGACCGTTCCCGCCAGGGGGGCGGGGCCGTGGCGGGGAGCCGGGTGCGGGAGGATGGGGGCGCACAGGAAGGAGAGGCGTGCGAAGGGAAGAGATCGCCTCGGGCCTCACCGAGGTCGAAGGACGCATCGGGGAGGCGTGCCGGGCGGCGCGGCGTGACCGGGGCGAAGTGACGTTGATCGCCGTGACCAAGACCTACCCGGCCGACGACGTGCGCATCCTGGCCGAGCTGGGCCTGCGCGACGTGGCGGAGAACCGGGACCAGGAGGCCGCGGCCAAGGCGCGCGAGTGCGCCGGGCTCCCGCTGACCTGGCACTTCGTCGGGCAGCTGCAGACCAACAAGGTCCGTTCCGTCGTCGGCTACGCCGACGTGATCCACTCCGTCGACCGGCTCCGGCTGGTCGAGGCGATCAGCCGCGAGGCCGTACGGCAGGGCCGCGAGGTCGGCTGCCTGGTCCAGGTGGCGCTCGACGACGATCCGGCCAGGGGCGGCGCCCGTCCCGCCGAGGTGCCCGAGCTCGCCGCGCAGATCGCCGCCGCGCCGGGCCTGTGGCTCGGCGGCGTCATGGCCGTGGCGCCGCTGGGGGAGGACCCGGGGGCGGCGTTCGCGCGGCTGCGCGAAGTGGCGCTGGCCGTACAGGACCGGCATCCACGTGCCACGATGATTTCGGCGGGTATGAGCGACGATCTGGCCGAGGCCGTCGCGCACGGCGCCACACATGTGCGGATCGGTACGGCGTTGCTCGGCCGCCGCAAGCTCTTCGTCAGGTAATGTCCCCTCAAGTGGGTCTTCAAGGCCCGCGATCCGGTAGAGGTCGATCAGCGGTGAGCTCCAAGGGGGTACGGCTACCGCCTCGGGCCCGGCGACAGGCCCGAGCGAGTGCGACCATGAGCAGGAGGACGACTTAGCGATGGCCGGCGCGATGCGCAAGATGGCGGTCTACCTCGGTCTCGTGGAGGACGACCGCTACGAGAGGTACGAGCCCTACACGGATGAGTACACCTACGAGGACGACGGGCCGCGAACCGGCGAGGAACGTCCCGTAACGGTCCAGGACCGTGAGGAGGAGGCCGAGCCCGGGGTCCCCGCGCCGCGGCCCGCCACGACCGTCCTGGAGCGCCGTACGACCGATCTGGCCCGCATCACGACCCTCCACCCCCGGACGTACAACGAGGCCCGGACCATCGGCGAGCACTTCCGCGACGGCACGCCGGTCATCATGAACCTGACGGAAATGGTTGACAGCGACGCAAAGCGGCTGGTCGATTTCGCGGCAGGTCTGGTCTTCGGGCTACATGGCAGCATTGAACGTGTTACCAACAAGGTGTTCCTGTTGTCCCCTGCCAATGTCGAGGTGACCGCCGAGGACAAGGCTCGAATCGCGGAACGCGGGTTCTTCAACCAGAGTTAGAGTCTCTGTATGCCTATCGGATCCAACCAGGTCTCCCCGAGACCGGGCGGACACATCGGAAGTGGAGGGACGGCCGGACCGTGGGGATCGTAAGCCAGATCTTGGTCGTCGTCCTGTCTCTTTATCTGGTGCTGCTCATCGGCCGGATGATCTTCGAGACAGTGCAGGCTTTCGCCCGGCAGTGGCGGCCTTCAGGGGTCGTCCTCGTGCTCGCCGAAGCCACATACACCGCAACCGACCCGCCTCTCAAGTTCCTCCGCCGTTTCATTCCCCCGCTCCGGTTGGGTACGGTGGCCTTTGACCTAAGCTTCACTGTCCTCTTCATCATCGTCCTGCTGCTGATCAACATCGTAGGATCGTTCGGCGGCCGATGAGTGGGGGCCGCGGGGCACAGGTCGTGATCCAACTCGTGTCCGCGCTGAAGTGATTCGGGTTACCGTCCCTCCGGACAGACTCCAAAGCGCGCCAAGGAGACCAAAAGATGCCGCTTACGCCCGCTGATGTGCGGAACAAGCAGTTCAGCACGACCCGGTTGCGACCGGGCTACGACGAGGAAGAGGTCGACGCGTTCCTCGACGAGGTCGAGGCCGAGCTTGACCGCCTCATCCAGGAGAACGAGGAGCTGCGCGCCAAGCTGGCCGAGTGCCTGCGCGGCAAGGTGCCTGGGGGCATGAACATGCCCATGGCCTCCGCGCCGGTCCAGGAGCAGCCCAAGCCGGAGATGATGCAGCCGCCGCAGCCGGAGCCCATGCGGGCCCCCGAGCCGCAGCCGCAGCCCCAGCCGGTTCCCGTGGCCATGAACATGCCTCCCGCCGAGGACAACATGGACACCGCGGCCCGCGTTCTCGCCCTCGCCCAGCAGACCGCCGACCAGGCGATCGCCGACGCCCGCCGCGAGGCCGACGAGACCGTCACCCGCGCCCGCCGCGAGGCCGACGAGATCCTCACCAAGGCCCGCCGCCAGGCCGAGCAGGTCATCGGCGACGCCCGCGCCCGCGCCGAGACGCTCGAGCGCGACGCCCAGGAGCGCCACCGTCAGGCCATGGGCTCCCTCGTCCAGACCCGCGACGAGCTCGAGCGCAAGGTCGAGGAGCTGCGCAGCTTCGAACGCGAATACCGCAGCCGCCTCAAGCTCTACCTGGAGAACCAGCTCGCCGAGCTCAACGTCTCCGCGGAGGGCAGCGGCGGGTTCCCGGTCATGTCGGGCGGTCCCGGCGCTCCCGCCATGTCGCACGCCGTGCCTCAGGGTGGTCAGCAGCCTCTGCCTGGTGGCCAGAACCCGTTCGGCGGCGAGGCTCCGCAGGGTGCCTTCCCCGGCGGTGACGGTCCCCACAACGACCGCCGGTAAAGTAACGGGTCGACCGGACCCGTCACTCGAAAGAGCCCCTAGTGATCCTTATCAGTGCTGGTTTGGTGCTCGCGGCGGTCGTGCTGCTGATCGCGGGCTTCGTACTGGCCAAGCCGTTCCTGATCATGTGGTCCATCGTGGTCAGCGTGCTGTCGGCGCTGTTCCTGGTGATCGGAGCGCTGCTGCGGCGTCACGAGCTGTTCCCCGGTGGTGGGCAGGCCGCTGCGCCGGCCACCCCCCCTCCGGCAGGGCTCGTGCCCCCCGGGGCGCCGCACACCCGCACCGGCCCGATGACGACCTCGGCAGGGACCTCGATGGGGGCCCCGATGGGGACACAACCGCCGTCCGGTCCGCACCCGTACCAGCGGACTCCGGCGATGCCCGCACCTGTGCCCGCGCCCGCGGCCCGGCCCGCGCAGGCACCCGCGACGCACCGCCCCGCGACGGCCGGAGGGATCTCCCCGGACGCGATCGTGCTGGTCATTCCCGGACGCAGGCGCTACCACGTGCCGGGATGCCGCCAGCTCGCCGGACGGGATCACGAGGAGCTCACGTACGAAGAGGCGCGGGAGGAGGGCTTCACGCCCTGCACCGCCTGCCTCCCGGACGCCGCGCTCGGCGGACGGCAGCTGCCGCCTGCCGCCGACCCCGAGCCCGCGGTCTCCGCCGCACATCTGGCCGAACCCGCCGAACCCACGCGCGACCTGCGTTCCCCGGTCGCCCCGCCGAAGTCCGGTCCCCAGGCTTCCACCCCCACCCCGTCCGGTTCATCCGCGTCGCCGGGCTCGCCCGCTTCGTCTGCTTCGCCTGATGAGCGTGCGACCGGGTCGCGTGCCGAGGCCGCAGCCGCCTCGCCCGCCGAGGGGCGCCCCGCGCCTGCCGACGGCCCGTCCGCCTCGCCCGCCTCGCCCGCCGAGGACGGTGAGAGCGCGTCCGGCTGGTTCGCCCGCCCGGCCGCCAAGCCTGACGACACCCCCTCCGGCTCCCGTCCCAGCGGCAGCGCCACGGCCTCCGACGAGGACGAGACGGAGACCAGGACTTCCCTCCCGCTGCCCGGCGCCAAGCCGGGGCGGCCCACTGCCGACCACGCTGCTGACCGCGACGCCGACCCGGCGGACCGCGATCCCGACACTCAGCCGCAGCCGCGCGTCACCGCCGACGGCACGCCGGTGCCGCAGCCTCCCGCCGCCGCCGCCGCGGGCCGCACGGAGCGGTCCAGCGCGTCGGGCGGCCCGTCCGCTTCCGGCCCGTCCTCTTCCAGTACGTCCCGCCAGGCTGAGGCGGCCTCCGAGATGACGCCGCCCAGCGGGGTCAGGCGACCCGCCGCAGGCGGCGTCCGGCCCGGCTCCCCAGCGGGTGACGCGCCGGAACGCCCGGCATCGTCCGCGGAATCGGCCCGCCCCAGCGGCCCCCTGCCCTCCGGCACGGGCCCCAAGAACGCCACCCCGGCCGACCGCCCCTCGGCAGGCAACGCGAAGACCGCCGCTCCGGCGGGCGCTTCCAAGGGTGCCGCCCCGGCCGGCACATCCAAGGGCGCCGCCCCGGCCGACGCCCCCAAGGGCGCTGCCCCGGTTGGCGACCGCAAGGGGACGGGCTCGGCCGGCGACTCCAAGGAGACCGGCCCGACGGGCGGTTCCCAGGGGACCGCTCCCACGGGCGCCTCACGAGGGGCAGCCCCGTCAGACGCCACCCCGAGCAGCGCCGGAACGGGCGGAACCTCAGGTGGCGGCAGATCTACGGGCGCGTCCGCGAGCGGAGCCACCGGAACCTCCGGGAGTGGCAGGCCGACGGGCGCCGCCGCGAGCGGAGCCGCCGGAACGGGTGGCGCGTCGGGTGGCGGCACCTCTACCGGTGCCGCCTCGACCGGCGCCGCCAAGGGCCCCGTGACCGAGGGCCCCGCGCCCAAGGACTCAACGCCCAAGGTTTCCGCTGCCAAGGGCGGGACCGCTGCGGGCAGTGGGGCCGGGAAGGGGGCCGCGGAAGGCGGTGCCTCTGGCGCGGGCAAGGGGAAGGCGCAGTCTCGGACAGCCGAGGAAAGGATGGCCGGGACGGCGGGGGAGTCCGCTGGCCCGGGGCGTCCGGCTTCGTCGGCGGAGTCAGCCAAGGGGACGGCCGGTGCCGCGGGCAAGGGCCGTGAGGCCGCCGCTGCCCAGGGCAAGAACGGCGGCGGGACGGTGAAGGTCATCGTCGGGACCCGGCGCTACCACAGCACCGCGTGCCCGCTGATCCAGGGCGCCGGCGACTCGGGCGTGGAGACCATGACGCAGGCGCAGGCCGAGGCGGCCGGGCTGACGAGCTGCTCGGTCTGCCAGAACGAGCGCGAGGCCGTCGGCTGACATCGACGACACCGCCCCGCGTCCGAGAGGGCGCGCGGCGGGTTGAGCTGTGCACGAAGCCGGGCCTGCGGCGGGTTGAGCTGTACGCGAAGCCGGGCGTGCGGGGCGATGTACGGGCGGCAGGATGGGCGCATGAAGCTCACCAAGTACGGACATGCCTGCGTACGGCTGGAGAAGGATTCGCGGGCACTGGTCATCGACCCCGGAATGATCATGCCGGACCCCGCCGCCCTGGCCGGGGCGGAGGCGGTGCTGGTCACGCACGAGCACTGGGATCACTTCGACGCCGACCGGTTGCGGGCGGCGGCCGAGGAGAAGCCGGACCTCGTCATCTACACCTGTGAGGCCGTGGCGCGGAAGCTGCCGCGGCTCGCCGAGCGGGTGCAGGTGGTGCGGGACGGTGATGTGGTGAAGGCGGCCGGGTTCGAGGTGGCGGTCGTGGGGGAGCGGCACCATGTGAGCCACCCCGACGTGCCGCCGGTGGGCAACGTGGGGTTCCTGGTCGACGGGGAGGTGTTCCATCCGGGTGACGCGCTCACCGTGGTGGACGCGCCGACGTTGCTGGTGCCGGGGCAGGCGCCGTGGATGACGGTGCCCGACCTGATCGGCGTCCTGCGGACGATGCGGCCGCGCAGGGCGTTCGCGGTGCATGACGGGCTGCTCAACGAGTGGGGGCTGAAGGTGCTCGACGGCGTGCTGGAGAGCGAGCGGGACGGCCTGGGCGCGGACATCCGGCGCCTGCCCGTGGGCGGCACCGTGGACCTCTGACGCCCCCGCCCCCGTCCCCGGCCGCAGCGTGACCCGGTCCAGGCGTGACCCCGGCCTCGCGTACCGGCCTCGCGTACCGGCCTCGCGTACCGGCCTCGCGTACCGGCCTCGCGTACCGGCCTCGCGTACCGGCCTCGCGTACCGGCCTCACACCCCGGCCTCACACCCAGGCCGGGGGGAAGCCGGGTGCGGGGGTGGGCTCGCTCAGGGGTGGGCTCGGGTCAGGGTGACCAGGGCGTCGGCCAGGAGGGTGGCCTGGCGTTCGCAGGCGGCCGGGTCGCCTGTCTCGGCGTACTCGAAGACCAGCCCGTCCATCCGGTGGATGAGGAAGCGCGTCAGCTCCCCGGTGGGCACGGCGGGCCGGACGCCGTCGGCGTCGGCGGCGGCGTCCAGGGCGGACCGGATGAGGTCGCCGCCGAGCGGCCCGTTGACGGCCTCCCACACGTCCTGGGAGCCGGGCAGCACGCTGTCCTTGTTGCGGATGACCCACATGGTCAGCTCCATGAGGGCCAGGTGCAGGCCGGGGTGGTCGCGGATCCACCGCCAGTAGGTGGCGACGAGGGCGCGCAGGGTGGCCTCCAGCCCGGCGGCGGGGTCGAGGCCGTCGAAGGCGGCGCGCATGGTGGCGCCGGCGCGTTCCAGGACGAGCATGATGAGCTCGTCCTTGCCCCGGAAGCAGTAGTGGATGGTGGCGCGCGGCGTGCCGGCGCGTTCGGCGATGCGCCGGGTGGTGGCGTGCGCGAGCCCTTCCTCGGCGATCACCTCGATGGCGGCGTCGGCGATGAGCCGGCGCCGCTCCCCGGCCGGCAGGTACGTCATGCGACGAACGTGCGCAGCAGGGAGAAGAACCGTTCGCCCTCGGTGTCGGGGACGAAGTGGCCGGAGCGCCCGAACACCTCCAGCCGGGCCCCGGGCACGCCGGCGGCGATCTCCTGGGCGGTGTCCAGGGGCGTGATCGGGTCGCGGGAGCCCGCCACGACGAGCGTCGGGCAGCGGATCGCGGCGAGCCGGTCGCGCAGGTCGAAGCGGGCGGTGGACATGAAGCTCATGGTCAGCTCCGGGTTGGGGGTCATGCGGGCCATCGCCTGGATGTCGGCCTCCGAGGGGAAGGCCGGGTCGGGGCTGTAGGCGGGGGCGCAGAGCCGCCCGAAGGCGGCGAACGTCTCCGGCGTGCCCTCGGTGAGGAACGCCTTGGCGGCCAGCGCGGCCTCCTCGCCCGCTTCGGCGCGGAAGCCCTCGACGACGCGGTCCACGTCCCAGCGGGCGACGGTGCTCTGCAGGATCAGTTTGGCGGGGTGGCCGGGGTGGCGGGCGGCGTAGTTCATGGCGACGGCGCCCCCCCAGGACCAGCCGAGGACGATCGGCCTGACGATGCCGAGGGTGTCGCAGAGGGCGCGTACGTCGTCGGCCCACTGGTCGAGGTGCCAGGTCGCCGGGTCGGAGTCCTGGCTGCGGCCGTTGCCGCGCTGGTCGACGTAGACGAGCTGGGCCACGTCGGCGAGCTGCCGGTAGGCGGGCTTGAAGATGGTGTGGTCGTGGCCGGGGCCGCCGTGCAGCAGCACGAGCGTGGGCTTCTCCCGCATCGTGCAGCCGTCGGGCTCAAGAGCGGCACCTTCGACGTCGACGTACAGGGTGGTGCCGTTGACCTGGACTCGCATGGGACGAGCTCCTTCCGGAAGCAAATGGGCGCTTGGCCAAGTCTTGCGGCGGCCCGGTGCCCGGACAAGGAAGGTGCTCCCCCCGGGCGGTGGTAGGGCAGGCCCTACCGCCGCCCGGGAGGGAGTGCGGGACGTCTCAGGCGCGGCGGAGCTGGAAGGTGAGCCCCAGGTCGGCGTCGGTGTGCTCGGGCAGGCCGGGCTCGGCGCCCTCGGTGACCGAGGCGGCCAGCACCTCGTCGGCGACCGAGCCGCCGCCCGAGCGCAGCGCCTGCGCCAGGTCGGGGCCCGAGGCCGTCCACCACAGGTCGATGCGGTCGGTGATGGACAGGCCGCTCGACTTGCGCGCGTCCTGCACCAGGCGGATGACCTCGCGCAGCAGCCCGGCGCGGCGCAGCTCGTCGGTCAGCTCCAGGTCGAGCGCGACCGTCTCGCCGGTGCCGGTGTCGACGGCGCCGGTCTCCACCGCCCAGCCGGAGCGCGGCTGCTCGGTGACGATGACCTCGTCCGGTCCGAGCTCGACCTGGCCGAGCTCGCCCGCGTCCACGGTCACCGCGGCGCCGGAGCGCAGCCCTCGGGCCAGCGCGGTGGCGTCGGCGGCGGCCACGGCGGCGGCCACGAGCTTGGTCTGCGACCCGAACCGCTTGCCGAGCGCCCGGAAGTTCGGCTTGACCGTGTAGGAGACGAGATCGGCGCTGAAGCCGGACATGTCCTCCAGGGCCTGGACGTTCAGCTCGTCGGCGACCAGGTCGCGCAGCTCGCCCGGCAGCGACGGCCAGCCCTGTGCGCCGACGAGGGCGCGGCCGAGCGGCTGACGGGTCTTGACGCCGGAGGAGGCGCGGGCCGAGCGGCCCAGCTCCACCAGCCGCCGCACCAGCGCCATCCGCTCCGACAGCGCCGGGTCGAGCAGGTCCTCGCGCACGGCCGGCCAGGAGGCCAGGTGCACCGAGGAGGGCGCGTCCTCGCCGCGCAGCACGTCCCACAGGTAGTCGGTGACGAACGGCGTCATCGGCGCCATCAGCCGCGTGACCGTCTCCAGGCACTCGTACAGGGTGGCGAACGCCTCCCGCGACCCCTGCCAGAACCGGCGGCGCGAGCGGCGCACGTACCAGTTGGACAGGTCGTCGAGGAACTCGGCCAGCCTGCGCCCGGCCCGCTGGGTGTCGTACTCGTCCAGCGCCGCCGTGACCTCGGCCACCGTGCGGTGCAGCTCGGCCAGCGCCCACCGGTCGAGCAGCGGGCGCTCGGCGGCCGGCGGGGCGTCGGCGAGCATGGCGGGCGACCACGACTCGGCGTTGGCGTACAGGGTGAAGAACGAGGCGGTGTTCCAGTAGGTCAGCAGGACCTTGCGGACGATCTCCTCCAGCGCGTTGTGGCCGACCCGGCGGGCCGCCCACGGCGAGCCGGAGCAGGCCATGAACCAGCGCAGCGCGTCGGCGCCGTGCTGGTCCATCAGCGGCATCGGCTCCAGGATGTTGCCCAGGTGCTTGCTCATCTTGCGCCCGTCCTCGGCCAGGATGAGCCCCAGGCAGAGCACGTTCTCGTACGAGGACTGCCCGAACACCAGCGTGCCCACGGCCATCAGCGAGTAGAACCAGCCGCGCGTCTGGTCGGTGGCCTCGCAGATGAACTGCGCCGGGTAGACGCCCTCGGGCTTGCCGGGGCGGCCCCACTGGGCGAACGGCATCGAGCCGGAGTCGTACCAGGCGTCGATGACGTCGGGCACCCGGCGGGCCTCGGCCGAGCACGTCGGGCAGGGGAAGGCCACGTCGTCGACGAACGGCCGGTGCGGGTCGAGGGCCGACAGGTCCTGCCCGGCCAGCTCGCCCAGCTCGGCCAGCGAGCCGACGCAGGTCACGTGGCTCTCGTCGGCGGAGCACACCCACAGCGGCAGCGGCGTGCCCCAGTAGCGCGAGCGCGACAGCGCCCAGTCGACGTTGTTGCGCAGCCACTCGCCGAAGCGGCCCCACTTGACCGTGTCGGGGTACCAGTTGGTGCGGGCGTTCTCGGCCAGCATCTGGTCCTTGACCGCGGTGGTGCGGATGTACCACGACGGGAGCGCGTAGTAGAGCAGCGGCGTGTGGCAGCGCCAGCAGTGCGGGTAGCTGTGGTCGAAGTGGCCGCCGCGGAACAGCAGCCCGCGCCCGCGCAGGTCGTCGGTCAGCCGCTCGTCGGCGTCCTTGAAGAACACGCCGCCGACCATCGGCACGTCGTCCAGGAAGCGCCCGTCGGGGCCGATCGGGTTGACGACCGGCATGTCGTAGCGCTTGATGACGGCCATGTCGTCGGCGCCGAAGGCGGGCGCCTGGTGGACCAGGCCGGTGCCGTCCTCGACGGTGACGTAGTCGCCGAGCACCACGTAGTGGGCGTCGGGGATGTCGACCAGCTCGAACGGCCGCTCGTACGTGGTGCGCTCCAGCTCGCGGCCGGTGAAGCGGGCCAGCTCCGTGGCGTCCTCGCCGAGCACGGCGGTCAGCAGCGGCTCGGCCACGACCAGGACCTCGCCGTCGGCGGTGCGGGCGGCGACGTACGTGACGTCGGGGTGCACGGCGACGGCGGTGTTGGACACCAGCGTCCACGGCGTGGTGGTCCAGATCAGCAGCGAGGCGCCCAGCTCGGCCAGCGGGCCGGAGGTCGCGGGCATGCGGACGTAGACCGA
Source organism: Nonomuraea sp. NPDC049725 (assembly GCF_040674795.1). Taxonomy (NCBI): domain Bacteria; kingdom Bacillati; phylum Actinomycetota; class Actinomycetes; order Streptosporangiales; family Streptosporangiaceae; genus Nonomuraea; species Nonomuraea sp. NPDC049725. Next base: position 215,913 of record NZ_JBFANJ010000005.1, on the reverse strand, counting down.
CGGGCTGGTGACGGTCTCGTAGCCGCCGGGCTGGCCCAGCTCGTGGTCGGACAGGCCGGTGCCGCAGCGCGGGCAGTAGGGCGTGATGCGGAAGTCGCGGAACAGCAGGCCCTTGTCGAAGACGACCTTGAGCGACCACCACACGGCCTCGACGTAGGCCGGGTCCATGGTCCGGTAGGCCGTCGACAGGTCGATCCAGTAGCCCATCCGCTCGGTGAGCTGCTCGAACGCGTCGACGTGGCGCAGCACGGACTCGCGGCACTTGGCGTTGAACTCGGCGATGCCGTAGGCCTCGATGTCGCGCTTGCCGGACAGGCCGAGCTCTTTCTCGATGCCGACCTCGACGGGCAGGCCGTGGCAGTCCCAGCCGGCCTTGCGGGGGACGCTGAAGCCGCGCATCGACTTGTAGCGCGGGAACAGGTCCTTGAACACGCGCGCCTCGACGTGGTGCACGCCGGGCAGGCCGTTGGCGGTGGGCGGGCCCTCGTAGAAGACCCAGGACGGGTTGCCCTCGTTCTGCTGGATCGAGCGCTCGAAGATCTTCCCGTCCCGCCAGCGGTCCAGGACCTCGCGCTCGAGCGCGGGCAGGTCGACCTGCGCGGGAAGAGAGCGGAATGATGGCGAAGACATTTCGGGTGGGACCTCCACGCGTCGACTGGACGGACCGGCGTGAAGGGACGAAGCCGCACGGGCTCCGCGGTACCACCCTTCTTGGCCCCTGAGGGGCCCTCTTCGTTTGGCTGCTGCCGGGTCTAGTGAGCTCGAGGCGAGCCGTTCTTCCGGCGGCTCCGGGGTGATATCCCTCACACGAGGGCCCCATCAACGCCTTGCAGCTTCACACCTTAACGCAGAGCGGAGGCCGGTCGCTTCCGCCTTTCCCCGTGCCGGGGAAGTGCCTGCAAGCGACAAAGTTGTGGGAATGGAGTCCACTGAGCAGGAGTGAGAACTGCGGGGCGGGATAGTACGGCAGAGGTAAACCGTCCGGCGGGTCGTTTGCCGTTCCGTTATCGGAGACCTAAGCTGCCCGCACCATTCACGGCCTTGATCAGCATGGAGGCAGCCATGGTGGCAGTCACGCAGACCACCGCAACACCGTCGATGTGGTCGAAACAGGAGCTGGCCGAGGTACGCGGCAGTCTGCAGACGGAGATCGACGAGCTCAACGCCGACATCCGCCGCCACGAGACGGAGATCGCCTCGGGTGACGTCACCCAGGGAGCGGGCGACGACCAGGCGGACGCCGGCGCCAAGACGTACGAGCGGGAACGCGAGATCGCCCTTACCCTGAATGCACGCGACCTGGTCGCGCAGAACGAACGTGCGATCGCCAGGATCGACGCAGGGACCTATGGAGTGTGCGAATCGTGCCACAAGCCGATCGGCAAGGAACGCCTTCAGGCGTTCCCGAGGGCGACGCTGTGCGTGGCCTGCAAGCAGAAGGAGGAACGCCGGTAGCAGGCGGGCGCCGGGGCCGCCTGATCGCGGTCCTGGCCTGCCTGGCGGCCGTCCTGTACGTGTCCGACCTCGTCACCAAGACGGTGGTGCTGCGGACGCTGGAGGGCGAGCCGCCGCTGGTCGTCATCCCGGGAGTCCTGCAGTTCCGGGTGATCTTCAACTCCGGGGCCGCCTTCAGCATCGGCACCGGGATGACGTTCGTCTTCACCTTCATCGCCGCCGGCGTGGTCGTCGCGATCATCCGCACGGCGCGCAAGCTCCGCAGCATGCCCTGGGCGATCACGCTCGGGCTGCTGCTGGGCGGCGCGCTCGGCAACCTCACCGACCGGCTGTTGCGCTACCCTTCCGGTTTCGGCAGGTCCACCCAGTTCCAGGGGCACGTGGTCGACTTCGTCGAGGTGCTGCCCGGTAACTTCCCGGTGATCGACTACTTCCCGGTGTTCAACGTCGCCGACTCGGCGATCGTGTGCGGCGGCATCGTGGCGGTCGTCCTGGCCTGGCGTGGCTACCAGATCGACGGAACGAGGGAGGGCAAGAGTGGCCGAGCAGCGTAGTCTGCCCGTGCCCGACGGGCTGGAGGGCGAGCGGCTCGACGCCGCGCTCTCCCGGCTGTTCGGATTCTCGCGCACCCGCGCGGCCGAGCTCATCGGCGCCGGGGAGGTCATGGTCGACGGCCGCGAGCCGGCCAAGTCCGACCGGGTCCACGCCGGAGCCTGGCTGGAGGTGACGCTGCCGCCTCCGGTGGCGACCCCGATGCCGGTGGCCGAGCCCGTCCCCGGCATGACGATCGTGTACGAGGACGACGACATCGTCGTGGTCAACAAGCCGATCGGCGTCGCCGCCCACCCGACCGTCGGCTGGACCGGCCCGACCGTGATCGGCGGCCTGCTCGGCGCCGGCCACACGATCGCCACCAGCGGCGCGGCCGAGCGGCAGGGCATCGTGCACCGCCTCGACGCCAACACCACCGGCGCGATGGCCGTGGCCAAGAGCGAGCACGCCTACTCCTTCCTCAAGCGCGCCTTCAAGGAGCGCACCGTCGACAAGCGCTACCACGCGCTGGTCCAGGGGCATCCCGACCCGTTCCGGGGCACCGTCGACGCGCCGATCGACCGCCACCCCTCGGGTGACGGCAGGTTCGCGGTGGTGGCGGGCGGCAAGCCGTCCATCACCCACTACGACACGATCGAGGCGTTCCGGGCGGCCTCGCTGCTCGACATCAAGCTGGAGACCGGCCGCACCCACCAGATCCGGGTGCACATGTCCGCGCTGCGGCACCCGTGCGTCGGCGACCTCATGTACGGCGCCGACCCGACGATCGCCGCCCGGCTGGGCGTCACCCGGCAGTGGCTGCACGCTGTGTCGCTCGGGTTCGAGCACCCCTCCACCGGCGAGTGGATGTCGTTCACCACCGACTACCCGGACGACCTGCGCCACGCGCTCGACGTCGTGCGCGCCGAGTCGTAGCCGGTCAGCAGCCGGTCAGGTCTTCTCCGCCTTTTTCGCGTTCTTGGCGGACTTCGCTGAGTTGCCGGAGCTGTCGGAGTTGCCGGGCTTCTCGGGCGGGGCCTGCGCCTGGTCGCCGCCGTCCGGCTCCGGGTCCACCTGTCCCGGCTTGGTCGGCGACGGGCCGTCCGGCTCGTCCGTGCCCTCGGGGTTCTCCGGCTCCTGGGGGTCGGCGGAGTCGCTGGGCTTGGGGGACTTCGTGGGCTTCGGGTCGGGCTTGCGGTCCGACGGGCGGTCCGACGGTCTCGCCTGCTTGCCGGTCTCCTCGTTGCGCGGTGTCGCGTACGTGGGGTCGGAGCCGGTGGGCGGCAGGCCGGAGCGCGGGGACGACGACGGCGTGTCGGCGGGGGAGGAGGGCTCGGCGGGCCCGGCGGAGCTGGGCGTGCTCACCACGGCCGGCACGGCGGGCGGTCTGGCCGTCTCCGGCGGCCGGTTCGACCACCACGCCCACCCGCCCGTCACCAGCGCCACCAGCAGCGACCCGACGCCCAGCGCGAGCAGCGGCGGCCGGGTACGGCCCGGCGGCGGCTCGGCCTGCGGCGCCGGGACCGGCACCGGGACGGGCCCCGTCGGCTCCGGCGGGCTGCCCGCGATGATCGCCGTCAGCCGCGCCTCCGCCTCCTCCAGCGACATCCGCTCCGCCGGGTCCTTGCGCAGCAGCCCGAGCAGCACCGGGGCCAGCACCCCCGCCCGCGCCAGCGGAGCCGGTTCGGCGTGCATGACCGCGCCCAGCGTGGCCAGCGCGTTCGAGCGGTGAAAGGGGGAGTGGCCCTCCACCGCGACGTACATCGTCACGCCCAGCGACCACAGGTCCGACTCCGGGCGCGCCTGCCCGCCCGCCGCCCGCTCCGGCGCCATGAACGCCGGCGTGCCGATCAGCATCCCGGTGCGGGTGACCGGGGCCTCGTCCTCGGTGGTCGCGATGCCGAAATCCGTCAGCACCGCCCGGCCGTCCTCGGTCAGCAGCACGTTGTCGGGCTTGACGTCACGGTGCAGCACCCCGGCCGTGTGCGCGGCCCGCAGCGCCTCCAGCAGTTGCAGGCCCAGGTGCGCGGCCTCGGCGGGGGACATCGGGCCGTCGTCGCGCACCAGCTCGCCCAGCGTGCGGGAGCGGACGAGCTGCATCACGATCCATGGGTGCCCGTGCTCCTCCAGCACGTCGTAGACGGCCGCCACGCACGGATGGGCCACCCGCCCGGCCGCCCGCGCCTCGCGGAACGTCCGGGTGGTGAACACCTCGCGTTCCGGCCCTGTCAGCTCGGGGGGCGGGAGGACCTCCTTCAGGGCCACGTCCCTGCCGAGCACCTCGTCGTGCGCCTGCCACACGGTGCCCATGCCGCCACGGCCGATCGTCCGCACCAGCCGGTAGCGGCCCCCAACAATCCCCGCAGAATCGGACATGCGGGGCGCCTACCCGAGAAAGAGCCTGACAACCCCGGTTGTGGCCGCCGCCGCGATCAGCACCACGAGGAACGGCGCCCGCAGCACCAGCGCCACCACCGCCGCCACCAGCCCCGCCGTCCTGGCCAGGTCGAAGGCCAGCGCCCCGTCCGCCGTGAACGTCTGCACGGCGATCAGCGCCGACAGCAGCGCCACCGGCACCAGCTCGGCGAAGCGCCGCACCGCCGGATGGTCCAGCACCTGACGCGGCGCCGCCAGCCCGGCCAGCTTGAGCGCGTAACAGCCCAGGCACACCGCCGCGATCGCCCACCACAGCGTCATCGCGCCATCACCACCAGCACCGCGAACGCCGACAGCAGCACCGGCACCCCCGGCGGCAGGAACGGCGTCGCCAGCAGCGCGATCCCCGCCCCGGCCGCCGCCAGCAGCCGCAGCTCGCCGCTGCCCGCCAGGCGCGGCCACAGGATCGCCAGGAACGTCGCCGGCCCCACCACGTCCAGCCCCAGCATGCCCGGATCGCCCAGCGCCGACGTGCCGAGCGCCCCGGCCAGCGTCGTGATGTTCCACGTCACGTACAGGGTGGCGAACGTCGTCACGAATCCCGTACGGGACGCCTCCGGCGACGGCTGGGCCAGCGCCACGGCCGTCGTCTCGTCGATGACGCCGTGCGCGACCACCAGCCTGCGCGGCCCCCGTACCCCCAGCAGGTCGGCCAGGCGCAGCCCGTACAGCGTGTTGCGGCCGCCCAGCAGCAGCGCCCCCGACGCGGCGGCGACCAGGTCGCCGCCCGCCCCCACCGCGCCCGTGAGCGCGAACTGCGAGGCCCCGGTGAAGGCCAGCAGGCTGAGCACGCACGCCTGCGGCACGCTCAGGCCCGCGGTGATCGCCGCCGCGCCGAAGGCGACGCCCGACAGGCCCACGGCCAGGCCCACCCCCAGGCCGTCCCGGATCGCGGCCGAGCGATATGTCGTTCTTTCCATGTCATACGAGGGTATGGGCAGGTCAGCCGTGTTTCTTGTACGTTCCTGCGGCCCGCTGGTACGCCGCGGGCGGCACGCCCACGATCCGCTTGAAGTGCCGGGTGAGGTGCGCCTGGTCGGTGAAGCCCACGTCGGCGGCCACCCGCGCCGCCGGGATGCCCGACCGCAGCAGCCGGCGCGCCTGCCGCACCCGCAGCGACGTCAGATAGGCGTGCGGCGGCAGCCCCGTCGCCGCCTTGAACGCCCGCAGCAGCGGGAACGGCCTGGCCCCCACCGCTAGCGCCAGGTCCTCCAGCGCCGGCGGGTCCACCAGCCGCTCGCGCAGCACGCCCATCGCCTCCCGCACCGCCCGCAGCCCCTCCGGCGCCAGCGCCACCGCCGGCCGCCCCGCCGCGTGCCGGGTCAGCAGCCCCGCGAACAGCGTCCGCGTCAGCGTCGAGGCCGCCAGCCGGTCGCCCACCTCCGCGGCCCGGTGCGCCGCCGCCAGCGCCGCCGCCATCTCCCGGTCGCCGACCACTTGCTGCGGGAAGTACGGCGTCCCGTACGTCACGCCCAGCTCCGCCGCGACCTCCGCGACCGCCTCCACCGTCGGGTAGAGCATGCGGTACGACCAGCCGTCCTCCACACCCGCCTGCCCGGTGTGCATCGAGTCGGGATTGACCAGCACGATCTCACCGGCCCCCGCCCGGTGCAGCGTGCCCCGGTAGTCGAACTCCTCCACCCCGGACGTGATCACGCCGATCGCGTAACCGTCGTGCACGTGCCGAGAGAAGCGGTGGGTGACGTACCGGGCCTTGAGCAGGTCGACCTCCGGCACCGCCGGATGCCGCCAGAACCGCGCCTGCTCCTTCACCTCGGCACCGGGCGGAACGTGCGCAGGAACGCCTCGACGTAGTGCCGGTCACGCTCCCACCGGGTGTGGGCCGTCTCCCAGTAGAGGGCGAACGGGCGGCCGTCGGCCGTGCGGAAACCCCGGTTCACCACGTGCAGCAGGGCGCCGTCACGCGGCCTGACGAACTCCCAGTCGGCCGCCGGGACCCCCAGGTACGTCAGCGGCCTGATGCCGATCCGCCGGTAGCCGGGGAACTCGCCCTTGTCCCTGATCTCCCGCTCCAGCGCCCGCCAGTGCGCCTCCGGAGTGCTGTGGCGCACCTCGGGCACGGTCCACTCGACGACCATCTTCCCGGCGGTGCCGGGGCCGGACAGGGTGACGCTGTCGCGCGTGGGACTCTTGGCGGCCCGCCAGCCGCGCGGCAGGGCGATGGAGAACCCGCCGGCGGCGTTGCGGTACGTCCGCCACCCGGCGGGCGGGCGCGCGGACCCGGTGGCCGTGGGCTCCCCGGAGTCCGAGGCGGTCGGCTCGGCCGGGCTGCCGGTCGGACTGCTGGTCGGGGCGCCCGTGGGGTCGCCTGCCGGGCTGCCTGTCGGGGTGTCCGTCGGGGTGTCCGCCGAGATGCCGGTCGAGGCGCCGGTCGGCGTGGCCGCGGCGGTGACGTCCGAGCCCGGCGACCTCAGCTCCAGCGCCACCAGCACACCGCCCGCGCCCACGGCCGCCGCCACGATCACGGCCACGCCGATCCCCGCCCACCGCCGGCCCCGGGGCACGTGGACGGTGTCCCCGCCCGGCACACCCCCGGTCGGCGTCCCGCCGCGCTGACCGGCCGTCTCCTCGCGCCACGCCCCTCCCTGAGCGGGCGTCCCACCATGACCGGCCGCGCCGCCCTGGGTGGGTGCGCGGTGCTGGGAGGGTGCGCCGCCCTGAAGGGGCGCGCCACTCCAGGAGGACGCGCCGCCAGGGGCAGGTGAGCCGCCCTGGGAGGACCAGCCGCCCTGGGAGGACCCGCCGCCGTGGGCGAGCACGCCGCCCTCGCTGGGCGTGCCGTCATAGGCGGGCGCGCCCCCATGCGGGGGCGGGCCTGCCGGGGAGGGCGGGACCCCCGGGTTCGCCCCTCCGGCCGGTTGCCCGGGGACGGGGCTCGGGTGGGGAGGCTGGGCGGCGATCGACTCCAGGAGCCGGGCCGCCTCGGCGGCGGGCATGCGCGTGGCCGGGTCGCGGGACAGCAGCCCGGTGATGACCGGCGCGAGGGGCCCGGCGTGGGCCGGCGGCACCAGCGGGTCGCGCAGGATCGCCGCCACGGTGGCCGCCCACGTGTCGCGCCGGTACGGCGGCGCGCCCTCCACCGCCGCGTACAGCGTCGCCCCCAGCGACCACAGGTCCGACTCGGGCCGCGCGGCCTCGCCGTTGAGGCGCTCCGGCGGCATGTACGCGGGCGTGCCCACCAGCCCGCCGGTCGCGGTCAGCCCGGCGTCGGTCTCCACGGCGGCGATGCCGAAGTCGGTCAGCACCACCCGGCCGCCGTCGGCCAGCAGCACGTTCTCGGGCTTGACGTCGCGGTGCAGCACCCCGGTGGCGTGCGCGGCACGCAGCGCGTCGAGGACGCGGGCGCCGATCGCCGCCACCCGCGCCGCCGGCAGCGGCCCGCCGTCGCGGATCGTCTCGGCGAGCGAGCGGGAGCGGACGAGCTGCATGACGATCCACGGCCGCCCGTCCTCCTCGACGACGTCGTGGACGACGACCACCGAGGGGTGGTCGAGCCGCCCCGCCGCCCGCGCCTCCCGGATGGTGCGCCGGTTGAGCGCGGCCCGCTGGGCGTCGCCGACGCCCGTGTAGCGGACCTCCTTGATCGCGACCGTGCGGTCGAGGAGCTGGTCGTGGGCGCGCCAGACCACGCCCATCCCGCCCTCGCCGATGGGCTCGATGAGGCGGTAGCGGTTGCCGACCTGCCTGTCCATCGCCCGCAGCCTACTGGTCGGGTTTGAACGTCGCGCAGAACGTCTCGAAGAAGTGGTAGTCCTTCTTCCAGCGGCTGTTGAGGTTGTGCCAGTAGATCGCGTAGCCGCGGCCGTTCTCGGTGACGAAGCCGCGGTTGCGGACCCGGGTCAGGCCCGTGTTGGTGCGCCAGGTGAAGTCCCAGTCGGCGGCGGCCTTCTGGTAGTCGACCTTCTTGATGCCGATGAGCTTGTAGCCGCCGAAGCCGTAGCGGGCCGTCTTCTCCTGCTTCTTCCAGTCCTTGTACGGGTCGGAGCCCGGGTTGGAGGCCCGGTCGACGGACACGAAGGCGTTGGACGCGGCGCCGGGGCCGCGGAAGAAGACCTGGTTGCCCTCGCGCTTGAACTCCTCCCAGCCCTTGGGCAGCGCCATGGTGAAGTCGAGCTTCTTGTCCTTGTAGAGCTTCCAGCCGTCGGGCAGGGCGGAGGCGGGGTCCTCCTCCTTCTCCGCGGTCTCGGACGGGGTGGGGGCGGTGCTCGGCGGCTCGGACGACGGCTGCGCCGGCGATCCGGTGCCGCCGGGCGTGGCGGCGGTGCTCGCGGCGGCCGTCTGCTGCTCCTCCGGCGTGTCGCCGGCGGTGGAACGCAGGCCGAGATAGCCGCCTACGGCCGCGATCAGCACGACGGCGACGACGGCGACGACCACGGGCACGGCCTGCCGTTTGCCGTCGCCGCTCAGCCGCGTCGGGTCGCCGGTCACCGGGTCGGCGGTCGCGGGCCCGAACCGGTCGGCGGCCTCGGCGAACAGCGACTCGCTCTCCGGGCGGCGCTCCTCGACCTCGCGCGGGGCGCGGCCGGCGCCGCCCGCCTCGGGGAAGCCGCCGTCGCGGTCCTCGTGGCGGGCGCGGGTCTCGGCTGCGCGGGGGCCGCCCTGGGGGCGGTTCGCGCCGGGCTCGGGGAAGCGCGCCCCGGTCTCGGCGAAGGGCGCGGGACGGGACGGCCGCGCGGGCGGGACGGGCTGCGCGGGCCGGACGGGCGCCAGGTTCGGGTCCGTCGGCATGTCGTCCTCGATCGCGGGCTGAACCCGCGTCGCCGGCTGCACCCGGGTGGGCGGCTGCACCCGCGTGGGCGGGTCGGCGCGGGGGACCGCCCGGGGCTCGCCGCCGCCGGACTGGCTGATCCGCCGCAGCATCCGCGCGGTCTCCTCGTACGTGAGCCGCTGCACCGGCTCCTTGGCCAGCAGGCCCGCGATCACCGGCGCCAGCGGCCCCGCGTGCGGGGCGGGGTCGGGCTCGTCGGTGAGCACCGCGTGCATGGTGGCCAGGGCCATCCCGCGCTCGTGCGGGGAGCGTCCCTCCACGGCGGTGTAGAGCGTCGCGCCGAGCGCCCACAGGTCGGACTCGCGCCGCGCGGGCAGGCCCTTGAGCCGCTCCGGCGCGATGAACGCCGGGGTGCCCGCCAGGCCGGTCACGGTCAGCTGCGTCTCGGTCTCCAGCGTGGCGATGCCGAAGTCGGTCAGCACCACCCGGCCGTCGTCGGCCAGCAACACGTTCTCGGGTTTCACGTCGCGGTGGAGCACGCCGGACTCGTGCGCGCGGTGCAGGGCGTCGAGCACCGCCAGGCCGATCTCCGCCACGCGGGCGGGGGGCAGCGGCCCGTCCTGCTTGATCACCGTGCCGAGCGAGCGCGACTGGACGAGCTGCATGACGATCCAGGGCCGGCCGTCCTCCTCGATCACGTCGTGCACGACGATCACGTTCGGATGCTCGAACCTGGCGGCGGCGCGCGCCTCGCGCATCGTCCGCCGGTTCAGCAGTTGCACCTCGTCACCCAGGGCGGCGGCGTACCTGACTTCCTTGACAGCGACGGTGCGGTCAAGGAGCTCGTCATGGGCGCGCCACACGATGCCCATGCCGCCCTTGCCGATGGGCTCCTGCAGGTGGTACCGGCCGGCGATGCGGCGTCCGTCCTGCTTGCGATCCGACATCAACGGCCTCAAACCCTCCCTCTCGGCCAAGAAATACTCCCATAGGCACGGATCAACGGCGACTCGCCGGAAGGCCAGTCCACCATTCGGGAACGATGTCCCGGCAGGTGGATGACGGGTGTAAGGTTCAGACATGACTTGTCGCTACGCGTTTACCGAGCCGGCTCCGGGAGGGCCGGTCGTCAGCTAGCGACCACCTGGAGTCGGCACAAGGCAGAGACGCCGCGTCTCTGCCTTTTTGGTTTTTCCGCCGGTTCCAGGAGAGCCGGCCGATTGGGGAGCCGAGATGTCATCGACCTTGGAACGACACGTGGTCGCGCTGGGCGGGCTGCGGGTGGGCGAGGGCCCCGCCGTGGTGATCAGCGACCGGGTGAGCCTGCGTGAGCGCGGCGGGCGCGGCGCGGACGCCGCCGAACGGCTGCGCGACGGGGTGACGCTGGCCGAGCCCGCCGGCGCCGCCGACCTGCCGGCGATCGCGGCGCGGGCCCGGGGCGTGGTGATCGGGTCGGCGTGGACGCGCGACATCCCGCTGATCCGGGCGGTGGCCGCGCTGGGGCTGCCGGTCGTGGTGGAGCGCCGCCCGTCGGCGACGCTGGAGGAGTGGCTGGGGGTGGCCGCTTACGTGGCCGCCGAGGGCAATGACCAGGTCATCCTGTGCGAGAGCGCCGACCTGGGGCTGATGCGTGCCGCCCGGGAGGCGTCCGGCCTCCCGGTGCTCGCCGACTTGTCCGGAAACATCAGCACGAGCCCCGACCCTGCTCCGGGCGGCGGCGCGCAGGGCGTGCGGCTCGGCGCGGAGCTGAGCGCGGCGGCCGTGGCGGCGGGGGCCGACGGGCTCGTCGTCGGCGGCTCCGCCGAGGAGCGCGCCCTGGCCGAGGAGGCCGTGACGCTCGTCGGCGCGCTGCTGCGCCCCGAGGCGCCCGGCACGCTCGCCGACTGCCGCCAGGCCATCGACCGGGTCGACGCCGCGCTGGCCACCCTCCTGGAGCGCCGCGCCGAGCTGGCGGGCATCGTGCAGCGCCTCAAGCCGGTCGGCGGCTTCGCCGGCCGCGACCCGGCCCGCGAGCGCGCCCTGGTGGCCCGGATGGCGCAGCGCGCCCCGGAGCTCGGCGAGGCCCGCCTGGCCCCCGTCATGAACGCCGTCATCGAAGCCGGACTCCACCTCGCCGAAGAGCGCGCCCGCCGGTGACCGCCCCGGGCGGGGTCAGGGGGTGGCGAGGCGGAAGTTGTTCATCGGGCGGCCGGGCCCGGCGGCGATGCGCTCGTTGACCAGCTCGGCGAAGCGGCGGTAGCCGTCGGCGGTGGGATGGAAGCTGCGCGCGTTGACGGTCAGCTCGCCGAGGTCCACGACCAGCCCGTTCAGGTACGGGTGCGGCTGCCCCACCTCGTGCCCGTCGAAGGCGTCGTAGGCGTCCACGTACTCGACGCTCCCCGGCGCGCCGAACGCGGTGATCAGCTGCTCGAACTCCCGCGCCACCGCCCCCACGGCGTCGTTGAGCAGGCGGGTGACGCCGTTGAGCCAGCGCTGGTCGGCGGCGGAGAGGTTGGTGACGGTCTTCGACGGCGCGGCGGGGAACGGCCTCGGGTAGCCGAGCACGATCACCCGCGCCTCGGGCGCCCGCGCCCGGATCCCGGCCAGCACCTGGCGCAGCCGGGGCCGCAGCTCGTCGATGCGCTGCCGCACCCGGGCGTCCTGGTCGACGCAGGCCGACGACCACGGCAGCTTGGCGATGCACTCGGTGAGCACGGGGGCGAACCCGGCGTCGTTGCCGCCGATGCTCAGCGTCACCAGGCTCGTCCCGGCGCTGACGCGGCTGACCTGGGGCGCGTGGCCGTGCTGGCCGCGCAGGAGCTGGCCGGCGGTGGCGCCGCTGCACGCCCAGAAGCCCGCCTCGCCGCCGAACGCGTGCGCGCCCGCGACCTGCGGCGCGTAGGAGCCCTCGGAGCGGTGGCAGCGCGCCGCGCCCTCACCGGCGGGCGCCCCCGCGCCGTCGTAGACGCCCTCGCCGGAGGAGTAGGAGTCGCCGAGCGCCACGTAGCCGCCGCTCAGCGCCACCTCCACGGGCGTCAGCCGGGTCAGCTCCGGCAGCCGCCCGCGCGGCTCGGCCGGGGCGCAGCCGACGTCGAGGACGGCGCAGCCGAGCATGGTGTGCAGCCCGAGCGGCACCACCGACAGCGCCAGCGCCGCGCCCGCCACCACGGCCACACCGATCCGGGCGGCCAGGGCGAGCCTGACCTTCCCCGCCGGCCCGGCGATCCAGGCTGACCCGCGTATCGCTGCCTTCAGCCCCGCCCACCGCTCCGTGCGCGTCCTCGCCCCGTCCAGCGCTGCCTCCCCCCGGTGACGGCCATTCCGCCACCGAGCCTAGAACACCGGATGATCAGGCGCGGGCGCTCGCCCCGGCTCCCTGCGCCCGCGCCGAGAGGTCCTGCCAGTCGGCCCAGATCTTGAGCCGGTCGGCGTAGGCGCGCTCGATCATCGGCTGGAAGCCCAGCCCGAACAGCACCCGCAGCGGCGGGTTGTCCAGGTCGACGAGCGTGAGCAGCGCCTGGGCCGCGGCGGCCGGGTCGCCGGCGGGCTGGCTCCCGGCGGCGGCGCCGAGCCGCTGCCGCAGCTCGTCGTAGGCCGGGTCCATCCTGGCCATGTGGCCGTTGGCCAGCGGGTCCGGGTTCTTGCCGTCGCGGGTGGCGAAGCCGCCGGGCTCGATGACGGTCACCTTGACGCCGAACCCGGCGACCTCGCCGGCCAGGGCCTCGTTGAGCCCCTCCAGCGCCCACTTGGAGGCGTGGTAGGCGCCGCCGAGCGGCATGGCGATGAGCCCGGCCGCCGACGAGAGCTGGACGATGTGCCCGGAGCGCTGCTCGCGCAGATACGGCAGCGCGGCCTGGACCACCCACACGGCGCCGAACAGGTTCGTCTCCATCTGGTCGCGCAGCTCCCGCTCGGTCAGCTCCTCGACCGCGCCGATCTGGGCGTACCCGGCGTTGTTCACGATGACGTCCAGGCGGCCGAACCGCTCCTGGGCGCGCCTGACGCTCTCGAAGACGGCGGCCCTGTCGGTCACGTCCAGGGCGAGGGGGAGCACCGCGTCACCGTGGGCGTCCACCAGCGCCTCCAGGCTCCTGGGGTCACGGGCGGCCGCGGCCACCCGGTCGCCGCGCGACAGCGCCGCCTCGGCGAACTCACGGCCCAGGCCGCGGGACGTGCCGGTGATGAACCAGACCTTGCTCATGGTGTTCTCCCATTCATGATCAGTCGTCAGGGGTGCGTGCCGTGCGGCACGCTGACGCCCATGAGTCGCCGGCCCCCTGGCGGCTGTGACAGCCGCGATGGTGTGACGTGTGTCACCGGTCACGGCTGTCACGCCGGGGCCCCGGCCGGCGCCTTGTGCATGAGACACAGCGGGACGGACAGGAGCCGGAGATGGACGAGCACAGCGACCCGACGACGGACCAGGCGACCGCTGCGTTCCTCACCCATCGCAACCTGCTGTTCACGGTCGCGTACGAGATGCTCGGCTCGGCGGCCGACGCCGAGGACGTCCTCCAGGAGACCTGGCTGCGCTGGATGAGGATCGACCTGGAGCAGGTGCGCGACGAGCGCGCCTACCTGGTGCGGATCACGACCAGGCGGGCGCTCGACCGGCTGCGCACGCTGAAGCGGCGCAAGGAGGCGTACGTCGGCCCGTGGCTGCCCGAGCCGCTGCTCACCACGCCCGACGTGGCCGAGGACGTGGAGCTCGCCGAGAGCCTGTCGATGGCGCTCATGCTCGTCCTGGAGACCCTGTCGCCGACCGAGCGGGCCGTGTTCGTGCTGCGCGAGGTGTTCGACGTCGCGTACGACGAGATCGCGGAGGCCGTCGGCAAGACCCCCGCGACCGTACGGCAGATCGCGCACCGCGCCCGCAGGCACGTCGAGGCCCGCCGCCCCCGCGAGACGGTCTCGCCGGACGAGACCCGCGCGGTGATGGAGTCGTTCCTGCGCGCCCTGGAGACCGGCGACACGCAGGGCCTGCTCGACGTGCTCGCCCCCGACGTCGTCCTGCTGAGCGACGGCGGCGGCGTCCGCCAGGCCGCGCCCAGGCCGATCAGCGGAGCCGGCAAGGTGGCCCGTTACATCGTCGGCGGCATCGGCAAGGCACAGGTCACGCTCACCGGCGAGCCCACCGTGATCAACGGCGCCCCCGGCCTGGTCGTGCGCGTGGACGGCGAGACGGACGGCGTCATCGCCCTCCAGGTCGAGGGGGCCCGCATCATCGGCCTGTACTACGTCCGCAACCCGCACAAGCTGACCCGCATCGAGTCGGAGGTCCGGCTCACCCTCCGCTGAACCCCGCTCAGTCGGCCACGGCCGGATCGGCGGGCGCCGCGGCGCGCCCCCGCCGCCTGAGCGCCGCCCAGCCCGCCGCGATCGCCGCCGCCACCACCGGCAGGAGGAAGAACGCCACCCGCTGGTCCTCGTCGGCGAACGGCATCAGCACGACGACCAGCGCCAGGAAGCCGAGCGTCAGCCAGTTGGTGTACGGGCTGCCCGGCATCGGGAACGCCGAGCGGTGCCCGGTGGCGCGCAGCCGGAGCTGGCAGTAGACCAGCGTGCCCCAGGTGGTGATCACGCCGAGGGAGGCGGCGGCGGTGGCGATGTTGAACGCCCGCGCGGGCAGGAAGTAGAACAGCGCCACGCCTCCCAGGAACATCGCGGCGGTGAACACCACGCCGCCGACCGGCACGTGCCGCGAGCTGAGCGCCGCGGCGAACCCGGGCGCCTCCCGCTTGCGGGCCATCGAGCGCAGGATGCGGCCCGTCGCGTACAGGCCGGAGTTGCACGACGACAGCGCCGCGGTGATCACCACGAGGTTCATCGCGTCGGCCGCCCACGGCACCCCCAGCCCGGCGAAGACGGTCACGAACGGCGAGGTGCCCGCCTCGTACGCGGTCCACGGCAGCACCATCGCCAGCAGCAGCACCGAGCCCACGTAGAAGATCGCGATGCGCCACACGACGCCGTTGACGGCCTTCGGGATGACCTCGCGCGGCCTGGCGGTCTCGCCCGCGGCGATCCCGACGAGTTCGATGGAGGCGTACGCGAACACCACCGACTGCAGGCTCATCAGCACCATCGGGAACCCGGCCGGCAGGAAACCGCCGTGCGCCACCAGGTTGCCAGGCCCGGCCTGCCCGACGGCGAACACCACCAGCACCAGCCCGACCACCAGGAACGTGACGATGGCCAGCACCTTCAGCAGCGCGAACCAGAACTCCAGCTCGCCGAAGAGCCGGACCGACAGCAGGTTGACGACGAGCACGAACGCCAGCGCCAGCAGCGCGGTCGCCCACTGGGGGAACGCCGGCGCCCAGTAGTGCACGTACGCGGCGATCGCGGTCAGCTCGGCGATGCCGGTGAACGCCCAGTTCAGCCAGTACATCCAGCCGCTGGCGAAGGCGGCCCACGGCCCGACGAACTCGCCCGCGTACTCGACGAACGACCCCGAGGCGGGCCGGTAGAGCACGAGCTCGCCCAGCGCACGCATGACGAAGAACGCGGCGACGCCGGCGGCGGCGTACGACAGCACGAGCGCGGGGCCCGAGGCGGCCAGCCGGCCGCCCGCGCCGAGGAACAGCCCCACGCCGATCGCCCCGCCGATGGCGATCATCTGCACCTGGCGGTTGCCCAGCGCGGGCCTGTATCCCTCGTCCGTCTCGGCAGGCACTGGGTGTCTCCTTCGTCACGGTCCGTGACGGCGACGATATCGGCGCGGCGGCTCCGGGCGGGGCGCGGCACGCCGCGCCCGGAGTGTCGGCGGGGACCACTAGAGTCGGAGCGCACAGCCACATTCAGACCGGGGAGGCGCCGCTCCATGTCGTCCAGCGACTCGTTCGTCCATCTGCATGTGCACACCGAATACTCCATGCTCGACGGTGCCGCGCGCCTCAAGCAGATGTTCAAGCAGGTCGGCGACCTGGGCATGCCGGCGATCGCGATCACCGACCACGGCAACATGCACGGCGCCTACGACTTCTTCAAGCAGGCGACCGGCGCCGGCATCAAGCCGATCATCGGCATCGAGGCCTACGTGGCGCCCGAGCTGCGCCACAACAAGAAGCCGGTGCTGTGGGGCGAGCCGCACCAGAAGAAGGACGACGTCTCCGCGGGCGGCTACTACACCCACATGACGATCTGGGCGCGCAACAAGACCGGCCTGCACAACCTGATGCGGCTGTCCTCGCGCGCCTACACCGAGGGATTCGTCCGCAAGTGGGCGCGGATGGACGCCGAGATCCTCGCCGAGCACTCCGAGGGCCTGATGGCGACCACCGGGTGCCCGTCGGGCGAGGTGCAGACGCGCCTGCGGCTCGGCCAGTACGACGAGGCGGTCAGGGCCGCCGCCAAATACCAGGAGATCTTCGGCAAGGACAACTTCTACCTGGAGATCATGGACCACGGCCTCGACATCGAGCGCCGCGTCCGCGACGGGCTGACCCGCATCAGCAAGGAGCTGGGCATCCCGCCGCTGGTCACCAATGACTCGCACTACACCTACGAGTCCGACGCCGCCTCGCACGACGCCCTGCTGTGCATCCAGACGGGCAAGCAGCTCTCCGACCCCGACCGGTTCCGCTTCGACGGCAGCGGCTACTACATCAAGACCGCCGACGAGATGCGCGCCGTCGACTCCTCCGACCTGTGGGCCGAGGGCTGCCGCAACACGCTGCTCGTGGCCGAGAAGGTCGACCCGTCCGGGTTCTTCGAGTTCAAGAACCTGATGCCCACCTACCCGATCCCCGACGGCATGACGGAGAGCGAGTTCTTCCGCAAGACCGTCTGGGAGGGCATGGACCGGCGCTGGCCGGAGGGCTACGACGACGAGCACCGCAGGCAGGCCGAGTACGAGATCGGCATCATCGAGCAGATGGGCTTCCCGAGCTACTTCCTCGTGGTCGCCGACTTCATCATGTGGGCCAAGGAGAACGGCATCCCCGTCGGCCCCGGCCGAGGCTCGGCCGCCGGGTCGCTGGTGGCGTACGCGATGGGCATCACCGACCTCGACCCGCTGCCGCACGGCCTGATCTTCGAGCGGTTCCTCAACCCCGAGCGCGTCTCCATGCCCGACGTCGACATCGACTTCGACGAGCGCAGGCGCGGCGACGTCATCCGCTACGTGACGGAGAAGTGGGGCGCCGACAAGGTCGCCATGATCGCCACGTTCGGCACCATCAAGGCGAAGGCCGCCATCAAGGACGCCGGCCGCGTCCTGGGCTACCCCTACGCGCTCGGCGACAAGGTGTCCAAGGCGTTCCCGCCCGCCGTCATGGGCAAGGACATCCCGCTGGCGGGCATCTTCGACAAGGACCACCCGCGCTACAACGAGGCGGGCGAGCTGCGCAGGCTCTACGAGGAGGACGTCGACGTCAAGGCGACGATGGACCTCGGCAAGGGCCTGGAGGGGCTGATCCGGCAGACCGGCGTGCACGCCGCCGGCGTGATCATGTCGGCCGAGGTGCTGACCGACCACATCCCGATCATGCGCCGCGACTCCGACGGCGCGATCATCACGCAGTTCGACTACCCGACCTGCGAGACGCTCGGCCTGCTCAAGATGGACTTCCTGGGCCTGCGCAACCTCACCATCATGGACGACTGCCTCAAGATGATCGAGGCGACCACGGGTGAGAAGGTCGACCTGCTCGGGCTGCCGCTCGACGACCGCAAGAGCTACGAGCTGCTGTCCAAGGGCGACACGCTGGGCGTGTTCCAGCTCGACGGCGGCGGCATGCGCTCGCTGCTGCGGCTCATGCGCCCCGACAACTTCGAGGACATCTCCGCCGCCCTCGCGCTCTACCGGCCCGGCCCGATGGGCGCCAACTCGCACACCAACTACGCCCTGCGCAAGAACGGCCAGCAGGAGATCACGCCGATCCACCCGGCGCTCGAGGAGCCGCTGCGCGACATCCTCGACACCACCTACGGCCTGATCATCTACCAGGAGCAGGTCATGGCCATCGCCCAGCGGGTGGCCGGCTACTCGCTCGGCAGCGCCGACCTGCTGCGCCGCGCGATGGGCAAGAAGAAGAAGTCGGAGCTGGACAAGCAGTACGCCTCCTTCGAAAAGGGCATGAAGGACAACGGCTTCCCCGACGCCGCCATCAAGGCGCTGTGGGACATCCTGCTGCCGTTCTCCGACTACGCCTTCAACAAGGCGCACACCGCCGCCTACGGCCTCATCGCTTACTGGACGGCCTACCTCAAGGCCAACCACCCGGCCGCCTACATGGCCGCGCTGCTCTCGTCGGTCAAGGACGACAAGGACAAGTCGGCCCTCTACCTCAACGAGTGCCGCCGCATGGGCATCAAGGTGTTCCCGCCGGACGTCAACGACTCCGACTTCGACTTCACCCCGCGCGGCACCGACATCCGCTTCGGCCTGTCGGCCGTGCGCAACGTGGGCGGCAACGTCGTCGACGGCATCCTCACCGCCCGCAAGGAGAAGGGCCGCTTCGCCGACTTCAAGGAGTTCCTGCGCAAGGTCCCGGCGATCGTCTGCAACAAGCGCGTCATCGAGTCGCTGATCAAGGCGGGCGCCTTCGACTCCCTCGGCCACGTCCGCAAGGGCCTGGTCATGGTGCACGAGCAGGCCGTCGACGCGATCATCGACATCAAGAAGAACGAGGCCATCGGCCAGGACTCGCTGTTCGGCGCCATCGACGGCGGCGAGGACCAGACCTTCGACGTGCAGATCCCCGTCGGCGAATGGGACAAGAACACGCTGCTGCAGTTCGAGCGGGAGATGCTCGGCCTGTACGTGTCGGACCACCCGCTGTTCGGCGTCGAGCACATCCTCGCCTCGGGCGCCGACTGCTCCATCGCCGCCGTCCAGGACGAGAGCCGCGCCGACGGCCAGGTCGTCACCCTCGGCGGCATCCTCAGCGGCGTCCAGCGCAAGGTCACCAAGAAGGGCGACACCTGGGTGCTCACCCAGCTGGAGGACCTCGAAGGCGCCATCGAGGTGATGATCTTCCCGTCGGCCTACCAGCTGTGCTCGACCATCCTCGCCGAGGACGCGATCGTCTTCGTCAAGGGGCGCATCGACAAGCGGGAGGACGTCGCCAAGATCATCGCCATGGAGGTGACGGCCCCCGACCTGACCCAGGAGGCGGGCGGGCCCCTGCTGGTGAGCCTGCCGCTGACCCGCTGCACGCCGCCGGTGGTGAGCCGGCTGAAGGAGATCCTCACCACGCACCCGGGCACCTCCGAGGTCCACCTGCAGGTGCACAACGGCCCCAAGACCACCGTCATGCGGGTCGACGACCGGCTCCGCGTGGCGCCCTCCCCGGCCCTGATGGGCGACCTGAAGGAACTCCTGGGCCCCGCCTGCCTGGGCGCCTGACCCCCTCAGGACCGCTTCCCTGCGGACGGCCACCTCGGGACCGCTTCCCCAGGGGTCGGTCCGAGGGAGTTGTCCGCGTAGAGAGCCGCACGTCAGGCAGCACCGTCCGCCAGGAAAGGGGAAGTCCCGTGACCAGCGAGATCACCGCCGAGAGGGTCGCCGAGATCGCCGCCCGCTACCGGCGCAGGGCCGACGCGTTCGAGCGCAAGGTCGCCGCCGTACGGCCCGGGCAGTGGGACGGCCCGTCCCCGTGCGCCAAGTGGACGGTCCTGGACGTGCTGCGGCACATCATCGACATGCACGCGGTGATGCTGCGGCCGTTCGGCCGCGGCCTCAGCCCGGCCCCGCCGGCCGCCGAGGACCCGGTGGCCGCCTACCGCGCCGCCCGCGCCGACGTGGAGGCGATCCTGGCCGATCCCGCGCTCGCCGGCCGCCTCTGCGACACGCCCGCCGGCAGGCTCACCGCGGCCGAGCACATCGACCAGGTGGTCAGCGCCGACCTGCCGCTGCACGGCTGGGACCTCGCGGTCGCCACCTCCCAGGACGCCACGATCGACCCCGAGGACGTCGAACAGGGCTGGGCCGCCATGCGGGCGCTGCCTGCCGACCTCGTGGCGAAGTTCCGCGAACCGGGCGCCTTCGGCCCCGGTGTCGAGGTGTTCGGCCCCGAAGTGCCGGTGGACGACGACGCCTCCACCCAGGACCGCCTCCTCGCCTTCATCGGCCGCGACCCCCACTGGCACCCCTGACCGGACACCCCGGACCGGGTGGGGCTTCCGGGCAGCGGCTCGGGCGGGCCGTCCTGAGCAGGGGGCCCTCCACCGGTGGGTGCCGCTGGGCGGGTAGTTCTAGCTGGTCAGGGGTGGCGGGTGGTGGCGGTCAGGTAGATGCGCCGGGCGGCGATCTCGTCCTCGTACGCCTCCCGCACGGTGATCTCGCCGATCGTGAACCCGGCGGCCCGGGCCGCCGACTCCAGCTCGCCAGGCGTGAACTCGGCCCAGTAGACGCGCAGCCCGGTGCCGAGGGGGTCGTCGATGACGCCGTCGCCGTCGCCCTGCTTGGCCACGACGAGGAGTTCGCCGCCGGGCCGCAGGGCTCGCGCCCACGCCGCGAGGGTGCCGGGCAGCTCGCGTTTCGGCTGGTCGTGCAGAGAGTAGTACGAGACCAGCCCGTCGAGCCCGCCGGTCACGTCGCGCTGGTCCATCACCGCGAACCGGCACCCGGGCTGCTCGCGCGCGGCCAGTTCGACGCAGCGCGGCGACAGGTCGACGCCCAGCACGTCCAGGCCGTGCCCGGCGAGCAGCGCGGTGACGTGCCCGCAGGGCCCGCAGCCGGCGTCGCAGACCCGCCCGCCCGGGCCGACACGCCCGGCGAACGCCGCCAGGACCTCGCGGTCGTGGGGCTTGTCGGCCAGCTCGTGGCGGAACAGCTCGAGGTAGCGGTCGGCGCGGGCGTCCCATAGGTGGGCGACGGAGGCGGCGCTGCCCGGCGGGGGAGAGAGCGTTTCGGACATTCCGGCATCCTAGGAGATGGCAACCCTTGCCGTCGCCGCCCCCGAGGGGGTGCGGGAGGATCGCAGGATGAGCGAGCTGCACTACCTGACCGCGACCGAGATGGCCCGCCTCGTCAGGACCCGCCAGGTGAGCGCCGTCGAGCTGCTCCAGGCGCACCTGGACCGCATCGAGCAGGCGAACCCGCAGGTCAACGCGATCGTCACGCTGGCCGCCGAGCAGGCGCTCGACGCGGCCAAGGCGGCCGACGCGGCGGAGCCGGCGGGGCCGCTGCACGGGGTGCCGGTCGCGCACAAGGACCTGGCCGACACGGCCGGGATCCGCACCACGTACGGCTCGCCGCTGTACGCGGGTCACGTGCCGGACCAGGACGCGCTCGTCGTCCGGCGGTTGAAGGAGGCGGGCGCCGTCTCGCTCGGCAAGACGAACACGCCCGAGTTCGGCACCGGCTCCCACACGGTCAACGAGGTCTTCGGGGTGACCCGCAACCCGTACGACCTGAGCCGGTCGGCCGGGGGGAGCAGCGGGGGCGCGGCGGCGGCGCTCGCCTGCGGGATGACGCCGCTGGCGGACGGCTCGGACATGGGCGGGTCGCTGCGCAACCCGGCGTCGTTCTGCAACGTGGTGGGGCTGCGGCCGACGCCGGGCCGGGTGCCGAGCCCGTCCGAGATCGCCGCCTGGTACACGCTGTCGGTGCCGGGGCCGATGGCCAGGACGGTCGACGACCTCACCCTGATGATGTCGGTCATTTCGGGATTCGACCGGCGGTCACCGTACGCGATCAGGGAGCCTTTCACCCCCGACCCCGAGGAGGGCGTCGCCGGGCTGCGGGTGGCGTGGAGCCCGGACCTCGGCGGGCTGCCGGTCGACGCCGCGACGGCGGCGGTCACCGCGACCGCGCCCGCCGTGCTCGAACGGCTCGGCGCGCGGGTGGAGCAGGTGGAGCTCGACCTGAGCGACGCCGACGACGCCTTCCGCACCTACCGGGCCTGGTTCTACGCGCTCGCCTACGGCGACCTCGACGGGCTGGGCGCCAACACCGCGTGGAACGTCGAGCAGGGCCGCACGGTGACCGGCGCCGACCTGGCCCGCGCCGAGCGCGCCCGCAGCCGCCTCTACCAGCGGATGGCCGCCTTCTTCGACGACCACGACGTGCTGATCGCGCCCGTCAGCCAGGTGCCGCCGTTCCCGGTCGAGGACCCGTACGTGCGCGAGATCAACGGGATCGAGCTGCCCGACTACCTGACCTGGATGCGGTCGGCGTACTGGGTGAGCGTGCTGCACGCGCCGGCCGCGTCCGTGCCCGCCGGGTTCACGCCGGAGGGGCTGCCGGTCGGGGTGCAGATCGTGGGGGCGCCGTTCGAGGACGCCAGGGTGCTGCGGGTGGCCGGGGCGTTCGAGCAGGCCACCGGCCACGGCCTGCGCCGCCCGCCGCTCTGAGGAGCAGGCGGTCAGCGGTCCGGCGGCGGCAGCGGCGGCGCCAGCCCGTACGGCCGCCGCAGCGGCGAGTCGCGGTAGCCGTGCATGCCCTCCAGCAGCCCGAACAGCCCCACCGCCAGCAGCGGCCAGAACACCAGCACGCCCTTGGCCGTCAGGTGCAGCGGCCCCGGCGTCAGCTGCGCGCCCGGCGCCGCCGCGGCCTCCACCGTGACCACGCCGATCGTGAACGCCGACCCCACCCAGAGCGTCACGTACGCGCCCAGGACCCCGCCCGCGCAGAGCCCGAGCAGCGCCGCGAGCTGGCGGCGGCGGCTCAGGAACCAGGCGAGGGCCCCGCACGCGAGCCCGAGCGCGCCGGTCACGGTGGCGAACCAGCCGTCGGCGGCGATCAGCGCCTGCGTGGACGGGTCGGCGAGCACGGTCGCCTCCTGCGTGACCAGGTACGGCGGCCGGGGTGACAGGGCCGACCAGACCAGCCCGGCGGGCACCCCCAGTGCGGCGAGGGAGAGGACAGTGACCGCGAAAACGCGTACTTCCCTCGCCACGCCACTCCCCTTCGCGTTCTGAGTCTCTGCCAGACCGATGGTATCTCCCGGTTAGGCTCACTTCGTGATTGAAGAGAAGGTCTGGCTCATCGAACCCTCCGGCCCGCTCCGGGGCGACGTCGTCGTGCGCGGCTCCAAGAACGGCGTGTCCAAGCACATGGTCGCCGCCATGCTGGGCAGCGGCGAGAGCAGCATCCACAACGCCCCCGAGGTGGGCGAGGTCGGCATCACCGCCGACATGCTGCGCGCCCTGGGCATCAGCGTGGAGATCGGCCGGACGGAGATCCGCATCGGGCGCGGCCCGGAGATCAGGCCCCGGGTGCCCGACGCGTTCACCGGACTGAACCGCATCCCGATCCTCATGCTCGGCCCGCTGCTGCACCTGGCGGGCGAGGCGTTCGTGCCGCTGGTGGGCGGCGACCCGATCGGGCGGCGGCCGGTCAACTTCCACGTGGAGGCGCTGCGCGCGATGGGCGCCGAGGTGGAGGTCGGCGACACCGGCATCTACGCCAAGGCCAAGCGCCTCAACGGCACCCGGCTGGAGCTGCCGTACCCGAGCGTCGGCGCGACCGAGACGATCCTCATGTCGGCGGTGCTGGCCGAGGGCAAGACCGTGGTGAAGAACGCCGCGATGGAGCCCGAGGTCGTGGAGCTGGCGCTGTTCCTGCAGCGGATGGGCGCCCGCATCGAGCTGTCGCCCGACCGGCGCATCGTCATCGAGGGCGTCGAACGGCTGCGCGGCGCCTCCACCTGGCTGGCCGGCGACCGCATCGAGGCGTTCTCGTACCTGGCCGCCGGGCTCGTGACGGGCGGCGAGGTGCGCGTGCACGGCTGCCCGCAGGACCGGCTGGTCACCGCGATCACCACGCTGGCCCGGATGGGCGCCCAGTTCGACATCAACGACGAGTACGTGTGCGCGACCGCCCCGCCCGAGGGGCTGCGCGCGGCGGCGGTGCAGACCGACACCCACCCCGGCTTCATGACCGACTGGCAGACGCCGCTCATGGTGCTGTTCACGCAGAGCCAGGGCATGTCGGTGCTGCACGAGACGGTCTTCGAGAACAGGCTCGTGTACGTGCCCGCGCTGCAGAGCATGGGCTGCGAGATCGAGGTGTTCGACCAGTGCCTGGGCGGTCCCGCCTGCCGCTACCACGACACCAACGCCCGCCACTCGGCCGTGGTGCGCGGCGTGTCGCAGCTCAAGGGCGCCGACGTGGTGCTGCCCGACATCCGGGCCGGCTTCTCCGCGGTGCTGGCGGCGGCCGTGGCCGACGGGCAGTCGACGCTGCGCGGCGTGCACCACATCGAGCGCGGCTACCACCGCCCGTTCGAGCAGTTCGAGTCGCTTGGTCTGAACATCCGCAGAGGAGAGTAAAGAGTTAAGAGCGGGTCGTTTGCCGGTGATCGGGTGGTAGCAGATCATCTGCGTGACTGTGCTCAAATCCATCACCAGGCTCGGGGCGGCGGGGGCGCTCAGCGGGGTGCTGGTCGCGGCACTGGCCGCGCCCGTCGTGAGCGGGGCCGGGATCGGAGCCAAGAGCGTCGCCGACACCTTCAACGACCTGCCGCCCGCGCCCCGGGAGGAGCCGCTGTCGCAGGTCACCCGGCTGGTCGACCGCACCGGCCGGACGTTCGCCCAGTTCTACGAGGCCAACCGCACCGTCGTCCCGCTGGACAAGGTGTCGGCGGTGATGCGCCGCGCCATCGTCGCCATCGAGGACGCCCGCTTCTACGAGCACGGCGGCCTCGACGTCATCGGCACGCTGCGGGCGCTGATCACCAACACCCAGGCGGGCGGCATCAAGCAGGGCGGCTCCTCGCTCACCCAGCAGCTCGTCAAGAACATCCTCGTCGAGAGCGCCCGCACCGAGGCGGAACGCGACAGGGCCCGCGCCCCCAACCTCGCCCGCAAGATCACCGAGCTGCGGCTGGCGCTCGCCCTGGAACGCAAGTACCGCAAGGACGAGATCCTGGAGAAGTACCTCAACATCGCCTACTTCGGCGCGGGCGCCCACGGCGTCGAGGCCGCGGCCAGGCGGTTCTTCTCCACCACGGCCGCCGAGCTGACGCTCACCCAGGCGGCCACCCTCGCCGGCGCCGTCCGCGCCCCGTACTCCACCGACCCGTCCATCGGCCAGGAGCACCGCGCCCGCCTGAAGATGCGCCGCGACCTCGTCCTCGACCGGATGGCCGGGCTCAAGCTCATCACCCAGGCGCAGGCGGCCGAGGCCAAGGCCAGCCCGCTGAACATCCGCCTGCGCCCCGAGCCCGGCGGCTGCGCGCAGAGCGACCACCCCTACTACTGCCTGTACGTGCACCGCGAGCTGATGACGAACGAGGTGTTCGGCGCCACGGCGGACGTGCGCCGGGCGCGGCTCGCCCGAGGCGGCCTCGTCGTCAGGACCAGCCTCGACCCGCGCGCGCAACGGGCCGCCGACCAGGCCATCCGCCAGCGGGTCTCCGCCGAGGACACCGAGGTGGCCGCCGAGGCCATGATCGAGCCCGGCACCGGCTGGATCAAGGCCATGGCCGCCAGCAAGCGGTTCGGCCGCAACCCCGGCAACAAGAAGAACGGGCCGAGGACCACGTTCAACCTCGTCGCCGACGTCCGGCACGGCGGCGGCCAGGGACTCCAGGCGGGCTCCACGTTCAAGGTGTTCACCCTCGCCACGGCGCTCCAGCAGGGCTGGCGCTTCGACGACGGCTTCGACACCCCCGGCGTGATGACGCCGTCACAGGGCTACCGCGACTGCTCGGGACGCCCGGTCAACGACCCAGGCACCGAGATCCACAACGCCAGCGGCGAGGGCAAGGGCGGCCCGCACAGCATCTCCACCGGCACCTGGAAGTCCGTCAACATCTTCTACATGATGCTGGAGCGCAAGGTCGGGCTCTGCAACGTGGTCAAGACCGCCAAGGCGCTCGGCGTGACCCGCGCCGACGGGGCTCCGCTGCGCGAGGTGCCGACCTTCACGCTCGGCGTCAACGAGATGGACCCGCTCACCGTGGCCGCGTCGTTCGCCGCCTTCGCGGCCCGAGGGCGCTACTGCGAGCCGCTCGCCATCACCGAGATCGTCGACCGCGACGGGCGGCGCACCCACGTCTCGCCCGCCTGCGAGCAGGTGATCGACCGGCAGGTGGCCGACGCCGTCAACTGGGTGCTCACCGGCGTGTTCGACAAGGGCACGATGAAGGGCCAGGACCTGGACCGGCCCGCCGCCGGCAAGACCGGCACCAACAACGGCTACACCTCCGCCTGGTTCGCCGGCTACACGCCCCACCTGGCGGCGGCGGTGAGCGTCGGCGACATCCGCGGCTCCTACAAGCACCCGCTCACCGACGTGCGCATCGGCGACCAGTACTACGGCTCCGTCCAGGGCGCCTCGCTGCCGGGGCCCATCTGGGTGGACTCCATGCGCGCCGCCCTGCGCCACACCGAGGCCAAGGGGTTCCCGGGGCCCGACATGAGCCGCTTCGGCGGCGGCAACACGCCGGGCCTGGAGGAGGGCGAGGAGGAGGCCGGCGAGGAGAACGGCCGCCGCGGCCGGCACCGCGCGTACGCCAAGCGCCACCGCAAGCTCCTCCGCTGGCTCTTCGGCCACGGCGCCCGCCCCCACGAGTCGCGCCCTCACGAGTCGCGCCCGTACGAGGGCCCGCTCCGTGAGGGCCGCCCGCCGGAGGTCCGGCGCCGCCACGGTGACGGCCACCGCCGCGACACCGCCCCCCGCCACCGCCGCGACCGCCACTGACCTGCCCGTCCGGGGGTCAGGGCCGCGCCCGGCGGAGGTCAGGCGCGGACGGGGCGGCCGGGGCGGGCGTCCGGGAGGAGGGCGCCGTCCTGGACGACCGGGACGCCGCCCACCAGCACGTGCCGGAATCCCGTGGAGGGGAGCGCCGTGGCCGCGTAGGTGGCCCGGTCGGTGACCGTGTCCGGGTCGAAGACCGTGAGATCGGCGTCGGCCCCCGGCTGGACCCGCCCCTTGCGCGCCAGCCCGGCGACCTGGGCGGGCACGAGCGTGCATCGCCGCACGGCCTCGGCGAGCCCGAGCATCCCCTGCTCGCGCACGAGCCGCAGGGTGCGCCCGTACGTGCCGGCGGTGCGCGGGTGGGTGACGGCGTCCGGCGGCAGCGGCCATTCCAGCCGCCGCGCCGGGTCGCCGCCCTCGCGCCACAGCAGTGGCACGGCGTCGGTGGCGACCGCCGCGTCCTCGAAGTCGAGCGCCCGCCGGATGTAGGCGAACTCGGCGGGCGAGTCCTCGTCCAGCAGGTGCACGAACGCCGCCGACCCGGGCTCCTCCTGACGGACGCGGCGGAGCTCGGCGGCGTCGGCCATGCGCCGCCCGGTGGACAGCAGCCCGATGGAGTGCGGGGTGAGCCCGCGCCGGTGCAGCAGCTCGGGCGCGAGGAAGGCGGCGCCGACGCCGGTCATGCCCGCGCCGTACGGGTACGCCTCGGTGGTGACCCGCGCCCCTTCGGCGCGCACGCGTTCGACCAGGGCGAGGACGCGGTCGACGTGCCGGATGGAGGTGCTGTTGACGTGGCAGTAGTGCATGTGCGCGCCGGTCTCGACGGCGGCGCGGACGATCTCCTCGGCGCCGTCGACGGGCGTGCCGGCGTCCATCTCGACGAGCTCGCGGGCATGGGTGTACGTGGGCCGTCCGGCGCGGGCGGCGAGCGCGGCGACGGCCAGATACTCGTCGGGCCCGGTGCGGGGCGCGTAGCCGACGAGGACGCCGATGCCGAGGGCGCCGTCGGCGAGGTCGGCCTCGAGGAGGCCGACGATCCGCGCGACCTGCTCGGGGGTCGCGGGGCGCTGCCAGGCGTCGACGGCGATGTTGGCGAACAGCGTCTCCAGCCTGCCGGTGGGCTCGACGCCGGCGAGCACGGCCATCCGGGCGGCCGCCCACGAGGTGGCGAACCCGTAGTTGAGCGGCCGTCCCTCCTCGGCGGCGGCGCGGTAGGCGGCCGACACGGGCAGGCTGCCGGCCTCCAGCTCCAGCACGGTGGTGACGCCGTCGAGCGCCTGGAGCCGGTGCCCGGCGAGGTCGGCGCTGTGGCTGTGCAGGTCGACGAAGCCGGGGCAGACGGTCAGCCCGGTGGCGTCGACGCGGGTGACGCCGTGCAGCGGTCCGGCCGACACCTCCTGGATCGTGCCGCCGCTGACGCCGACGTCGCGGATCCCGTCGAGCCCGGTCTCGGGGTCGATCACCCGCCCCCGGGAGATCACCAGGTCGTACGTGGTCACGAGGCCCTCCCGAGGGTGAAGCGGTCGGCGCGCTGCGGCACGATGAGCGCGATCAGCGCGCCGAGCACGGTGGTGCCGATGAGCAGCCCGAACGCGGCGCTGTAGGAGTACTGGTCGACGAGCCAGCCCATGAGCACCGGCGCGATCACGCCGGCGAGCTGCCCGCCGACGTTGACGACGCCCATGCCGGAGCCGATCACCTCGGGCGGCAGGGCGCGGACCGGCATGCCGAGGATGCCCATGGTGGACAGCCCGGCCACGGCCATCGCCAGCGTCTGGAAGAGCGTGAACCCGGCGGCGGTCTCGGCGTTGATCATGACGAGCAGCAGCACGGCGGTGCACAGCAGCAGCGGGATCACGTACAGCCTGGCCCGGTCGTGGAAGTAGCGGTCGAACAGCCAGCCGCCGAGCAGCGTCGTCGCGGTCATGACGAGCTGGGGGAGCGCGGCGAGGAAGCCGGTGTTGAGCAGGGAGATGCCGCGGGCCTCCATGAGGTAGCTGGGCACCCAGGTGATCATGCCGTAGCCGAGCATGTTCGTGGCGCAGAACAGCGCGGCGAACTTCCACACGGCGGCCGAGCGCAGCACGGCCGCGAGCGGGATGGCGGGCCGGGCGGCGGGGCCGGTGGCCTGGGCGGCGCCGGTGAGGTGGCCGGGCAGCGCGCGGGGGAGCAGCGACCACAGCAGCACGCCGATCGCGACGCCGGCCACGGCCGCCACGAGGAACGTGTCACGCCAGCCGAACACCAGCAGCAGCGGCGCGGCGATCAGCGGGGCGAGGCCGCCGCCGAGCACGTTGGAGGCGAGCATCGCGCCGGCGGCGGTGGCCCGCCGCTCGGGCGTGGTGCGTTCGGCGATGGCCTTGAACGACGCGCCGGGGAACAGTCCCTGGCCGACGCCGAACAGCGCCCGGATCACCAGCAGCGCGGCCAGCCCCCACGCGAGCCCGGTCAGCGCGGTGAACGCCGACCACAGCACCAGGGAGGCGACGAGCAGCCGGCGCGCCCCGAACCGGTCGGCGAGCATGCCGCCGGGGATCTGGCACAGCAGGTAGACCAGCGAGAAGACGGTGATCAGCCAGCCCTGCTCGGTCTTGGTGAGCGCGAACTCCGCGCCGATGAACGGCAGCGCGACCGCCATCATGACGCGGTCGACGTAGTCGATCACCCACACGCCGGCGAGCAGCGCGATGGTCAGCGTGGCGGTCTTGCGGATCTTGGCGGGCGTCCAGGTGGTTGCCGGGGTGTTTTCGGCCAGTCCCATACGATCTCCGGTGTTGCGGCGTTTCTGCATTGTTCATACGGAAACGCCGCGACCGCTTGGTGCGTCCGGACGAAAGTCGGCCCAGGTGTTGTGCGCTACGACGAGGTCAGCCCGTCTTCCCGATGGGTGCGGTCACCGCCCGGGTCAGCGCGATCAGGTTGGCGGGGGCGGTCTCGATCTGCAGCCCGCGCTTACCCGCCGAGAAGTAGATCGTGTCGAACTCCAGCGCCGAGGAGTCGACCACGGTGGGCAGGAGCTTGCGCTGCCCGAGCGGGCTGATGCCGCCGACGACGTAGCCGGTGACGCGCTCGACCTTGGCGGCGTCGGCCATCGCGGCCCGCTTGCTGCCGGTGGCGGCGGCCAGCGCCTTGAGGTCGAGCTTGCCGGCCACGGGCACCACGGCCACGGCCAGGCCGCTCTCGACCTCGGCGACCAGCGTCTTGAAGATCCGCTCGTGGGGGACGCCGAGCGCGTCGGCCGCCTCCTCGCCGTAGGCCTGCGCCGAGGCGTCGTGCTCGTAGGGGTGGAGGGTGAACTCCGCCTTGGCCTTGTCGAGCGCCACGGTGGCCGGCGTGCCGCCGCCCTTGCTCTTCTTGCTCACGGAGACCCAGTGTAGCGAATCTACATTGTAAAGGCGCGGCCCGGGGTGTACCCGAGCGCCCGCCGGAACGCGTCGATGAACGCGCTGGCCGACGCCCAGCCGCACCGGTGCGCCACGGTCGTGACGCTCACCCCGTCGGCGAGCAGCAGCAGCGCGTGGTGCAGCCGGAGCTGGGTGCGCCACTGCGGGAACGTCATGCCCAGCTCGGCCCGGAACAGCCGGGCCAGCGTCCGGTCGCTGGTGCCTGCGTGGGCGGCGAGCCTGGCCAGCGTCCGGTTGTCGGCCGGGTCGGCGTGCAGCGCCGCGCACACGGCCGCCAGCCGCGCGTCACGCGGGGTCGGCAGGTGGAACGGCTGTTCGGGCGCCCGCCGGAGCTGATCGACCAGCACGGCCAGCAACCTCGCCCGCTCCCCTCCTGCCGTGAAGCCTCCGTCCGCGGTGTCCCCGGTCGCGGCGGCGTCGTCGTCCGGCAGGCCGGTGTAGGCGATGATCAGCTCGCGCAGCAGCGGCCCGACCGCGAGCACGGCGGGGCGCGTCAGGCCGGGCGGGTTGCCGGTGAGCCCGATCAGCCGCAGGTCCGTGCTGCCGTGGGCGCGGTGCTCGTGGACGGTCCCGGCCGGGATCCAGATCGCCCGGTTGGCCGGGGCGACCCAGGTGCCGGCGTCGGTGGTGAC
The DNA here is from genome assembly GCF_040674795.1 of Nonomuraea sp. NPDC049725. Taxonomy (NCBI): domain Bacteria; kingdom Bacillati; phylum Actinomycetota; class Actinomycetes; order Streptosporangiales; family Streptosporangiaceae; genus Nonomuraea; species Nonomuraea sp. NPDC049725. Next base: position 185,154 of record NZ_JBFANJ010000005.1, on the reverse strand, counting down.
CGACAGGACGCCGTGGCGCGCGTACACGATCTGGTGGGTGTCGTGCCGGTGGGCGTCGATGCCCGCGCCGGCCGCGAGCGGGCGGATGCCGGTGGGCGCACGCGACAGATGGCGGATTTTCATGACTGATTGGCATTTTATCGGAAGCGGGCCACATCCGCCCGGCGGCACGATCGGGGGCGTGCGGGTGAACAGGGTCGCGGTGCTGGCCGCCGGGCATGCGGGCGTGGACGTGTATCAGGGCGCGGTTCCGGCGATGGTGCCGTTCCTGGTGGCCGAGCGGGGTTACGGGTACGTGGCCGCGTCGGGGGTGGTGCTGGCGGCGACGCTGCTGTCGTCGATCGTGCAGCCGGTGTTCGGGGCGCTGACGGACCGGTGGCGGATGCCGTGGCTGATCCCGGTCAGCATGACGACGGCCGGGCTCGGCGTGGCGCTGAGCGGGGTGTCGGAGTCGTACCCGCTGACGTGGCTGGCGGTGGCGCTGTCGGGGCTGGGGGTGGCGGCCTACCATCCGGAGTCGGCGCGGCTGGCGCGGATCGCCAGCGAGGGCAGCGACGTGCGGATGAGCTGGTTCTCGCTGGGCGGCACGCTGGGGTTCGCCTCGGCGCCGATCCTGGTGACGCCGCTGCTGGCGGCGGGCGGGCTGGCGGCGTCGCCGTTCCTGGTGGTGCCGGGCGTGGCCGGGGCGGTGCTGACGCTGGTGGTGATGCGCTCGCTGGCGGGGCCGGGGGAGCGGGGGCGCGCGGCCGGGCCGGCGCGGGGGCGTGACGACTGGCCGTCGTTCGCCCGGCTGACGCTGGTGATCGTGTTCCGGTCGGTGGTGTACGTGGGGCTGAGCGCGTTCGTGGCGCTGTACCTCGGAGGCGGGGCGGCGGGCGCGGTGGCGCTGTTCGTGCTGTTCGCGGGCGGCGCAGTGGGCACGGTGCTGGGCGGCAGGCTGGCGGCGCGGATGGGGCGGGTGCGGGCGATGCGGCTGGCGTACGCGCTGAGCGTCCCGGCGGTGGCGGGCGTGGTGCTGGCGCCCGGACCGGCCGCGTACGTGTTCGTGGCGGCGGCGTCGATCACCCTGTACGCGCCCTTCTCCCTGCACGTGACGCTGGGCCAGGACTTCCTGCCGCGCCGCGTGGGCACGGCGAGCGGGGTGACGCTGGGGCTGGCGGTGAGCGTCGGCGGGCTGGCGAGCCCGCTGGTGGGGGCGGTGGCGGAGGCGACGTCGCTGCGGCTGGCGCTGGGCTGCCTGATCGCGTTCCCGGTGCTGGCGTGGCTGCTGTCGCTCACGCTGGCCGAGCCGGTCCGGGCCGACGCCCCTGCCGACGCCCCGGCCGCCGGTCAGCGCTGACCGGTCAGCGCTGACCGGTCAGCCTGTCGCGGACGCGCCAGGGCTCTCGCCGCCGGGTGCGCGGACCTCACGGGGCTCGCGGTCGGGGCGCAGGCCACGCCAGGACGGGTGGCGCAGCCGGTTGTCGCCGGTCATCTCGGCGTACTGGACCTCGCCGACCAGGACGGGGCTGACCCAGTGCGCGTCGCGGGCGTGCTCGCGCGGGACGGGCTCGTCGAAGGGCGGGTCGGGACGTTCCAGCGGGGCGAGCCTGCGGTGCAGGTCGCGGAGCATGGCCTGGGTGAAGCCGGTGCCGACGTGCCCGACGAACAGCAGCCTGCCGCCGTCGTCGTAGGAGCCGAGCAGCAGCGACCCGATCGTCCCGGCCCGGCGGCCGGCGCCGGGCTTCCAGCCGCCGACGACGACCTCGACGGCGCTGACGTTCTTGACCTTGGTCCATTCGGCGGTGCGCCGGCCGGGCCGGTAGGGGGAGGTGAGCCGTTTGCACACGACGCCTTCGAGGCCGAGGCGGCGGGAGGAGGCGAAGGCGTCCTCGGCGTGGTCGTGGAACCAGACCGGGACCTGCCAGCGGAAGCCGGGCGTGAGCGTGCTCTCCAGCAGGTCGCGCCGGGCGGTGTAGGGGAGCGCGATGGCGGGGTCGTCGCCGAGGTGCAGGATGTCGAAGGCCAGGAACGTGACGGGGACGGTGCGGGCGAGCTCGGCGACGCTCAGCGGGTTGCGCTGGTGCATGCGCGGCTGCAGGGCGCCGAAGCTGGGCCTGCCCGCCTCGTCGAAGGCGACGATCTCGCCGTCGATCACGGCGGGGCGGCCGCCGGTGGCCCCGGCCATGAGCTGGAGCTCGGGGTAGGCGGCGGTGATGTCCTTGGCGTTGCGCGACATGAGGCGGACGGCGCCGCCGTCGACGTAGGCGAGGGCGCGGACGCCGTCCCACTTCATCTCGACGGCCCAGTCGTTCTCGTCGGTGGTGGGCAGGGAACCGAGCTGGGCGAGCATCGGCGCGTAGGTGGGCAGCGGCGCCATGCATCCAGGCATACCCCGGCGCACGCGCCGCCAGTGATCGCCGGGGGTTTACAGATGGTCAAGCCACGGGGTCGGGCTTCTCCTCGACGAGCTGGGCCAGGTCGACGCCGTGCCGGCCGAGTTCGTCGACGGACGAGCAGTAGCCCTGGAGGTAGGCGCGCCCGCCGACCTGGTGAGAGACCCGGAGCACCGGCCGGTCGCCGAGCACGATGGCCTCGACGACGACGCCGTCGGGCCCACGCCAGATTCCCATGCGGGCAAGCGTACGGGAGGGAACATAAAGGACAAGTAATGTCAAAGTACGTTTCAAGTGTCCCGGGCCAGGGAAAAACCCTGGCCAAACCGTGGACGTGTTTGCCCGCGACCCCGCCGGGCAGCACCCGGCCCAAGCTTCACCCCAGCCGTGGATCCACCGCCCACGGCGCCCCGCACTGGCGCTCGGCCCGGGCCAGTGCGGAAACGGTCGTGAGGTCGCGTGCCCCCGTCGCGACCTCACGACCGGGCCGCCCGCGTCACCCCTGTGCCAGCCCTGTGCCGCCACTGTCCCGTCCCCGTCGCGCCACGCGACTGTCCGTAGTGTGGACAGATCCGGATCCGGGGATCGGACTCCGTAGACTGTCAGGGTGATTTCCCGTATCGACATGCGCGGTTCCCTGCCGGCGAACCTGCGCGACGTGCTGCCCCGCGCCGAGCTCGACGTCGAGGCCGCCCTGGAGAAGGTGCGGCCCATCTGCGAGGACGTGCGCCATCGCGGGGCGGCAGCCGTACGGGAGCTGACCGCCAGGTTCGACGGAGTCGAGATCGCCACCACCCGCGTCCCCGCCGAGGCCATCGCCCGCGCGCTGGACGAGCTGGACCCCGCGGTCCGGGCGGCGCTGGAGGAGTCGATCAGGCGGGCCAGGCTCGTCCACCGCGACCAGCGGCGCAGCGACGCCACCACCGAGGTCGTGCCCGGCGGCACCGTCACCGAGCGGTGGGTGCCCGTCGACCGGGTCGGCCTCTACGTCCCCGGCGGACGCGCCGTCTACCCGTCGAGCGTGGTCATGAACGTCGTGCCCGCGCAGGAGGCCGGGGTGGCCTCGCTGGCCGTCACCAGCCCCGCCCAGAAGGAGCACGGCGGTCTGCCGCACCCGACGATCCTGGCCGCGTGCGCGCTGCTCGGCGTCGACGAGGTCTACTCGGCGGGCGGCGCCCAGGCCGTGGCCATGTTCGCCTACGGCACCGAGGAGTGCGAGCCCGCCACCATGGTCACCGGGCCCGGCAACATCTGGGTCGCCGCGGCCAAGCGGCTGCTCAAGGGCCGCATCGGCATCGACTCCGAGGCCGGCCCCACCGAGATCGCGATCCTGGCCGACGAGACGGCCGACCCCGTCCACGTGGCGGCCGACCTGATCAGCCAGGCCGAGCACGACGTGATCGCCGCCGCCGTCCTGGTCACCAACAGCCCCGAGCTCGCCGACGCGGTCGAGAAGGAGCTGCCCGGCCAGGTGGCGGCCACCCGCCACTCCGAGCGCATCACCGAGGCGCTGGCCGGCCGCCAGTCGGGCATCGTGCTCGTCGACAGCCTCGACGACGGGCTCAAGGTCGTCGACGCCTACGCCGCCGAGCACCTGGAGATCCACACCGCCGACGCCGCCGCGGTGGCCGCCCGGGTGCGCAACGCCGGCGCGATCTTCGTCGGCCCCTGGTCGCCGGTCTCGCTCGGCGACTACCTCGCCGGGTCCAACCACGTGCTGCCCACCGGCGGCTGCGCCTGCCACTCCAGCGGCCTGTCGGTGCAGTCGTTCCTGCGCGGCATCCACGTCGTCGACTACACCCGCGAGGCGCTGGCCGGCGCGGCCGCGCACGTGTCGGTGCTGGCCGACGCCGAGGACCTGCCCGCGCACGGCGCCGCCGTGCGCGCCCGCTTCGATGGGCAGGTGCCGTCGTGAACCTCTCCGACCTGCCCATCCGCGACGACCTGCGCGGCAAGTCGCCCTACGGCGCGCCGCAGATCGACGTCCCGGTCCGGCTCAACACCAACGAGAACCCCTACCCGCCCTCTCCCGAGCTGGTCGCCGACCTGGCCGAGGAGGTCGGGCGGGTGGCGGGCGGCCTCAACCGCTACCCCGACCGCGACGCCGTCGAGCTGCGCGCCGGGCTGGCCGCCTACCTGGGCCACGGCCTGACCACCGAGCAGGTGTGGGCGGCCAACGGCTCCAACGAGATCATCCAGCAGATCCTCCAGGCGTTCGGCGGCCACGGCCGCACCGCGCTCGGCTTCGAGCCGTCCTACTCGATGCACCCGATCATCACGACCGGCACCAACACCGAGTGGATCAAGGCGGCGCGCGAGGACGACTTCTCGCTCGACCCCGGCAAGGCCGTCGCGGCGATCGGCGAGCACCGGCCCGACGTCGTCTTCCTGGCCTCGCCCAACAACCCGACCGGCACCGCGCAGCCGCTGGCGGTGATCGAGGCCATCCTGGAGGCCGCCCCCGGCATGGTGGTGGTCGACGAGGCCTACGCCGAGTTCGCCCGCGAGGGCACGCCGTCGGCGCTCACCCTGCTGCCGCGTCACCCCCGGCTGATCGTCACCCGGACGATGTCCAAGGCGTTCGCCATGGCGGGCACCCGGCTCGGCTACCTGGCCGCCCACCCGGCCGTGGTGGAGGCGCTGCTGCTGGTGCGGCTGCCGTACCATCTGTCGGCGCTCACGCAGACGGCGGCGCGGGTGGCGCTGCGGCACCGGGCCGAGCTGCTCGGCACCGTCGACGCGCTGCGCCGCGAGCGTGACGACACGGTGGCGTGGCTGCGGTCCAAGGGGCTGGCGGTCGCCGACTCCGACGCCAACTTCGTGCTGTTCGGGCGCTTCCCCGACCGGCGCGCGGTGTGGGAGGGGCTGCTGGCCCGGGGCGTGCTCATCCGTGAGGTGGGCCCGCCACAATGGCTTCGGGTGTCGATCGGCACCGGCGAGGAGATGGCGGCCTTCCGTGCCGCCCTGGAGGGAGTCCTGTGAGTCGCGTAGGCCGCGTCGAGCGTACGACGAAGGAGACGTCGGTCCTGGTCGAGGTGGGTCTCGACGGCACCGGCACGGTGGACGTGTCGACCGGGGTCGGCTTCTACGACCACATGCTGGCCCAGCTGGGCAAGCACGGGCTGTTCGACCTGACGGTCAAGACCGAGGGCGACCTGCACATCGACTCCCACCACACGATCGAGGACACCGCGCTGGCCCTGGGGGCGGCGTTCCGCGAGGCGCTGGGCGACAAGTCGGGCATCAGGCGGTTCGGCAATGCGTCGTGCCCGCTCGACGAGTCGCTCGCCGAGGTCACCGTCGACCTGTCCGGCCGCCCCTACCTGGTGCACTCCGAGCCCGAGGGCATGGCGCCGATGATCGGGCCCGACTACGACACGACGATGACCCGCCACATCCTGGAGTCGTTCGTCGCCCAGGCGGCGATCTGCCTGCACGTGCGCGTCCCCTACGGGCGCAACGCGCACCACATCGTCGAGGCCCAGTTCAAGGCGCTGGCCAGGGCGCTGCGGGCCGCCTCCGAGCGCGACCCGCGCGCCACCGGCGTGCCCAGCACCAAGGGCGTGCTGTGACCGGCAACGTGATCGCCGTCGTCATGGTGTTCCTCGGCATGTTCCTGGTCGGCGGCGTGGTCTCTCTGTACAAGCAGGGGCTCAAGATCGGCGCCGCGATCTGCGGCGTCGGCGCCGCCATGGCGATCACCGCGGGGGTGATGTGGTGGTGAGCCGCGTCGTCGTGCTCGACTACGGGTCGGGCAACCTGCGCTCGGCCGAGCGCGCGCTGGCCAGGGTCGGCGCCGACGTCACGGTCACCGCCGACTTCGACGCCGCGCTGGAGGCCGACGGCCTCGTCGTGCCCGGCGTCGGCGCGTTCGCCGCCTGCATGGCCGGGCTCAAGGGCGTGCGCGGCGAGCAGATCATCGGCAGGCGGCTGGCCGGCGGCCGGCCCGTGCTCGGTATCTGCGTCGGCATGCAGATCCTGTTCGCCCGCGGCGTCGAGCACGGCGTGGAGACCGAGGGCTGCGGCGAGTGGCCCGGCGCGGTCGAGCGCCTGGAGGCGCCGGTGCTGCCCCACATGGGCTGGAACACCGTCAAGGCCCCCCAGGGCAGCGTGCTGTTCGCCGGCCTCGACGCCGCCACCCGCTTCTACTTCGTGCACTCCTACGGCGTGCGCGAGTGGGAGCTGCGACCCGGCGACGGGTTCGCCGAGCCGGTGGTGACCTGGGCCGAGCACGGCGTGCCGTTCGTCGCCGCCGTGGAGAACGGCCCGCTCATGGCCACCCAGTTCCACCCGGAGAAGTCCGGCGACGCCGGGGCCGCGCTGCTGGCCAACTGGCTCGGCACCCTTGAGTAAGGAGCGGGCGCGCCGCCGCGCCGAGCGTGAGGCCGAACGGGCCCGGGCCATGCGGATCAACGAGGAGCGCCAGGCCCGCCGGGCGCGCCGCCGCGCCCGCCTGACCCGGCTCGTCCCACGCCCGGTGCGGGTGGCCCGCCAGGGCGGCCTGCTCGCCCGCCGCCACCGCGCGCAGAACGCGGTCGTCGCGCTCGCTTTCCTGCTCGTCCAGGCGCTCGCCTGGCTGCTGTGGGGCTCGCCGTTGCTGAGCTTCGGCGTCCTCGTCTTCTCACTGCTGCTCTTTCCCGTGCTCGTGACCCTCGCTTTCGACCGGAGGACCTGATGTCGCTCGTTTTGCTCCCCGCCGTGGACGTGGCCGACGGCCAGGCCGTACGCCTCGTCCAGGGTGAGGCCGGCACCGAGACCGGCTACGGCGAGCCGCTGGCCGCCGCGCTGGCCTGGCAGGAGGCGGGCGCCGAGTGGATCCATCTGGTCGACCTCGACGCCGCGTTCGGCCGCGGCTCCAACCGCGAGCTGATCACCGACCTGATCGGCCGGCTGGACGTGAACGTGGAGCTGTCCGGCGGCATCCGCGACGACGCCTCGCTCGCCGCGGCGCTGGCGACCGGCTGCCGCCGCGTCAACATCGGCACGGCCGCGCTGGAGAACCCCGAGTGGTGCCGCCGGATCATCGCCGAGCACGGTGACAAGATCGCGGTCGGCCTGGACGTGCGCGGCACCACGCTCGCCGCCCGGGGCTGGACCGAGGACGCCGGCGACCTGTGGGAGGTGCTGGAGCGGCTGGAGGCCGACGGCTGCCAGCGCTACGTGGTCACCGACGTCACCAAGGACGGCACCCTGCGCGGCCCCAACCTCGACCTGCTGCGGGAGGTGTGCTCGCGCACCGACAAACCCGTCGTGGCCAGCGGCGGAGTCTCGTCTCTCGACGATCTGGTGGCACTGTCTTCTCTCGTTCCCGTCGGCGTGGAAGGTGCCATCGTGGGCAGGGCCCTGTACGCCCGGGCGTTCACGCTGGAAAGCGCGCTGGCCGCGGTGGGCGAGTAGTGACGCCGGGAGGGGGCGTGATGGGCACCATGAGCATGGAAAGCACCGGCATGCGGGTGTTCTCCGGAGGCGTCTGGGAGGAGAAGTACGGTTACGCGCGCGCGGTGGTCGTGGGCAACCGGGTCATCGTCTCGGGCTGCACCTCCACCGTCGACGGCGAGGTCCGTCACGTCGGCGACGCCTACCGGCAGAGCCGCACCGCGATCCAGATCGCGCTGGAGGCCGTGGAGATGGGCGGGCTGTCCCGCCAGGACGTCGTCATGGTCCGCTACTACGTGGTCGAGCACCGGCACTTCGACCTGGCCGGCCAGGCCATCGCCGAGTCGTTCGGCGACGTGCGGCCCGCCTGCACCGGGGTTCGGGTGGCCGGGCTGGTGGACCCGCGGATGCTTGTCGAGATCGAGATAGAGGCACACCGAGCATGACCGTAGCCGTGAGGGTGATCCCCTGCCTGGACGTCGACGCCGGCAGGGTCGTCAAGGGCGTCAACTTCGCCAACCTGCGTGACGCGGGAGACCCGGTCGAGCTGGCCAGGCGCTATGACGAGGAGGGCGCCGACGAGCTCACCTTCCTCGACATCACCGCCTCGTCGGGCGAGCGCGAGACCATGCTCGACGTGGTGCGCCGCACCGCCGAGCAGGTGTTCATCCCGCTGACCGTCGGCGGCGGGGTGCGTTCGGTCGACGACGTCAACCGGCTGCTGCGGGCCGGGGCCGACAAGGTGTCGCTCAACACCGCCGCGATCGCCAGGCCGGAGCTGCTGACCGAGGCGTCGCGGCGCTTCGGCGCGCAGTGCGTGGTGCTGTCGGTCGACGCGCGGCGGGCGCCGGGCACGGCGAGCGGCTTCGAGGTGACCACCCACGGCGGCCGGCGCGGCACCGGCATCGACGCGGTGGAGTGGGCCGCCCGGGGCGAGGAGCTGGGCGTGGGCGAGATCCTGCTCAACTCCATGGACGGCGACGGCACGCTCGACGGCTACGACCTGGAGATGCTGCGCGCGGTGCGGGCCGCCGTGCGGGTACCGGTGATCGCCAGCGGCGGCGCGGGGCGGCTGGAGGACTTCCCGCCCGCCGTCGCCGCGGGCGCCGACGCGGTGCTGGCGGCCAGCGTCTTCCACTTCGGCACGCTGAAGATCGGCGAGGTGAAGGAGACGCTGCGGACGGCGGGCCACCCGGTCCGCTAGAAGACCCGCATGTGCTGGAACAGCTCGTAGGAGGCGTCGCGGGCGGCGAACGCCGCCGCCTCGGACCGTTTGACGGCCAGGTAGGCGGAGGCGCGCAGCGGCCCGAGCGCCTCCATGAGCACCGGGTCGGCCTCCAGCGCGTCGAGGGCCTCGGCCAGCGACGACGGCAGCCGCGGGTAGCGGCCGGGCCGGGTGTCGGGGTCGACGTCCACGGCCTCGCCCGGATCGAGCCTGCGGCGGACGCCGTCGAGCCCGGCGTGGATGACCGCGCCGAGGGCCAGGTAGGGGTTGGCCGAGGAGTCGGAGGGCTTCAGCTCCAGGTTGGGCTCGCCGCTCTCGCCGAGCGGGGAGCAGATCCGTACGGCGGCCTCGCGGTTGTCGGGGCCGTGCACGGCGTAGGCGCTGGCCCACATGCGCGGCGCCAGGCGGCGGAAGCTGTTGACGCTGCCGCAGGTGAGCGCGGTCAGCGCGGGCAGATGGGCGAGCAGCCCGCCGACGAACCAGTCACGCACAGCCCCCTCGCCGCCACTGTCACCGTCGAAGAGGTTACGGGATTCGCGCCACAGGGACAGGTGCAGGTGCGCGCCGTTGCCCGCCTGGTCGGCCAGCGGCTTGGGGGCCAGCGACGCCCACATGGACATGCGCAGCGCCACGCCGCGCACGGTCTCGCGGTAGAGGACGTGGTTGTCGGCGGCCCGCAGCGCGGGCGCGTGCCGCACGGTCAGCTCCTGCTGGCCGGGGCCGAGCTCCGGATGGTAGTGCTCGACCCGCAGCCCCTGCGTCTCCAGGGCGCGGACCAGCTTGATCGTGTAGTCGTGGGCGGTGTCGAAGCCGTGACCGGCGTAGCACAGCGAGTCGTCGAGCGGCACCAGCCGGTCGGGCCCGCCGGACGGGTCGGGCAGCCGCCGCCCGAGCGTGAACTCCGGCTCGAACGCGGCCAGCAGCGTGTAGCCCTCGCCGGCGAGCAGCGCGATCGCGTCCTTGAGGAAGGTGCGCGGGCAGGCCGCCCAGGGCGAGCCGTCGGGAAGGCGCAGATCCGACAGCATGGCCGCGGCCCCCGGCGCGTGGGGGAGCGGGACGTACGTCGAGGGGTCGGGGACGATGCGGACCTCGCCCACCGGACCCAGGTGCTCGACCTCCTGCAACTGGTCGAGCATGTTCATCGCCATCATGGCCACCGTGTGCCCGATGCCCGTGTTGAGCCGTTCCGCGAGGCGCGACCGCGAGGCGGCCTTGCCCCGGATGACGCCGCCGTGGTCGGCGTACAGGAACCGGATCAGCTCGACGCCCTCGAGCTCGGTGCGCTCGAGGATCCGCCTGACCGCGGGGTCAGGCTGGACGGGCTTGGCAACGGCTGGGCGATCTCTCATCCTGTCTGCGTAACACGACTTGGCAGCGCGGGGAAGCCAATTGACGCAGACAGGACCGCGCTTCAGGTCAAAACACTGCTGAAGAAGACAGCCAGTTGATTGGCTCCTTGGACGATCCCATCGAACACACCGTTGACCGCGGCGGCGGCTTCGGCCGGCCGGGTGAACAGGTAGAAGATCACGAACGCGACGGCCACGTACGTGATCACCTTCTTGACCTGCATGGGGGGCCTCCTGCAGTCCATTCCCAGCCGTATATACCCGGATCTGGGCGGTCACTAGGCATCTTCTGTGAAGATGTTCATGATCCTAACCGGGGGGCTTGTTTCCTGTGTCATCGTACGGCCTGCGGGCGTGGCGGGGGCGCCATACGGGCCGGTGGTTCGGTGATGTGACGGGAGCGACAGACCCTAGATGGATAGCGACACTCTCCAATGGCTAGACTTTCCGCAATCCGCGAGAAGGGAGCCGCGAGCGTGCGCATGGCCGGTCTGAGCGCCGCCACCGGGGTGCCGGTGCCGACGATCAAGTACTACCTGAGGGAGGGGCTGCTGCCGCCCGGCCGGCCGCTGGCCCGCAACCAGGCCGAGTACGGGCCCGCGCACGTGCGGCGGCTGAAGCTGGTGCGGGCGCTGGCCGACTACGGCGGGCTGAGCATCGCCGCGATCGCCGGGCTGGTGCGCCACCTCGACGACCCGGGCGTGAGCGCGGGCGAGCTGCTGGCCGAGGCGCAGCCCGCCGTGGCCGCGCCCGAGGAGCCCGGCCCCGCCCCGGGCTCCGGCGCCGCGGCGGAGCGGGCACGGGACCAGGTGGCCGCCCTGCTGGCCAGGAAGGGCTGGGACGGCCTGGCGGATCATCCGTCGGCGGCCACGCTCACCGGCGTCCTGGCGAGCCTCCTGGAGCTGGGGCTCGACGACGTGCTCGACGGGCTGGACGACTACGCCGAGGCGGCCGAGGCGGCGGCCTCGGCCGACGTGCGCATCCTGGGGGACGTGACCGACCGGGAGCGGGCGGTCGAGGTCGTGGCGCTCGGCACCCTGCTCGGCGACACGCTCATCGCCGCCCTGCGCAGGCTCGCCCAGGCCCGCCTGGCGGAGGACACGTACCAGAGCTAGGCATACGCGGACTAGACGCCCAGGCGGGCGCTGCGCAGCCGCTCGACGGCGCCCGGGTCGCCGGTCAGGTCGACCCTGGCGTGCGCCTGGCGGCCGAAGCAGAACAGCAGCAGCTCGCCCGCGTCACCCGTCACCTCGACCTTGGGGCCCTCGCCCGCGCCGCCGAGCAGCACCGAGCGCGCCCCGCCGGAGCCGCGCCGGTGCAGCACCACGCCCACGGGGGCGCGGCGCAGCATCAGCTTGGCCATGGCCGACAGCCGCTTCCAGATGTGGTCGTCGAAGTCCGCGGGCAGCTCGCGCGGCTCCCAGGAGGGCTGGGCGCGGCGCACGTCCTCGTGGTGGACGAAGTACTCCAGCGTGTTGACGGCCGAGTCGAGGAAGGGCACCAGCCCGTAGACGCCGCCGGGCCTGCGGACGAGGGCGACGAGCTCGGGGAAGGGGTGGCGGTCCTTCAGCGACTGCTGCACCGAGGCCGTGCGGCCCGACAGCGCCCGGATCGCGATGCCCGGCAGCGCGTCGAGCCTGCGCTCGCGCAACACCAGGTGGGCGGCCAGGTCGTAGGAGTCCCATCCCGCGCAGAGCGTGGGGGCGCCGGGGCCGAGCCGGTCGAACAGATCGCAGAGCGCCGCGCGTTCGTCACGAGCATGAGTCACATGCCAACCTTACGCCAGGGGAATAACGGGATGATCAGACGTGATACTGACTTACGTAGCTATAGCGGGCAGTGAAGGGAAGCTTCAGGAGTGGCGAACAAGGTCACCTCGGCCGTCATGCGTCAAGGGCTGCGTGTCCTTGGGGTGGCCATTCGTACGGAGAAGGCGATGTTCGCCGCCGCGGTCGTGGCGAGCGCGCTCTACGGCGGCATGACCGTCGCCTCGGCATGGGCACTCGGGTGGGCCACCGAGCACGTCGTGATGCCCGCGTTCACCGCCGGCGAGACCGCGGCGGGCGCGATGTGGACCGGCGTGCTGCTCATCCTCGGCACCGCCCTGCTCAAGTCCATCGGCGTGGCCGGGCGGCGCATCCTGGCCGGCGTCATCCAGTACCGGATGCAGGCCCGCTCCCGCCGCGACGTCACCAAGCAGTATCTGCGGCTGCCGCTCGCCTGGCACCACCGCCACCCCACCGGCCAGCTGCTGTCCAACGCCAGCGCCGACGCCGAGGCCGCCTGGGCGCCGCTCGCGCCGCTGCCGATGGCCGTCGGCGTCGTCGTCATGCTGCTCACCGCGGCCGTCGGCATGCTGCTCACCGATCTCGTGCTCGCCCTGGTCGGCTTCCTCATCTTCCCGGCCATCGCCGTGCTCAACCTCGTCTACCAGCGCAGGCTCAGCCCGCTCGCCACCCGGGCCCAGCAGCTGCGCGCCGAGGTCAGCGAGATCGCGCACGAGAGCTTCGACGGCGCCCTCGTCGTCAAGACGCTCGGCCGCGAGGACCTGGAGACCGACCGCTTCCGCCGCCGCGCCCACGAGCTGCGCGACGCCAACATCGCCGTCGGCAAGGTGCGCGGCCTGTTCGACCCGCTGCTGGAGGCGCTGCCCACGCTCGGCGTGCTCGCCGTCCTGGCCGTCGGCGCGCTGCGGCTGTCCACCGGCTCCATCGAGGCCGGGCAACTCGTCCAGGTCGCTTACCTGTTCACGCTGCTGTCGTTCCCGATCCGGGCGCTCGGCTGGGTGCTGGCCGAACTGCCGCGCAGCGTCGTCGGCTGGACCCGCGTCCAGGCCGTGCTCGACGCCGAGGGCTCGATGGACTACGGCCAGGCCGCCGCCGACCGCGACGAGCCCGCCGCCCTGGCCGTCTCCGGCGTCTCCTACTCCTACGGCGACGCCGAGGTGCTGCACGACGTCACCTTCGACGTGCCCGCCGGGCGCACCGTCGCGCTCGTCGGCCCCACCGGCTCCGGCAAGTCCACGCTCGTCCAGCTGCTCGTCCGCCTCGTCGACCCCGACTCGGGCCGCGTCGCGCTCGACGGCGTCGACCTGCGCGACCTCGCGTACGGCAAGCTCGCCGAGTCGGTCGCGCTGGTGCCGCAGCAGACGTTCCTGTTCGACGACTCCGTACGCGGCAACATCGCGCTCGACCTGCCCCTCGACGACGACGAGGTGTGGGGCGCGCTGCGCGTCGCCCAGGCCGACGGCTTCGTCACCCGCCTCGGCGACGGGCTCGACACCCGCGTCGGCGAGCGCGGCGCCTCCCTGTCCGGTGGCCAGCGCCAGCGCCTCGCGCTGGCCCGCGCCGTCGTCCGCCGCCCCCGCCTGCTCATCCTCGACGACGCCACCTCCAGCGTGGACCCGCAGGTCGAGGCCAAGATCCTGTACGGGCTCCGGGACCGGGCACAGGCCTCGACCGTCGTGGTCGTCGCCTACCGGATGGCCACCATCGCCCTCGCCGACGAGGTCGTCTTCCTGGACCACGGCCGCGTCGCCGACCGCGGCACCCACGACGAACTGATCAAGCGGTGCGAGGGCTACCGCAACCTGGTGACGGCCTACGAGCGCGAGGAGGCCGAACGGGCCGCCCTCGACCTCGACGGCAGCACTCAACTCGGCACCGACGCCGAAGAGGAAGGGGTCAGCGCGTGACCGCCGAGACCGCCGAGAACGTGCGCCAGGGCATCGGCGCGAACGCCGACAGCTCGGCCTGGGCGACCATCCGCCGGGGGCTCTCGCTCACCCCCGAGTTCCGCCAGGGGCTGGCGGTCACGCTCGCCCTCGCCGTCGTCGCCACCATCGGCAAGATCATCGTGCCGATCGCCGTCCAGCAGACGATCGACACCGGGCTCAAGGACGGCGTCCCCGACCTGCCCTACATCTACCGGACCGTCGCCCTGTGCGCCGCCGCCGTGCTGCTGACCGCGCTGGCCGCGTACATCATGAACGTCCGCCTCTACAAGGCCACCGAGGCGTCCCTGGCGACGCTGCGGGTGCGCGGCTTCCGCCACGTCCACGACCTGTCGGTGCTCACCCAGAACACCGAGCGGCGCGGCGCGCTCGTCTCCCGCGTCACCAACGACATCGACCAGATCAGCACGTTCATGCAGTGGGGCGGGCTGATGATCATCGTCGCGCTCGGCCAGCTCCTGGTCGCCAGCGTGCTCATGCTCGTCTACTCCTGGCAGCTCACCCTGCTCGTGTGGCTGTGCTTCGTCCCGCTGATGATCGCCCTGCCGCGCTTCCAGCGCTGGCTGTCGCGCGCGTACACCACCGTCCGCGAGCGCACCGGCGACATGCTCGCCGCCGTCAGCGAGTCCGTCGTCGGCGCGGCCGTCATCCGGGCGTACGCCACCGAGCGGCGCACCGCCGAGCGCATCGACAAGGCCGTGAACGCCAACCGCGCCGCCCAGGTCAAGGCGCAGACCATCGTCGGCTTCGTCTTCCCGCTGACCGAGATCGTCGCCGCCCTGGCCATCGCCGGCATCGTGCTGCTCGGCGTCCGGCTCGGCCTGTCCGGCGACATCACGCAGGGGCGGCTGATCGCGTTCCTGTTCCTCATCACGCTGTTCGTCTCACCCATGCAGACCGCCACCGAGGTGCTCAACGAGGCGCAGAACGCCGTCGCCGGCTGGCGGCGCATCCTCGGCGTCATCGACACCCCCGCCGACGTCGCCGACCCCGGCGAGAACGGCGTCGAGCTGCCGCGAGGCCCCATCTCCGTCGCCTTCGAGGACGTCCACTTCGCCTACCCCGGCGGCCCGCCCGTGCTGCGCGAGCTGTCGGTGGAGATCCCGCCGCGCTCGCGCGTCGCCGTCGTCGGCGAGACCGGCTCCGGCAAGACCACGTTCGCCAAGCTCCTCACCCGGCTCATGGACCCCGTCGGCGGGCGCGTCACCGTCGACGGCCACGACCTGCGCGACATCCGCTTCTCCTCGCTGCGCGAGCGGATCGTGATGGTCCCGCAGGACGGGTTCCTGTTCGACGGCACGCTGGAGGACAACATCCGGTACGGCAAGCCGGACGCCACCCGCGAGGAGATCCTGCTCGCGCTGACGGAGCTGGGCCTGGCCGACTGGCTCGACGGCCTGCCCGCCGGCCTCGACACGCCCGTCGGGCAGCGCGGCGAGTCGCTGTCGGCGGGGGAGCGGCAGCTCGTCGCGCTGGCCCGCGCCTACCTGGCCGACCCCGACCTGCTGCTGCTCGACGAGGCCACCTCCGCCGTCGACCCCGCCACCGAGGTGCGGCTCGCCCGCGCACTCGAAGGCGTCACGCGCGGCCGCACCGCCGTGTCGATCGCGCACCGCCTCTCGACGGCCGAGAACGCCGACGAGGTGTTCGTGTTCGACGGCGGCCGGCTCGTCCAGCGCGGCCCGCACGCCGAGCTCGTGACCGAACCCGGCGTCTACGCCGACCTGCACGCCTCCTGGGTGTCGGCCGCCCGCTCCTGACCCGCGGGCTCACCCCCGCGCGACGCTGAAGGTCACCGTCGTGCCGACCGGCCCCGACACGATCGTCACGTGCTCGCACAGCAGCCGCACCAGCCACAGCCCCCTGCCGCCCGCCTCGAACCCCGACGGCGGCGGCAGGGCGCTGCTCCAGCGGCCCATGCCCGGCCCCTCGTCGGCCACCTCGCACCACAGCCGCCCGTGCTGCCACCACACGCGGACCGTCCCGCCGCCCCCGCCGTGCAGCACCGCGTTCGTGATCACCTCGTTGACCGCCACCACGAAGTCCTCCAGGCGGCGCCCGCCCAGCCCCTCACCCGCCACCCGCTCGGCCAGCGTGCGGCGCAGCGCCGTGATGCGCCCCCGGGCGAACGAGGCGCACAGCACCTGTCTACACATCGCCGACCCGGCGGACGGTGACGACCTCGTCCCCCTTGATGAGCTGCAGCAGCCTGGCCAGCCGCGCCCCGCACACCACCACCGTCCGCCCCGGCGGCCTGCGCACCGCCATCGCCACCAGAAGCTGCGCCGAGCCCGCGTCGGCGAACGCCAGCCCCGCCGCGTCGATCACCACCTCACCCGGCTCCTCCCGCAACGGCTCCAGCACCGACGCGAACGCCTGCCGGTTCGTCAGATCGACGTCGCCCCACAGCCGCAGCGCCGCCGCCCCGCCCGGCGCCGCATAACGCAGCGCCGCCTGCCCCGGCGTGATCGGATGCGCCGAAGCCGCCCGCTCCACCGCCTCCCGCGTGAACACCCGCCGGTCGTACTGGCACACCAGAGCCATCCGATGCCGACCGAACAGCGCGTTGGCCGCCGACTCCAGCGCCACCTGCCCCGGCGGGTCGCAGGCCCCCCACGACGCGTCCACCAGCGCGTAGAGCCCCCGGCAGCCCTGCTTGCCCGCCAGCTCCACCGCCGCCGCCAGCCCGCCCAGCGCCTTGCCCGGATCGAGCCGCCCGTCGGTGAAGTGCGTGCCCGCCCCGTCCAGGATCTCGATCCGCCCCGACGACTCCGCCGCCGCGAACCCCGGCACCATCGGCTCCAGCCACTCCCGCGTCAGCCCCGGCGAGTCGGCGTGCGTGATCAGCAGCACCTTCGCCCGGCGGCGCAGCCCGTTGAGCGTGAACAGCCGGGCCGCCGCCCGCCGCTCGCCCTCACCGCGCAACGGCAGGCACACATGATCGCCCAGCTCGGGATCGAGAACGGAGCCCGGTGACACGATGGCGCACCCCCTACCGTAGGTCGCCCCGAAACTACTCTCCGGAGTGTCATCACGTACCGCGTTCTGTGTAAAACGCACCGTGACGGCGCGCTGTAAGGTGTACCTTCGTCGCGGGCCGCCTTACGGCGGGGCGTGAGGAGCATGGCGTTGGACATTCTGCAGATGACCCGTCGGCGGCACGGCGAGATGGTGGTCGTCAGCCTCGCCGGAGAGGTCGACGCCGACAACGTGACCGAGGTGCGCGAATGCCTCGACCAGGCCGTCCGGACCCACGGGCCGCGCCTCGTCGTCGACCTCAGCAAGCTCACCTTCATCGACACCACCGGGCTCGGCGTCCTCGTGCGCCAGCTCGCCAGCCTGCGCGACCGCGACGGCACCATGGCGCTCGTCGCCCCCGACGGCCAGGTGCTGCGCCGGCTGCGCCGCACCAACCTGGCGCCGCTGTTCCCCATCTACGACACGCTGTCGCAGGCCCTCGCCTGACCGCCGCCGGGACCGCGCCGGACGCCTGGTTGAATGAGGGCATGTCCCTTGACCCCACCATCGCCGCGCGGCTCAAGCGCAACGGCGACGGGCTGGTGCCCGCGATCGTCCAGCAGTACGACACCGGCGAGGTGCTCATGCTCGCCTGGATGGACGACGAGGCGCTGCACCGCACCCTGACCACCGGCAGGGCCACCTACTGGTCCCGCAGCCGCGCCGCCTACTGGGTCAAGGGCGACACCTCCGGCCACGTCCAGCACGTCAGGTCCGCCGCCCTCGACTGCGACGGCGACACCGTGCTGCTCCAGGTCGACCAGGTCGGCGCCGCCTGCCACACGGGCGACCGCACCTGCTTCGACGCCGCCCCCCTCCCCGTCGCCGAGCCCCAGGCGACCTGATGCCCACCCCCGACCACCCCACCCCGGACCGCCCCTCCGCCCCCACGAGCTCGCCGTCCCCTGAGGGACCGGGCGCGCCGGTGGAGTCCCCTGCGGGCGATGGCGCCGGGCGGGAGCGGTGGGTGTGGCTGGCCGTGGCGGCGGGCGGGTGCCTGCTGGTGCTGCTGGCCGCCAGCCGCCCGTGGGCCGCGGGGGTGCGGGAGGCCGGGGCGGCGGCGGAGCTCGTGGCGCCGACCGGCGGGGACCTGGGGCCGGCGTTGACGCCGCTCGCGCTGGCCGGGCTGGCCGGGGTGGTGGCGGTGCTGGCCACGAAGGGGGCAGGCCGCCGCCTGATGGGCGCGCTGCTCGCGCTGTGCGGGCTGGCCGCCGGCGCCGCGACGTGGGCGGCCACGGGCGCCGACGGGGTGGTGGACTGGCTGCGGCAGCGCAACGTGCTCGCCGGGACGGCCGGGCTGACGTGGGACGACGTGGTGGTGTGGCCGGCGCTGTGCGGGCTGGGCGCCGCGCTGGTGCTCGCCGGCGGGCTGGCCGTCGTGGTGCGCGGCGGCCGGTGGGCCGGGATGTCCGCCCGCTACGAGCGCGACCCGGCCCGCGCGCCCCGTGCTGCCGACGGCGACAGAGCTCTGTGGGATGCGCTCGACCGTGGAGACGATCCGACCGAATCGCGCTAGGTTTGCGTTCGTTTGATGGTCGGATTCGTCGCCGCGGGGCGACCACACGAGGAGTCGGACGGATGAGCTACGGGGACCAGGGCAGCGGCTACGGAGCTCAGCCGCCCGGCGGTGGTTACGGTCAGCAGCCCCCCACCGGGGGCGGATACGGCCAGCAGCCGCCGAGCGGAGGCGGTTATGGCCAGCAGCCGCCGAGCGGCGGCGGCTACGGTCAGCAGCCGCCCAGCGGGGGCGGGTACGGCCAGCAGCCCTACAGCGGCGGATACGGTCAGCAGCCGCCCAGCGGCGGCCCGTACAGCTATGGTCAGCAGCCCCCGAGCGGCTCGTACGGCTACGGCCAGCAGCCGCCGCCCGGCCCGGGCTACCCGCCGCCGTACGCGCCGCGGCCGACGAACGGGATGGCGGTCACGTCGCTGGTGCTCGGCATCGTGGGCCTGCTCTTCTGCGGCCTGACGAGCATCCCGGGCGCCATCGTCGGCCACATCGCGATGGCGCGCATCAAGCGCACCGGTGAGCAGGGCCAGGGCATGGCGGTGGCCGGCCTGATCACCTCCTACATCACGATCGTGCTGTGGCTGATCCTGTGGATCTTCTTCGGCGGGATCTGGCTGGCGTTCCTCGGGATCGCCTCGACCGCCACCTACACCAGTTGACGACCGCCTGACCTGGAATAACTTGCGGTAACGCCACGAATGCAGGCAGATTACAAGTTGTCCGCAAGGTGAACGTTGTTGCATGTCGCCGATGGTTTGTCGCTAGGCTGCCGCGCGCAAGTCGCCGCGAACATGACGACATGAGGAGTTCTAAGGATGAGTTACGGAAATCAGGGCGAAGGCGGTTACGGCGCCCAGCCCCCGGGCGGCGGCTACGGTCAGCAGCCGCCGAGCGGCGGCGGCTATGGCCAGCAGCCCCCCAGCGGCGGCGGCTATGGCCAGCAGCCGCCGAGCGGTGGCGGTTACGGCCAGCAGCCGCCGAGCGGTGGCGGTTACGGCCAGCAGCCGCCCAGCGGCGGCTACGGCGGTTACGGCCAGCAGCCCCCGAGCGGTGGCGGCTACGGCGCGGGCGGTTACGGCGCGCCGCAGACGCCGCCGGACAACCACCTGGTGGCGGCCATCCTGACCACCATCTTCTGCTGCCTCCCGCTCGGCATCGTCTCGATCGTCAAGTCGTCGCAGGTCAACCAGAAGTGGGCGGCGGGCGACTACCAGGGTGCGGTGGAGGCCTCCGAGGAGGCCAAGACGTGGTGGAAGCGCGCGCTGATCTTCGGCCTCATCGCCGAGGTGCTCATCGTGGTGGCGTACGTCCTGTTCTTCGTCGTCCTCGTTGCCAGCACCAGCAGCAGCTACTACGGATGACCATGCCTGACGCGAACATCGAGCGGCGCGGCACCGACCGGCTCAGGTCGGTGCTCGCGCCGCTCGGCGTGGCGGCCGCGGCGGGAGCCGTGTTCGGCGTCGTGGGCCTGATCGACCCCAACGAACCGGGGCACTATCCGACCTGCCCGTTCCTGTGGGCGACCGGCCTGTACTGCCCGGGATGCGGGACGCTGCGCACGATCCACGCGCTGGCGCACCTCGACCCGGTGGCGGCGGCGGGGCTCAACCCGCTCGCGCTGGCCATGGTGCCGTTCCTGCTGTTCTGGTGGGGGCGGTGGCTGGTGCGCTCCTGGCAGGGCAGGCCGAGACGCACCACGCTGGCGCATCCCGCCTGGCTGTGGGCGTTCCTGGCGGTCGTGCTGGTCTACTGGGTGGTCCGCAACCTTCCGTTCGGGGCGTTCCTGGCGCCGTAAGGCGAGCCCTGTGACGATGTGGGCCCGCCGGGCCGATACCATCGCAAGACAAGGCAGGGAGCGGACGCGAAGCGAACTCCCGGCCTCCACCCCCACTGCCGACCGGAGGGACCCCAAGCGCGTGAGTGAGCGGACCGAAGGACCGAGTGTCCTCGACGACATCCTCGACGGGGTGCGCGCCGACCTCGCCACACGTCAGCAGGCCGTGCCGCTTGACGAGCTCAAGCAGCGGGCCGAGCGGGCCCCCGCGTCGCGTGACGCGCTCGCCGCGCTCGGCGGCGACCGCGTCTCGGTGATCGCCGAGGTGAAGCGCTCCAGCCCGTCCAAGGGCGCGCTCGCCGCCATCGCCGACCCGGCCGCGCTCGCGGCCGACTACGAGGCCGGCGGCGCGCACGTGATCAGCGTGCTCACCGAGCGGCGCAAGTTCGGCGGCAGCCTGGACGACCTGGCCGCCGTGCGGGCCCGCGTCGACATCCCCATCCTGCGCAAGGACTTCATCCTCACCTCCTACCAGCTGTGGGAGGCGCGGGCGCACGGCGCCGACCTGGCTCTGCTGATGGTCGTCTGCCTGGAGCAGCCCGCGCTGGTGTCGCTGATCGAGCGCGCCGAGTCCATCGGGCTCACGCCGCTCGTCGAGGTGCACACCGAGGAGGAGCTCGACCGCGCGGTCGCGGCCGGCGCCCGCGTCATCGGGGTCAACGCCCGCAATCTGAAGACACTCGAGGTCGACCGGGATGTCTTCGCGAAGCTGGCGCCGAAGATCCCCGATAATGTGATCAAGATCGCTGAGTCGGGAGTGCGGGGTCCGCACGACCTGCTCGCCTACGCCAGGTCGGGCGCCGACGCCGTGCTGGTGGGGGAGAGCCTGGTCACCGGCAAGGATCCGCGCAGGGCCGTGGAGGCGCTGGTGACCGCCGGCGCCCACCCCGCGACCCGCCCCGACCACGGAGCAGAGGGATAGCAGTGGCAAACGAAGGCTCCATCCTCACGGCCGCCGACCTGGCGGGCAACGGCGTCCACGGCGACGACCCGGACGTGCACGGCAAGTTCGGCATCTTCGGCGGGCGCTACGTGCCCGAGGCGCTCATCCCGGCGCTCGACGAGGTCGCCGCCGTCTACGCCAAGGCCAAGAACGACGCGCAGTTCCTGAGCGAGTTCGACCACCTGCTGCGCACGTACGCGGGACGGCCGACCACGCTGACCGACGTGCCGCGCTTCAGCGAGCAGGCCGGCGGGGCGCGGGTCGTGCTCAAGCGTGAGGACCTCACCCACACCGGCGCGCACAAGATCAACAACGTGCTGGGCCAGGCGCTGCTGACCAAGCGGCTGGGCAAGAAGCGGGTGATCGCCGAGACCGGCGCCGGTCAGCACGGCGTCGCCACCGCCACCGCCGCCGCGCTGCTCGGCCTGGAGTGCGTCATCTACATGGGCGCCGTCGACTGCGAGCGCCAGGCGCTCAACGTCGCGCGGATGAAGCTGCTCGGCGCCAAGGTCGTGCCGGTGACCAACGGCTCCCAGACGCTGAAGGACGCCATCAACGAGGCGTTCCGCGACTGGGTGACCAACGTCGACACCACCCACTACCTGTTCGGCACCGTCGCCGGGCCGCACCCGTTCCCGGAGATCGTCCGCGACTTCGCCCGCATCATCGGCGTCGAGGCCCGCCGCCAGATGCTGGAGCTGACCGGCGCGCTGCCCACGGCGGTCTGCGCGGCCGTCGGCGGCGGCAGCAACGCCATCGGCATCTTCCACGCCTTCATCGGCGACCAGGACGTCCAGCTCCACGGCTACGAGGCGGCCGGCCACGGGCTGGAGAGTGGCGAGCACGCGCTCACCCTCACCGCCGGCTCGGTCGGCGTGCTGCACGGCTCGCGCACGTACGTGCTGCAGGACGACGAGGGCCAGACCATCGAGTCCCACTCGATCTCGGCCGGCCTCGACTATCCGGGCGTCGGCCCCGAGCACGCCTGGCTCAAGGACAGCGGCCGCGCCACCTACCACGGCGTCACCGACGACCAGGCGATGGCCGCCTTCTCGCTGCTGGCCCGCACCGAGGGCATCATCCCGGCCATCGAGTCCTCCCACGCGCTCGCCGGCGCGCTGGAGCTCGGCCGCGAGCTCGGCCCGGAGGCGACCATCCTGGTCAACCTCTCCGGCCGCGGCGACAAGGACATGGGCACGGCCATGAAGTACTTCAACCTCTGACGACCCGCAGCGGGGCGGGGCTCGACGACCTGAGAACGGGACCATCAATGACGACTCTCCAGACGGTGTTCGCCAAGGCGAAGGCGGACAACCGGGCCGCGCTCATCGGCTACCTGCCGGCGGGCTTCCCGACCAAGGACGGCGCCGTCGCCGCCGCCGCGGCCCTGGTCGAGGCCGGGTGCGACGTCATCGAGATCGGCCTGCCCTACTCCGACCCGCTCATGGACGGGCCCACCATCCAGGACGCCGTGCACCGTTCGCTGCTCAACGGCACCCGCATCGCCGACGTCCTGCGCACGGTCGAGGGCGTGGCGGCCACCGGCGCGGCCACGCTCGTCATGACCTACTGGAACCCGATCGACCGCTACGGCGCCGACCGCTTCGCCCGCGACCTCGCCTCGGCGGGCGGCACCGGCACGATCACCCCCGACCTCACGCCGGAGGAGTCGGAGCCGTGGCGCACCGCCTCTGCCGAGGCGGGAATCGACACGGTGTTCCTGGTGGCGCCCAGCTCCACCGAGGAGCGCATCAAGGCCGTCGCCGCCTGCTGCACCGGCTTCGTCTACGCAGCCTCGCTGATGGGCGTCACGGGCGCCAGGGAGACGGTCAACGTGGCGGCCGAGGACCTGGTCAAGCGCACCCGCGAGCACACCGACCTGCCGGTCTGCGTCGGTCTCGGCGTCGGCACCGGCGCCCAGGCGGCGCAGGTCGCCGGCTACGCCGACGGCGTCATCGTGGGCTCGGCGTTCATCCGCCGCATCCTCGACGCCCCCGACGAGGCCGCCGGTCTCGCCTCGATCGGCGAGCTGGCCCGGTCGATGGCCGAGGGCGTCCGCTCCCGCGTCTGACCACCGCAGCGCCCGCCTGGCGGTTCGCCGCCTTCGCCGCGACCGCCTGCCAGGACCTCGGGTGCGTCGACGCCGCCCGGCCCGGTCACGCCGCTCACCACCGCCGAGCCGGCCGCCCGCACGATCGGCCGCATCGCCCGTGCGTGCCGGCCCGCGACGCCTGCCTGCCCGTCTCCGTCTCCGTCGCCGAGCACGCCAGACGCCCCGGCATGCCGCGCGCCGACCTGCGCCGGGCTGTCCTGCGCCGGGCCGTCCGGCGGCCGGTCGGGGGCAGCCCTGAGGACCATCTGCTGTCGATCCGGCTCAACCGGGCCAAGGGCCTGCTCGCCGGGGCACCGACCTGCCGGTGGCTGCCGTCGGCCCGCGCGGCTCGGCGACGACGACGCCGCCTGCTTCACGCGGCTGTTCACCCGGCGCGCGGGGCAGCCGCAGAGCGAGTTCCGCGCCCAGCGGAATCGGGGTTTCGCCGCAGGTGAACCGCGGGACAGCGGCACTTAGCCGACCCTTATCCCGAGCGTGATCGGATAGGTCCCGGTACTGTGCGCCTTCCGCACGGAGAAAGAGGAGATGGCTCGTGAACGCGTCACAGGCGTCACACACCGCGAGATCGGCGATACCCTGGGTGACGACCGTCGCCCGGCTGGTCCTGGGCGGGGTGCTGATCGCGGCCGGAGGGCTCAAGATCGGCAACCCGGCCGACTCGGTGGTGGCGGTCAGAGCGTACGAGTTGCTGCCCGAGCCGCTGGTCACGACCGTGGGCTACGCCCTGCCGATCGTGGAGGTCGTCGTCGGGGTGCTGCTGATCGTGGGCCTCATGACCAGGGTGGCGGCCGTCGTGGCCGCGCTGCTCATGCTCGCGTTCGTGTTCGGCATCGCCTGGGCGTGGGCCAACGGGCTGCGGATCGACTGCGGCTGCTTCGGCGGCGGCGGCCAGCTCGGCGCCGGGCAGGAACCGACCTACCTGCTCGACATTGTGCGCGACTTCGGCCTCGTGCTGCTGGGCGCCTGGGTCGTGCGTTTCCCGCCGGGCCGCTTCGCGCTGGACCGGCCGCTGGGGCTGGCGGGTGCCGAGCACCCCTTGGACGATGAGGAGAACAGTGATGGGCAAGGCTGAGCGGTCGAAGACGGCGCGGGAGAAGATCCGGGAGCAGCAGGCCGCCGAGCGTGCCCGTGAGCAGCGCAAGAAGGTCGTCACGTACGTCACGGCCGGCGCCGTGGCCATCGCCGCCATCGGCGCCGGGATGTGGTACACGATGAGCAGGTCCCAGTCGGAGCAGGCCGGGGCCGATCTCGCGCCGGTCACCATCCAGGCCGACGGCAGCGTGATCATGGCCAAGGACGGCGTGACCAAGCCGGTCGTCGACATCTACGAGGACTTCCAGTGCCCGGCGTGCAAGGAGCTGGAGCGGGTCAGCGGCCAGACGTTCAAGAACCTGGCCGCCGAGGGCCTGGCCAAGGTCGTCTACCACCCGATCACAATCTTCGGCCAGGAGCCCACCAAGGGCAACTCGGTGCGCGCCGGGGCCGCGGCCCGCTGCGTCCCCGACGGCAAGCAGTGGGTGGCCTTCCACGACCTGCTGTTCGAGAACCAGCCGAGCGAGACCGTCGAGGGCTTCAAGACCGACCAGCTCATCGAATGGGGCAAGGAGGCGGGCGTCACCGACCCCGGCTTCGAGACCTGCGTCACGTCGCAGAAGCACGCCCAGGCGCAGCTCGACTACAGCGACAAGATCAACAAGCGGGAGAACCTCGAAGGCACTCCGACGGTCAAGGTCGACGGCCAGATGATCGACAACAGCGTGGTCTTCACCCCCAAGGATCTGCGCGATACGGTCACCGAGGCCGCCAAGTAGCCTGACGTCCGCTACCCTCACCTGACATGCCCCTAGCCTCGATTCCCAGCCCCGCCGAGGGGGTCTGGTATCTCGGAATCATCCCGATCCGGGCCTATGCCCTGTGCATCGTGCTCGGCGTGATCGTCGCCGTCTGGCTCAGCGAGCGCCGCTGGCGCGACCGCGGGGGCCAGAAGGGCACGATCATCGACATCGCCGTCCCGGCGGTGATCTTCGGTCTGATCGGCGGCCGCCTCTACCACGTCATCACCGACTGGCAGACCTACTTCGGCGAGCGCGCGATCAAGGAGCCCTACCAGGCGCTGTTCATCTGGGAGGGCGGTCTCGGCATCTGGGGCGCGATCGCGCTCGGCGGCGTCGGCGTGTGGATCGCCTGCCGCCGGCGCGGTCTGTCGCTGAGCGCGGTGGCCGACACGGTCGCCCCCGGCATCGCGTTCGCCCAGGCCATCGGCCGCTGGGGCAACTGGTTCAACCAGGAGCTGTACGGCTCGCCGACCACGCTGCCGTGGGGCCTGGAGATCGACCAGGCACACGGCGGCGAGCCCGGCGTCCTCTACCACCCGACGTTCCTGTACGAGTCGCTGTGGAACCTGGTGCTCGGCTTCGTCCTGCTCTACGCGGGCAAGCGGTTCACGCTGCGCCACGGGCGGCTGTTCGCCCTCTACGTGGCGGGTTACACGCTCGGGCGGTTCTGGATCGAGGGGCTGCGCATCGACCCGGTGGGCGGGGTCGACCACGCCGTCGAGCTGTTCGGGCTGCGGATCAACCAGTACACCGCGCTCGCGCTGTTCATCGGCGCGCTCGTCTACTTCTGGGTGACCCGTAACAAGACGGGCGACGAGGTCGTCGTCTCCCCGGAGGCCGACGCGACGGCCGACGCGGAGGCCGTACCGGCTTCGGGCGACGGCGGCGGGGACGACCCGGCCGACCCCGCCCACGAGGCCGACCAGGCCGACGACACCCCCGGCGACACTTCCGACGACGGGAAGTCCGACGGGTCCGACGGGTCCGACGCGGCCCCACGCGACGTCGCGGAGGAGAAGAACGCGCGATGAACGACCGCGCGGAGATCCACCACCAGCATCGCGACGTCAACGGCGGCTGGCTCAGGCCGTCGGTGTTCGGCGCGATGGACGGCCTGGTGTCCAACTTCGCGCTCATCGCCGGCGTCGCGGGCGGCACCGCCAACACCAAGGTCATCGGCCTGGCGGGCGTCGCCGGGCTGGCCGCGGGCGCGTTCTCCATGGCGGGCGGCGAGTACGTCTCCGTCGCCAGCCAGAAGGAGCTCGCCCAGGCCGAGATCCAGGTCGAGGCCCGCGAGCTGGCCCGCCACCCGGAGGACGAGCTGGCCGAGCTCGCCCAGTCCTTCACCGACCAGGGCGTCGAGCCCGCCCTGGCCACCGAGGTCGCCAGGCAGCTCTCCCGCGACCCCCGCCGGGCGCTGGAGGTCCATACCCGCAACGAGCTGGGCGTCGAGCCCGGCAAGCTGCCCTCACCCGTCCTGGCCGCCGTCTCGTCGTTCGTCTCGTTCAGCGTGGGCGCGGCGCTGCCGCTGCTGCCGTACGTGTTCGGCGCGGTCGAGCTGTGGGTGCCGGCCGTCGTGTCGTGCGTGGCGCTGTTCACCGCGGGCGCCGTCGTGTCCGCCGTGACCGCGCGGAGCTGGTGGTACTCGGGGCTGCGCCAGCTCGTCGTCGGCGTGGTCGCGGCCGGGCTGACGTTCGGGCTCGGCAACCTGATCGGGGCGTCGGGGCTGTGACCGAGACCAGGGCCCGCAAGAGGCGCCGCGCCGCGCCCGCCCCCCGCCCGCCCAAGACACCGCGCGCCGGCCGCGCTCCCCGGCCCGACTTCGAGCTCTCGCTGCTGACCCGATGGGGGCTCCGGCCCGAACAGCAGCGGACGCTGGCCGTCATCGCGACCGTGGCCGCCGCCCTCGTGGCCGTCGCCGCGCTGGTCGCCGTCATCGCCTCCCTCGGCTCCTACACGCCCCCGGCGCGCACCGGCGGCTCCGTCCCCGAACGCGACACGGCGCTGCCGCAGGTGTTCCACGGCTGGGCCTCGCCCAAGCTGTTCCAGCCGGTCGCCGACCGGGCCAAGGACCCCAAGCCGCTCACCGCCAAGGAGGTCTTCGGCCAGAAGACGCTCCCCGGCGGCAAGAAGCTCTCGCTCAAACTCGTCGCCAGCCAGGTCGACGCCGACTGCTCGGCCGCGCTGTGGGGCGCCGACCTGCTCGCCCGCGTGGCCGACGCCGGCTGCACCCAGGCCGCCCGCGGCCTCTACACCACCGCCGACGGCCGCTACGTCGGCCAGTACACGCTGCTCAACCTGCGTGACGGCGAGGCGGCCGGCGAGCTCGTCGAGGCGCTGAAGACGCTCTACCGAGGCGGCTGGACCATCCCGCTGGAGAGCACCCAGGCCGCCTACCCGGCCGGCGGCTACACCGAGGCGGGCGGCTACGCCCTCGGCCACTACGTCGGCCTCGTCTGGCTCGGCCGCGCCGACGGCGCCGAGCCCACGCCCAAGGACGACTACGTCTCGCTCGCCCTCACCCTGAGAGGCGCCGAGAAGGCCCTCTACCGGCGCGTGGTCGCCATCACCGGCCCCGGCGGGTGACAGACGGCGACCGGGTCCCGTCGTCATGGGGATGGCGACGGGACGCGGTTGTGTGGTGGCATGGGGCGTACGGGGGCGATGGTGTGGTTTGAGAGAACGGGGGTTGGCGTGAGGTGGGGGATCTGATGCCGGGGCGGGTCGTGATCGCGCTGGTGGTGGCCGGGGTCGCGGTGCTCGGGGCGGGGGCCTGGCTGTGGCTCGGGCGCGACGCGCCCCGGCCCGCCGCCTTCCACGGGACGCCGACGTCGGCCATGTACGCGCCGGTCGACTCCCGGGCCGACGACGCCGGGCCGCTCACCACGGGCGAGCTGTTCCGCGCCGGGGCGCTCGGCGAGCTGGCCCGGGGCGAGGTGGAGGAGCTGGCCGACTGCGACGACGCGCTGTGGGGTGCCGCCGCGTCCGGGTGCACGCAGGCGCTGCGGGCCACCTACACGGGCGGGGCGGTCGCCGGGCAGTTCGTCATCTTCAACCTGCCGGACGGGCGCGCGGCCGACGCCATGGTCACGGCCCTGCGCCGCGACGGGTTCGTCCGGCAGGCGGTGCCCTTCGACGCCGCGCGCAGCCGCGCCGAGGTGCGCGCTCTGGGCCATTACGTGACCGTCAGCTGGGTCGGAGCCCGGGGCACGGCCGACGCCGACCTGGTGCCGCCGCTCATCGCCCTCGACTCCCTCGGCCAGGCCATCCAGTCCCGCGTCCTCGCCGCCACTTAGTCCTTCCGGCCCGTGTGGCCCTTACGGCCTCTGCGTCCATAGGAGGCGCGCCCCCATGAGCGTGCTCTCGGCAGGCGCGCTGCGGGGAGGCGCCTGCCACGCAAGTAGCCGGGGCCCGCTCGGCGGTGCAAGTTCCTCCGGGTGCCACCGCCTCCGGCTGGTACGCGCGCGGGAGGGGGTGGGGCCCGTAGCGGCCCGTGGCCTTGCAGGAGCCTCTGGGGCCTCCAGGCGCCCGTACCGGGGCCAGTCTGTGGCCTGCGCCGGCGTCACGGCCCCTGCGGTGGCTCGACGAGGTGGGGTCGGCGTCCCTCGGCGGTTCGCTGCTGCTTGTGGCGGGTCCGTCAGAGGGGGGTGTGGAGGAGGGTGAGGGTGGTGGCGATGTGGGTGGGGAGGGTGGTGAGGCGGTGGAGGGGGGCCTCGACGGGGGAGAGGGCGTCGGACCACGGGGCGGTCTGGCGGATGAGGGTGCGGGCCTCGTTCTTGGTGAGGGCGCCGTCCTGGGCGCGGGCGGCGGCGATGAGGCCCTCGCGCCAGGAGTTGGCCAGCTTGGCGTGCCCGTTGTCCAGGATGCGCCGCAGGAGCAGCCCCTCGGGGTCGGCGGGGAGGGGGCGGCGGGTGGCGTGCAGGACGGTGCCGGAGGTGGTGAAGTCGTAGACCGGCGCGAGGGCGGCGGGGACGGCGGGCGGGGCGGTGAGGTGGACCTCGACGTGGGCGGCGCGGGTGGCGAGGAGGAGGCGGGGGAGCGCCGCCTCCAGCCCGGCCGGGACGGCGATCGCGACGCGCTCGACGGTGGCGGCGTACGGCTTGGCGAGCCAGGTGGAGAGCTTGACCCGGGTGTGGGGCAGGGAGGCCGGCCAGTCGCCGACGAGGAGGTCGGCGGGGCCCTCGGGCTGGGCGGGGGCGTCGGCGGCGGGGGCGGACTCGACGGACTGGGGGCCCTGGGTGTAGATGGCGGTGGCGGCGCGGTCGAGGCGGGCCGCGGCGGCGGGCCGGGTGCGGGTGGTGGGCCGCAGGATGTACAGGTCGGCGGCGGACCCGATGGCTTCCGCGCCGAAATAGCGGTTGAAGTCGGGATAGATGGCCTCGTAGGCGAGGTTGAGCGCCGACAGCGCGTTCTGCACCTTGAGGGCCAGCGCCGGGGTCCGCTCGCTGGCCCCGTACGCGAGCAGGACGCGCCCGTCGTCCTTGACGCCCTCGACGGCGCGGGCGACGAACAGGCCGATGCCCTCCGGCGTGTAGGGCGGGTCGGTGATGGCCAGGTCGTGGTCGCGGGCGGAGGCGGGCAGGGTGAGGCGCAGGTCGGCCCAGCGGGTGCAGACGCCGAGGTCCTGCTCGTCGATGTAGGCCAGGATGCGGTCGTCGACGTCGGCGACCGTGACGTCCGTCTCGGGGTGCACGAGCTTGACGGCGAGCGAGGTCAGGTCGTGGTCGCCGACGCAGAGCAGGCGGGCGCCCGGCAGCCAGAAGCGGGCCCCGAGCAGCAGGGCCCGGCGCAGGATCGTGTCGGGCGTGGCGGCGACGTGGTCGAGCGTGTGGCGGGCGCGCGGCGCGCCGGCGACCAGCTCGCGCAGCCGGTCCAGCACGGCCTCGTAGTGCGGCACCAGGTGGCCGACCGGGTCCTCGGGCGGCGGCGCGACGGCCAGCAGGTCCTGGAAGGCGGGCCGGTGCGTCTCGGCCACGCGGAAGCGGTCGCCGGAGCGCTCCAGGTCCAGGACGCCGAGCAGCGACTCGATGGTCCGCCGTGAGGTCGCGGTGTGCCTGACCAGCGTGGCGAGGGTCCACCACCGGCCGTCGCAGAGCGACGCCAGCGCGTGCCTGAGCCGCCTGCCGTCGACGCCCGCCTCGGCCAGCAGCCGTTCCACCCCGTCGCGTTCCATGCGGGCAACCCTATCGAGGGCTTCCCCGTGTCCGGCGACGCCAACCCAGCGGCACTGACCCGGCAGCACTAATCCGGCGGGGCCGTGTCCGGAATGCGGGGGAGCGGGAAGCCCCCGCTGTTCCGGGGTTTGGAACATCTCCGCTCGCATGCCGGGATGTCATGAATGTTCGCACTGTGGATGCGGTGGGCACCATTCGGGCAGCGTGCGGTAACCTCTATCCACGATATGCAGCAGGGCCAACGTCGTCCCCGCCTGTGGAGCAGTCCAAGACAGACGAAGACGACGGGAGGGATTCAATGCCTGCTGCCCACCTCGGGTTCCCCGAGCCCCAGGGCCTCTACCACCCCGCCAACGAGCACGATGCCTGCGGCGTCGCCATGGTGGCCGACGTGCACGGCCGCCGGGAGCACGGGATCGTGGTCAAGGCGCTGACGGCGCTGTGCAATCTCGATCACCGGGGGGCCAAGGGTAGCGAGCCGGACACCGGCGACGGAGCCGGCATCCTGACGCAGATCCCCGATGAGCTCTACCGCGCGGTGGTGCCGTTCGCGCTGCCGGAGGCGGGCCGCTACGCCACGGGCGTGGCCTTCCTGCCGATCGACCCCGAGGCGCGCCGGATCGCCACCGGCATGATCGAGGAGATCGCCGCCGAGGAGGGCCTGACCGTGCTCGGCTGGCGCGACGTGCCGGTCGATCGCGACCTGCCCGGCCCGAGCGCCAGGGCGGTCATGCCGCACTTCGGCCAGCTGTTCGTGGCCGCGCCCGGCGGCGAGGCCGGGATCGACCTGGACCGGCTGGCGTTCTGCCTGCGCAAGCGGGCCGAGCACGAGGTCGACGTCTACTTCCCCTCGCTGTCGGCCCGTACGGTGGTCTACAAGGGGATGCTCACGCCCGACCAGGTCGAGCCGTTCTTCCCCGACCTGTCGGACGAGCGATACGCCACCGCGATCGCGCTGGTGCACTCGCGCTTCTCGACCAACACGTTCCCGAGCTGGCCGCTGGCCCACCCCTACCGCTACATCGCGCACAACGGCGAGATCAACACGGTACGGGGCAACCGCAACTGGATGCGGGCCCGCGAGGCCATGCTGGAGTCGGGGCTCATCCCCGGCGACCTGCAGCGGCTCTTCCCGATCTGCGACCCGGACGCCAGCGACACCGCCTCCTTCGACGAGGTGCTGGAGCTACTGCACATCGGCGGGCGCAGCCTGCCGCACGCGGTGCTCATGATGATCCCGGAGGCGTGGGAGAACCACACCGAGATGGACCCGGCGCGCCGGGCCTTCTACGAGTTCCACTCCTCGATGATGGAGGCGTGGGACGGCCCGGCGTCGATCACGTTCACCGACGGCACGCTGGCCGGCGCCGTGCTCGACCGCAACGGCCTGCGTCCCGGCCGGTTCTGGGTGACCGCCGACGGCCTGGTCGTGCTCGCCTCCGAGGCGGGCGTGCTGGACTTCGCGCCGGAGGACGTGGTCCGCAAGGGCCGCCTGCAGCCCGGCCGCATGTTCCTCATCGACACCGCCCGCGGCAAGATCATCGAGGACGACGAGATCAAGGCCGAGCTCGCCGCCGCGCTGCCGTACGCCGACTGGCTGCACGCCGGGCTGGTCCGCTTCGAGGAGCTGCCCGCGCGGCAGCGGGAGATCCCCACCCATGAGGCGCTGGTCAGGAGGCAGCAGACCTTCGGTTACACCGAGGAGGAGCTGCGGATCATCCTGTCGCCGATGGCCCGCACCGGCGCCGAGCCGATCGGCTCGATGGGCACCGACACGCCCGTGGCGGTGCTGAGCGAGAAGCCCAGGCTGCTGTTCGACTACTTCACGCAGCTGTTCGCGCAGGTCACGAACCCGCCGCTGGACGCCATCCGGGAGGAGCTGGTCACCAGCCTGGCCAGCGTGCTCGGCCCCGAGGGCAACCTGCTCGACCCGGGCCCGGCCTCCTGCAGGCAGCTCGTGCTGCCCTACCCGGTGATCGACAACGACGAGCTCGCCAAGATCATCCACATCAACGACGAGCACGACCTGCCCGGGTTCCACCCGCATGTGGTCTCCGGCCTCTACCAGGTGGCGGGCGGCGGCCAGGCGCTGCTGTCGCGGCTGGAGGAGATCAAGGCCGAGGTGTCGCAGGCCATCGCCGACGGCGCCCGGATCATCGTGCTGTCCGACCGGGGCTCCTCCGACAGCCTGGCGCCGATCCCGTCGCTGCTGCTGACCGGGGCCGTGCACCACCACCTGATCCAGGAGAAGACCCGTACCAAGATCGGCCTGGTCATCGAGACCGGCGAGGCCCGCGAGTGCCACCACATGGCGCTGCTCATCGGCTACGGCGCCGGCGCGGTCAACCCGTATCTCGCGATCGAGACCGTCGAGGACCTGGTCGAGACCGGGGTGCTGGAGCTCGACAAGCGCAAGGCCGTGCGCAACCTGATCAAGGCGTACGGCAAGGGCGTCATCAAGGTCATGTCCAAGATGGGCGTGTCCACCGTGGCCTCCTACACCGGCGCGCAGATCTTCGAGGCGCTCGGGCTCAGCCGGCAGGTCATCGACTCCTGCTTCACCGGCACCACCTCGCGCCTGGGCGGCGTCGGCTTCGACGTGCTGGCCCGCGAGACGGCCGAGCGGCACCGGCACGCGTACCCGAGGGCCGCCAACGCGCACCGCAGGCTGCAGGTCGGCGGCGAGTACCAGTGGCGGCGCGAGGGCGAGCCGCACCTGTTCAACCCCGAGACCGTCTTCAAGCTGCAGCACGCCACCCGCACCCGGCGCTACGAGATCTTCAAGGAGTACACCGAGATGGTGGACTCCCAGGCCGAGCGGCTGATGACGCTGCGCGGCCTGTTCAAGCTGCGCAAGGGCAACCCGATCCCGATCGACGAGGTCGAGCCGGTCTCGGAGATCGTCAAGCGGTTCTCCACGGGCGCGATGTCGTACGGCTCGATCTCGGTCGAGGCGCACGAGACGCTCGCGATCGCGATGAACCGGCTGGGCGGCAAGTCCAACACCGGCGAGGGCGGCGAGGACCCCGGGCGCCTGTACGACGCCACGCGCCGGTCGGCGATCAAGCAGGTGGCCTCCGGCAGGTTCGGCGTCACCAGCGAGTACCTGGTCAACGCGGCCGACCTGCAGATCAAGATGGCGCAGGGCGCCAAGCCCGGCGAGGGCGGCCAGCTCCCCGGCCACAAGGTCTACCCGTGGATCGCCAAGACCCGCCACTCCACGCCCGGCGTCGGCCTCATCTCGCCGCCGCCGCACCACGACATCTACTCGATCGAGGACCTCGCCCAGCTCATCCACGACCTGAAGAACTCCAACCCGGCCGCCCGCGTGCACGTCAAGCTCGTGGCCGAGGTCGGGGTCGGCACGGTCGCGGCGGGCGTGTCCAAGGCGCACGCCGACGTGGTGCTCATCTCCGGCCACGACGGCGGCACCGGCGCCTCCCCGCTGACGAGCCTCAAGCACGCCGGCGCGCCGTGGGAGCTCGGCCTGGCCGAGACGCAGCAGACGCTGCTGCTGAACAACCTGCGCGACCGCATCGTCGTGCAGGTCGACGGCCAGCTCAAGACCGGCCGCGACGTGGTCATCGCCGCGCTGCTGGGGGCCGAGGAGTACGGGTTCGCCACCGCGCCGCTGGTCGTGTCCGGCTGCGTGATGATGCGCGTGTGCCACCTCGACACCTGCCCGGTCGGCGTCGCCACGCAGAACCCGGAGCTGCGCAAGCGCTTCGCCGGCAAGCCGGAGTTCGTGGTCAACTTCTTCGAGTTCATCGCCGAGGAGATCCGCGAGTACCTGGCCGAGCTGGGCTTCCGCTCGCTGGACGAGGCCATCGGGCACGTCGAGATGCTCGACGTGAGCGCGGCCGAGCACCACTGGAAGGCCGGCGGCCTGGACCTGTCGCCGATCCTGCACCGCCCGGAGCTGCCCGAGGGCACCCCGCTGCGGCGCACGGTCGAGCAGGACCACGGCCTGCGGCACGCGCTGGACAACACGCTCATCCAGCTCGCCGAGGGCGCGCTCAACGACGGCACCCCGGTCACGCTGGAGCTGCCGATCCGCAACGTGAACCGGACCGTCGGCACCATGCTCGGCTACCAGGTCACCAAGCGCTACGGCGGCGCCGGGCTGCCCGACAACACGATCGACATCTCCTTCACCGGGTCGGCGGGCAACTCGTTCGGCGCGTTCGTGCCGCGCGGCATCACGCTGCGGCTGACCGGAGACGCCAACGACTATCTCGGCAAGGGCCTGTCGGGCGGGCGGATCACGCTCCGGCCGCACGAGTCGGCCCCGCTGGACGGCCACATCATCGCCGGCAACGTCGCCCTGTACGGGGCCACGTCCGGCGAGGTGTTCATCCGAGGCGTCGTCGGCGAGCGGTTCTGCGTCCGCAACTCGGGCGCGACCGCGGTCGTCGAGGGCGTCGGCGACCACGGCTGCGAGTACATGACGGGCGGCCGGGCGGTCGTCCTCGGCCCCACCGGGCGCAACTTCGCGGCGGGCATGTCGGGCGGCGTCGCCTACCTGCTCGACCTGCGGCCGGAGCGCGTCAACCGGGAGATGGTGGCCGTCGAGGCGCTCACCGCCGAGGACGCCGACTTCCTCAAGGAGACGGTGGAGCAGCACTTCGCCGAGACCGGCTCCCCGGTGGCCAAGCAGCTGCTGGCCGACTGGGACGCCGCGCTCGGCAGGTTCGGCAAGATCATGCCGACCGACTACAAGCGGGTCATGCAGGCCGCCGAGGCCGCCCGCATCGAAGGCAGGGACATCGACGAGGCCGTCATGGCGGCCGCGGTCCAGGGTTAAGGAGGCGTACCGCATGGCCGACCCCAAGGGTTTCCTCACGCACGACCGCGAGCTGCCGGCGCGCCGCCCCGTGGACGTCCGCATCGGCGACTGGCAGGAGGTCTACCAGGACTTCCCGCAGGAGAAGCTGACCAAGCAGGCGTCGCGCTGCATGGACTGCGGCATCCCGTTCTGCCACAACGGCTGCCCGCTGGGCAACCTCATCCCGGAGTGGAACGACCTCGTCCACCGCACCGACTGGCGGGAGGCGATCGAGCGGCTGCACGCCACGAACAACTTCCCGGAGTTCACCGGCAGGCTCTGCCCGGCTCCGTGCGAGGCGGCGTGCGTGCTCGGCGTCAACTCCGACCCGGTGACGATCAAGCGGGTCGAGGTCGAGATCATCGACCGGGCGTTCGACGAGGGCTGGGTCGTTCCGCAGCCCCCGTCGACGCGCACCGGCAAGAGGGTCGCGGTCGTCGGCTCCGGTCCGGCCGGGCTGGCCGCCGCCCAGCAGCTCACCCGCGCCGGCCACGACGTGGTGGTGTACGAGCGGGCCGACCGCATCGGCGGGCTGCTGCGCTACGGCATCCCCGAGTTCAAGATGGAGAAGCGGCACATCGACCGGCGCCTGGCCCAGATGCGGGCCGAGGGCACCGAGTTCCGCACCGGCGTGGACGTGGGCGTCGACATCACGGCCGCGGAGCTGCGCGAGCAGTACGACGCGGTGGTGCTGTCGGGCGGCGCCACGGCCTGGCGTGACCTGCCGGTGGCCGGGCGCGACCTCAAGGGCGTCTACCAGGCGATGGAGTACCTGCCGCTGTCCAACAAGGTCCAGGAGGGCGACTACGCGGTCTCGCCCGTCTCGGCCGAGGGCAAGCACGTCGTGGTGATCGGCGGCGGCGACACCGGCGCCGACTGCATCGGCACGGCGATCCGGCAGGGCGCGGCCTCCGTCACCCAGCTGGAGATCATGCCGAGGCCGCCGGCCTCGCGGCCCGGCAGCCAGCCGTGGCCGACGTTCCCCCTGCTGTTCAAGGTGGAGAGCGCGCACGAGGAGCTGGCCGACTCCGGTGGTGAGCGCGTGTACGCGGTCTCCACCACCGAGTTCACCGGCGACGCCGACGGCAACGTGCGCGGGCTGCGCCTGGTCGAGGTCGAGGGCCCGCAGAACGGCTTCAAGCCGATCCCGGGCACCGAGCGGGAGATCCCCGCCGAGCTGGTCACGCTGTCGATGGGCTTCCTCGGCCCGGAGAAGGGCGCGCTGCTGCAGGACCTGGCCGAGCTGGCCGGCGACGGCTTCTACGACGCCCGTGGCAACGTCGCGCGGGACAGGACGTACATGTCCAAGGTCGACGGCGTGTTCGTGGCCGGTGACATGGGGCGCGGGCAGTCGCTGATCGTGTGGGCGATCGCCGAGGGGCGCGCCGCCGCCAGCGGCGTCGACCGCTACCTCACCGGTGAGACGGCGCTGCCGTACCCGATCCTGCCGACGGCCCGCCCGCTGGTGTAGCTCGTTCCGCGAACGCCCGTCCCCATCGGGGGCGGGCGTTCGGCGTCGAGTTGCATCACCCGGTCAGTGTCGGGAAGATGCAGTTTCTGGGGGAGTGCGGGGGATGGAGGAAATATGCGAAGAATCGCCTCCGGCTTCGCGGCCCTGGCCACGGTGACGGCGCTGGCCGGCTGCTCACCCACGGGCGCCGCCGCGGGACCCGCCACCGACTACCTCGTCTTCTACGCCGAGGGCGGGCAGGCCGGCGCGCTCGACCGCATCGGCGCCGCCGGAGGCACCGCCGTCCTCACCGAACCCAAGCTCGGGTACGTGCTCGCCCGCGCCTCCGGGACGCGGTTCGCCGAGAGCGTCGGCGCGGACCCGGCCGTCGTCGGCGTCTCCGCCGACCGCCGCATCGGCCACGCCCCGTCGGCCGCCACCGTGAGAGGCCCTGCCAAGAAGGCCTTCCCCGACGCCTCCGCCTTCACCGGCGACGGCGAGAGCGCCGGCGACCCGCTCTCCCCCCGCCAGTGGGACATGATGATGATCGGCGCCGACCGCGCCCGCGCCAAGGCCCCCGGCAGCGACAAGGTCCTCGTCGGCGTCATCGACACCGGCATCGACGGCAGCCACCCCGACGTCGCCGCCAACTTCAACCGCGAGCTCAGCCGCAACTTCGTCACCGACAAGCCCGAGGACGAGAACGGCGAGACGCTCGACGGCCCCTGCGAGGCCGACGGCTGCAAGGACCCCGTCGACCGCGACGACGACGGCCACGGCACCCACGTCGCCAGCACCATCGCCTCCCCGGCCAACGGCATCGGCGTCATCGGCGTCGCCCCGCGCGTGCAGCTCGTCAACATCCGCGCCGGCCAGGACTCCGGCTTCTTCTTCCTCAAGCCCAGCCTCGACGCCCTCACCTACGCCGGCGACATCGGCGTCGACGTCGTCAACATGAGCTACTACGTCGACCCGTGGCTGTTCAACTGCCGCGACAACCCCTCCGACAGCGAGAAGGAACGCCTCGAACAGCGCGCCATCATCACCGGCATGCAGCGCGCCCTCGACTACGCCCGCGGCAAGGGCGTCACGCTGATCTCCGCGCTCGGCAACGGCTCCACCGACCTCGGCCAGCCCAAGACCGACAAGGTCAGCCCCGGCTACCCGCGCGGCGGCGAACGCGTCCGCGAGGTCGACAACTCCTGTCTCAACGTGCCCGCCGAGTCCGAAGGCGTCATCTCGGTCGCCGCCGTCGGCCCGTCGGGCCGCAAGGCCATCTACAGCGACTACGGCGTCGAGCAGGCCGACGTGGCCGCCCCCGGCGGCGACACGCTCGACGGCAAGGACGCCTCGCCCACCCGCTCCATCC
Source organism: Nonomuraea sp. NPDC049725 (assembly GCF_040674795.1). NCBI lineage: Bacteria > Bacillati > Actinomycetota > Actinomycetes > Streptosporangiales > Streptosporangiaceae > Nonomuraea > Nonomuraea sp. NPDC049725. The sequence continues at coordinate 147,025 of NZ_JBFANJ010000005.1, read as the reverse complement.
TCGCCGCCGCGCCCGAGGCGATGCTGCGCGCCAAGGGCCGCATCGACAGGAACGGCAAGCCCCGCGGCACCGACGTCGTCCGCGACTGCACCCGGCGCCCCTGCTCCTACTACCAGTATCTCGACGGCACCTCCATGGCCGCGCCGCACGCCACCGGCGTCGCCGCCATCCTCATCAGCCGCTTCGGCAAGCCCGGCCCCGGCGGCCTCACACTGGCGCCCGGCACCGTCGAGCGCTACCTGTACGAGACCGCCACGGACAAGCCCTGCCCGACGCCGCGCGCGTACGTCTACAAGGTGTACGGCGAGAGCACCACCCACGTGTGCGAGGGCGACACCGCGCACAACGGCTTCTTCGGCAGGGGCATCGTCAACGCGTGGGAGGCGGCGACCTTCGAGCCATGATCTACCGCCTCGTCGCGGAACTGGCGATGGTGACGCACTTCGCCTTCCTCGCCTACATGGTGGTGGGCGGGTTCCTGGCCTGGCGCTGGAGGCGTACCATCTGGATGCACCTCGCCGTCGCCGGCTGGGGGCTGCTGTCGGTCGTCACCGGCGTCGAATGCCCGCTCACCCTGGTCGAGGACTGGGGGCGGCGCAACGCCGGGCTCGCCGGGCTGCCCGCGAGCGGCTTCATCGACCACTACATCGAGGGCGTCATCTATCCGGAGGAATACACGAACTTGGCACGCCTGCTGGTCGCCGTTGCCGTCCTGTTCTCCTATGTCGGGTACGTTCTCCGTCGTCAGTGACTGCCAAGTGGTCTGTACCAATTAAGGTAGGACTCGTGACTCGTCGCGCGAAAATCGTCTGCACCCTAGGCCCCGCCACATCCTCTCCCGAACGCCTGCGCGAGCTCATCGCCGCCGGCATGGACGTGGCACGGTTCAACCTCAGCCATGGCAATCATGACATGCACAGAGAGGTCTACGACCGGGTCAGGGAGGTGGCGGCCGAACTCGGCCGCGGCGTAGGCCTGCTCGCCGACCTGCAAGGCCCCAAGATCCGCGTCGGCAGGTTCGAGGAGGGCCCGGTCCGCCTCGGCTTCGGCGACGTCTTCACCATCACCGCCGAGGACGTGCCCGGCGACCGCGACCAGGTGTCGACCACCTACAAGGGGCTGCCGGGCGACGTGCGCCCCGGCGACACCATCCTCGTCGACGACGGCCGCCTCGTCCTGGAGGCCACCCGCGTCGACGGCGAGCGGGTCATCACCCGCGTCGTCATCGGCGGCATGATCTCCGACAACAAGGGCCTCAACCTCCCCGGCATCAACGTCAGCGCCCCCGCGCTCACCGACAAGGACGAGGCCGACCTGCGCTGGGCGCTGCGCACCGGCTTCGACATGATCGCCCTGTCGTTCGTCCGCCGTCCCTCCGACGCCGACGTGGTGCGCAACATCATGGAGCAGGAGGCCGTCCGCCTCCCGCTGCTCGCCAAGATCGAGAAGCCGCAGGCCGTCGAGCGCCTCCCCGAGATCGTCGAGGCCTTCGACGGCATCATGGTCGCCCGCGGCGACCTCGGCGTCGAGCTGCCCCTGGAGCAGGTCCCGATCGTCCAGCGCCGCATCATCGAGCTGTGCCGCGAGAAGGCCCGCCCGGTCATCGTCGCCACCCAGATGCTCGACTCGATGATGAACGCGCCGCGCCCCACCCGCGCCGAGGCCTCCGACGTCGCCTACGCCGTCATGGACGGCGCCGACGCCGTCATGCTCTCCGGCGAGACCTCCGTGGGCAACTACCCGATCGAGGCGGTCTCCACCATGGACCGCATCGCCTGCGCCGCCGAGAAGTCCTCGCTGCACGCCACCCACACCCTGGAGCGCATGCCCGAGACCACCGGCGGGGCCATCGCCCGCGCCGCGGCCGAGGTCGGCGCCATCGTCGGCGCCAAGGCGCTGGTCGCCTTCACCATGTCGGGCGAGACCGCGCGCCGCCTGGCCCGCTACCGCTCCCCGATCCCGCTGCTCGCCTTCACCTCCGCCGCCCACGTGCGCGGCCAGCTCTCGCTCACCTGGGGCGTCGAGACCTTCCAGGTGCCGTTCGTGCACCACACCGACGACATGGTCCGCCAGGTCGAGGCGTCGCTGCTGTCGCTCGGCCGGCTGGAGAAGGGCGACAAGGTCGTCATCGTCGCCGGCTCGCCTCCCGGCACCCCCGGCTCCACCAACGCCCTGCGCGTCCACACCATCGGCTCCGCGGTGTCCCACACCCACTGACCGTCCGAGCCGGCACGAGAAGGCGGAAAGAGCCACCGGCCCTTTCCGCCTTCATCCGTCTCGCCCCGGCTCGCCCGTGCTCGCCCGTGCCCGGTCGCCGGGCTAGTTCGCGTGCAGGGCCGCGTTCAGCTCCACACCGCCGCCCTTGCGCGGCAGCGCCTCCACCGCGCCCGACTGCGAGTTGCGGCGCAGCAGCACCCCGTCGGAGCCCGACAGCTCCATCGCCTTCACCACGCGCCCGTCGGGCAGCGTCACCCGCGTGCCCGCCGTCACGTAAAGACCGGCCTCCACCACGCAGTCGTCACCCAGCGAGATGCCCAGGCCCGCGTTGGCGCCCACCAGGCAGCGCTCGCCGACCGAGATCACCTGCTTGCCGCCGCCCGACAGCGTGCCCATGATCGACGCGCCGCCGCCCACGTCGGAGTCCGCGCCCACGACCACCCCGGCCGAGATCCGGCCCTCCACCATGGCCGTGCCCAGCGTGCCCGCGTTGAAGTTCACGAACCCCTCGTGCATCACCGTCGTGCCGCTCGCCAGGTGCGCGCCCAGCCGCACCCGGTCGGCGTCGGCGATCCGCACCCCCGAAGGCACCACGTAGTCGACCATCCTCGGGAACTTGTCCACCCCGTAGACCGTCACCACGCCCCGCGCCCGCAGCCGCAGCCGCGTCCGCTCGAACCCCTCCACGGCGCACGGCCCGAAGTTCGTCCACACCACGTTGGCGAGCTTGCCGAACACCCCCTCCAGGCTCAGCCCGTGCGGCCGCACCAGCCGGTGCGACAGCAGGTGCAGCCGCAGATAGGCGTCATGCGCGTCGGCGGGCGGCTCGGACAGCTTGGCGATGCCGGTGCGCACCGCCACCACCTCGACCCCGCGGGCCTCGTCCGGGCCGACGAGCGCGGCCAGCTCGCCCGCCTCACCGGCGGGCAGCCGCTCGGTGCCGGTGACGGGCGGCTCGCCCAGCTCGGGAGCGGGGAACCAGGTGTCGAGTACGGTGCCGTCGGAGGCGACGGTGGCCAGCCCGACGCCGTACGCGCCGGTCACGGTGGGATCGATAGCAGTCACGTGCCACAAAATACCGCTATCCGCGGCCCGGCCCCGCCCCAGCGCGCCGGGCCGCGACCGCTCAGAGCGCGCCCAGATCCGCCGACAGCCAGTGCTCGGGGCGCATCCGGAACGTCACCAGCGCGTTCAGGTCCGAGCCCTCCACATAGCCCGCCACGGCCTCCGCCGGCAGGTAGCGGGCCGCGATCCGGGTCAGCTGCGCCAGCGTCGTCGGCCCCTGCGCCACGACCGGCCCCTCCACCGACACGTACCGATAGGTGGGGCTCGTCCGCTGCACCAGCAACGTGAACCGGCCCGCCTTCGCGATCAGCCGGGCCTTGACCGAATCGGCCCCCGTCAGGAACTCCACCGCCCCACCCGGCTCGTAGTCGTACCAGACCGGCACGTTCAGCGGAGCCCGCCCCGGCCCGGCGTCGACGGCCACACCCGCGATGTGCGACTCGGCCAGGAACTTCTCCCGCTCCTGCACGCTCAACCCCACCAGACCCACCTCCACGGTCACACTCAAGATCAACCTTGGTATTCCCCGCCGTCCCCGGTCAAACGTCCCATAACCGACGTCGCCCCCGCAGTCTTTACCGATCCTTGACCTCGGGCTCAGTGCTTGGGCCCCACATGCAGATCGAGCAGCGCGACCGCCTCCCGCCGGGCCACCGACAGCTCGTTGCGCTTGTTGTGACGCCACGCCACCCCCAGCACGTCGAGCGCCCGGCCGCAGAGAGCCAGGATGTCGCGCGACTCGTTCCTGAACAGGTAGCGCGGATAGGCATAGCAGCGCTCCCCGTGGCGCACCCGGTTGACGCCCCGGTAGCCGTCGGAGTGCATCAGCCCCCGCACGAACAGCCCGGGATGCGCGTCGACGATCTCCTGCTGCCAGCCTTCGAGCGTGATCGGACGCTGGTGCTTCAGCCCCGGCCCGTGCTGGGGGAACAGGCATGGCCAGTGCTTGGAGTAGCTCTTCACCTCGGTGCAGCCGCGGCGCCGGCGGCGGCTGACCGCCGACTGCGGCATGACCCGCGCCATCACCTGGGCGGTCTCCTCGATCAGGCCGGGCCAGGCGTCGTCGCACTGCACGGCCAGCTGGTAGACGGCCCTGCGGCAGCGCACGATGTGGCCGTCGCCCAGGTAGAGGCCCAGGAGGTGGGCATAGGACGGCAGGTCGAGGGGCTGGCCATGGCAGCGTGGGCAGGTGGAGCGGCGTGGCTGCTCCAGGGCCCGGTCCGTGCTCGCCCGCCACCGGCGCAGGCTGCTGACGGAGACGCCGCATCGCGCCGCTATGTGCCGATCGGACAGGCCCTGGGCCGAGAGCCGAAGAGCCAGGGTCACGGTCTCGCGGGAGTGCATGCGGTGAGTATGCGTGACGTCACCGACAGTTTCTGGGGGAGTGCCGGAAGCGGGATTCGAACCCGCACGCCCTTTCGAGCAGACGCTTTTGAGGCGTCAGTGTCTGCCATTCCACCATTCCGGCATATTTCCGGACTTGTCCGGAGCTTGTCGTGCCTCACCTCTGATGGAGACCAACGGAGGGTGCCGACGTCGCTCTAATCTACCGGACATCGGTACTCTTCTGCTCGTGAGTACGCAGCGGCGAGTGGTGATCGCGGAAGACGAGGCGCTGATCCGCCTCGATCTCAAGGAGATGCTCCAGGAGGACGGCTACGTCGTCGTGGGGGAGGCCGGTGACGGGGAGCAGGCGATCCAGCTGGCCACGGATCTGCGGCCGGACCTGGTGATCCTGGACGTCAAGATGCCGGTGCTCGACGGCATCTCGGCGGCCGAGCGGATCGTGGCGGAGCGGATCGCGCCCTGCCTGATCCTCACCGCGTTCTCGCAGCGTGACCTGGTCGAGCGGGCCAGGGACGCGGGGGCGATGGCCTATCTGGTCAAGCCGTTCACCAAGGCGGACCTGGTGCCGGCGATCGAGATGGCGGTGAGCCGGCACGAGGAGATGGTGGCGCTGACCGCCGAGGTGTCGAGCCTGTCGGAGCGGCTGGAGACGCGCAAGCTGGTCGAGCGGGCCAAGGGGCAGCTGATGGCCCAGCACGGGTGGACCGAGCCGCAGGCGTTCCGGTGGATCCAGAAGGCGTCGATGGATCGCCGGTTGAGCATGCGTGAGGTTGCCCAGATCGTTATAGACGACGCGGCCGAGCGCTCGCAGTAGGGCGCATATCAGGATATTTCGCGGCATGGGTTGTGATGCGGTCACGGATGGGCATCCAACCGGCCTCGGCGGCTATCGCGTGAGGTGTCCCGGCACTTCTGATGGGCGGACGGAAGCTCCCCTCATCACGAACGGAGACGCTTGCGATGATCCGCATTCTTCGCGCGCCCGCCGCCGTCACCGCGGCGTGCCTGGCGCTGGCGGCCTGCGGCGGCGGCACGACCCCCGGACCGGGCGCCGGGGCGCAGTCCCAGGCCCCGAGCCGTCAGGGTGACGGGACGCTGACGATCGGCACGGTGCTGCCGCAGACGGGCACGCTGGCGTACCTGGGCCCGCCGGAGTTCGCCGGGGTCGACCTGGCGGTCAAGGAGATCAACGAGGCCGGCGGCGTGCTGGGCAGGCCGGTGGAGAAGATCCACACCGACTCGGGCGACACGACGACGAACATCGCCGCGCAGTCGGCGGACAAGCTGCTGGGGCAGAAGGTGGACGCGATCATCGGGGCGGCGTCGTCGTCGGTGTCGGAGTCGATCGTCGACAAGATCACCCGTGCCGGGGTCATCCAGTTCTCGCCGGCGAACACGTCCGACAAGTTCACCACGATCAAGGACGACGGCCTGTACTTCCGCACGGCCCCGCCGGACAAGCTGCAGGGGCGGGTGCTGGCCGATCTGGTGGTGTCGGACGGGCACGCGACGGTGGGCATCCTGGCGATGCAGGACTCGTACGGCTCCGGTCTGGCCGACCAGTTCACCAGGACGGCCGAGGAGGCGGGCGGCCAGGTGGTGGAGCGGGTGGACTACGACCCGAAGGCGGCGGACTTCGCGGCGGACGTGGCGAAGATCAAGGCCAAGAGCCCGCAGGCGATCGTGCTGATCGGCTTCCAGGAGACGGCCAAGGTGGTGCAGGAGCTGGTCAAGCAGGGGCTGACGGCGGACCGGCACCAGTGGTACATGGTCGACGGCAACATGTCGAACACGAACTTCCTGCGGGCGCCCCGGGGGACTCTGGAGGGGGTCAAGGGCACGATCCCGGGGGCGTCGGCCCCGGAGGCGTTCCAGAAGCGGCTGCTGGCGGTGGACCCGGACCTGACGGAGTTCACGTACGCGGCGGAGTCGTACGACGCGGCGAACCTGATCGCGCTCGCGGCGCTGGCGGCGGGCGACGACGCGGGGCGGCCGGCGGCGGCGAAGCTGGTCGAGGTGAGCAGGGGCGGCGAGAAGTGCCAGGACTTCGCGAGCTGCGCGGCGCTGCTGAAGGCGGGCAAGGACGTCGATTACGACGGGGTGAGCGGTCCGGTGGATTTCACGGACGAGGGTGATCCGTCGGTGGCGACCATCGGGGTGTATCAGTACGGGCCGGACAACAAGTTCGACGCGGGCAAGGCGACCGAATACCGCAAGGGAAACATCGCCGGCTGATCGGCACGGACCTGATGTCCGAAACGTCCGTGCTCGGGGCGGGCGTTTCGGACATCACGAATTAGCATAAAGTTCGCACAACAACCTCCCTTTTCCGTCGTTCGCCGTCATGCTGAAGTCGGAAAACGCAGCGGCGGGACAGTTCCTCCGCTGGGACAAGGGGAGTTTCTTGATGATCCGCATTGCTCCGGCCGGACGCATGCTGGCTCTCGCGGCCGCCGCGAGCCTGGCCCTGACGGCCTGTGGGGGCGGCGACACCACCGCGCAGGAGAGCCCGTCCGCCGCGGCATCCGACGCGGCCTCGTCCGCGGCGCCCGCGGCCAAGGGCGACGGCACGCTGACCCTGGGCACGCTGCTGCCGCAGACGGGGTCGCTGGCCTTCCTCGGCCCGCCCGAGTTCGCCGGCGTCGACCAGGCGGTCAAGGAGATCAACGAGGCCGGCGGCGTGCTCGGCAAGCCGGTGAACAAGATCCACACCGACTCGGGTGACACGACGACGAACATCGCCGCGCAGTCGGTCGACAAGCTGATCTCGCAGAAGGCCGACGCGATCATCGGCGCCGCGTCCTCGTCGGTGTCGGAGTCGGTCGTCGACAAGATCACCGGCGCCGGTCTGGTGCAGTTCTCGCCGGCCAACACCTCCGACAAGTTCACCACCATCGAGGACGACGGCCTCTACTTCCGCACCGCCCCGCCGGACAAGCTCCAGGGCCGCGTGCTGGGCGACCTGATCGTGGCCGACGGCAACGACAGCATCGGCATCATGGCGATGCAGGACTCCTACGGCTCCGGCCTGGCCGACCAGGTGACGGCGACGGCCGAGGCGGCCGGCGCGCAGGTGGTCGAGCGGGTCGACTACGACCCAAAGGCCGCCGACTTCTCCGCCGACGTGGCCAAGGTCAAGGCCAAGAGCCCGAAGGCGATCGTGCTGATCGGCTTCGAGGAGGGCGCCAAGGTCATCCAGGAGCTGGTCAAGCAGGGCCTGTCGACGGACAAGGTCAAGTGGTACCTGGTCGACGGCAACATGTCGAACACCAACTACCTGGACATGCCCAAGGGCACGCTGGACGGCGTGAAGGGCACGATCCCGGGCGCCGAGGCGCCGACGGCCTTCCGCGAGAAGCTCATGAAGACCGACCCCGACCTGGACGACTTCACCTACGCGGCGGAGTCGTACGACGCGGCCATCCTGATCGCGCTGGCCGCCGAGGCGGCCAAGGACGACAGCGGCAAGTCGATCGCGGGCAAGCTGGCCGAGGTCAGCAAGGGCGGCGAGAAGTGCAAGGACTTCAAGACCTGCGCCGACCTGCTCAAGGCCGGCAAGGACATCGACTACGACGGCGTCAGCGGCCCGATCGAGTTCGACGACGCCGGTGACCCGGCGGTCGCCACGATCGGCGTCTACCAGTACGGCAAGGACAACAAGTACGCCGCCAAGGCGCTGGAGTACCGCACCGGCAACATCGCCGGCTAGCCGCCGCCCAGGTCGCAGACGTCGGCCGCGTAGCGGATGAGGCGTTTCTGCACCTGCTCGGGCGGCGTGAGGATGACGACGCGTTCCTCGCCCCCGTCGACGCTGGCGCGGGCGGGGAACATGAACGCCTTCTTGGCCTCGGCGAACGCGTGCGCGTCGCAACGGGCCGGGGTGATCTCGAACGGCACCTCGGCCCGCTGCGCGGAGGCGTCCAGCGTGGCCCGCAGGCTCTCCCCGCCGGTGACGAGGTAGTGCGTGGTGCCGCCGACGGAGTGCACGGTGACGGCGCCGGGGCCGCGGCGGGTGAGCGTGAGCGTGGTGCGCATGGCGTCGCCGTGCTGCTTCCACTCGGGGCCGAGGGCGAGGTCGGCGGCCTGCCTGATGAGGTGCTCCGAGCACTCGTCGCGCACGAGCCTGGCGAGCACCGGGTCGGGGTGGGGCACCGGGAAGACGACGCGGCGCAGCTTCTGCTCGGAGCCGGTGCGCACGTGGGCCACGACGGTGGCGGGCCGCACCTCGGGCAGCCCCTGAGCGGGGCAGACGGCCTTCCCATATGGAATGGGGAGATCAGTCCTCGCCGTCCGTTTGATGGTGGAATCAGTCTTTTGTACGGGAACCGTGGTCAATGACGGTGTCACGAGTTGAAGATCCGCGAAATACACCGGGGTGTCGCTCGTATTCCGTACGGCCACCTGTAACCGGTGCGCGGCCTCGTCCGAACGCCATTGTCCCAGCGTGACCGACACGCCCGCGGGCGGCTCGGCGGACGGCGCGGGGGGCGGAGGCGAGCTGCACCCGGCGGCGAGGACGCACAGCATGCCGATGGTCCAAATGCGCTTCACGTCCTTCACATTAGGCACACCCCGGGCCCAGTCGTAAGTTGAGGACTGATTACGACTCCGCATCCAAGTGCCGACAGTTCATCTGCGCATCTGGCCCCGATGTCCAGGCATTTTGTACGTTTCCGTCATTCGATCGGGAACGCTCGGCGGTGCTGACGGATCCCGGCCTGGAAATGAAGGAGATTACTTCATGATCCGCATTGCTCCCGTGGGACGGGTGCTGGCTGTCGCGGCTGCCACCAGCCTCGCCCTGACAGCTTGCGGTGGCGGCAGCAACACCGCCACGCCTGAATCCCCCTCGGCCGCCCCATCCTCCGCGGCCCCCGCGGCGAAGGGCGACGGCACGCTGACCCTGGGCACGCTGCTGCCGCAGACCGGATCGCTCGCCTTCCTCGGCCCGCCCGAGTTCGCCGGCGTCGACCTGGCGGTCAAGGAGATCAACGAGGCCGGTGGCGTCCTGGGCAAGCCGGTGAACAAGATCCACACCGACTCCGGCGACACCACCACGAACATCGCCTCGCAGTCGGTCGACAAGCTCCTGACGCAGAACGCCGACGCCATCATCGGCGCCGCGTCCTCGTCGGTGTCGGAGTCGGTCATCGACAAGATCACGGGCGCCGGTGTGGTCCACTTCTCCCCGGCCAACACCTCCGACAAGTTCACCACGATCGAGGACAAGGGCCTGTACTTCCGCACCGCGCCGCCGGACCAGCTCCAGGGCCGCGTGCTGGGTGACCTGATCATCTCCGACGGCAACGCCTCCATCGCCATCATGGCGATGCAGGACTCCTACGGCACCGGCCTGGCCGACCAGGTGGCCAAGACGGTCCAGGACGGCGGCGGCCAGGTCGTCGAGCGGGTCGACTACGACCCGAAGGCGGCCGACTTCTCCGCCGACGTGGCCAAGATCAAGGCCAAGAGCCCGCAGGCCGTCGTGCTGATCGGCTTCGAGGAGACCGCCAAGGTCATCGGTGAGCTGATCAAGCAGGGCATGCCGGCCGACAAGGTCAAGTGGTACATGGTCGACGGCAACATGTCGAACACCAACTACATCAAGATGCCCAAGGGCACGCTCAAGGGCGTCAAGGGCACCTACCCCGGCGCCGCCTCGCCCGACGAGTTCCGGCAGAGCCTGATGGCGGTCGACCCCAAGCTCGAGGACTTCACCTACGCCCCCGAGTCCTACGACGCCGCCAACCTGATCGCGCTGGCCGCCGAGGTCGCCAAGAGCGACGTGGGCGCCGACATCGCGGCCAAGCTGGCCGAGGTCAGCAAGGGCGGCGAGAAGTGCACCAACTTCAAGACCTGCTCGGAGCTGCTGAAGGCGGGCAAGGACTTCGACTACGACGGCGTGAGCGGTCCGGTCGAGTTCAACGACGCCGGTGACCCGGCCGTCGCCACCATCGGCATCTACCAGTACGGCGACGACAACAAGTACCCCGTGAAGGCGCTGGAGTACCGCACGGGCAACATCGAGGGCTGATCCCCGCCCCAAGTGTGAAGGGCCCGGTCTTCCCCCCTGAGACCGGGCCCTTCGGCATGCTCAGCGGCAGCCCGCCTCGATCTGCCCGGCCGCCGCGCGATAGCGCTTGAGCAGCGCCACCTGCCGCTCGCGCGGCGTGCGCGACTTCGACAGGTCCGCGGTCGTGGACTCGACCGTACGCACCGCCGTGCCGAGGGAGTCCGGCAGGCGGGGGCCGAACTGGCGGGTGATCCCGTGCACCTCGGCCAGCCGGCCGATGACGGCGTCCTGGAAGTCCTGCTCGTCCTCGTGGCCCGCGGGTTCGAGCAGCAGGCCCGCGTAGCCGATGGCGGAGACCACGCGCGCGCACGGGTCGTCGTCGGGGTCGCCGCCGGTGCTGTAGGTGCCGGTGGAGGGTGAGGGACCGCAGGCGGCGGTCAGGAGGACGAGGAGCGCCGAGGCCGCGAGACGTTTCACATCGCCCATTGAAGACCGCCGGCCGCCAACGGAGAAGGGGCCCCCGCAGGAGCCCCTTTCCGTGCCTGATCGTCCGTGCCTCACGCCTTGGCGAGCGTGCCCAGGTAGAGCTCGATGACCTTGGGGTCGCGGGCGAGCTGCCGGCCGGTGCCGGTGTAGGCGTTGCGGCCCTGGTCGAGCACGTAGCCGCGGTGGCAGATCTGCAGGCAGCGCCGGGCGTTCTGCTCCACCATGATCACGGTCACGCCGGCCTTGTTGATCTGCTGGGCCTGGATGAACACCAGGTCCTGCAGCTTGGGCGACAGACCGGCCGACGGCTCGTCGAGCAGCAGCACCGACGGCTCGGTCATGAGCGCCCTGGCCATCGCCACCATCTGCCGCTCGCCGCCCGACAGGGAGCCGGCCCGCTGCTTGCGCCGCTCCTTGAGCGCCGGGAACAGCTCGGCGACGAACTCGAAGCGCTCCTTGAACTTGCCGGGCACCTGGAAGGCGCCCATCTCGAGGTTCTCCTCGATGGTGAGGCTGGGGAAGACGTTGTTGGTCTGCGGGACGTACCCGACGCCCCGCGCGACCAGCTCGTGCGCCTTCATGTTCGTGATGTTCTCACCCTTGAGCGTGACGCTGCCGCTGCGGATGTTGACCAGCCCGAACATGGCCTTGAGCAGCGTCGACTTGCCGGCGCCGTTGGGGCCGATGATGCCGATCAGCTCGCCGTCGCCCACGTAGAGGTCGGAGCCGTTGAGGATGTTGACGCCCGGCAGGTAGCCGGCGATCAGCTCGTCGCAGCGCAGGACGGCGTTCTCGGCGCCGGCCACGTGCGCGCTGCGGTCGGTGACCGCCGACGTGGACTCGGGGACGGCGTTCACTTCTTCGTCTCCTCTTCGAACTCGGCCTCGAGCGCCTGCTCGGCCTCGTGGAGCTGTTCGGCGAGCTCGCTCTCGTCGAGCGGGGCGTCGTGGTGGGCGCCCAGGTAGGCGTCGATGACCCGCTCGTCCGACATGATCGTGTCGGGCGGGCCCTCGGCGATGACGGCGCCCTGGGCCATGACGACGACCCAGTCGCTGATGTCGCGGACCATGTCCATGTCGTGCTCGACGAACAGCACGGTCATGCCCTGCTCGCGCAGGTCCTTGACGTGCCCGAGCAGCGACTGGGTGAGGGCCGGGTTGACGCCCGCCATCGGCTCGTCGAGCATGACCAGCTCCGGCTGGACCATGAGCGCGCGGGCCATCTCCAGCAGCTTGCGCTGGCCGCCGGACAGCGACCCGGCGAAGTCGTCGCGCTTGGCGTCGAGCTTGAAGCGGACCAGCAGCTCCTCGGCCCGCTCGGTGATCTCGTCCTCCTGGCCGCGCCAGATCGCCGGCACGAGCGCCCGCCAGAAGTTCTCGCCGCGCTGCTTCTGCGCGCCCAGGCGCATGTTCTCCAGCACGGTGAGCTTCGACAGCGCCTTGGTGAGCTGGAACGTGCGCACCATGCCGGCGCGGGCCACCTTGTGGGCGGGCACGCCGTTCATGTTGCGGCCGTTGAACGTCCACTGGCCGGAGTCGGCGGTGTCGAAGCCGGTCAGCTGGTTGAAGAACGTGGTCTTGCCGGCGCCGTTGGGGCCGATCAGCGCGGTGATGGAGCCGCGCTGCACCTCGACGTGCCGGACGTCGACGGCGGTCAGGCCGCCGAAGCGGCGCACCACGTTGTCCACGACGAGGATCGGGTCCGGCTTGGCCACCCCGGGGTCGTGGGCGAGGTCCTTGAAGGCGGCCAGGGCGGCGGCCTTGCGGTCGGTGGTGGTTTCAGCGTGCATCGATTGCTATCTCCCTCTTGTCACCGAAGATGCCCTGTGGCCGGAAGACGAGCAAGAGGATGAGTCCCAGCCCGACGAGGAGGAAGCGGAACGGGCCCACCTGGGTGGAGTCCAGGAAGGTGATCGCGCCCGACTCGACCGCACCGCTGAGCACGCCGTTGACCAGCACCAGCAGCACCCAGAAGATCGCCGAGCCGACGACCGGGCCGAACACCCGGGCCGCGCCGCCGAGGATGACGATCGTGTAGGCGAAGAAGGTGGTCTCGGTGCCGAAGATGTCCGGCTGCACCGAGGCGTAGGCCAGGCCGTAGATGAAGCCGCCGAGGCAGCCGATGACGCCGCCCAGGATGAGCGACTGCATCTTGTACGAGAAGACGTTCTTGCCGAGGCTGCGCACGGCGTCCTCGTCCTCGCGGATCGCCTTGAGCACGCGGCCCCACGGGCTCTTCATGAGCAGGAAGACGATGGCGCAGGAGAGGGCGACGAGGATCCAGCCGACGACGAGCACCCACAGCGTCCGCTCGCCGAACAGCAGCCAGCCGAACCCGTACTCCCCCTCGGGGAAGGGGTTGAGCGCGTAGAAGCCGTCGGAGAAGCCGCGCCGGCCGTCGGAGCCGCCGAAGACGTCCTTGAACGCCACCGAGCGGAACACCAATCGGACGATCTCGGCCGCCGCGATGGTGACGATGGCCAGGTAGTCGGCGCGCAGCCGCAGCGTGGGGATGCCCAGCACGAGCGCCAGCAGGACGGCCGACAGCAGGCCGACCCCGATGCCGATCCAGAACGGCAGGCCGAGCACGGTGACGGTGACCGCCAGGCCGTAGCCGGCGACCGCGAGGAACGCCGACTGCCCGAAGTTGAGCAGGCCGGTGTAGCCGAAGTGGATGTTGATGCCGATCGCGGCGAGCGCGTACCAGACCGTCTCGACGCCGATGGCGGCCTTGACGGTGGTGGAGATGATCGTGATCCAGTCCATGGTTCCCCCCGTCAGCCGATCCGCTCGCGGCGGCCGAGGATGCCCTGCGGCCGGAAGAGGAGCACGATGATGAGCACGGCCAGCGCGCCGACGCTCTTGAGCTCCGGCGGCACCCACAGCGTGGAGACCTGGATGAACAGGCCGACGATGATGGAGCCGACCAGCGCGCCGAACGCCGTGCCGAGCCCGCCGAGAGTGACGCCGGCGAAGATGAGCAGCAGGATGTCCTGGCCCATGGTGAACTTCAGGTTCTGCGACAGGCCGAGCATGATGCCGGCCAGCGCGGCGATGGCGCCGCCCATGGTCCAGATGATGCGGATGACCCGGTCGACGTTGATGCCGGAGGAGGCGGCGAGCGCCGGGTTGTCGGCCACGGCGCGGGCGGCCTTGCCGGTGCGGGTGCGCAGCAGGGCGATGCCGACGACGACCAGGACGATCAGCTCGATGCCCATGGCGACGAAGTTCTTCGGCGCCGCCGAGATCGGGCCGACCTGGATGCCGGGCTGGGCGTTGTACTGGGCGAACGCCTCGCTCTGGCCGCCGAACAGGATGAGGAAGAGGTAGCGCAGGAAGATCGCCACACCGATCGAGACGATCATCATGGCGATGATGCCGGTGCCGCGGCGGCGCAGCTGGCCCCAGAAGAACCTGTCCTGCGCGTAGCCGAGCCCGCCCGCGAGGATGACCGCGATGATCGCGGCGGGGATGAGGTGCAGGCCGATGCCGGTGTTGAAGGCGTAGGCGAGCAGTGCGCCGAGCGTGACCAGCTCACCGTGGGCGAAGTTGGTCAGGCCGGTGGTGCCGTAGATGAGCGACAGGCCGAGCGCCGCCAGGGCGATGATCAGCCCCAGGTTGAGACCCTCGAAGGTGAGCTGCGCGGCCCGTTCCCAGAAGGCGCTGCCCCCGCTGCCGGGCGCCGCGGGCTCCTCGCCCGCTGCGGTCTTGGGCTGCAGGGCGAACAGCACGCTCGCCGGGTTGCCCTCGTAGACGGTCGGCGTGCGGACGTTCTTGCCGCCGACGATCTGCAGGTCCGCGGGGAGGGTGCTGACATCCAGCGTGACCTTGAACTTGCCGGGCTTCTCGACCGGCACCTCCCATGTGCCCTTGGCGTCACTGGTGACCTCCTGAACGGGTTGTCCGCTCTCGGTGGTCACGACGATCTTCACGCCGTTCACTGGCTGGCCTTGGTGTTGGAGTGTTCCCCTCAGGCTCTGTTCCGGATCCGCCGCATGGGCAGGAACGGCGAGCAGGAGAATGAGTCCACCCAGGAAGGCCGTGAACGCGATCACGGCTCTGCGCAATGGTGCTCCCTCAGATAGGTCAAGGCGGGGTTGTGCCCCTCCATCTCGACACGCGGGCATCGCAGGCACGACTGGGATGCTGTGGCGGGAGCTTATTCCGGGTACGCCCGGTTCAGTATGGTTCGTCACCAATTAGTGACATGCGTGTGTCACTTGTGTGAGCAAACAACGCGCCAGGTCAGGGGCTAAATGAGCGGACACGCCTGGCGCGGTGACTAACGAATCGCTAACGATACAAGCGGAATTCATAAAAACGAGCCCGGGGGAGACCTTTGGTGCCGTATGAGGCTTCCCCGGCCTCACCCGTTGTCTACTCGGCCTCCCCGCGGGCTCCGCTGGGGACAACCGTAGCGATCCCCGGGCCCTGTGCGCAAAGGGGCTGGTGCGATCAGGCGTCGCGCAGCATGCAGGTGAGGCGGGAGGTGCACACCCGCCGCCCCTGCTCGTCGGAGATCTCGATGTCGTACGTGGCCAGCGTGCGGCCGCCGTGCAGCCGGGTCGCCACCCCCGTCACGTGCCCGGAGGTCGCCGGACGGTGGTGGGTGGCGTTGATCTCGATCCCCACCGCGATCCTGCCGGGGCCGGCGAAGAGGGCGGCCCCCGTCGAGCCGAGCGTCTCGGCCAGCACCACCGAGGCGCCGCCGTGCAGCAGGCCGTACGGCTGCGTGTTGCCCGCCACCGGCATCCGCGCCACCACGCGCTCGGCGCTCGCCTCCAGGAACTCGATGCCCATCCGGTCGGCCAGCGTGCCCTCGTGCACGGCGGTGAAGGAGGCCGGGTCGATCTGCGTCAAGGGGACGCCTCCAGTCTTTCGAGCTCGGGTTTTCTGTCGCAGTTGGAGACTAGGCTGCCTGTGTGCCGAAGAGTGAAGTGACCCCCAGCCGACCCTGCCTGCTGCTGCTTGACGGGCATTCCCTGGCTTATCGCGCGTTCTACGCGCTGAAAGACGCCAACCTGATGACCACCGACGGTCAGCACACCGAGGCGGTCTACGGGTTCACCTCGATGCTGACCAACATCCTGCGTGACGAGCAGCCCACGCACGTGGCGGTGGCCTTCGACCGATCGGAGCCGACGTTCCGGCACGAGGAATACTCCGATTACAAGGCCAACCGCAGCGAGACGCCCGAAGACTTCCGCGGCCAGATGCAGCTCATCTACGAGCTGCTCGACACGCTGCGCATCCCGCGCCTGTCCAAGGCCGGCTTCGAGGCCGACGACCTGATCGCCACGCTGGCCACCCGCGCCGGCGCCGAGGGCATGAGCGTGCTCATCGTCACCGGCGACCGCGACGCGCTGCAGCTCGTCAACGACGACGTCACCGTGCTCATGACCCGCCGCGGCATCAGCGACATGACGCGCTTCACGCCGGAGGCCGTCCAGGAGAAGTACGGCCTCACCCCGGTGCAGTATCCCGACTTCGCGGCGCTGCGCGGCGACCCGTCCGACAACCTGCTCAGCATCCCCGGCGTCGGCGAGAAGACCGCGGCCAAGTGGGTGCGCGAGTTCGGCTCGCTGACCGAGCTCGTCGACCGGGTCGACGAGGTCAAGGGCAAGGTCGGCGACAAGCTGCGCGAGCACGTCGCCCAGGTGCTGATGAACCGGCGGCTCACCGAGCTGCTGCGCGACGTCCCTCTGGAGGCCGAGCTGGCCGACCTCAAGCAGGGCGCCTGGGAGCGCGAAGAGGTCAACAAGCTGTTCGACACCCTGCAGATCCGCGGCGAGCTGCGCGAGCGTGTCTTCAAGACCCTCGGCACCGGCGAGCAGGAGCCCGACCAGGGCTTCGAGGTCGAGACCGTGATCCTCGGCCCCGACCGGGTGGCCGGCTGGCTGTCGGCGCTGCCCGAGGGCCGCGCCGGCGTGGCGTTCAAGGGCGTCTACGGCAGCGGCACCGGCCGCGTCGACGCCATCGCCATCGCCTCCCCCGACGGCACCGCCGCGC
This sequence comes from Nonomuraea sp. NPDC049725, assembly GCF_040674795.1. Classification (NCBI taxonomy): domain Bacteria; kingdom Bacillati; phylum Actinomycetota; class Actinomycetes; order Streptosporangiales; family Streptosporangiaceae; genus Nonomuraea; species Nonomuraea sp. NPDC049725. The sequence continues at coordinate 129,889 of NZ_JBFANJ010000005.1, read as the reverse complement.
ACATCGACCCGGTCAAGCTGACCGAGGCCGACGAGGCCGCGCTGCGCGCCTACCTGGCCGACCCCGGCAGGCCCAAGGCCGTCCACGACGCCAAGGGCCCGATCCTGGCGCTGTGGGCGCAGGGCATGGAGCTGCGCGGCCTGTCGTGCGACACCGCGCTGGCGGCCTACCTGGCGATGCCCGGGCAGCGCACGTTCGCGCTCGAGGACCTCGCCCGCCGCTACCTCAACCGCGACCTGCGCGCCGAGGAGGAGTCCGACGGCCAGGCCGCCCTGTTCGGCGACGACGAGGACGCCCCCGCCAAGGACCTCGCCCTGCGCGCCCACGCGGTGCGCGAGCTGGCCGACGCCCTGGAGGGCTTCCTCGCCGGGCGCGGCGGCACCCAGCTCCTCAGCGACGTCGAGCTGCCGCTGCTGACCGTGCTGGCCGAGATGGAGCGCGCCGGCATCGCCGTCGACAGCGAATACTTCGCCGGCCTGGAGGCCGAGTTCGGCGCTGCCGTCAAGCACGCGGTCGAGGAGGCCCACCGCTCCGTCGGCGAGCAGTTCAACCTCGGCTCGCCCAAGCAGCTGCAGGAGGTGCTGTTCGTCAAGCTCGGCCTGCCCAAGACCAAGAAGATCAAGACCGGCTACAGCACCGACGCCGACCAGCTCGCCTGGCTCGTCACCCAGACCGAGCACGAGCTGCCGACGATCATGCTGCGCCACCGCGACCAGACCAAGCTGCGCACCACGGTCGAGGGCCTGATCAAGGAGATCGGCGACGACGGCCGCATCCACACCACCTTCAACCAGATCATCGCCGCCACCGGCCGCCTGTCGTCGGAGAAGCCCAACCTGCAGAACATCCCCATCCGCACCGCCGAAGGCCGCCGCATCCGGCAGGGCTTCGTCGTGGGCGAGGGCTACGAGACGCTGCTCACCGCCGACTACAGCCAGATCGAGCTGCGCATCATGGCCCACCTGTCGGGCGACGAGTCGCTGATCGCCGCGTTCGAGTCGGGCCACGACTTCCACCAGGCCACCGCCGCCCGCGTCTTCGACCTGCCGCCCGAGCAGATCGACGGCGAGCTGCGCGCCCGCATCAAGGCGATGAACTACGGCCTCGCCTACGGGCTGTCCGACTTCGGGCTGGCGGGCCAGCTCAACATCCCGGTCGCCGAGGCGCGGGCCCTGAAGGAGGAATACTTCGAGGAGTTCGGCGGCGTGCGCGACTTCCTGCACGACATCGTCCGCCAGGCGCGCACCAACGGCTACACCGAGACCATGATGGGCCGCCGCCGCTACCTGCCCGACCTCACCAGCGACAACCGCCAGCGCCGCGAGATGGCCGAGCGGATGGCGCTCAACGCCCCCATCCAGGGGTCGGCGGCCGACATCATCAAGGTCGCCATGCTGCACGTCCGCCAGGCGCTGGCCGAGGAGGGGCTGGGCTCGCGCATGCTCCTCCAGGTGCACGACGAGCTCGTCTTCGAGGTGGCCCCGGGCGAGCTGGAGACGCTGCGGCAGCTCGTGAGCGACCAGATGAACGCCGCCTACCAGCTCCGGGTCCCCCTGGAGGTCTCCGTCGGCATCGGCCGCACCTGGGAAGACGCCGGCCACTAACCCGAACCCAGCGGGAGGGCCCGCCCGGCGCAGGCCCTCCGCCCGGGGCGCCTTCCACGCGGTGCAGGCCCCGTCCGGGGTGGGCGGGCGCCCGCGCGCCCTCTGGGTGGCCGCCTGGCGCGGCGCGGGCCAGGGTGTGCGGGCGCCTGCGGGGCCCGGCCCCGGCACGGCGTGGGCGCTCTGGGTGGCCGCCTGGCGCGGCTCCCGGGTGGCGCGCGCCCCTTCCCTTCCAGGCTCTTCCCGTCGTGCCGCCTCCCCGTACGGCGGGCCCCCTCGGGGGCGGTCGGGGCCTCGGCGCGGTGGGGGCCCCTCTCGGGCGCGCCTCCCGGGAGGCTTGCCTTCGCGCGGGGGCGTCGGGGCAGGTGGTGCCGGGGTCCTGGGCGGGTTGCGGTGGGGGTGGGTTTCGTCCTGGTTCGGCGGGGCATGGCACTTTTTTCGTGATCCTTTGGATTACGCTGAGGGAAGCTTTCCCCGAGTGGCACAGGAGTTTTGTGCAGTCCCTTACGCGGATCATCGGCGTGACGAACGTCCTGGTCGTGGTCACGGCGATCGTCGGGCTCTGGCTGGTGCCCGGCGACCGGCCCGTGGCGGCCCCGCCCGCGCGGGCCCAGGAACGGTCCATGGCGGCGCCGACGGGCCCGGCGGTCGGCGAGGTGGCCGAGCCGCCGGGCGTCGTGGCGACCCCCGAGTTCGCCAAGCAGGTCAAGGCCAACGAGCTCGGCAAGGTCCCGGTGCTGATGTACCACCGGCTGGTCGGCAAGCGACGCTCGTCGATCGACCGCACGCCGGCCCAGTTCAGGCAGGAGCTGGAGAAGCTCGCCAGGAAGGGGTACGTGCCGGTCAGCGCGGCGGAGTTCGCGGCGGGCGACATCCGGGTGCCGGCCGGGAAGTTCCCGGTCGTGCTCACGTTCGACGACGGCCATCCCAGCCATTTCGCCCTGGACGCCGCCGGGAAGCCCGCCCGGGACACGGCGGTGGGCATCCTGCTGGACGTGGCCGCGCGCCATCCGGGGTTCCGGCCGGTGGCCACGTTCTGGGTCAACCAGACGCCGTTCGGGCTGCGGAGCGAGCGGGAGCAGGAGGCGGCGGTGCGCTGGCTGACGGGCAACGGGTTCGAGGTGGCCAACCACACCTGGTCCCATCCGGACCTGCGCTCGCTCGGCACGAAGAAGGTGCGCAAGCAGATCGCCAGGCTCGACCGGATGCTGGGCCGGCTGGGCGTGGACAAGGTGACGACGCTGGCGCTGCCGTACGGGTCGATGCCGCGTTCGAAGAAGGCGGCCCGGCAGGGGTCGTGGGAGGGCACGCGCTACGACTACGACGGGGTGTTCCTGGCCGGGGCCGAGCCGTCCGTTTCGCCGTACGCGAAAAAATTCGACAGGGGTGCGATCCAGCGGATCCAGAGCAACGGCAAGAAGGGCGAATGCCGCAAGTGGTGCTCGCAGTACTGGCTGGAATGGCTGGACAAGCACCCGGGCGAGCGTTATGTGTCCGACGGCGACCCGGAGCGCGTCTCCATCCCTCGTCGGCTTCGGGGTAATATCGAGGCAAAGCACAGGCCCCGGGTCAACGCTTATTAGCCGCGGTGGATGTGCCGGTTGGATTGACCCCGTGGCGATGGTCTCATATGCTGATCGCTGCGCTGTGGGCTCGCGCGCGCCTCAGACGGAGCGGGCTCGCGCTCGGTCACGTCGATGTCGTAACTCCTCGGCTTGATGCGGAAGAGGGCCTGCCGCGCATCGCCACATCGACATCTGTCCGCGTTCGGAGCAATTCCACACATGACGTCCAGCACTGAGGCCACCTCGAGCACCCCGCAGGTAGCGGTCAACGACATCGGGTCCGAGGAAGCCTTCCTCGCCGCGATCGACGAGACCATCAAGTACTTCAACGACGGCGACATCGTCGAGGGCACCGTCGTCAAGGTCGATCGAGACGAGGTTCTTCTCGACATCGGCTACAAGACCGAGGGTGTCATCCCCTCGCGCGAGCTTTCGATCAAGCACGATGTCGACCCTGCTGACGTCGTGGAGGTCGGCGAGCACGTCGAGGCCCTGGTTCTCCAGAAGGAGGACAAGGAGGGCCGCCTGATCCTGTCCAAGAAGCGTGCTCAGTACGAGCGCGCCTGGGGCACGATCGAGAAGATCAAGGACGAGGACGGCATCGTCACCGGCACCGTCATCGAGGTCGTCAAGGGTGGTCTCATCCTCGACATCGGCCTCCGTGGCTTCCTCCCGGCGTCCCTGGTCGAGATGCGCCGTGTCCGCGACCTGCAGCCGTACGTCGGCCGCGAGCTCGAAGCCAAGATCATCGAGCTCGACAAGAACCGCAACAACGTGGTTCTGTCGCGCCGTGCCTGGCTTGAGCAGACGCAGTCGGAAGTTCGCCAGACCTTCCTCAACACCCTCCAGAAGGGCCAGGTCCGCAAGGGCGTCGTGTCCTCGATCGTCAACTTCGGTGCCTTCGTGGACCTGGGTGGCGTCGACGGTCTGGTCCACGTGTCGGAGCTGTCCTGGAAGCACATCGACCACCCCTCCGAGGTTGTCGAGGTCGGCCAGGAGGTCACGGTCGAGGTCCTCGACGTCGACATGGAGCGCGAGCGCGTCTCCCTGTCGCTCAAGGCCACCCAGGAAGACCCGTGGCAGCAGTTCGCCCGCACCCACCAGATCGGCCAGGTCGTGCCGGGCCGCGTCACCAAGCTGGTGCCGTTCGGCGCGTTCGTCCGGGTCGAGGAGGGCATCGAGGGCCTGGTCCACATCTCCGAGCTGGCCGAGCGCCACGTGGAGATCCCGGAGCAGGTCGTCCAGGTCGGCGACGAGATCTTCGTGAAGATCATCGACATCGACCTCGACCGTCGCCGGATCAGCCTGTCCCTCAAGCAGGCCAACGAGGGCGTGGGCACCGAGGTCGAGTTCGACCCGACGCTCTACGGCATGGCGGCGACCTACGACGACCAGGGCAACTACATCTACCCCGAGGGCTTCGACCCGGAGACCGGGGAGTGGCTCGAGGGCTTCGACAAGCAGCGTGAGGAGTGGGAGCGGCAGTACGCCGAGGCCCAGCAGCGCTACGAGGCCCACCGCAAGCAGATCGAAGAGGCCCGCAAGGCCGAGGCCGAGGCCGGCGAAGCCGCTCCTTCGTCCTACAGCGGTGAGTCGCAGCCCCAGTCGAGCAGCTCCTCGTCCGCTCCGGCGGCCGGCGCTCTCGCCTCCGACGAGGCTCTCGCGGCTCTGCGCGAGAAGCTCGCGGGCGGCCAGAGCTGAGCTAGCTGATCGCTGAACGAAGGCCCCGTACGGATCTCCGTACGGGGCCTTTCGTCATTCCCGGAACCGGACCGCCCGCGCCGGAAAACGGGCCTCCCGAAATGCCTATATGCGGAAGCATCCTTTCCGCATGGGGCGCCATCGTGGGCCCCATGAACGACATCACGCCCTTCCGCGTTGACATCCCCCAAGCCGACCTTGACGACCTGCGTGACCGCCTGCGCCGCACCCGCTGGGCGCGGCAGCTTCCCGGGGGCGGATGGCGGCGCGGCGTCCCGGTGGACTACCTGCGGGAGCTGGCCGCCTACTGGGCCGACGGTTTCGACTGGCGGGCGCAGGAAGCCAGGCTGAACGCGTTCCCGCAGTTCACCACCGAGATCGACGGGCAGCGGGTGCACTTCCTGCACGTGCGCTCGCCCGAGCCCGGCGCGCTGCCGCTGATCCTCACGCACAGCTGGCCCAGCTCGGTCGCCGAGTTCCTGGAGCTGGCCGGGCCGCTCGCCGACCCGCGCGCGCACGGCCTCGACCCGGCGGTGGCCTTCCACGTGGTGGCGCCCTCGCTGCCCGGCTTCGGCTTCTCGCCGTTCCCCGAGCCCGCCGACGAGCGGCCCTGGTCCGTAGCCCGGGTGGCCCGCGTCTGGGCCGAGCTGATGGCCCGGCTCGGCTACGAGCGCTACGGCGCGCACGGCAACGACGCCGGCGCCCTGGTCACGCCGCAGCTCGCCGCGCTCGACAGCGAGCACGTGGCCGGCGCGCACATCACCGCGGGCCTCGGCATCCCCACCGGCGACCCGGCCGAGCTCGCCGGCGCGACCGAGGAGGAACGCGCCGAGCTGGAGGCGGCGACCGCCTGGATGGGCCAGGGCAGCGGCTACGGCCCCTACCTGGCGGCCCGCCCGCAGACGCTCGCGCACGGCTTCGCCGACTCGCCCGTGGCCCAGCTCGCCTACCTGGTCGAGCGGTACAAGGAGTTCGACGGCTGGCCGGAGGAGACCCCCGCCGAGCCGATCCCGCGCGACCTGCTGCTCACCAACGCCTCCCTCTACTGGCTGACCGGCACCGGCGGCTCGTCGTCGTGGACCTACTACGAGGGCGCCGCCGGCCTGCCCGTCGACCAGACGGCCGTGCCCACCGGCGTGTCGCACGGCGGCCCGGCCGCCTTCGCGCGGATCGCCGGGCGCAAGAACACGCTCACCCACTGGGGCGGACGCCACAGCCCCAGCCACATGGTCGCCATGGCCGTCCCCGGCGACGTGGTGGCCGACCTCCGCACCTTCTTCGGGAGCCTGCCGCTGAAGTAGGGTGCTCGGATGGACATCCAGCGGGCGGCGGGCGCGGACGCGGGCGAGATCCTCACCCTCCAGCGGGCCGCGTACGTGAGCGAGGCCCAGCTCTACGGCGACCCGTACATCCCGCCGCTGGTGGAGTCCGTCGAGCAGGTCCGCAAGGCCATCGAGGCGGGGGTCGTGCTCAAGGCCGTCGAGTCCGGCCGCGTCGTCGGGTCGGTGCGCGGCACCCTGGCCGGGGCCACCTGCCTGGTCGGGCGGCTCGTGGTCGCCCCCGACCGGCAGGGCAGGGGCCTGGGCACCGCGCTGCTGACCGCGCTGCACGAGCGGGTGCCGGAGGCCGAGGCGTTCGACCTGTTCACCGGCCACCTGTCGGAGTCCAACCTGAGGCTCTACCGCCGCCTGGGCTACCGCGAGACGCACCGCGAGCGGATGGACGACCACCTGACGCTGGTCCACCTGCGGCGCGGGTAGGCTGCGGGCGTGCTGAAGATCGGACTCACCGGCGGCATCGGGTCGGGCAAGAGCGAGGTGGCCAGGCGGCTGGCCGCCAGGGGCGCCGTGGTCATCGACGCCGACCGGATCGCCCGCGAGGTCGTCGAGCCGGGCACGCCCGGCCTGGCCCGGGTGGTGGCGGAGTTCGGCGACGGCGTGCTGCGGGCCGACGGCTCGCTCGACCGGGAGAAGCTCGGCGGCATCGTCTTCGCCGACCCCGACCGGCTCGCCGCGCTCAACGCCATCGTCCACCCGCTGGTGGGGGAGCGGGTCGCCCGGCTGCAGGGCGAGGCCGACGACGACGCCATCGTCGTCTACGACGTGCCGCTCCTGGCGGAGAACAAGCTTGCCCCCATGTACGACGTCGTCATCGTGGTCGACGCGGCCGACGACGTCCGGGTCGCCCGGCTGGCCGAGCACCGCGGCATGGCCGAGCACGACGCCAGGGCCCGCATCGCCGCCCAGGCCACCCGTGACGAGCGCCTGGCCGTGGCCGACGTGGTGATCCCCAACGAGGCGGGCCTGGACGAGCTGGAGGCGCGCGTCGCCGAGGTGTGGGACGACCTCGTCAGGCGCGCCGCCCGCGCCTGACCGGCAGCGTCGTCGGGGCGCCGCCGTCAGAAGGGCGCGTCGAGCGGCACCTGGCGGACCCCGGGCAGGTGCGCGTCCAGCTCGCCGAGCTCGAAGCGGGCCATGCCGAGCACGTGCCAGAACTGCCCGGCCGTGTCCCCGTGCACCTTGTAGCGTCCGTCCGGAGCCAGCGCCGCCCACCCCTCGGGCAGCCCCAGCAGCGTCGTACGGCGCTCAGCGCCCTCCCAGAGGATGACCACGCCGTCGTCGCCCGCACTGGCCAGCAGGTCGGAGACAGGGCTGTAGGCGACCGACCAGACGCGCCTGGAGTGTCCCGGCAGCGTGTGCAGCAGCCGCCCGGTGGCGGCGTCCCACACGCGCACGGCGCGGTCGTCGCCGCCGGTCGCCAGCCGCTCGCCCGAGGCGTCGAAGCTGACGCTCCACAGTCGTCCCGCGCTCGCCCGCATCGTGTGGCGCAGCGCCGGCTGCCACGGCTGGCCCGGACGCAGCTCCCACAGCATGGCCAGCCCGTCGTTGCCGCCGCTCGCCAGCCGGCGGCCGGAGGGCGAGAACGCCACCGAGTAGACGCGGTCGGTGTGCCCTTCGAGGGTCGCCACCCGGCCGCCGGACTCCACGTGCCACAGCCGTACCAGCCGGTCGTCGCAGCCGGTGGCCACGTAGCGGCCGTCGGGGCTGAAGGCGATCGAGCGGACCCGGCCGCGGTGGTCGCCGAGGTTGGTGACCATGCGGCCGGTCGAGCGCCACCAGATCCGCACGCTGTCGTCGTCGTTGGCCGTGGCCAGCATGTTGCCGTCGGGGCTGAACGCCTCGGCCCACACGTGGTCGGTCTCGACGTTGAGCTCGCGCTCGTAGTCGCCGGTGGCGGCGTTCCAGAAGTGCACGCCGCCGTCGTTGCTGGAGGCGGCCAGCACCGGCCCGGCCGGTGAGAACAGCGCCGACACCAGCCGGTCGGCGCGGCCGGGCACCTCCCGCAGCAGCCGCCCGGCGCGCGGCTCCCACACGCGCACGACGCCGTCGTTGCCGCTGGTGGCCAGCATCGAGCCGTCGGCGCTGAAGCGCACCGAGGTGATCCGCCTGCCGTGGCCGCGCAGCACCCGCTGGCACTGCCCCGACACCGGGTCCCACAGCCGCACGGTGCCGTCGTTGCTGCTGGTGGCGAGCTGCTCGCCGTCGGGCCGCCAGGCGAACGGCCACACCGAGCTGCGGTGCCCGGTCAGCTCCACCCGGTGCGGCGAGCCGACCGGCTGCAGCCGCACCACGCCGCCCGCGTCGCCGGTGGCCAGCGTGTGGCCGTCGGGCGAGAACGCCACCTGGTAGACGGCGGCGGCGTGGGTGGTGTGCAGGCCGCGGAACTCTCCCTCCGGGTCCCACAGCCGCACGTCGCCGGAGGTGTCGCCGGTGGCCAGCAGCGACCCGTCGGGGGAGAACGTCACGCAGTAGAGGCTGCCGCGGTGGCCGGTGAGCGCCGCCCGCGACGTCCACGTACGCGTCTCCCACACCCGCAGCGTGCCCGCCTCGTCGCCGGTGGCCAGCAGCGTGCCGTCGGGGCTGTGCACGGCCCGGAACACCGAGCCGCGGTGGCCGTCGAGGGTGCCGGTCAGCTCGCCGCCGGCCAGGCTCCACACCCGCACCACGCCCGCCGAGTCGCCGGTCACCAGCGTCGAGCCGCCGAACGAGGCCGTGTAGACGGGCGCCTGGTGCCCGGCCAGCTCGTGCACCAGGTCGCCGGTGGCGCTCTCCCAGACCCGCACCACGCCGTCGCCGCCGCCCGCCGCGACCAGCTCGCCCGACGGGCTCAGCCGCAGCGGCCACACGCCGTCGGCGTGCCCGGTGAGCTGCCGCAGCGGCTCGCCGGTGGCTGAGTCCCACAGCCGTACGGTGCCGTCGCTCGCGCCGGTGGCCAGCAGCTCGCCGGCGAACGCGACCGCGTAGACGCGGCCGCCGTGGCCGTGCAGCGTGCGCACCGGCAGCCCGCCCGCGCACAGCAGCACGTCGCCGTCCTCGTTGCCGATGGCGATCGTGGAGCCGTCGGGGCTGTAGGCGATCGGCTCGGGCAGCCGGCTGGTCTGGAAGTGATAGCCGTACGGGACGCCGATCGCGGCCGGGGCGAGCTGGATCTCCACCGGCTGGCCGGGGGCCACGGCCGCGCCCGGCAGGTGGGGCAGCGTGCCCGTCACGTTGATGAGCGCGGCCCGGTGCCAGCGGGCGCCCTCGACCGAGGCGTCGCTCAGGTCGGAGCGGGCCAGCCGGGCCCCCGACAGGTCGGCGCCGCGCAGGTCGGCCCCCGCCAGCACGGCCCCGTCGAGCCGGGCCCCGGTCAGCTTCGCGTCACGCAGGACGGCCCTGGTCAGGTTGGTGCCCGCGAGCGTGGCCCCGCTCAGGTCGGCGCCCGTCAGGTCGACCTCCTGAAGGTCGCGCGCCGACAGGTCCTCGCCCTTGAGGTTGGCGCCGCGCAGGTCGGCCTTGGCCGGGGTGCGCAGCCTGGCCGCGATCTTGACGGCGTTCGCGCGGGCCACGTCGTCGGCGGGCGGGTCGGCCACCCAGGCGCGCAGCGTGCGCACGTCGGCCAGGTCGCACAGGAACTCGATGCTCAGCGCCGACAGCGGCCCGCGCGACAGCGCGGCCGGGGAGTCGAGGGTGGCCGCGACGTGCCGGGCGATCAGCCACTCCATCACCGAGGCGTGGATGAACCCGAACATGCCCTCCTCGGTGCGCACCAGCAGGCTGCCCGACCCCACGGCGTGCGCGGTGTGGGCGACCGTGAGCTGGCCGCTGGCCAGGTCGGCCAGCGTCTCGGCGATCTCCGTCAGCTCGTCCAGGCCCAGCAGCGACTCGCCGGAGTCCCACAGCCGCAGCGCCAGCGCCGTCACCGCCCGCAGCAGCTCGTCCCTGGTCAGCGAGGCGGGCGAGCCGGGCACCTTGGCCCGGCGCTCCTCGAAGGCCAGCCACGACTGCAGGATCTCCTCGTACAGCAGCGCCGGGCTGATCGTGTGGCGGGCGCCGGCCACCATGCGCAGCCGGTCGGTGTCGAGGTCGGCGATGAAGCTCAGCATCCGCGGGTTCTGCGCCAGCGCCAGCAGGTCCTTGATGCCCTCCATGAGCGACATGCGGGCGCCGGCCTCGTCGCCGTCGTCGAACCGGTTGGCCAGGTAGGAGCGGATCTGGTCGCGGGTGAAGTCCTCGACGCCGAGCACCCGCCGCTGCGGCAGCACGCCCACCATCTCGCCCAGCGACGTCAGCACCTGGCTGTGCGACTTGAAGTGCTGGGTACGGCTGGCGACCACGATCTTGGCCTTGTCCTCGGCGGCGGCCAGCAGCGTCGCCAGGTGGTCGGCGGCCCTGTCGTAGGTGAGCCGGGTGACGAGCTCGTCGAACCCGTCGAACAGCAGCACGATCCGGCCCTGGCGCAGCAGGTAGCGGAACGCCTTGAGGTCGATGAACTCCTCGCCGTGGTTGGCCAGGTGGGCGGCCACCAGCCCGTCGACGGAGTGGGCCTTGTCCAGGGCGCGCAGCTCGATGAAGATCGGCGTCAGGTGCGGCAGCTCGACCGGGATGCGCCGGGCCAGCTCGCGCAGCGCGAACGTCTTGCCGTGGCCGAAGTCGCCGAGCAGCAGCAGGAACCGGCCGTGGTCGGCCGACAGCAGCCGCATCAGCTCGTCGGTCAGGCCGTCCTTGACGTGCTGGCCGGGCCGGTCGAGCTCGCGGTAGCGCTGCGGCACGTACAGCTCGGGCGGGTAGCGGTGGTCGGCGGCGAGCCTGGCGGTCTGCTCGCCGACGTAGCCCGACAGGTCGAGCAGTCCCTGGAACTCGGTGAAGCTGCGCAGCCGCACGCCGCGCCGCATGAGGTCCTCGCGCAGCGCGCGGGCCGGGGGCGGCCCCTGGTAGACGAGCTCGGCGGCCAGCTCCGCCGCGTGCGCGCGCCGGACGAAGTCGGCCGCGTCGGCGGGCGTGAGCTCGCCCACGTGCGCGCCGATCATGAGCTGGCGGACGAACCCGTCCTCCGGGTGGGTGACCACCAGGTGGCCGGGCAGGCGGCGGATGCGGGCCCGCTCGTGGCGGGCCTCGCACACCTCGGTGATGCGGTCGAGCAGCAGGTCGACGGGGCTCGGCTCGCGCTCGCCCGAGCTCGCGGCCAGCGCGGGAGGCGGCGTGCCGGGGGTCTCGCCGGTGAAGGTGGCGCGGGCGGCCCGCCAGGTGCGCCGGGAACGTTCCGGCGCGCCGCCGTCGGGCAGCCACACGCGCGTCTCGGCGGGGGTGAGCTCGACGACGTGGTGGCGGCCGGCGCGCGGCGCGGCGATCGCCGCCTCACCGGCCTGGCCGGGGCCGTGGAACAGCAGGTTGAGCCGGTGGGCCAGCAGCCGGTCGAAGGCGGGCGCGTCGTGCAGCGCGGCCGGCGGGTGGCCCATCACGCCCAGCCGCAGCCACGCCCGCTCCTCGTAGGGCCGCAGCCGCTCGGCGAACCAGGCGGCCTGCGCCTCGCCGATCAGCGGGTAGGCGTCGCGCTCCAGGTGGCTCATCGCCATCGTGGAGTTGAGCCCGGCCACGACCACCTGGAGGTCGGGCACCTCGAACAGCGTCCACGGCTGGCCGCCGTCGAACACCCGGTCGTCCAGCCCCTGGTAGACCTCGCCGAACAGGCCCGCGAAGTGCCGCCACTTGGGCCAGTAGGGGGGCTGCGGGGTGACGTCGTCGGCCTCGCACGTCAGGAAGTAGGCGCTCGCGGCGGCCTTGGTGACGTCGCGCGGGCCCGGCACGATCACCAGCCGGTGCGGCTCCAGCCCGATGAGCAGCCGTAAGTCGGTGACGAACTGGGTCGCCTGGCCGAACTGGCCGAGGCTGCCCGACTCGGTCAGGTCGCCGCTGACCACCATCAGGTCGGGCCGCGGCATGCCCCGGTCGTACATGGCGGTCAGGTCGGCCCAGATCCGCGCCTGGAGGTCCTCGGGCGTGAACGGCTCGCCCGGCTCGGGCAGCGCCCGGCCGAAGCGCGGTCCGGCGATGTGCAGCACGGCGAGCGATTCGCGGCGCTCCCGGGGCCCGGTGGCGGGCGGGAACTTCGGCGCGGAGACCGGCGTGCGCCGGGCGCGGGCCGGGTCGGCGGGCGGCGGCAGCGTCGGCACCGCGGCGGGCGGCGCCCCGGCGGTGGGGAACGCGGGCGCGGCCTGCGGCTTGGCCCGGCCGGCCAGCGCCTCGCCGACCCGGCCCAGCAGCGCGGCCCTGGCCTGCCCCGGGTCGGTGACGCCCAGCAGGTCGACCCAGGTGATCGTGGACAGCAGCCCTTCGAGCTGCACGTCCTCCAGCCGGATCGTGACGAGCTTGTTGGAGGGGTTGTCGGGGTCGGCGCGCAGCGCGGCCTGCCACTCCAGGCGGCCGTAGCGCGAGCTCAGGTAGTTGCGCGACAGCACCGCCACGACGAGCTGCGCCTCGCTGACGCCGCGGTCCATGAAGTCGATGAAGTTGGTGCCGGGCACGAAGTCCCACGCCTGGATCATCGTGCGATATCCGGCCGCCTCGAGCTCCCAGGCGATCCAGGTCGCCCAGGCCGTGTCGGCGGGGGAATAGCTGACGAAGATCTGGGTCGGCCTGCCGTCACGTGCCATCTCCCCAGTATCGCCCGGAGGATCGGAGTTTCCCAGCACGTGTGCGATCATCGTCGGGTGTTGCGGCGTCTTGGCGTGCTCGACTGGATCAGGGTCGGGTTGCTCGCGCTCGGCCTGCTCTTCGTGGCGTCCGGGCTGCTGCCGCTGGCCGAGGCCACGGCGAGCCTGACCGAGATCGGGCCGCTGCTGGTGTTCCTGGTGGGCGTCATCGTGCTGGCCGAGCTCACCAAGGAGGCTCAGGTCTTCGACGCGATCGCGGCAAGAATGGCGGTTCTCGGGCGCGGCAACTATTTCGCCCTTTTCTTGCTTTGTACGGTCTTTGCGTCATTTATTACGATATTTCTCAATCTTGATACGACTGCGGTGTTGCTCACGCCGGTGATGCTGGCCCTGGCCCCCAAGGCCCGCATCGCGGCGCTACCGCTGGCCATGACCACGATCTGGTTCGCCAACACCGCCAGCCTGCTGTTCCCCGTCTCCAACCTGACGAACTTGCTGGCCATGCACCGCATCGAGCTGAGCCCGCTGGAGTTCGCCTCCTTCATGTGGGCGCCGCAGGCGGTCGCGATCGCGGTCACGATGGCGTTCCTGTGGGCGTACTTCTGGCGGCGCGGGCGGCGGCGCGACCTGCGCTACACGCCGCCGCTGCTGGAGCCGATCGCCGACCGGGCGCTGTTCACCGCCGCATCGGCGGCCTGCGTGCTGTTCATCGTCGCGCTGCTGGCCAGGGTCGAGGTGTGGGCCGCGGCCACGGCGGCGGGGCTCGTCGTCGTGGTGGCGTTCGCGGTGCGCGACCGCAAGCGGCTGACCTGGCGGCTCGTGCCCTGGCAACTGCTGATCTTCGTCACCGGGCTGTTCCTGGTCGTGCCCACGCTCAGCCGCTACGGCCTGGACGACCTCATGCACTGGATGCTCGGCGACGAGCGCGACCCGTACCGGACGGCGGCCGTCGGCGCGGGCCTGGCCAACGTGGTCAACAACCTGCCGGCCTACAAGGCGCTCGAAGGCGTCATCCCGGCAGGCGACCGGGGGCAGCTGTTCGCGCTGCTCGTCGGCACCAACGTGGGCACCGTCGTCACCCCGTGGGCGTCGCTGGCCACGCTGCTGTGGTTCGAGTCGTGCCGCCGCCACGACGTCCGGGTGCCGATGCGCCGCTTCCTGCTGACCGGCGCCGGGCTGGCCGTCACCGGGGTGCTGGCGACCACGTGGGCGCTGGTGGCCTTCGGCTGAGGGACCGGGGGCCGGGGAAGTCGGGGACAATGGTCGCCATGGCCAAATCACCTCTGATCAGATGTTTCGGTCTTGCCCTGGTGGCGGCGGCAGCGTTGACCGGCTGCGGCACGTCCGGCTCCGCCGCCTCGGTGCCCACCCCCTCCAGCTCGGCGTCCACGCCCTCCCAGAGCCCGGCGAGCTCCGGAACCCCGCAGAAGGTGGTGCGCAAGGTCAAGCTGGAGGTGCTCGGCAAGGGCGAGGCCGTCCAGCCGATCGCCTACAACGCCGACGAGAGCGGCACCGAGACCGCGGCCACCCTGCCCTGGTCGAGGACGGCCGACATCGAGCTGACCGGCGCCGAGCAGGAGGTCGGCCGGCTGGTCTCCATCGTGGCCGGCTCCGTGCGTGACAAGAACGGCCAGTTCAGGCCCGCGCCCTGCCGCATCACCGTCGACGGCGAGCGGGTCGTCACCGCCAAGGGCCTGTGCAAGTATCTCCTCAAGTAGTGCGGCGGCGCACCGTCGCGACGCGGCGAGCGCGGCGCCTGACGCGGCGCTCGTCCTCCTCGGCCGGCCTGTCCGGCCTCTCCTCCGACGGCCGCGGGCCGACCACGGCCGCGAACCACGGATGCGCCCACTCCCTGCGCTCGTCGCCGCTCATGCCGCCGCTCATGCCGCCGCTCATGCCGCCGCCCGTGGACCGGGATAGGCGCCCGCCACGGCCTCCAGCGCCCAGCGCATGCGGGTGACGAAGGCGTCCGGGTGGTCGCCCGCCTCCTGCGCCACGTAGGCGGCGCATCCGGCGTGGCCGCCGCACGCGCACAGCCTCCGGTCGATCGCCGCCCGGATCTCCCTCGCGGACACGGCGCCGGACGCGGTGTCGGACGGCTGCACGGCGGAGGCGAAGAGCACCTGCGCGAGCTCCGTCACGCTCAGCCGGGTCAGCATGGTCGCCATGGTCTTCTCCTCTCCACCGGTGCCGCCGGAACGCGCACCTGTTAGTGAGACGTCGAAAGGCGCGGAAAGTTATCGACATTTCGCGCCGGACCTTCAAGATTTTTAGGGATTCAAGATCGTCACGCCAGGAGCGACAGCAGCCCCGGCATGGCCTTCGGGTGGGCCGCCACGAAGCTGCGGTCGGCCGTGCCCTCGATGCTCTCGTCGAACGGCCCGCCGTCGAGCGCCCGGATCTCGGCGCCCGCCTCCCGTGCGATCAGCACGCCCGCCGGCAGGTCGATCAGCTCCGCGCGGTAGCCGATGATCGCGTCGATGTCGCCGCGCGCCAGCATCGCCCACGTCAGCAGCGGGGCCCACAACTGCAGCACCCGCCTGGCAGCCAGCTCCAGCCTCGTGCGCAGCGCCCGCGCCGCAGCGTCGTGCCTGGTCACAGCATACCCCTGGGTCCAAGCCAGCAGCGGCCCATGTGGTGCGGACCGGTGCGGAAGGGACATCCGGGCGCCCGAGGAGTCCAGCGTGCCGCCGTCGCGCACCGCCGACCACGTACGGGACGTCACCGGGTCGTGCACCACCCCGAGCACCGGCCGCCCGCCGTGGCACAGCGCCAGCCCGACCACGTACGCGGGCAGCCCGATCGCCACGTTGTTGGTGCCGTCGAGCGGGTCCACCAGCCACGTCCACTCACTGCCCGAGACGCCCAGCAGCCCCGACTCCTCGGCGATGACCGCGTGCGACGGGTAGGCGGTGAGGATCCGCTCCAGCAGCAGCTTCTCCGACGCCAGGTCCAGATCGGTCACCACGTCGCCGGAGCCGCCCTTGGCCCGCACCCCCACCGCGCCCGCGGCGCCGTCCACCAGCAGCCGCCCGGCGGCCTCGGCCGCCTCGACGGCCAGCGTTCGCGCGCGGTCCAGGTCCATCGGCACCCCTCAGCTCAGGCGGGCGGTGATCAGGCGTACGGCGAGCGCCGTCTCCCGGGCGTCGAGCGGCTGCCTCGACACGTGGTGGTCGCCGGCCCCGAGCGGGCCGAGCGACAGGTCGCGGCTGCCCGGGCGGCCCCGCCCGAGCGCGACCGTGGCGGCCTCGCCGCCCTCCGGCACGACGCTGCTGTGGAAGCGGCCGGCAGGCAGCGTGTAGGTGTCGCCCGGCCCGAACGACTCCACCAGGCCGGTGCGGTGCCGGACCGTGCGCGGGGTGGGCGAGATGCGGTCGCCGTCGGCGGCGCTGACCACCTCGAACACCCGGTGCGTCGCGTCGGGGCCCGCGTCGTCGAGCACCGCGTGCACGTTGCGCACCTGGCCGTAGAGCACGTGGCTGACCAGGTCCCAGCTGTGGCAGTGGATCTGCGAGGTGGTGCTGGTCGCCGGCGCGAGCGAATCGGACCACAGATGGATGCATACCCCCTCGCCGCCGTCCCGCTCCAGCGGGAGGCAGACGAATCCCAGGGGGTGCCGCACGGCCCGGACCTCGCCGGAGACCGCCTCCAGCGCCCATGCCCTGGCCCGGCCCCGGACGACCTGCTCGTAGACGCCCGCGTAGCTCATGACCCGTGCCCGCGCGCCGGCTCGCCGTACGGGTCGACGGCGCGCAGCGCCTTGCGCGCGATGTCGACCACGTCGCGCCCGTCGTAGGACTTGGGGAGCGGCATCCCGATGCGCTCGAACAGGTCCTGCACCTCCTCGATCGTGGGCTCGTCGCTGAGCGGCACCCGCTTGTACATCTCCAGCGGCACCCGGCGCGCCTGCTCGAAGCTCAGGCGCAGCTCGGTGTCGCCGTTCTCGTAGTAGAAGGTGTCGGCCAGCGCCGTCATCGCCATGTTCGGGTCCTCGACGGTCATGATGAGGCGGCTGCTGGACAGGTCCCAGCGGAACGTCGTCATCGTGGCCGACAGGCCCACGCCGATGTCGAGCAGCCCGTAGCGCTGCCGGTGCCAGAACGCGGCCAGGATCGTCGCGTACGACTCCTTCCTGGCCCGGTCGGTGGTCCACGTCTCGCCGGTGCCGTCGGGCAGGTCCGACAGCGAGCGGCGGTAGTGGGCGTACGTCTCGCACACCTCGGCGTCGGTCGGGTCGATGATCTCGATCCGTACGGTGAGGTGGCGCTTGTCGCGGCGGGCGGCGGCCACGCACACGGGCAGCGTGACGGCGCGCAGGTAGGTGCCGGTGCCGCCCTTGAAGCTCCACCGGGAGGTGTCGCGGCGGGCGTCGGCGTGGGCCTGGGCGATCTCCTGGGAGCTGCCGAGCACCCGGACGAGCTGGAGGGCGTCGAGCGCCTTGCGGGTGCCCTGCACCAGGTTCTCGATCTGCTCCAGCCGCTCCAGCCGGACGGGGAGCTGGGCGAGCGCGCCGGAGGTGATGGTCTCCTCGACGGGGGCCTGCCGCGCCCGGTCGCGCAGCAGCGCGGTCGCCACCAGGGCCAGGATCACCAGCGTCGCGGCGCTGACGAGCTGCGCCTGGACGCTGGGCGGGACGATGTCGTCGGGCATGATGCCCAGCACGCCGACCACGATGGCCAGCGCCAAGGCGATCGCCACGTCCGCGTTCTGGGCCGCCCAAGGGGCGATCCGCCGCAACGCCCCCACGAACCGTGCCATCGCTCGCCCCGCATCCCGACGATCAGTCAGTCCCGGGGTCATGGTAACGAGCGCGTCAGGTCCCTGCCAGGCGCGGAAGGCGTACCTCTCCATGAAGGACGGGAGGGCGGCGCGGACGCCGCCCTCCCGTCGCGGGGCCGGTTAGAACCAGCCGCGCCGGCGCGCCATCTGCTCCAGCCCGTGCTGGAGCGCCTGGTCGACGGCCTCCGGGGCGTCGCCGTAGCGGACGGTGAAGCGGTTGTAGGAGTCGTGACCGGAGGTCAGGAAGCCGCCGCGCTGGTCGGCCTCCAGGATGACCTCCATCTGCCTCGGCCCGGCGATGAACGTCAGTTCCAGCTCGTTGAAGTGACGCCGCCACTGGCCGCCCGCGTAGTACTCGATCTCCTGGAAGAACGGCATCGTCGAGCCGTGCAGCGTGCCCCGCTCCAGGTCGGCCTTCTTGAACTGGAAGCCGAGCCGGTCCAGGGCGCGGATGACGTGCTCCTGCGCCGGCAGCGGGGTGACGAACAGCGGGTCGAGGTCGCCCTTGTCCAGGGCCCCGGCCAGCGCGAGCTCGGTGCGCACGCCCAGCCGCATGCCGGGCAGCGCGTGGCCGCCGATCGCGCTGATCGGCGTCTCCCACGGCACCGGGATCTCGAACGGCTGCCCGTGCTCGGCCTTGGCGGCGAGCTGGAACGGCCCGGCCACCGCCTGGCGCAGGAAGCTGTAGGTCGTCTTGTACTCGTTGTCGCCCGACTCGACCTCGACCACGGCGGTCAGGTCCAGGTAGATGCCCTCCACCTTGTAGTCGGAGCCGCCGCCGCGGAAGTTGACCACCCCGCGCAGCGGCTCGCCGGGGCGCACGGTGGCGTTGGTCAGCACCGTGTCTACTTCGACGCCCGCGCCGAACGCGGCCATCAGCTTGCGGAACACCATGAGTCCTCCTTAGGGGGTCGGCGCCTGGTCCTTGCCGTTGGCCGAGAAGCGGGGGAGAAGCTGGGCCAGCAGCAGGGTGGACAGCGCGGAGTCGCCGCCGCCCTGCTGGGTGCGGACCACCAGCGGCTGCGGGGCGTTCTCCGCCAGTTTGGCGCCCACGTCGAGGCGCTTGCGGGCCAGCTCGTACTGCAGCACGGCCCGGTTGTCGCGGTAGGACTCGGCCAGCCGGCGCAGCGCCTTGGCCTCGTTCTCGGCGGCGGTCAGCTCGGCCCGGCCGCGCGCCTCGATCTCCCAGCGCACCCGCTGCGCCTCGGTCTCCTGCTCCTCCAGCATGCGCGCCACGTCCTTGCGCGCCTTGTTGTGGGCGGCCTTGACCTCGACCACGCGGGCGTCGCGGGTCTTCTTGGACCGCTCGATCTCCATCAGCAGCGTGTCGATGCGGCGCTTGCGGGTCAGCTCCCATTCGCGCTCGTAGGCCGACAGCTCCTTGGCGACCTTCTCGCGGGTGGACAGGTGCTGCTGGTACTGGTCGGGCAGCTGCACGTCGGGGATGTTGGCGCCGGTGACGCGCACCCCGTAGCGGCCGAGCTGGCGGTTGAGCGCGTCCTGCATGTCGCCGACGTCGGAGCCGCGCAGGTCGTAGGCCCGCTCGGTGTTGACCCTGCGGCTGCGCTGCCGGATGGCGTCCTGGACCGCGCTGGACAGCACCAGGTCGAAGTTGCCGGCGCCGATCGTGCGGACGAACGCCACCGGGTCGACGATGCGGAACTTCAGGAAGAACTCGATCGACTTCAGCGGCACGTTCTCGGCGGTCGGGCAGGCCACGATCGGCGCCGAGTACGGGATCTCGGTGGAGGTGTCGACGACCGCGTCGACCCGGTCCCACGGCAGCCACAGGTAGTGGCGGCCAGGGGGCAGCGTGCCGGTGATGGCGCCCCAGTGGCTGCGCACCCCGGTGGTGCCCTCCTCGATCTCGATGATGGCCCGGCGCCACACCGTCAGCAGCGCCACGAGCAGGAAGAACAGCGCGGCCAGCGCGGCCATGACGGTCCAGTCGGTCAGCACCGCCATCCCGGCGAAGTAGACCGCGATGAACACCAGCGCCATCCAGGAGAAGCCGCGCCGGTCCTTGGGGATCACGACGGGGACGAGCTGGCCCTGCTCGCCGCCGCGCAGCAGCTGGCGGATCTCCGACCAGGACGCCAGCGACTCCTTGATCTTCGAGAACTCGCGGCTCATCGGACCTCACCCTCGATGCTCTGGGGGACGGCGCCTTCGGGGGCGGCGTGATGGCGGCCCTCGGGGGAGCCCAGGACGGCGAGGTCCGGGTCGGGCGCCTCGGTGACCTCGTCCTCGACCTTCTTGAGCAGGGCGCCGATCTCGGCCTCGCGGCCGGAGACGCGCCTGCCGATCTCGGCCAGGCGGGAGCGGATGGCGGCCATGTCCTCGGGCGTGAACAGCACCGCGGCCTTGCTGCCGACGAGCTGCTGGGCCAGCTCCAGGAAGTCGATGTCGCTGTTCTCGCCGACGTGCACGACCTGGGGCAGCCGGCCGGAGACCGTCTCCAGCTTGTCCAGCAGGTCCTGCTGGAAGCGGTAGTCGAGGATCTCGGGGGCCTCGGCGGCGCTGAGCGCCCGGATGTCGAGCGCCTGCGCCTCCAGCAGCGCCGAGTTGGCCTTGGCGGAGGACTCGGCCTCGACCAGGCGCTGCCTGGCCTGCGCGGTCGCCTGGTGGGTGGCCCGCTCCAGCGCGGTGTCCATGCGGGCCTGGTAGCCGGCGATCTCGGCCTGGATGGCGCTCAGCGTCTCCTGCAGCCCGGCCAGCTCCTTGATCAGGTCGCCCTCGTTCTGCTCCTTGCGGAGCTGGAGCTCGTACTCGTAGGTGTACGCCTCCTTGGCCACGCGGACCATCTCGGGGGCGGCCAGGTCCATGCGGTATTCCTGGCTGGACGGCTCGGCGTGCGTGATGTTCACGTCGGTCAGGCGCACGGCGGGCAGGAACTGCTGGTTGAGGTTGTCGAGCATGCCGACCGTGCTCTCGCCCACCAGGTCGTAGATGTCCTCGGCGCGCTGGGCGTAGATCAGCGAGCGGGTGACCTCGCTGATGGCGTTCTGCAGCTTGGACTGGAAGCCGCTCACCGAGCCGAGCACGAAGATGAACTCGGCCGGGTTCTCGATCCTGAACTGCAGGAACAGGTCGACGCTCGCCTTGACGCCCTGCTGGGTGGGCGCCTCGCTGATGGGCGCGTTGAAGGGGTATTCGCGGGTGGTGTTGACGATGTAGCTGACCCGCTTCCACGGGTTGAGCAGCGTCACGCGGCCCGGGTCGGCGATGTGCACGAGCTTGCCGAACTTGGTGATCAGGGCCTTGCAGCCCTCGGGCACCATGACCACGCTGCGCCGCCACCACAGGAACACGGCCGCCAGCACCAGCACGACCCAGTAATGCGGGCCGAAGAACAGCTCGGTGTTGGGGATGACGTTGCCGAGGGCGCCGATCAGGCCGAGCACGATGAGGATGCCCAGCGGCACGATCACCTTGGCGGTGTTGCCCTTGGGGATCACCACCGGGGAGATGACGTGCATGCCGTTCTCGGCGAAGCTGCGGTTGACGATCTCGCCGGCCTCGTTGAGCGACGCGGTGCGCGCCTCGATCTGCGTGCCGATCGACACGCCGCCGTCACGGGCGGCGGCGAAGTCGTGCGGGTTGAGGGCGAAGCCCTGACCCTGCCCGCCGAGCTGGCCCGCTTGCTGGGCGACCTGCCCGACCGCCTGGCTCATGGCCTGGCGTACGTTTCCTCCTTGGGCGACCGCTTGGGCTACGCCCTGGCCTGCCTGGATCAAGGCCTCTCTGGGTCGTGACATCGCACCTTCCTCTTCCGCTACAGGCGGATTCGACCGTATCGGGTGCGACTTAAAGATCGCTTGCAATCGAATGTCATAGAAGTATTGCGATCAATAGTATGTGTGCTATCAATGTAGTACACCTACTATATGGAGGGGGTCATGGGCGCTGCTACGACACTGGATGGAGACATCACTGTGATGAAAGCTGCCTCCGCCATCGAGGTCCGCGACCTGCGCATGAGCTACGGGACCCACGAGGTGCTGCGCGGCGTCGACTTCCGGGTGGCCCCCGGCGAGGTGGTCACGCTGCTCGGCCCCAACGGCGCGGGCAAGACCACCACGATCGAGATCCTCGAAGGCTTCCGCGCCCCGTCGGGCGGCCACGTGCGGGTGCTCGGCACCGAGCCCGTCAAGGGCGACGAACGCTGGCGGGCCCGCCTCGGCGTCGTCCTGCAGTCCTGGCGCGACCACGGCCGCTGGACCGTCCACGGCCTCCTCGACCACCTGGGCCGCTACTACGCGCCCTACTCCGCCCCCGGCCGGCGGCGCCCCACGCCCACCGCCGAGCTCATCGAGGCCGTCGGCCTGACCGGGCACGCCGGGCAGCGCGTCAGCCGGCTGTCCGGCGGCCAGCGCCGCCGCCTCGACGTGGCCATCGGCATCGTCGGCCGCCCCGAGGTGCTCTTCCTCGACGAGCCGACCGCCGGCTTCGACCCGCAGGCCCGCCGCGACTTCCACGACCTGGTGCACCGGCTGTCCGACCTGGACGACACCACCATCCTGCTCACCACGCACGACCTGGACGAGGCCGAGAAGCTCGCCGACCGCATCCTCATCCTGGCCGGCGGCCGGATCGTCGCCGACGGCAGCGCCGACAAGCTGTCACGCGAGGCCTCCCGCGACGCCCAGGTCCGCTGGAGCCGCGACGGCGAGCACTTCGTGCACGCCACCGAGGACGCCACCGGCTTCGTACGCGGCCTGTTCCAGCAGTACGGCGACCAGATCGGCGACCTGGAGGTCCGGCGCGCCACGCTGGAGGACACCTACATGGCCATCCTCAAGAAGGAGGAAGGATGAACCCCACCGCGCACGCCGCCCGGCTCGGCCTGGCCAGAGGGTGGATCGAGTTCCGGCACGCCCTCGCCAACCCCCAGGACATCGGCTTCACGCTCGTCACCACGGCCGCGTTCGTCACCGTGCTCTACTTCCAGCGCGGCGCGACCGTGCCCGGCACCGACCTGTCGCTCGCCGCCGCCACGATGCCCGGCATCCTCGGCCTCGGCATGGCCTTCAACGGGCTCATGGGCGCCGTCGGCTCCCTGTCCGTCGAACGCGAGGACGGCACGCTGCTGCGGGCCAAGGCGCTGCCGCAGGGCATGCTCGGCTACCTGGTCGGCCGCGTCGTGTCGGTCTCGCTCTCCGCGCTCGGCAGCCTCCTGCTCGTGTCCGTCGCCGGGCTGATCCTGCTGCCCGAGCTCGCCGCCGCCGGAGCGGGCGGCTGGCTCACCGTGCTCTGGGTGGCGGTGCTCGGGCTGACCGCCATGCTGCCGTTGGGCGCCGTCATCGGCTCGCTGAGCGCCAACCCGCAGACCGCCGCCGGGCTGTCGATGCTCTGCTTCGGCGCGCTCACCGCCATCTCCGGCATCTTCTACCCGATCACCGCGCTCGCCGGCTGGCTGCAGGGCCTGGCCCAGGCGTTCCCGATCTACTGGCTGGGGCTCGGCATGCGTTCGGCCCTGCTGCCCGGCGCGGCGGCCGCCGCCGAGCTGGGCGGCTCCTGGCGCACCCTGCCGACGATCGGCGTGCTGCTGGCCTGGACCGTGGCCGGGCTCCTGCTCGCGCCGCCGATCCTGCGCCGGATGGCCCGCCGCGAGTCGGGCTCCCTCATGCAGTCGCGGCGCGATCGGGCACTGCAGCGCATCGGCTGAGAAGATGGGCGACGATGAGCGAGACCGTCTACAACCGCATCGCCCTGCTCCGCGCCGAGCGGGGCGTCAGCCGCAGGCAGCTGGCCGACGCCCTGGGGGTCCACTACCAGACCGTCGGCTACCTGGAGCGGGGCGAATACAGCCCCAGCCTCTACCTGGCGCTGCGGATAGCCGAATACTTCGAGGTGCCGGTGGAGGTCGTCTTCTCCACCGCGCCCTTCCCCCGCATCGGGGAGCGGACGGCCTGACCGATTCTGTCGGTCGGGCCGCCTAAAGTGGGCAGCATGCGACCGGTCACAGATTTGCAGCGGAAGGTGGCGCCGTTCGAGGTCGTCACCGAGATGACTCCCTCGGGCGACCAGCCGACGGCCATCGCCGAGCTGGAGCGCCGCGTCAAGGCCGGCGCCAAGGACAGCGTGCTGCTCGGCGCCACCGGCACCGGCAAGACCGCCACCATCGCGTGGCTCATCGAGCGGCTGCAGCGGCCCGCGCTCGTCATGCAGCCCAACAAGACCCTCGCCGCCCAGTTCGCCAACGAGCTGCGCGAGATGCTGCCCAACAACGCGGTCGAATACTTCGTCTCCTACTACGACTACTACCAGCCCGAGGCCTACGTCCCGCAGAGCGACACCTACATCGAGAAGGACTCCTCGATCAACGACGAGGTCGAGCGGCTGCGCCACTCGGCCACCAACTCGCTGCTCACCCGCCGCGACACCATCGTCGTCGCCTCCGTCTCCTGCATCTACGGCCTGGGCACCCCGCAGGAGTACGTCGACCGCATGGCCCGGCTGCGCGTCGGCATGGACGTCGACCGCGACCAGCTCCTGCGCCGCCTCGTCGACATGCAGTACACCCGCAACGACCTGGCCTTCACCCGGGGCACGTTCCGGGTGCGCGGCGACACGATCGAGATCATCCCCAAGTACGAAGAGCTCGCCGTGCGCATCGAGATGTTCGGCGACGAGATCGAGAAGCTGTCCACGATGCACCCGCTGACCGGCGAGGTCATCACCGAGGACGAAGAGCTCTACATCTTCCCCGCCTCCCACTACGTCGCGGGCGAGGAGCGCATGGCCGCCGCCGTCGCCGGGATCGAGGCCGAGCTGACCGACCGGCTGGCCGAGCTGGAGCGCCAGGGCAAGCTGCTGGAGGCCCAGCGGCTGCGCATGCGCACCACCTACGACATCGAGATGATGCGCCAGATCGGCACCTGCTCCGGCATCGAGAACTACTCCCGCCACATGGACGGCCGCCCCGCCGGCAGCGCCCCCAACACGCTGCTCGACTACTTCCCCGAGGACTTCGTCCTGGTGCTCGACGAGTCCCACCAGACCGTGCCGCAGATCGGCGCCATGTACGAAGGCGACGCCTCCCGCAAGCGCACGCTCGTCGACCACGGCTTCCGGCTGCCGTCCGCGATGGACAACCGGCCGCTGAAGTGGGAGGAGTTCCTGGAGCGGATCGGCCAGACCGTCTACCTGTCGGCCACGCCCGGCCCGTACGAGCTCGGCCGCGTCAAGGGCGACGTCGTCGAGCAGGTCATCCGGCCCACCGGCCTGGTCGACCCGGAGGTCGTCGTCAAGCCCACCAAGGGCCAGATCGACGACCTGGTGCACGAGATCCGCGAGCGGGCCGACCGCGACGAGCGCGTCCTGGTCACCACGCTGACCAAGAAGATGGCCGAGGACCTCACCGACTACCTGCTGGAGCTCGGCATCCGGGTCCGCTACCTGCACAGCGAGGTCGACACGCTGCGCCGCATCGAGCTGCTGCGCGAGCTGCGCGTCGGCGAGTACGACGTGCTCGTCGGCATCAACCTGCTGCGCGAGGGCCTCGACCTGCCCGAGGTGTCGCTGGTGGCCATCCTCGACGCCGACAAGGAGGGCTTCCTGCGCTCCGAGACGTCGCTCATCCAGACCATCGGCCGCGCCGCCCGAAACGTCTCCGGCCAGGTCCACATGTACGCCGACAAGGTCACGCCGTCCATGGAGCGGGCCATCGACGAGACCAACCGGCGCCGGGCCAAGCAGGTCGCCTACAACGAGGCCAACGGCATCGACCCGCAGCCGCTGCGCAAGAAGATCGCCGACATCCTCGACTCGCTGCAGCGCGAGGACGCCGACACCCAGCAGCTCATGGGCGGCGGGCGCAGCCAGTCCCGGGGCAAGGCCCCCGTCCCCGGCTTCGCCGCCGCCAAGGCCGGCCAGCACGCCAAGGCCATCGCCGGCGAGCTGCCGAGGGCGCAGATGGAGTCGCTGATCGAGTCGCTCACCGAGCAGATGCACCAGGCGGCCGCCGACCTCCAGTTCGAGGTCGCCGCCCGGCTCCGTGACGAGATCAAGGAGCTCAAGCGCGAGCTTCGCGACATGCGCGAGGCCGGCATCAGCTAGCTCTCTGGAGGACGACGTGTCGCTCGACCTGTTCGCCGGCATCCCCGTCACCGACTACGCCGCCGCGCTGCCGTGGTACGAGCGGCTGTTCGGCGGGCCGCCGTCGTTCCTGCCCAACGACATCGAGGCGGTGTGGGAGGTGGCCCCCGGCCGCCACGTCTACATCGTGCAGGCGCCCGAGCGGGCGGGCCACGCGCTGGTGCTGGCGTTCGTCGACGACCTGGACGCCCGGGTCGCCGGCCTGGCCGCCCGCGGCCTGGAGCCCGCCCGCCGCGAGACGTACGAGGGCGGCGTCACCAAGGTCACCTACCGCGACCCCGAAGGCAACGAGCTCAGCTTCGGCGGCGCCCTGAGGCCCCGGGCATGAGGGAGGGCCCGCGCCGCGTGGTGGCGTGGGCCCTTGACGGACGGGTGGGCGGGGTCAGCTGGTGGAGCTGTTCTTGGTGACGTCGCCGGTGGCCGCGTCGACCGTCACCTCGTGCTTGGTGCCGTTGGGGGTGACGACGTCCGACTCCCAGACGGTCTTGCCGTTGCTGCTGTCCAGGTTCAGCTCGGTGATGCGCCCCTGCGGGACCGAGGCGGCGATCTTGTCGGCGGCCTGGGCGTAGGTGAGCTTGGCGGCCTTGACCCGCTCCAGGTGCTTCTGCTTGTCCTCGGCGTCCGACTCCTCGGCGGTGGGGCCGTTCACCACCTGGCCGCTGGCGCCGTCGACGTCCATCTGCTGCTCGGCGCCGGTGTTGTCGACGACTTGGACCTCCCAGAGCTTGCCGCCCTCCTCGCTCTCGATGGAGATGAGCGTGGAGTTCGGGACAGCGGCGAGTGCGGCCTCGGCGGCCTTCTTGAGATCGGCGACGCCTGCCGTGGTGGCGCCCGGCGAGGGGCTGCCGTCGGTGGGGGAGGGCGTCGCGTCCGTGCCCGTGGGCGAGGCCTCGGGGTCCGTCGGCGAGTCCTCCGGGTCCACGGGCGGGCTCCCCGGGTCGACGGGCATGTCCTCCGTGCCGGTCGGCGCGGGGGCCGGCGACCCGGCCGCCTGAGCGGTCCCGGTCTCGCCCGGCGCGGCCGGGCCGCAGCCCGCGCCGGTCAGCAGTGCGGCGCTCGCCAGCGTGGCGCCGATGATCTTGTTGCGCTTGGTCTCCCCGTTCATGCGGGGACGACTGCCCGGAATGTGCTGGTATATCACCCGGTCAAGGACTGTTGTACGGTTCCCGGCCCGCGCATGACGCTCGCTCAGCCGAGCGGGCTGGCGTGACGCGGCTCGTACAGGCCGATCGTGGCGCCGCTGGGCAGCGTGAGCGTCGTCGCCAGGCCGTACCCCTCGTCGGTGACGGGACCGGCGGCCACGCCCCGCGCGGCGAGACCGGCGACGGTCCCGGCGACGTCGTCGCACATCAGGTGCAGCGTCACCACCGGATCGGCGTCGGTCGGATGGACGCCCAGCTCGGCCGGCGGCGTCCTGAAGATCAGCCACCCGGCCCCGGACGCCGCGTCCTCCACGTACGGCCACCCGAGCACGTCACGCAGGAACGCCCGGTCCGCCTCCGGATCCCGGCTGTGGAACAGCAGATGCAGTCCGCGAATCACCCTCACAGTGTCGCCCCCGGCGCCCCGCACGGGAAGAACCCACGCCCCAGCGGGCTCAGCGTCTGACCTTGTCCAGATCAAGGTCGATGTCCACCGGGAAGCCGATGTCGGTGCGCAGGCGGCCGCGGTGGATGCCGGTGGGGACGTACGCCTTGACGGCGGGCTCCAGCTCGAACGTGTGGACGACGGGCCGTTCGTCCTCCAGCTCGACACGCCAGAAGTACGTGATCCCCGCGCTCGAATACTTGCTCGGCTTGGTCGTTCGATCCCTGTCGCGGGACTCCTCCGACACCACCTCGACGACGAGGTGGACGTCCTCAGGCTTGAAGCTGGTCAGGCCGACCCGCTGGGCCGCGGTGTCCTTCACCAGGAGGATGTCCGGCTCGGGACGCTGCCGCAGCCCCAGGGTGACGGTCATCTCGCGGACGACGACCAGATGCTCGGGAGGCGTGAGCTCCCGTTCGAACAACCTGAGCGCGAGCATGTGGAACAGCGTCTGGGGGGACCGCATGACGAGGGATCCGTCGATCAGCTCGACGTGCCCAGGCGCGCCGGGAGGGAGACGGTCGAGCATGTCGGCGGTCCAGCCGCCGGGAGGGCCCGGAGAGAACCACTCCGGCAGGGCCGTGCTCATCGATGCGCCTCCTGGACGGTGACCGTGTGACGGATCATGCCACGATCCGTAGTCGTCAGGAGGGGTCGCGGCGTTCCTGCATGGTCTTGCGGTAGAGGTCGTCGATCTCGTCGAGGGGGTCGGGGGCGGGGCGGCGGGACTCGATCTCCAGGTTGGTGCGCGTGTCGAGGTCGTCGATGCCCGTGGCCGAGTGGTGGACCTGGTCGCTGAGCAGGTCGGCGCGGATGCGGGCGCACATGGCCGTCAGCCTGGCCTGGTGCTGGCGCAGCCGGTCGAGCGTGGCGTGGTCGACGTACGGGGAGAGGCGGCGCTGCTGGGCGTACATGCCGAGCTGGCCGTCGTGCACGTCGGCCTGGGCGGTCAGGTCGGCCAGCAGGCGGGGCAGGTCGCCGAGGCCCCAGCCCTGGGCCTGCGCCTGCTCGACGGCCTGGCGGGTGAGCGACACCTCGCGGCGCAGGTCGAGGCGGAGGCGCTCGACCTCGGCGGCGTCGCCGGTGCCCATCGCGTTGACGTGCGTGGTCAGCCGGGTCGTGGCCTGCTTGGCCTTGGTGGCGGCCTTCCTGCCGAGCTTGACCAGGAGGTAGACGCCGACCCCGGTCAGCAGCAGGAGGAACGCCAGGATCACCAGCACGATGAGGACGATTTCGCTGATCGTGGCCACCTCCTGTTGAGTTCTCGCCTTGAGAATAGCCGTGCCGAGGGCACGCACCAACGCACGGACCAACGCGCGGGCGGCCGCTCCGGGTTCCCCGCCGCCCTTGATCACCTCAGGCCGAGCTCCTCGGACATGTCCCGCGATCCGCGCCCCCACGCATGACGGACGGTGCCGGGGGAACAGGCGTGGCATGCCGTTGTGCCTGGTCACAGGGGCGACCGGCTATATCGGCGGGCGGCTGGCCCCCGAACTGCTGGCCGCCGGTCATGACGTGCGGTGCATGGTGCGTTCTGCCGGGCGGCTGCGCGACCTGCCGTGGGCGGCGCGTACGGAGGTGGCCGAGGCCGACGCCACGGACGCCGGGCGGACGCGGCGGGCACTGGACGGGGTGGAGGTGGCGTACTACCTGATCCACACGATGGGGGCGAGCGGCCGGTTCGCCGAGCGGGACCGCCTGGCGGCGCGGACGTTCGCGGCGGCGGCGGCCGAGGCGGGGGTGCGGCGGATCGTCTACCTGGGCGGTCCGGCCGCCGGCGAGGCGCTCTCGCCGCATCTGCGGTCGCGGGCCGAGGTGGGGGAGATCTTCCTGGGGGGCGCGGTGCCGGCGGTGGTCCTGCGCGCCGCGATGATCATCGGGTCGGGGTCGGCGTCGTTCGAGATGCTGCGCTACCTGACCGAACGGCTGCCGGTGATGACCACACCGCGCTGGGTGCGGAGCCGCACCCAGCCGATCGCGGTACGGGACGTGCTGCGGTATCTGGTCGCGTGGGCGGAGGTGCCGGGGACGGTCAACCGAGGGTTCGACATAGGCGGGCCCGATGTCCTGACTTATGCCGACATGATGCAGGGGTACGCCGCCGTGGCCGGGCTGCCGCCCCGGCTGATCCTCCCGGTGCCCCTGCTCAGCCCCCGGCTGTCGAGCCTCTGGGTGGGGCTCGTCACGCCGGTCCCGGCGAGCATCGCCCGCCCGCTGGTGGAGTCGCTGCGCAACGAGGCCGTGTGCGGCGAGCACGACATCGCCCGCCACGTGCCCGACCCCGAGGGCGGGCTGATCGGCTTCCGCCGAGCGGTGTCGCTGGCGCTGATGAAGATCAGGGAGGCCGACGTCGCCACGCGCTGGTCCTCGGCGTCCACGCCCGGCGCGCCCAGCGACCCGCTGCCCACCGACCCCGACTGGGCGGGAGGCAGCCTCTTCGTCGACGACCGCAGCCTGGCCGTGCCGTCGAGCCCGGAGGCGCTGTGGCAGGTGATCGAGGGCATCGGCGGCCGCAACGGCTGGTACTCGCTGCCGGTCGCCTGGAAGCTCAGGGGGCTGGCCGACCGGCTCGTCGGCGGCGTCGGGCTGCGGCGCGGCCGGCGCGATCCGGCGCGGCTGCGGGTGGGCGACACGATCGACTTCTGGCGGGTGGAGGAGGTGCTTCCCGGCCGGCTGCTGCGGCTGCGGGCCGAGATGCGGCTGCCCGGCCTGGCCTGGCTGGAGCTCGGCGTCGACCGCTCCGGCGGCCGGACGGTCTACACCCAGCGGGCGATCTTCCACCCGCACGGGCTCCTCGGCCACCTCTACTGGTGGGCGATCTCGCCCTTCCACGGCCTGATCTTCGGCCGGATGCCGGTCAACGTGGCCGCCGCGGCCCGGCGCCGGGAACGATCCGGGTCATGAGGCCCGTACCGCCGTGGTGACGGGCCGGGGAGCCCGGCGGCGCGGGTGCGCCGCCGGGCCCGTGTGCGGGCGCGGGCGGGGGCCACGACGAGTCCGCACGTCATCGGACGGTACGGGACGGGCGGGCGCGGGCGGATCAGCCCCGAGGGGGATGACGGGTCAGCCCGGGGGATGATCCGGCAGGACGCTAGCCGGGCGGCCGCCTGCGCCCGGCGCGGTAGCGGCGCACCTTGCCGATCGTCCACCAGGCGGCCAGCGCGAACAGTGCCAGCAGGACGATCACCAGCAGAGGCAGGAAGATCGCGACCAGGCTCATGCCGAGCGCGCCCGTGTCCTCGGCAACGCTCGCCACCGGCGCCCCGGCCCCGGCGGTGCCGGCGTTGACCACGGGCCTGGCCGCCGTCTTGAGCGCGTGCACGGCCAGCGCGACCACGATGCCGAGCAGCCAGGACGCCCACGGGTTCTCGGTCATCCAGGTGGAGCGGTCGAGCTCGGCGGCGGCGCTGGTGGCGCTGAAGACGACGCCGCCGGACGCGGGCCGTACGACGGTCTGGATCAGGTCGTTGACGGTGTCGACGGCGGGCACCTTGTCCAGCACCATCTCCGCCGCCAGCAGCACGGCGATGATCGCCAGGACGCCCCAGTGGGACAGCCACGCGTAGCCGTCGGGCAGCCGCACCCGGTCGGTCAGGTTGGCCAGCACGCCCACGACGAGCAGCGGGATGTAGGCGTTGAGCCCGGCGGCGGTGGACAGGCCGAGCCCGGTCAGTGCGGCGAGCATGCCCCTAGTCTGCCCGGGCGGCCTCGTCCATGAGGCGCCCGAGCC
Source organism: Nonomuraea sp. NPDC049725 (assembly GCF_040674795.1). NCBI lineage: Bacteria > Bacillati > Actinomycetota > Actinomycetes > Streptosporangiales > Streptosporangiaceae > Nonomuraea > Nonomuraea sp. NPDC049725. The sequence goes on along the minus strand of NZ_JBFANJ010000005.1, from coordinate 98,854 downwards.
CACCGGCGGTGAACTCGGCCACGGCGCGCTCGTACTTCTCCATGCCCCACGACCAGAAGTCGAAGTCGATCGTGTCGTTGGCGCCGTCCTGGATGGAGGCCCACAGGGTCCAGCCGTACTTGGCCATCAGGCCGAGCAGCCGGGCACGGGCGATCTTGTGGCGCAGACGGCGGCCGTAGTAGGCGGTGACGAGCTCGTCGAGCTGGTCGAGCGACAGGTCCGACTCGCTCCACACGTTGCCCAGCTCGAAGCAGGCGTCGTTGTTGCCGGCGTACTCGTAGTCGATGAGCCACAGCCGCCGGCCGTCGTCGATGATGTTGCCCGGCAACAGGTCGTTGTTACACGGAACGGTGCCTTCTGCCCTTATTTCCAGACATTTACGGAGTTGCTCAACGACGGGCATGAACTCCAGGTACCGGTCCGGCAGCCGGAACCCCCGCTCCCGCACGATCGCCAGATAGCGCCGCTGCACGTCGAACATGTCGAAGTCGCGCACGAACCGGGGCCCCGCGTGCAGCCGCCGGCACGCCTCGGCCACCCGCGGCAGGTTGGCCGAGTCGCGCACGTCGTCCTCCGTGAACGTGCGCCCCGGGATGAACCCCACCACCAGCACCCCCTCGCCCGGCAGGTAGGCGTGCACCGGCGCGCCCACGCCCGCCCGCGCGGCGGCGATCGAGGAGGCGTGCTCGGCGTCGCGGTCGATGGCCAGCAGCGACCCGTCGCTGGCCCACACCCGCACCACGTACGCCCCGCCGGGGGTGGTGACCTTGTAGTTGTGGTTGGTCAGGCCGCCGGGCAGCTCCTCCACGGAGCGCGGCACGCCGGCCAGCAGGGGGATGCGGTCGAGGATCTCGAGCACGGCCATGGTCGATGCTAGCTCCGCCCCGCTAAACGGTCTAGACCTTTTACGGCCCGCCGGTTAGCCTCGCGGGCATGAGCGACTCGGCGCGCATCGTGATCATCGGGGGCGGCGTCGGCGGCGCCTCCGTCGCCTACCACCTCACCAAGCTCGGCGAGCGGGACGTCGTCCTGCTGGAGCGCGACGAGCTCACCAGCGGCTCGACCTTCCACTCGGCGGGCCTGGTCGGCCAGCTCCGCGCCGATCCGACGCTCACCCGGATGAACCAGTACTCCGTCGAGCTCTACCGCACCCTCGACGCCGGGTGGACGGAGTGCGGCGGCATCAAGCTCGCCTCCACCCCGGAGCGGATGGCCGAGATCCGCCGCCAGATCGGCTGGGCCCGCACGTTCGGCCTGCCGCTGGAGGAGATCTCCGTCGCCGAGGCGGCCGAGCTGTTCCCGCTGATGAGCACCGAGGGCGTCGTCGGCGCCGCCTACCTGCCGACCGACGGCCAGATCGACCCGTCACGGCTGTGCTACGCGCTGGCGGCCGGGGCCAGGGAGGGCGGCGCGCGGATCCGCACCAAGGTCCGGGTCCTCGGCCTGGACGTCGAGCGCGGCCGGGTCACGCGGGTGCGCACCGACCAGGGCGACATCGACTGCGAGGTGGTCGTCAACTGCGGCGGCATGTTCGCCGCCGAGATCGGCCGGATGGCCGGGGTGCGGGTCCCGATCGTGCCGATGTCGCACCAGTACGTGGTCACCGACGGCTTCCACGAGCACGCCGGGCTGCCCACGCTGCGCGACCCCGACCTGCTCGTCTACTACCGACAGGAGGTCGGCGGGCTCGTCATGGGCGGCTACGAGCGCACCTGCGCGCCGTGGACGGCGGGGGAGTCGTCCTACGACGCGATCCCGGCCGGCTTCAACGGGCGGCTGCTGGCGGAGGACTGGCCGAGGTTCGAGGAGATCTCGGAGAACTCCCGCGTCCGCGTGCCCGCGATGGCCGACGTCGGCATCCGCAAGCTCATCAACGGCCCGGAGGCGTTCACCCCGGACAACGAGTTCTGCCTGGGCGAGACCGAGGTCGGCGGCTTCTACGTGGCGGCCGGGTTCTGCGCCCACGGCATCGCCGGCGCGGGCGGCATCGGCAGGGTGATGGCCGAGTGGATCGTCGACGGCGAGCCCGGCATGGACGTCTGGCACATGGACGTCCGCCGCTTCGGCGCCCACTACCGCTCCCCGTCCTACACGCTGGCCCGCGCGGTGGAGAACTACGAGACCTACTACGACATCCGCTACCCCGGCGACGAGCGCGCGGCGGGCCGCCCGCTGCGCACCTCGCCCGCCTACGCCTGGCATGCCGCCCACGGCGCGGTCTTCGGCGAGAAGGCCGGCTGGGAGCGGGTCAACTACTACACGTCCAACGAGCCCGCGGGCGACGGCGTCCGGCCGCACGGCTGGGCGGGCCGCAACTGGTCGCCCGCCGTCGCCGCCGAGCACCACGCCACCCGCACCACGGCCGGGCTGTTCGACGAGAGCTCGTTCGCCAAGATCGAGGTCACCGGCCCCGACGCCGCGTCGCTGCTCGAATGGGTGTGCGCCAACCGCGTCGCCCGCCGGGTGGGCGACGTCACCTACACCCAGGCGCTCAACCGGCGCGGCGGCATCGAGTGCGACTTCACCGTCACCCGGCGCGGCGAGCGGGAGTTCCTCGTCGTCACCGGCACCGCGTTCGGCTCCCACGACCTCGGCTGGCTGCGCAAGCAGGCCCGGCTGCGCGGCGCCGACGTCCGGATCGCCGACGTGACCGGCAGCCGCGCCTGCTTCGCGCTGTGGGGGCCGCGCGCCCGTGACATCCTCGCCACGCTCACGCCCGACCCGCTGGACTTCCCGTTCATGACCGCGCGCGAGCTGACCGTGGGCGACGTGCCGGTGCTGGCGCTGCGGGTGACGTTCGTCGGCGAGTTCGGCTGGGAGCTCTACTGCTCCACCGAGTACGGGCTCGGGCTGTGGCGGACGCTGTGGCGGGCGGGCGAGCCGTACGGGCTGGTGGCGGGCGGCTACCGGGCCATCGACAGCCTGCGCCTGGAGAAGGGCTACCGGGTGTGGGGCGCCGACATCGGGCCCGAGACCACGCCGTACGAGGCCGGGCTGGGCTTCTGCGTCAAGCTCGACAAGGAGTTCCTCGGCCGCGACGCGCTCGACCCCGACCCGCCGCGCCGGCTGCGCCGCCTGGCGCTCGCCGACCCGCGCGCCGTGGCGCTCGGCAACGAGCCGGTCCGCCTCGACGGCCGCGTCGTGGCCCGGGTGACCTCCGGCGGCTACGGCCACACCGCCGGTCAGTCGATCGCCTACGCCTACCTGGAGAAGGACGCGGACGACGCTTCCGGGGTGGAGGTCGAGGTGGAGGGCGCCTGGGTGCCCGCGACCGTCGTCACGTGACGCCGCTGCGCACCGAGATCCGCACCCGGTCCGGCCTGAACAGGTCGCGGGCGTGCTCGACCGGGGCGCCGTCGGCCGCGTAGGCGGTCCGCTCGACGCGCATCAGCGGCGCCCCGGGCTCGATGCCCAGCTCGGCCGCCTCGGCGGGCCCGGCGATGACCGGGTCCAGGTGCTCCAGCGCGGTGCGGGGCGCCAGGCCGTACCCGTCGGCCAGCAGCGCGTACAGCGACCCGGTCAGGTCCTGGGCGAGGAAGCCGGGCAGGGCGGGGAAGAAGGAGCGTTCGAGCGCCAGCGGCGAGCGCCCGGCCGAGCGCACCCGCGCCACCTCGTGCACCGGCGAGCCGGGCTCGACGCGCAGCGCGGCGGCCACGGCGGCGGGAGCGGGCACGGTGGCGGCCGTCAGGATGCGCGCCTCGGCCCGCAGGTGCGCGCGCCGCACCTGCTCGGTGAACCCGGCCAGGCCGGTCAGGTCGCGTTCGATGCGCGGCTCGGCGACGAACGCGCCGCCGGTCCGGCCCGGCACCCTGACCAGCACCCCGTCGCGCTCCAGCGTGGCCAGCGCCTGGCGCAGCGTCATCCGGCTCACGCCGAGCCGGCCCGCCAGCTCGCGCTCGCCGGGCAGCCTGTCGCCTGGCGCCATGTCGCCGCCGGCGATCGAGTCGAGCAGCCAGCGCTCGATCTGCACGTGCGCGGGAACCCCGGTGCCGCGTTCCAACTCGGGAGGATTCCCGACCATTCGGGCATCGTAGCCGGTCACCGGGACAGCCCGGCCAACCGCTCCACCGCCTCCGCGAACTCGTACACCATCCCGTAGACCACCTCGCGGGCCGGCCGCACCCGGTCGAGCTGGCCGACGACCTGGCCGACGAAGTAGGTGGCCAGCTCCACCGCGCCGGGCTCGCCGCGCTCGGCCGCCGCGCCGATCCGCGCCATCGCCCGCTCGGCCACCAGCATCTGCAGCGGCATCCCGAGCGGACCCGGGCTGTCCTCGGCGGAGTCCCAGGCGTCGGTCCAGGCCGAGCGGAGCTGCCGGGCGGGCTTGCCGGTGCGCGAGCGCGAGCGGACCGTGTCGAGCGAGGAGGCGGCCAGCAGCTTGCGCCGGACGGCGGGGGACGTCTCGGCCTCCTCCGTCGTCAGCCAGACCGACCCGCACCACACGCCCTGCGCGCCGAGCGCCATCGCCGCCGCCATCTGACGGCCCGAGGCGATCCCGCCCGCCGCGAGCACCGGGACCGGCGCGACCGCGTCGGCCACCTGCGGCACCAGCACCATCGTGGAGATCTCGCCGGTGTGACCGCCCGCCTCGGCGCCCTGCGCGACGACGATGTCCACGCCCGCCGCCACCTGCCTGCGCGCGTGCTCCACGGTGCCGACCAGGGCCGCCACCGGCACGCCCGCCTCCCGCGCCCGCGCCACCAGCTCTGGCGGCGGCGGCCCGAGCGCGCTGGCGATCAGCCCGATCGGATGCCCGAGCGCCACCTCGGCCAGCCCGGCCGCGCCCGCCGCCGTCACCCGCCTGCCGAACTCGTCCGCGCCGCCGCCGTCCCGCTCCGGGCCCGCCTGCACGCCGTGCCTGGCCAGCAGGCGCGCGACGAAGTCGCGGTGCCGCTCGGGGATCGCCCGCGCCACGCCGCCCGGCGCGGCCGCGTCGACCCGGCCGGGCACGAGCACGTCCACCCCGTACGGCCGGCCGCCCACCTGCCGGTCGATCCAGGTCAGCTCGGCGTCGAGCCGCTCGGGGGTGTACGCGATCGCGCCCAGCACGCCGAACCCGCCCGCGTTGGTGACCGCGGCCACCACGTCACGGCAGTGGCTGAAGGCGAACAGCGGGAACTCGATGCCCAGAAGCCGGGTGATGGCGGTCCGCATGCACTGACGCTAACCGCCAGAAGGATGTTCGGTCCAGGGTCAGTCGACCGCCAGCGCCACCGCTGGATCGTGCCAACCGTGCGCCGGGTCGTAACGCCGCACCAGCCGCGCCGGCACCCCCGCCACCACGCTGTGGTCGGGGAACTCGCCGCGCACCACCGCGCCGCCCGCCACCACGCACTGGCGGCCCAGCCGGGTGCCCGGCAGGATGATCGCCCCCGCGCCCAGCCACGAGCCCGAGCCGATCGACACCGGGCTGTTGCGCGGCCACTGCCTGCCGATCGGCACGTCCGGGTCGTCGTAGACGTGGTTCTGGTCCGTGACGTACACGTACGGGCCGGTGAAGACGTCGTCGCCGATGTCGATCGACTGGTGGGCCACGATGTGCGTGCCCCGCCCGATCGAGCAGGACCCGCCGATCCGCAGGATCGAGCCGGGGCCCAGATCCACGCCCGGCCACATGCCGCACGAGATCGACACCCGCTCGCCGATCAGCGTGTGGTCGCCGATCTCGATCCAGCGCTCCCCGAAGATCGCGCCCGGCGGGAAGGCGATCTTCGCGCCGTCGCCCAGACGGCGGAACCCGTGACCCGCGGGCGTCTCGGGAGTGATGGCACCCGCGTCGCGGATCGCGGCGTAGGCCCGGTGGATCAGCGTGCCGAACGCCCGCCGTACAAGTGACATAGGGACCAAAGTTACCGCTAGGTCATCCTGTTCGGGCATGTCGGGGGCGTTGTTTGATATCCTGAGAGCCCGTGGACACATCGGCCACACCTCGAGCCACGGGAGCCTCCTTGCGCAGCGCATCGCAAACCAAGCATCTGTTCGTCACCGGCGGTGTCGCCTCCAGTCTCGGCAAGGGCCTCACCGCCTCCAGCCTGGGCCGTCTGCTCAAGGGCCGCGGGCTCCGGGTCACCATGCAGAAGCTCGACCCGTACCTCAACGTCGACCCCGGCACCATGAACCCGTTCCAGCACGGCGAGGTCTTCGTCACCGACGACGGCGCCGAGACCGACCTCGACGTCGGCCACTACGAGCGCTTCCTCGACACCGACCTGCACGGCTCGGCCAACGTCACCACCGGCCAGGTCTACTCCAACGTCATCGCCAAGGAGCGGCGCGGCGAATACCTCGGCGACACCGTCCAGGTCATCCCGCACATCACCAACGAGATCAAGGACCGCATCCGGGGCATGGCCGGCCCCGACGTCGACGTGGTCATCACCGAGGTGGGCGGCACCGTCGGCGACATCGAGTCGCTGCCGTTCCTGGAGGCCGTCCGCCAGATCCGCCACGAGGTCGGCCGCGACAACGTGTTCTTCCTGCACGTGTCGCTGCTGCCCTACATCGGCCCGTCCGGCGAGCTCAAGACCAAGCCGACCCAGCACAGCGTCGCCGCGCTGCGCAGCATCGGCATCCAGCCCGACGCGATCGTGCTGCGCTCCGACCGGCCCGTGCAGACCGCCATCAAGCGCAAGATCAGCCTCATGTGCGACGTCGACGAGGACGCCGTCGTCAGCGCCGTCGACGCCGCCTCCATCTACGACATCCCCAAGGTGCTGCACTCCGAGGGCCTCGACGCGTACGTGGTGCGCCGCCTCGGCCTGCCCTTCCGCGACGTCGACTGGAAGGAGTGGGAGCAGCTCCTGCGCCGCGTGCACCGCCCGGCCAAGGAGGTCACGATCGCGCTCGTCGGCAAGTACATCGACCTGCCCGACGCCTACCTGTCGGTCACCGAGGCGCTGCGCGCCGGCGGCTTCGCCTGCGACGCCCGCGTCAACATCCGCTGGGTCAAGAGCGACGACTGCGAGACCCCCGAGGGCGCCGAGCGCGAGCTCGACGGCGCCGACGGCGTGCTGATCCCCGGCGGGTTCGGCGTGCGCGGCATCGAAGGCAAGATCGGCGCCATCCGCCACGCCCGCGAGAACAAGATCCCGCTGCTCGGCATCTGCCTCGGCATGCAGGGCATGGTCATCGAGGCCGCCCGCAACATGGCCGGCATCACCGACGCCAACTCCGCCGAGTTCGACCCCGACACCAAGCACCCGGTCATCTCCACCATGGCCGACCAGGAGGACGTCGTCGCCGGCGAGCGCGACATGGGCGGCACCATGCGCCTGGGCAGCTACACCGCCAAGCTCGGCGAGGGCACGCTGGCCCGCCAGCTCTACGGCGGCCGGGCCAAGGCCGACGAGCGCCACCGCCACAGGTACGAGGTCAACAACGCCTACCGCGACAAGCTGGAGAGCGTCGGCCTGGTCTTCTCCGGCCTGTCGCCCGACGGCCGCCTGGTCGAGTACACCGAGCTGCCCGCCGACACGCACCCGTTCTTCATCGGCACCCAGGCCCACCCCGAGTTCCGCTCCCGGCCCACCCGCGCCAACCCGATGTTCAAGGGCCTCGTCAACGCGGCGCTCGCCTACGCCGACAGCCGCGTGAGCGCGAAGGCGGCCAAGTGAGGATCCAGGACACGCCCGAGCGCTGGGACGTTCTCGAAACCAGGAAGCGCTTCTCGGGACACGTCATCGAGGTCGTCACCGACACCGTCCGGATGCCCGGCGACGACCACGCCGACCGCGACTACGTCGTCCACCCGGGCTCCGTCGCGGTCCTCGCCCTGGACGAGCAGAACCGCGTCCTGCTCCTGCGCCAGTACCGCCACCCGACCCGCCATTTGCTCTGGGAACTGCCCGCCGGGATCCGCGACGTGCCCGGCGAACCCCTGGTCGAAGGGGCCGCCCGCGAGCTCGCCGAGGAGGCCGGCTACCGGGCCGCCACCTGGCACACGCTCGTCGACCTCTACTCCTCGCCCGGCATGTCCGACGAGCGCATCCGCGTCTTCCTCGCCCGCGACCTCACCAAGATCCCGGACGAGGAGAACGGGTTCGTGCACCGTCACGAGGAGATCGGCATGCCGGTCGAATGGGTGCCCCTCGCCGACGCCGTCGAGAAGGCCCTGATGGGAATGATCCACAATTCCCCGGCCGTGGCCGGTATCCTCGCCGCATACACGGCTTCGGTTGAGGGGTTCGGCCTGTTGCGCCCCGCCGACGCGCCCGAGGCCTGACGACCGGAAGGACCATCGTGGAGGCGGTGCTCTCCAGCTACCTCGCCCATTTGGCGGTGGAGCGGGGCCTGGCTGCCAACACGCTCGCCTCCTACCGTCGCGACCTGCGCCGCTACCTGGAACACCTGCGCGCCCGCGGCCGCCTCCGCCTCGACGAGGTGGGGGAGGCCGACGTGCGCGCCTTCCTCGCCGCCCTGCGCGAGGGAGACGGCGACCACCCGGCGCTCGTGGCCAGCTCGGCCGCGCGCGCCGTCTCCGCCGTGCGCGGCCTGCACCGCTTCGCCCTGCGCGAAGGCGTCACCGCCCACGACCCCGCCGACCAGGTACGGCCGCCGCGCCAGCTCCGCCGCCTGCCCAAGGCCATCGCCGTCGACGAGGTCGAACGCCTCATCGCCGCATCAGGCCCCGACGGCGCCCCCCTCACCCTGCGCAACCGCGCCCTGCTCGAAGTCCTGTACGGCACCGGCGCCCGCATCTCCGAAGCCGTCGGCCTGGCCGTCGACGACCTGGAGGACGACCAGGTACGGCTGCGCGGCAAGGGCGGCCGCACCCGCATCGTCCCCCTCGGCCGCTACGCCCGCGCCGCCCTCGACGCCTACGTCGTGCGCGCCAGGCCCGGCCTGCTCGCCCACGGCCGCGGCACCCCCGCCGTGTTCCTCAACGCCAGAGGCGGCCGGCTGACCCGCCAGGGCGCCTGGGAGGTGCTCCAGGCCGCCGCCGTGCGCGCCGGCCTCGCCGGGATCTCGCCCCACGTGCTGCGCCACTCCTTCGCCACCCACCTGCTCGATGGCGGTGCCGACGTCCGGGTCGTCCAGGAGCTGCTCGGCCACGCCTCCGTCACCACCACCCAGGTCTACACACTCGTCACCGTCGACAAACTTCGCGAGGTCTACGCGGCGGCGCATCCACGGGCCCGCCAGTGATCTATAGTCTTTTGGGTCGTGCGGCACATCGGCGTGCCGCCTTGCCGCGTTAAGTGGTGACGCCATAGTGTCCGTCCGGACGGTCCGGTTCGGGATCGTCAGGGAGGTTCGAGCTGGTGACTGTGAAGACCAACGGTTCGGCCCCGGGGACCCCCGACAACCCCTGGGGAGACACGAAGACCAACGCGCCCTCCACGGGCGTCAACCTGGGCCCGACCCAGCGCCCCCGGCCGGTGTTCCCCGAGCCCGCGCCGCGCGACGTCCACGGCCCGGCCCGCGTGGTCGCCATGGTCAACCAGAAGGGCGGGGTCGGCAAGACCACCACCACCATCAACCTCGGCGCCGCCCTCGTCGAATACGGCCTCAAGGTGCTGCTCGTCGACTTCGACCCGCAGGGCGCCCTGTCCGTCGGCCTCGGCATCAACCCGCTCCAGCTCGACCTCACGGTCTACAACCTGCTGATGGAGCGCAACGTCACCGCCGAGGACGTGCTGCTGGAGACCGGCGTCGAGGGCCTCGACCTGCTGCCCAGCAACATCGACCTGTCCGCGGCCGAGGTCCAGCTCGTCACCGAGGTCGCCCGCGAGCAGGTGCTCGGCCGCGTCATCAAGCCGCTGCTGCCGCACTACGACGTCTGCCTCATCGACTGCCAGCCGTCGCTCGGCCTGCTCACCATCAACGCGCTCACCTGCGCCCAGGGCGTCATGGTGCCGCTGGAGTGCGAGTTCTTCGCGCTGCGCGGCGTCGCCCTGCTCATGGACACCATCACCAAGGTCCAGGAGCGGCTCAACGAGGACCTCGAGATCGAGGGCCTGCTCGCCACCATGTACGACGCCCGTACCCTCCACGGCCGCGAGGTGCTCGCCCGCGTCGTCGAGGCGTTCGGCGACAAGGTGTTCCACACCGTGATCAACCGTACGGTGCGCTTCCCCGACGCCACCGTCGCCGGCGAGCCCATCACCACCTTCGACCCCTCGTCCCTGGGCGCCAACGCCTACCGTGAGCTGGCGCGCGAGGTGCTCTCGCGCTGGCCCGCGGCTGCGACAATGGCCAGGTGACCGAGCAGCAGCAGGGATTCCAGGTCCACCTGGACGTCTTCGAAGGCCCCTTCGATCTGCTCCTCGGCCTGATCGCCAAGCACAAGCTCGACATCACCGAGGTCTCGCTGTCCCAGGTGACCGACGAGTTCATCGCCTACATCCGGTCCCGCGGCCCCGAATGGGACCTCGACCAGACCAGCCACTTCCTGCTCGTCGCCGCCACGCTGCTCGACCTGAAAGCCGCCCGGCTGCTGCCCTCCGGCGAGGTCGAGGACGAGGAGGACCTCGCCCTGCTGGAGGCCCGCGACCTGCTGTTCGCCCGCCTCCTGCAGTACAAGGCGTACAAGGAGGTGGCCAAGGTCTTCGCCGGGCGCATGGCCGACGAGGCGCTCCGCTTCCCCCGCACCGTCCCCCTGGAGCCCCAGTTCGCCAACCTGCTGCCCGAGCTCATCCTCGGCATCGGGCCCGAACAGCTCGCCCGCATCGCCGCCAAGGCCTTCACCCCGAAGCTGCCGCCCACCGTCAGCGTCGGCCACATCTACCAACCACTCGCCAGCGTCCGCGAACAAGCCGCTATCCTGGTCGAGCGGCTGCGCCGCATGCGCAGAGCCACCTTCAGGGCCCTGGTCGCCGACTGCGAGGGCACCTTCGAGGTCATCGCCCGCTTCCTCGCCGTCCTGGAGCTCTTCCGGGAGTCGGCGGTCACCTTCGACCAGCTCGAACCGCTCGGCGACCTGCACGTCACCTGGACGGGCGCCGACGACGGCGACGTCTCGGTGAGGGACGACTACGAGGAGAGCGCGGAGAAAGCAGCAGATGACTGACCACCCCCAGGCCCCCCGCGGCGCCGACCGCATCCCCGCCTGGATGACCCTCCCCGGCGCCCTGACCGACCCCCAACCGGAGCCTCCAGACGCCGGCACGGCGGGCAGCGGGACGGCGGAGCCCGGCGCGGCGGTCTTCCCGGACGAGGCGGCTGGCCTTCTTCCGGAGGCGGACGACGCGCCGCCCCTTCCCGGCGCCGGTGCGGCGGGCAGCGGGACGGCGGAGCCCGGCGCGACGCGTACGGTGGGGGAGGCGGCTCAGGGGTCCGGGGAAGGGCCCGGGCTCAAGGCGGCGCTGGAGGCCATCCTGCTCGTCGTCGACGAGCCGGTGGCCGAGGTGACGCTGGCGCAGGTGCTGGAGAGGCCCACGCACGAGGTGGCGGCGGCGCTGCGGGAGCTGGCCGAGGAATACACTGCCGCCGGGCGGGGTTTCGATCTGAGAGAGGTCGCGGGCGGCTGGCGTTACTACACGCGCGCCGACTGCGCCGGGCTGGTCGAGCGGTTCGTACGCGACGGCCAGCAGACGCGGCTGACCCAGGCCGCGCTGGAGACTCTCGCGGTCGTGGCCTACCGGCAACCGGTGAGCCGCGCCCGTGTCGCCGCCGTACGCGGCGTCAACAGCGACGGCGTCATGCGGACGCTCGTCGCGAGAGGGCTGGTCGAAGAGGCCGGCACCGACCCGGAGAGCCAAGCGGTGCTCTACCGGACAAGCTCATACTTCCTTGAACGTCTGGGACTGCGGGACATCAGCGAGCTCCCCGAGCTCGCGCCCTTCCTCCCCGACGACGTGGAAAACCTCGAGGAGACGACAAAGTGATCAACAGGCGAAGCACCCCGTCCGGTGAGGGACGCGGTCGAGGACGCGCGGGCGGCTCCGGCCGCGGCGGGCGTCCCGCCTTCCGCTCGGACGACAGCCGCGGCGGACGCCGCGACGACTTCCGCGGCGGTTCCCATCGAGATGGCGAACGCGGCGGCCCCCGCCGCGACGACACCCGCGGCGACGCGCGCCGCGACGACTTCCGCGCCTCCCGCCGGGGCGAGCGCGGCGGCTTCCGCGACGACCGCGGCGGCCGTGACGACCGCGCCGGTTCGGGCGGCGGCGGCTTCCAGGACCGCTCCGGTTCGCGGAGCGGCGGCGGCTATCAGGACCGCGCGGGTTCGCGCGGCGGCGGGTTCCAGGACCGTGCGGGTTCGCGCGGCGGCGGGTTCCAGGACCGTGCGGGTTCGCGCGGCGGCGGGTTCCGGGACGGTTCCCGTGGCGGGGACTCCCGGGGCCGTGACGACCGGGCCGGCTACCAGGGGGACCGGCGCGCCGGGGCCCCGAGCGGGCGCGGTGACCGTGACAGGTTCCGCGACGGTGAGGGTTTCCGCGGCGACCGGCGCGGGTCCCGCGACGAGCGTGGCGGGTTCCGTTCCGAGGGCCGGGGCACGGCTGAGCGCGGGTTCAGGGACGAGAGCGCCCGTGACGGGCTGCGCGCCGACCGCGGCGGCTCCCGCGCCCGCTACGGCCGCCCCGCCACCCGAGACGCCCGCGAGCGTACAGGCTTCAGCGGCGGCGACCGGAACGAAGGCCGCGACCGCTTCGAGAGCCGTGACCGCTCTGAGGGCCGCGACAGGTTCGAGAGCCGCGACCGTGCCGAGGGCCGTGACCGGTTCGAGAGCCGCGACCGCTACCAGGGCGGCGACCGGTATGCCGGGCGTGACCGGTACGAAGGGCGTGAGGGCGCCGGGCGGGGCTCCGGGGAGACCCGTGGGCCGCGCGAGGAGCGCGGCGGGTTCCGGGCCGACCGGAGCGGGCGCAGGGACGACGCGGCGCGCGGCGGATCGCGGGGCCGGTTCGGCCGGCGTGACGACTCCGGGCGCGGCGGGCGTACCTCCGGGCGTGACGGCGTGCAGACCATCGGCGGCGCGCGCCGCGACGGCGGGAGGCGCGACGGCGGGTTCGGCGGCCCAGGCGGTCCCGGCGGCTCAGGCGGCGGCCGGGGCGAGGGCGGGCCGGCGCGTGACCGGTTCAAGACGGCGCGGCAGCCCATGCGCGACCGTGACTTCTTCCCCGACGGCTACACCGACGAGCGCGACACCACCGAGGTGCCGGACGGCGTGCGGCTGCAGAAGGTGCTCGCCCAGGCGGGCGTGGCCAGCCGCAGGGCCTGCGAGGAGATGATCGGCGACGGCCGGGTCACCGTGAACGGCCAGGTGGTGCGCAGGTTCGGGGCCAAGGTGGACCCGGCTGCGCAGGTGATCCACGTCGACGGCAAGCGCATCCCGACGGCCCCTGACCTGGTCTACTACGCGCTGAACAAGCCGATCGGCGTCGTGTCGACGATGGACGACCCGCAGGGCCGGCCGTGCCTGGCCGACTTCGTGGAGGAGCTGGCGCCGAGGCTGTTCCACGTGGGCAGGCTCGACACCGAGACCGAGGGCCTGCTGCTGCTCACGAACGACGGCGAGCTGGCCAACCGGCTGACGCATCCCAGCTACGGGGTGCAGAAGAAGTACTGGGCGAAGGTGCCCGGGCCGATCCCGCGTGACCTGGGCCGCAGGCTCAAGCAGGGGATCGAGCTGGAGGACGGTCTGGCCAGGGCCGACAGTTTCGCGATCGTGCAGGAGCACGGCCAGCAGGCGCTGGTCGAGGTGGTGCTGCACGAGGGCCGCAAGCACGTGGTGCGCCGCATGCTGGAGGAGGCGGGCCACCGGGTGATCGATCTGGCGCGGATCGAGTTCGGGCCGGTCAAGCTGGGGCGTACGAAGCCGGGCACCGTCAGGGCGCTGTCCCTGAAGGAGGTCGGCGAGCTTTACGCGGCCGTGAAGCTGTAATCTGGCCGCGACGCAGGAGCCCGTGCGACCCTCCGCACGGGCTCTCCCGCTTATCGAAGGGGCGAAGCGCATGGTGCGGGCGATCCGCGGGGCGATCCAGGTGGATGCCAACGACCGTGGCTCGATCATCGAGGCCACGACCGAGTTGGTCACCCAGATCATGGAGCGTAACGAGCTCACCACGGATGACGTGATCAGCGTGCTGTTCACGGCGACGCCCGACCTGACCGCGGAGTTCCCCGCGCTGGCGGCGCGCAAGCTGGGCTTTCACGAGGTGCCGCTGATCTGCACCACGGAGATCGACGTGCCGGGCGCGCTGCCGCGGGTGGTGCGGCTGATGGCGCACGTCGAGACCGACCGGCCGCGCTCGGCCGTCCAGCACGTCTACCTGCGGGGCGCGGTCGCGCTCCGGCAGGACATCGCTCAATAGGATCCCGGGACGACGACATGGCCACCGAACTGCGCACCGTGCTGGTTGTGGGCACCGGTCTCATCGGCACCTCGCTGGCGCTGGCGCTGCGGCGCAAGGACGTGCGGGTGCTGCTCGCCGACCGCGATCCGGGCGCCGTGCGGCTGGCCCGGGAGCTGGGCGCGGGCGAGGAGTGGCAGCCCGGGGGCCAGGATGACGGGCCGGCGGCGGATCTCGCGGTGATCGCGGTGCCGCCGGGCCAGGTGGCGACCGAGCTGCTGGAGCTGCAGAAGCGCGGCGTGGCCCGCTTCTACACCGACGTGGCCAGCGTCAAGGCGGAGCCGATCGAGCAGGCGGCGCGGCTGGGCTGCGACCTGGCGGCCTACGTGGCCTCGCACCCGCTGGCCGGGCGCGAGCGGTCGGGGCCGGGGGCGGCGCGCGCCGACCTGTTCCTGGGCCGCCCGTGGGCCTACTGTCCCACCGGCGAGGCGTCGGGCGAGGCGGTCGCGGCGGTGCTGCGGCTGATCGAGCTGTGCGGCGCCAACCCGGTCGAGGTGGACGCCGCCGACCATGACCGGGCGGTGGCGGTCGTCTCGCACGCGCCGCACGTGGCCGCCTCGGCGGTGGCCGCCCGGCTGGCCGACGCCTCCGACGTGGCGCTCGGGCTGGCGGGGCAGGGCGTGCGTGACGTGACGCGGATCGCGGGCGGCGATCCCGGGCTGTGGCTGGGCATCCTGTCGGGCAACGCGGCCCCGGTGGCCGAGGTGCTGGAGGCGGTCTCGCGTGATCTGGCCGACGCCGCGTCGGCGCTGCGCGCGCTGGCCGGGGGTGACGGCACGGCGGGCGGCGAGGTGACCCAGCTGCTCAAGCGCGGCGTGGCCGGTCACGGCCGCATCCCGGGCAAGCACGGCGGCCCGGCGCCGGCGTACGTGGTGGTCCAGGTCGTCATCGGCGACCGGCCGGGCCAGCTGGCCCGGCTCTTCCAGGTGTGCGACGAGGTCGGCGTCAACGTCGAGGACGTCCGCCTGGAGCACGCGCCCGGCCTGCCGCTGGGTGTGGCCGAGCTGTCGGTGCAGCCCGATTCGGCGGCCCGGCTGAGCCAGGCGCTGGTCGAGCGCGGCTGGCAGGTGCCCTAGATCGCCGAAGGGCCCCGGTGGACGTCCACCGGGACCCTCCGAAGCGCCGACGGGTCAGCGCTGGGTGACCGCCTGGCTCACGGCGTTGGGGCCGTCGTACTGGCGGTCGGGCATGGCTTCCAGCGCCTTCAGCGTGGCCTGGTCGGCCCCCTGGCGGCGGGCGGCGTCGATCAGGTCGGCCTTGGTGGCCGGGTAGTCGACGCCCTTGAGGTGCTTCTGGAGCTGGATCGGATTCGATGCAGTAGTCATGACTCTGTGTTACCCGACTGTCACGCTTTGTAACCATTGTCCAGAAGGCGGCGGGCGCGTTCCACCTCCGGCGGCAGTTCCCGGCGCTGCGCCAGGGCTCGCCGCAGCCGGGGGAGCGCCGTACGCAGGCCGTGCCAGCCGCGCGGGCCGCGGCGTACGGCGTCGAGCGAGAGCAGCGCGACCACGCGCCAGGGGCGCCGCAGGACGGCGGTGAGGACGGCGTTGCGCACGGCCAGCGACTGGCGGCCGGCCGGGTCGCGGGGCGGCGCGGGGTGGTGGTGGGCCACCACGTCGTCGACGTAGGCCAGCCCCCAGCCGCGCGCGGCCAGGTCCACCGCCAGGCGCTCCTCCTCGCCGAAGAAGAAGACGACGTCGTCGAACCCGCCCGCCTCCAGGAACGCCTCCCTGCGCACCACCGCCCCGCAGGCCAGGAAGCCCAGCACGCTCGGCCCCGGCAGGTCGGCGTCGACGCCGAGCGGGGAGTCGCGCATCAGCTCGCTGACCGGGTCGAGCCGTTCCTCGGGGCCGACCAGCACCCGCGCGCCGAGCAGGGCCAGCCGCGGATGGGCGTCGAACAGGTCGGCGGCCCGTTCCAGCGCGCCTCCGGCCCACCAGGAGTCGTCGTCGGCGAAGGCCACGTACGGCGTCTCGGCCAGCTTGACGCCGATGTTCCTGGCGGGCGCGCCGAGGTTGCGGCCGGCCTCGACCACGCGCACGTGCGGGAAGTGGCGCCGGACGAAGCCGGGAGTGCCGTCGGTGGAGCCGTTGTCGACGAGGATCACCGGCCCCGGATGGCGGGGGAGCGAGCGTTGCAGCGCGCGCAGCCGGTTCATCGTGGCCACGACGACCGTCACCCGGCTGGAGTTGTCCGTCACACGGCCTCACCTTTCCGGTGAGGACCGGCTTACTCGCGTTGACGCCGGGCGGCGGGTGCGGTAGAAATGCGGTAACAGTGTTACCGCGCAGAAACGGTGTTACCAGTGACCGTGTACCAGCAGGCCCAGCGCGAAGGCCAGGACGTCGTCCGGGCCGCCATCCTCGACACCGCGACCCACCTCCTGGTTACCGAGGGCCCCGCCGCGCTGACCGTGCGCCGGATCTCCGGCGAGGCGGGCTGCTCCACGAAAGTGATCTACACGCTCTTCGGCGGCAAGGACGGCCTCGCCGAGGCGCTCTGGCTGGAGGGGTTCGCCCGGTTCGAGCAGCGGCTGCTCTCGGTGCCCGGCGACGGGCCCCTGGAGCGCCTGCAGGCCGGGATCACCGCCTACCGGGCGTACGCGCTGGACCAGCCCGACTACTACCGGGCCATGTTCATGGGCGCGCTGTCCCGGTTCGAGCCCGGCGCCGACGCGGCACACGCGGCGCGCCGGACCTTCGACCTGCTCGTGACCTGGGTCCAGCAGTGCCTCGACACCGGCCTGCTGCGCGGCCCCGCCGCCGTGGAGATCTCCGACGTGCTCTGGATGGCCATGCACGGCGCCGTGAGCCTGGAGATCTCCGGTTACTTCGAGCCGGAGGAGGCCGAGGCGCGCTACCGGCTCCTCTGCGCCTCGGTGCTCCACCCCTTCCTGACCCACGACGAGAGGACCACCTGATGGACACCCCGTACCGGGGCGGATTCACGCCCGCGACCGAGGAGATCACCGCCTACGACCTGCCGGTCACCGGCCGGATCCCGGCCGAGCTCAACGGCCGCTACCTGCGCAACGGGCCCAACCCGCTCGGCCTCGACGACCCCGGCGCCTCCCACCTGTTCCTCGGCGCGGGCATGGTGCACGGCGTACGGCTGCGCGACGGCCGCGCCGAGTGGTACCGCAACCGGTGGGTCCGCAGCGTCGACGTCGCCGGGCGGCTCGGCGAGCAGCCCAGGTCCGCGCTGTCGCACGCCGGCCTGGACTTCTCGCCCAACACCCACGTGATCGGCGTGGCCGGGCGCACGTACGCGACGATGGAGGCCGGCACGCTGCCGTACGAGCTGGACTACGAGCTCGAGACGCTCGGCCCGGTCGACTTCGACGGCGGCCTGCCCGGGGGCTACGCCGCCCACACCCACCTCGACCCGGTCACCGGCGAGCTGCACGCGGTGGCGTACTCCGTCAACTGGGACCACAACCAGCACATCGTGCTCGACGCCAAGGGCACGGTGATCCACACGCGCGACATCCAGCTCGCCGACAAGCCGATGATGCACGACTTCGCGCTCACCGCGCGCTACGTCGTCCTGTACGACCTGCCGGTGACGTTCAGCATGGCCCACGCCGAGCAGGGCGCGCCGATGCCGTACGCGTGGAACGACGACCATCCCTCCCGCGTCGGCCTGATGTCGCGCGCGACCGGCGAGATCCGCTGGGTGGAGATCGAGCCGTGCTGGGTCTTCCACACCCTCAACGCCTACGACGACGGCGACCAGGTCGTCGTCGACGTGGTCAGCTACCCCAAGCGGTTCGTCGACGCCCGCCTCGACCGCGGCGGCGAGCCGTCGCTCGACCGGTGGCGGATCGACCCGGCGTCCGGCCGGGTGAGCCGGACCCGGCTGGACGAGCGGGCCCAGGAGTTCCCCCGCATGGACGAGCGGCGCACCGGCCTGCCCTACCGCTACGGCTACACCGCCGCCACCCACGACCTGACGGACGTCCTCTACCCCGGCGAAGCCGAGATGGAGGACCTGCCCGACGAGGCGTTCGACAACACGCTCGTCAAGCACGACCTCAGGAGCGGCACCCAGGAGCGGCGGCAGTTCGGCCGCGGCGCGTACGTGGGCGAGCCGGTGTTCGTCGCCGCCGGCGAGGCCGAGGACGACGGGTACGTGCTCTCCTACGTCAACAACCCCGACCGGGGCGCCGCCGACCTGGTGATCCTCCCGGCACAGGACTTCACCGGCGAACCCGTCGCCGTCGTCCACCTGCCCGCCCGGGTGCCGCTCGGCTTCCACGGGAGCTGGGTCGCCGACTGACGGGAGGCGGTAGCCTCTTCAGGTTGGGTAAAGGAAGCTGAAGAGGGAGAGTCGTGACCGGTCTGGTCGTCGCCATGGACGGCCCTTCGGGGTCGGGCAAGTCGAGCGCGTCGCGCGGAGTCGCCCGCGCGCTGGGTCTGCGCTACCTGGACACCGGCGCCCAATACCGGGCCATGACCTGGTGGATGCTCAAGCAGGGCGTCGACCTCACCGACCCGGAGGCTGTCGCGGCGCGCTGCGGCGAGGCCGAGATCGTCTCCGGCACCGACCCCGACGCCCCGTCCATCCACGTCGGCGGCACGGACGTGTCCGGGCCGATCCGCGAGGACGAGGTGACCGGCGTGGTGTCCGCCGTGGCGGCGGTCCCCGAGGTGCGCGCCCGGCTGGTCGCGCTCCAGCGGGAGATCATCGGCGCCGGGGGCATCGTGGTCGAGGGCCGCGACATCGGCACCGTCGTCGCCCCCGCCGCCCCCGTCAAGATCTTCCTGACGGCCAGCCCCGAGGCCCGCGCCCTGCGGCGCTCCGCGGAGCTGGCCGGCACCACGGCCGAGGCGCAGGTCGCGGCCCTGGCCAGGCGTGACACCCTGGACTCGACACGCAAGACCGATCCACTCTCGATGGCGGCTGGCGCCGTCGAGCTCGACACCACCGCGCTGAACCTCGAGGAGGTCATCGCGGAGGTGCTGAGACTGGTCAAGGAGCGCACCTGAGGGTGCGGGACTCATAAGGACGAACACTGTGTCAACGGGGGATTGGGTCGAGGCAGACCTCGACGATCTCGAAGTATCCGACGAGCAGGCCGACAGTGGCCCGCTCCCGGTCGTGGCCATCGTCGGCCGCCCCAACGTGGGCAAGTCGACGCTGGTCAACCGGGTCATCGGCCGCCGTGAGGCGGTCGTCGAAGACGTGCCGGGCGTGACCCGCGACCGCGTCACCTACGAGGCCAACTGGCGTGGCCGCCGCTTCACCGTCGTCGACACCGGCGGCTGGGACCCCGACGCCACCGGCATGAACCTGCGCATCGCCGAGCAGGCGCAGGTCGCCGTCGAGCTGGCCGACGTCATCGTGTTCGTGGTCGACGCGAGCGTGGGCGCCACCGACGCCGACGAGATCGTCGGCTCGGTGCTGCGGCAGTCCGGCAAACCGGTCATCCTGGCCGCCAACAAGGTCGACAACCAGCAGCTCGAGCTGGAGGCCGCGGCCCTGTGGTCGCTCGGCCTGGGCGAGCCCTACCCGGTCTCCGCCCTGCACGGCCGCTCCAGCGGCGACCTGCTCGACGTCGTGCTCGACGCGCTCCCCGAGACGCCCGCCGTCACGTTCGGCGAGCAGCGCGGCCCCTACCGGGTGGCGCTGCTCGGCAAGCCCAACGTCGGCAAGTCCTCGCTGCTCAACAAGCTCGCGGGCGAGGAGCGGGTGCTCGTCGACCCGATGGCCGGCACCACCCGCGACCCGGTCGACGAGCTGATCGAGCTCGGCGGGCGCACCTGGCGCTTCGTCGACACCGCCGGCATCCGGCGGCGCGACCGCGAGCTGCAGGGCGCCGACTTCTACGCCGCCATGCGCACCAGGGCGGCGCTGGAGCGCTCGGAGGTGGCGATCGTGCTCATCGACGCCAGCGAGCCGCTCACCGAGCAGGACCTGCGCATCATCACCCTGGTCATCGAGTCCGGCCGCGCCATGGTCGTCGCCTTCAACAAGTGGGACCTGGTCGACGAGGACCGCCGCTACTACCTGGAGAAGGAGATCGACCGCCAGCTCGTCCGCACCCCGTGGGCGCTGCGCGTCAACATCTCCGCCAAGACCGGCCGCCACATGGACCGGCTCGTCCCGGCCCTGGAGAAGGCGCTCGACTCCTGGTCCACGCGGGTGCCCACGTCCAGGCTGAACGCGTTCCTCACCGAGCTGATCCAGCAGACGCCGCCCCCCGTGCGCGGCGGCAAGCAGCCGAAGATCCTGTTCGCCACCCAGGCGTCCATCGAGCCGCCCAAGTTCGTGCTGTTCACCTCGGGCTGGCTGGAGGACACCTACCGCCGCTTCATCGAGCGGCGCATCCGCGAGGAGTTCGGCTTCGCCGGATCGCCCATCGAGGTCACGATGAAGATCCGCGAGAAGCGCCAGAAGAAGGACCGCTGATACGATGCGGGACAACGCGTAGACGGAGACGAGTAACCGGGGCCCGCGCGGGCCGAGAGAGCCGCCGGTCGCTGTGAAGGCGGCCCCGCGCCCCCCGGTGAAGACACTCCCGAGTGCGAGGAGGAAATGCCTCGCCGGCCTGACCCCCGTCATCGGGTCCTGGAGGCCGCCCCTCGCGGGCGGTGAAAGTGCGGTGGCACCGGGAGCTCCCTTCTCCCCCGCACTCCCAAGGGGTCACGCATATCCGCAAGGAGTTGTGATGATCTCTCGTGTCCTGTCCGCCGAGCTCGCCGAGTTCGCCGGACGACGAGTGACGATCGCCGGTTGGGTCCATCGCCGCCGGCAGCTGAAATCCGTGTCCTTCCTCATCGTCAGGGACCGCGCCGGGCTCGCCCAGGCGGTCTTCCACGACGGCGCCCTGCCCGGCGAGGAGAGCGTCGTCGAGGTCACCGGGACCGTGACGGCCAACGAGCAGGCGCCAGGCGGCGTCGAACTCACCGAGGCCCAGGTGCGCGTGCTGACCGAGCCGGTCCAGGCGCCGCCGTTCGACCTCTACCGGCCGTCGATCCCCGCCGCGCTGCCGACGGTGCTCGACCACGCCCCCGCCGCGCTGCGCCACCCGGCGCTGCGCGCGCCCCTGGAGATCTCCGCCGCGTCCGTCGCCGGGTTCCGCGGCACGCTCGACCGGCTCGGCTTCACCGAGATCCACACGCCCAAGATCGTCGCCTCGGCCACAGAGTCCGGCGCGAACGTCTTCGGCATCGGCTACTTCGGCCGGCCCGCCTACCTCGCCCAGTCGCCCCAGTTCTACAAGCAGGCGATGGTCGGCGTGTTCGAGCGGGTCTACGAGGTGGGGCCGGTGTTCCGCGCCGAACCGCACGACACCGTCCGCCACCTCGCCCAGTACACCAGCCTGGACGCCGAGCTCGGCTTCGTGCGCGACCACCGCGACGTGATGGCGGTTCTGCGCGAAGCCCTGGCGGGCATGCTCGACTCCGTACGGGACCGCGCCCCCGCCGCCGTCGCCACGCTCGGCGCCCGGCTGCCCGACGTGCCCCAGGAGATCCCCGCCATCCACTTCACCGAGGCGCAGCGCATGACCGGCGAGGACGAACCCGACCTGTCACCCGCCCAGGAACGGTGGCTGTCGGAATGGGCGCTCGCCGAGCACGGGTCCGAATTCCTGTACGTGACCGGCTACCCGATGGCCAAACGGCCCTTCTACACCCATCCCGACCCTGACCGGCCCGGCTACTCCAACGGCTTCGACCTGCTCTTCAGAGGGCTGGAACTGGTGACCGGAGGACAGCGGCTGCACCGGCACCAGGACTACCTGGACGCCCTCGCCGCCCGGGGCGAGGACACCGCCCCGTACGAGGGCTACCTCCAGGCGTTCGCGTACGGGATGCCGCCGCACGGCGGGTTCGCGATCGGGCTGGAACGCTGGACCGCCCGGCTCACCGGCGCCGCCAACATCCGGCAGGTCACCGCGTTCCCGCGCGACCTGCACCGCCTCACGCCGTGACTCCGGGGTGACTCCGCGGTGACCCGCCCCTGCTGGGGGCGGGTCACCCCTTCCTGGGCATGAGCAGCGCCACCGCCGCGCCCGCCAGGCAGATGAACGCCGTCACCAGGAACATCTCCGTGTACTCGACGTGCAGCGCCGCCTCCACCCGCGCCGTGTACGCCTCCAGCCGCTCGGCGTAGACCGCCGCGTCGACGCCGAACGGCAGCGGCGTGTCCAGATGCGCCGTGAGCGACTGGAACCGGTAGAAACCCCACGCCGACACGGCGGCGATGCCGATGAGCATGCCCATCATCCGCGCCACCACGACCGCCGACGAGGCCACCCCGTGCTGGCGCGGCGGCGTCAGCCGCAGCACCGCCGCCGACACCGGCGCGATCACCAGGCCCACCCCCAGCCCCGCCACCACCAGCGTGCCGTCCACCATCGCCCGCGCCTCCGCCAGCTCCAGCGGCCACCGGCTCATCAGCGCATAACCGGCCGCCGCCACCAGCAGCCCGCCCACGGTCACCAGCCGATCGCCCAACCGGCGCGCCAGCAACCCGCCCAGCAGCGCGCCCACCGGCAGCGCGATCAGG
Source organism: Nonomuraea sp. NPDC049725 (assembly GCF_040674795.1). Classification (NCBI taxonomy): domain Bacteria; kingdom Bacillati; phylum Actinomycetota; class Actinomycetes; order Streptosporangiales; family Streptosporangiaceae; genus Nonomuraea; species Nonomuraea sp. NPDC049725. The sequence goes on along the minus strand of NZ_JBFANJ010000005.1, from coordinate 76,046 downwards.
AACCGGCCCAGCACCAGCGCCCCGTCCAGCGCGTCCAGCCCCAGCAGCGTCTGCGCCGTGAACTGCACGAACACCATCGTCACCAGGAGCGCCGCGCCCGTCAGGAAGCTCACCGCCAGCGTCGCCAGCAGCGGGCCCCTGCGCACCTGCGACAGGTCCAGCAGGCGCACCGGGGAGCGGATCTCCCACCACACGAACGCCGCCCCCGCCACCAGGCCCGCCCCGATCACCGGCAGGCCCCACGGCGGCAGGACGGCATGGGCGGGATCCGGGTTGTACAGACCCACCACGAGCAACGCCAGCGCCAACGCCAGCAACCCGCCCCCGACCAGATCCACCGCCTCCGCCTGAGAACCCTTGGCCCCGGCCTGCTCCACAGCCTCTTCGACGGAACCCCGCCCCTCCTCCAGGGAACGGGCGCCCTCGGCGGGGGCGGGTCCTTCCAAGGGGAGGGGTTGCGCGGGCGCGGGGAGCCCGTCCACGAGCCCGGGGGAACCGGGGGTACCGGCGGCGGCGTGCCCTCCAGATGGGACGGCTTGCGCGGGCGCGGGGAGCCCCTCCGCGAGGCCGGGGCCGCCCGAGGAGGCGGGGGCGTCGGCGGAGGGCCGCCCTTCCGGAGAGTGGGTGTCCTCGCCGGAGGGGTGGGTGCCATCGGTGAGGGCGTGGGCGCCGGAGGGGAGGGGCTGCTCGGGCTCGGGGAGCCCCTCCGTGGGGGTGGGGGCTTTAGGGGAGGGGGGTGGGGGTTTGGTGGGGGAGGGGAGGGCGTGGTGGACGGCCAGGGCGGCGGCGAGGGTGAGGGGGACGTTGATCCAGAAGATGGCGTGCCATCCGCCCACCTCGACGCCCAGCAGCGAGGCGGCGGGGACGCCGGCGAGGAGGCCGCCGTACACGGGCCCGAGGGCGCTGCCGAGCTCCTGGGCGGCCCCGACCGCGCCGAGGGCCAGGGGGCGCTCCCGCTCGCCCCACAGGTCGCCGATGAGCGCCATCGTGATCGGCAGCAGCGCGCCCCCGGCGACGCCCTGGACGGTGCGGCCGGCCACCACCATCACCTCCCCGGACGCCAGCGCCGTCAGCACGGAGCCGGCCGCGAAGGCCGCCAGGCAGGCATGGATGAGCGGCCGACGCCCGAACCGGTCGGACAGCCGCCCCAGCAGCGGCATCGCCGCCACGTACCCGAGCAGGAACCCGGTGACCACGGGCGTGACCCGTTCGAGCCGGTTGAGCGGGATGCCGATGTCGGTGGCGATGTCGATGAGGACGGTCACGACCACGTACGCGTCGAGGGCGGCGAGCAGCACCACCGCCCCGCCCACGCCGAGGACGACCCGGCGGGCGCTCCTCATCCCGCGGACGACGCCGGCGATGACGGCGCCGACGACGACGATGACGACGGCGGGGGCGTGATCGTCACCGGCGCGTCGTAGTCGGCGAACGAGACCGTCACCGTGCCCTCGCGCAGTTGCAGCAGCACCTTGGTGAGCCTGCTGCTGGCCCGGTCGACCCAGACGGTGCCGTTGACGCCCTCGGTGACGCCGGGCACCAGCGTGCTCAGCGCCTGCCCGGTGAAGGCGACGTCGACCCGGTAGGCGCCGTCCTCCTCGGCCCGGACGAGCGGGTCGGCGGCGGTGGCGAGCAGCCCCGGGATGCCCTTGGCGGGGTCGAGGATGAGCGACGGGTCGTAGAGCTGGGCGAGCTGTTGCCGGGTCATCTCCTGGTAGCCGCCGGTCGGCCCCTTGAAGTGGACCTTGTCGCCGATGAGCATGAACGACACCTCCTGGAGGTTGCCGAACACCTCCAGCGTGATGGTCCCGTCGGCGTCGCCCTCGGCGGTGAGCCGCCCGTCGGCCTTCTTGACGGGCACGTTCGGCTTGCCCTCGGTGGCGATGGAGAACGCGGCGGATTTGACCGTCTTCATCGCCTCGGCGGCCTGGCGCATCAGGTCGGGCCCGGCGGGCAGCGCCGCGCCCTCGCCTGCGGAGGAGCAGGCCGCCAGGGCCACGACGGCCAGGGCCACCACGAGCAGCTTTCTCAACATGAGCGGATCGTAGCGAGCGGGACGGACACCCGGGCGGCCCCTGCGGTATCGACTGCGTGTCAGCGCAGTTTCTTCAGATGCTCCACGATGGGCCCGTAGGCGGCCTCCAGCTCCTTGAGCTGGTCGTCGGTGAGCCGGTCGACGAAGTGCTCGCGCACCCCGGCCACGTGGTCGGGCGCCACCCGCTGGATCGTCTCCCAGCCCTCGTCGGTCAGCACGGCGAACGTGCCCCGCCGGTCGTCGCGGCAGTCTTCGCGGGTGACCAGGCCCTTGGCCTCCATCCGGGAGATCTGGTGGGAGAGCCGGCTGCGGGACTGGATGGTCGCGTCGGCCAGGTCGCTCATCCGCATGCGCCGCGCGGGGCTCTCGGACAGGTTGACCAGGATCTCGTAGTCGTTGAGTGACAGGGCGTGTTCCTGAAGCTCCCGGTCCAGGCGGTGCATGAGCAGCTTGTGCAGGGCCAGGTGGGTTCGCCAGGCACGCTGCTCAGCGGGGGAAAGCCAGCGAGGCGCGCTCATGATCTCCAATCTAGCGCACGTAGAGTGACGAAGGTGGGGGAGAAGTCGGGAGAGAGCCTGGGCACCGTGCTGGTGGCCGGGGCGGCGAACCTCGCCATCGCGGTGGCCAAGCTGCTGGCGGGGATCGTCAGCGGATCGGCGGCGATGCTGTCGGAGGCGGCGCACTCGGCGGCCGACACGGTGACGGAGGTGCTGCTGCTGGTCGCGGTCCGGCGTTCGGGCAAGCCGGCCGACCGGCGCCATCCGTTCGGATACGGCAAGGCGGGGTTCTTCTGGGCGATGATGGCGGCGTTCGCGACGCTGGCGGGCGGCGCCGGGTTCTCGATCACCCACGGCGTGCACGAGATCGTCCGCGGGGAGGAGCTGTCGGCGCTCACCCCGGCGTACGTGGTGCTGGCGGTCTCGTTCGTCATCGAGGGGGTGTCGTTCCTCAAGGCGTACGGGCAGCTGCGCGGCGAGGCGGGCCGGTGGCGGGTCAGCCCGCTGCGGCTGGCCAGGAAGACGTCCGACACGGCGCTCAAGGCGGTGCTGCTGGAGGACGGGGCGGCGCTGGCCGGGCTGGTCATCGCGGCGCTGGGGCTGCTCGGCTCGCAGCTCACCGGGTCGTCGCTGTGGGACGGCCTGGCGTCGGTCCTCATCGGCGTGCTGCTGCTGGTGGTCGCGCTCACGCTCATCCAGGCGAACCTGTCGCTGCTCATCGGCCAGGCGGCGCCGCGCCCGATCGAGACGGGGGTGCGCGCGGTGCTCCTCGTCCAGCCGGAGGTGGAGGACGTGGTGGAGCTGCTCACCATGGTCATCGGGCCGGGCCGGTTCCTGGTCGCGGCGAAGATCGACTTCCGGGACGAGGTGCGCGCCGGCGGTGTGGAGCGCGCCTGTGAGGAGGTGGACCGCAGGCTGCGCGAGCGCTTTCCCGGCATCGACCAGGTGTTCCTCGACCCCACCCCGCCCCGCCGCCGCTAGTCGAACGCCATGACGATCGCCACGCCGACGACGTGCATGACGACCACGGCGACGAGCAGCGACACGAACACGAACTTGGCCGGCCCGTGCTCGAACGTCCGGCCCTCTTCGAGGGGGCGCCGCTGGGCCATCCGGTCCGCGATGCGCTCCTCCAGAGGCTTCTTGTAGAACATGCGCCCACATTATCCGGACATCGGCAGGCGGGTGGCGGGCGAGTCGGTGATCACGGCCACCAGGACGTCCGGCTCGGCGCGCCATTCCAGCAGGTGGCGGCCGGTCCAGTCCGGTTCGGCCGTGGCCATCTCGGCGAGGGTCAGCTCGCCCCGTTTGATCAGCGCCTCCTTGCGCACCCAGTGGCGGATCAGGTCCTCGTTGCCGCGCGCCCCGGCCAGCTCGGCGGGGGTGAGCGCGATCGGGGCCAGCGTGCGGTCGAGCGGGCCGGGCGGCACCCGCTCGGCGTCCACGCCGACGCGGCCGGGGCCGGCCGCCGCGCACACGTAGCCGCGCGTGTGGCTGAGGCTCACGCCCAGTTCGGGGGCTTCGACCAGGTACGGCCTGCCGTGCCCCGGCCCGTGCACGTCGCAGTGCTGCGCCAGCGTCAGCTCCCCGGGATCGGCGCCCAGCACCCGGCCGGCGCAGAGCCGTACCAGCAGGTGGGCGGCGACGAACGCGATCCGGTCGGGGGCGAAGCGGAAGCGCGCGGCGCGATCGCGCTCGACGTCCGTCAGCCACTCCAGGGGCGCGCGCACCTCGTCGGGCGGGCAGCCCATCGCCGCCGCCAGGGCCGTCGCAGGAGTGATCGTCACTGGGTGGATCGTACCTCCCGCGCAGGGAATTTGAGGGGGATTTCACCGCCCGCCAACCCCTCCAAATACGGATAAATCCTAGGATTAAGTGATATTTCGGGATAAGTCGCGCACTGGGGGTGGCGGCATGGTCCAGCTCATCAAGCCGGAGCTCGACAGGCTCCGCGACCGCTGCGCCGGGCGGGTCGTCACCCGCCACGACACCGAGTACGACGTGCTGCGCTCGATCTGGAACGGCGCCATCGACCGCCGCCCTGCCGTGATCGTCCGGTGCAGCGGCCCCGAGGACGTCTCGGCGGGCGTGCTCTTCGCCCGCGAGGAAGGGCTGGAGATCTCCGTACGCGGCGGCGGCCACGGATTCGGCGGCTCGGCCGTCACCGACGGCGGCCTCATGCTCGACCTCAGCCCGCTGCGCCTGGTCGACGTCGACCCCGCCACCCGCAGCGCGGTCTGCTGCGGCGGCGCCACCTGGGCCGACGTCGACGCCGCCACCCAGGCCCACGGGCTGGCCACGCCGGGCGGCACGATCAGCCACACCGGCATCGGCGGCCTGACGCTCGGCGGCGGGTTCGGCTGGCTGACCCACAGGCACGGGCTGACGATCGACAACCTTGCGGCGGCCGACCTGGTGCTGGCCGGGGGCGAGCAGGTGCACGCCTCCGCCCGGGACCACCCGGACCTGTTCTGGGCCCTGCGAGGCGGCGGCGGCAACTTCGGCGTCGTCACCGCGTTCACCTACCGGCTGCACCCCGTCGGCCCGGCCGTGCACGTCGCCGTGCTGTTCTGGGAGGCCGAACGCGGCAGGGAGGCCGCCGAGGTCATCGACGCCGCCGCCACGGGCCTGCCGGACGACGCCGCCGTGCTGATCGGCTTCGGGATGAGCGCCCCGCCCGCCCCGTTCGTGCCCGAGGAGCACCGGCTGCGCCCCGGCCACGCGCTGATCGTCGCCGGGTTCTCCACGGCCGAGCGGCACGAGGCGGTGCTGGCCTCCATCAGGCGGGAGCTGGAGCCGCTGTTCGAGTTCGTCGCGCCGATGCCGTACACGCAACTGCAGTCGCTGCTCGACGAGAGCGCGCCGTGGGGGATCTCCGCCTACGAGAAGGCGCTCGACCTGCCCGGCCTCACGCCCGAGGCGATGACCGCGATCTGCGAGCAGGCGGCGGGCAAGTCCTCGCCGCTGTCGTTCCTGCCGACCTTCCGCCTCGACGGCGCCTTCGCCGCCAGGGACGACGACGCCACCGCGTTCAGCGGCAGCCGCGCGCCGCACTACACGATGTCCATCGCCGCGATCACGCCCTCGGCGGACGAGCTGCCCGCCGAGCGGGAGTGGGCGCGCTCCGCCTGGGAGGCGCTGCTCCCGTACGCCGGGGGCACGGGCTCGTACGTGAACTTCATCGCCGACCGGGACGAGGAGCGGGTGCGCGCCTCGTACGGGGCGAAGTACGACCGGCTGGCGGCCGTCAAGGCCGCCTACGATCCCGACAACGTCTTCCACCTGAACGCCAACGTCAGGCCCCGGCCGGGGCGGGAGGAACCGCCCCGGCCGTGACCGTCATCGGGTGAGGCGGTAGCCGGGCAGCCCGGGGATCGGGCCGGTCGGCGGCCGGTGACGCAGGGCGGACATTTCGGCCGGCGGCACGGCCTGGCACCGCAGGCCCCGCTCCGGCGGGTCGACGGAGACCAGGTAGGCGTCGATCGCCCGCGTCGGGCAGTCGCCGCGGCCGTAGATGCCGTGACCCCAGCCCTCGTAGGTGATCAGCCGGGCCTCACGGCCGATCTGCCGCGCCGCGCTCACCGCCCACGGGTAGCCCGTGGCCGGATCGTGCAGGGCGTTGCCCAGCAGCAGCGGGGGCGTGCCGTCGACGCGCAGCCGGTGCTGCGGGTTGGGGATCGGCGCCTCGGTGCCCAGACACGCCGCGGTGATCGGATGCGCCGCCGCGCTGACCAGCATGTCCGGCGCGATGCGCGCGGACCTGCGCAGGTGCTGCTCGTAGGCGCGGTAGTCGCGGATGGGCAGCAGGTAGTCCTGGCAGAAGACGCGCGTCGGATCGTTGATCGTCTGCTCGGCGGACGAGGCGGACGAGGCGGTGGAGGGCGGGGTCAGGATCGGGCGGGCGGTCGCCGCGCCGCTCTCCAGCGCCACCAGGAACTCGGCCAGCTCCTTGAACGCCGGGCCGTAGAACGCGCCGAACGCCTGCCCGATCAGGTCGAGCTTGCCCAGCTTGATCTCCGGGGAGCCCGGCAGGCTCAGCTCGCCGCGTTCCGCCCGCGCCAGCAGGTCCGCCCAGACGGCCCGCACGTCCCTTCCGTGCAGCGCGCACGTCCGGGTGCGCTCGCACCAGGCGACGAACTCGTCGAAGGAGTCCTGCGCGGTCCACGACTCGGTGTCGAGGAACGCCCGCGTGCCCAGGCTGTGGTCCATGTTGCTGTCGAGCGCCAGCGCGCGGATCCGGTGCGGGAACCGCTCGGCGTAGAGCTGGCCGATGAGCGTGCCGTAGGAGATGCCGTAGTAGGTGAGCTTGTCGTCGCCGAGCGCGGCGCGCAGGGCGTCGAGGTCGCGCACCACGCTGCCGGTGTCGACGTGGTCGAACAGCGGCCCGGTGCGGGCCCGGCAGTCGTCACGGTAGCGCCGGTTGTGCGCCAGCAGCGCGTCGAACCCGGCCTGGTCCTTGATCGACAGCGGGTCGGGCGCCTGGAGGGCCAGCTCCAGCGAGCACAGGACCGGATGGCTGCGCGCCACGCCGCGGGGGTCGAAGCCCACCACGTCGAAGCGGCTGGTGATCTCCGGGGTGAAGCCGAGGTAGCCGCCCACCACGGCGTCCACGCCGGAGCCGCCGGGGCCGCCCGGGTTGATGACGAGCGAGCCGATCCGGGCCGCCGGATCGCTCGCCCTGCGCCGGGCCAGCGCGAGCTCGAACGTCTCGCCGCGCGGCTTGCGCCAGTCGACGGGCACGGTGAGCGTGCCGCACTCGGCCGACGGGTCCTCGGCGCACGGAGCCCAGGAGATCGCGCCCGCGCTCGCCGTGGCCGGCGTCAGCGGCGCGAGGAGAGTGAGGACGAGAGCGGGGAGGAGCGAGAGGATCAGGACAGGTCTTCGCACTGCGCGTCCAATCGTCGGGGATCCGATCATCGACCGGATCTTCCGACAAGACCATCCGACTGGAGGACGAAACGGATGTCATCCTCCAGGCCGACATCAGCGCAGCAGACCAGCCATCCAGTCCTCCACCTCGTCGGGGTGGCGGGGCAGCGCGCCGGACATCAGACGGGCGCCGTCGGCCGTGATGACCAGGTCGTCCTCGATCCGGACGCCCAGGCCGCGGAACTCCTCCGGCAGGGTGAGATCGTCCGGCTGCAGGTACAGGCCGGGCTCGACGGTGAGCACCTGGCCCTCCTCCAGGACGCCGTCGAGATAGACCTCGGCGCGCGCCCTGGCGCAGTCGTGCACGTCCAGGCCGAGCATGTGGCCGCTGCTGCACAGCGTGTAGCGGCGGTACAGGCCCGTCTCCATGAGCGTGTCGGGCGACTCCTTGAGCAGGCCCCACTCGTTCAGCCCCTCGCAGATGACGCGCATGGCCGCCTGGTGGAAGTCGCGGAAGCGGGCGCCGGGCCGCAGCGTGGCGATCGCGGCCGCCTGCGCCTCGTACACCAGCTCGTACACCTGCCGCTGCACCGGCCCGAACCGGCCCGACAGCGGCAGCGTGCGGGTGACGTCGGCGGTGTAGAGCGTGTCGGACTCCACGCCCGCGTCGAGCAGCAGCAGGTGCGCCGGGTCGAGCGGGCCGTCGTTGCGGATCCAGTGCAGCACGCAGGCGTGCGCCCCCGAGGCCACGATGCTGTCGTAGCCGGTCGCGTTGCCCTCCAGCCGCGAGCGCAGCCCGAACACGCCCTCCAGATAGCGCTCGCCGCGCGGGTGGCCGAGCGCCGTCGGCAGGGCGCGCACCACGTCCTCGAAGCCGCGCGCGGTGGCGTCGACCGCCGCCTGCAGCTCGCCGACCTCCCACTCGTCCTTGATCAGCCGCATCTCCGACAGGAAGCCCTCGAACTCGGCGTCGCCGTCGCCGGGCGCCACCATCGCGTCCACGGCGGCGTCCACGCCGCGCAGCACCCGCGCCGAGCCCTTCAGGTCCAGCTCGCGGATGTGCGCGCAGTCCACCTGGTACAGCTCCGACGCCTCGGCCAGGTCCGGCCTGCGGCCCACCCAGAACTCGCCGTAGCGGCGGTCGCGGTAGAACTCCTCGCCCTCCTCGCGGGGCGAGCGCGGCCTGACGTACAGCCGCGCCTCGCCGGACGGCTCGATCACGAGCACGTCGTCCGGCTCGCCCGCGCCCGTCAGGTACGCGTACGCGCTGTGCGGGCGGAAGCGGTAGTCGCTGTCGTTGCTGCGGACCTTGAGCCGCCCCGACGGCACCACCAGCCGCTCCCCGGGGAACCGGCTCGCCAGCGCCGCCCGCCGCTTGGCCGCCCACGGCGCGACCGGCAGCGCCGTGACGTCCGTGCGCCGGGTGTCGGCCCACCCGGTCCGCATGAACGCGGCCAGCTCCCCGGTGATCGGCAGGTCGTGGCTCCCGGTGTTGAGCGGCTCGTTCATCAGGTGTCTCTCCGCAGGTGGATCGTGATTATCCCGGACTTTCGGTACGGCAGCTTACGTGACTCCTTGACGGGCTCCCACCCGGTTGCTTGCCTGGGACGACAAGCGCTTAACCGGGTGCCCGCCGGGGTAACTCAGAGCCGAGGTGGTGCAGATGCTCATCGGGACGATCCTGCGCGGCAAGGGAAGCGGCGTCACGACGGTGGCGCCGGAGGCCACCGTCCGCGACCTGCTGGACAAGCTCGCCGAGCACAACATCGGCGCCGTCGTGGTCTCCGCCGACGGCGTGACCATCGACGGCATCGTGTCCGAACGCGACGTGGTGCGCCGCCTGCACGACCGGGGCGCCGCCATCCTCGCCGAGCCGGTGTCGTCGATCATGACGGCCGAGGTGCGCACCGTCGCGCCCGGCGACCGGGTCGACGAGCTGCGCAAGATCATGACCACGCACCGGGTGCGGCACATGCCCGTGGTCGAGGACGGCCGCCTGGTCGGCATCGTCAGCATCGGCGACGTGGTCAAGAGCGCGATCGAGGAGCTGGAGACCGAGAAGGCGTCGCTGGTGGACTATCTTCACCGCTGACCGGGGTGGGACCCTGGTCGGGTGATGTACGGGCCTCCCGAATACCCTCGCGCGTCCAGCAGCCCGACGATCATCCTGCTGGTGTCGGGGATGACCGGTGTGCTGGGGTTCCTGATCGGCTTCTTCGCCGGGCTCGGCTCGGGGGAGACGGCCGCCCCGCCCGCGCCCCGGGTCACGGTGACGGTCGAGGGGCCGACGGCCGAGCCGGAGCCCGCCCCGACGGCCACCGGCCGGCCGCCGGGCACCGAGGCTCCCGGCACGGCCGCGCCTGACACCGGGACGCCCGACACCGGTGCGCCCGACACCGGTGCGCCCGACACCGGCGCGCAGCCCCCGGGCACCGGCACGCCGCCCGTGACCGCCGGGCCCGGCGGCGGCAACGCCACGCTCCGCACCCTGGTCGTCGGCGTCGACATCCAGCCCGGCACCTACCGCACCACCGGCCCCGTCACCGCCTCCCAGAGCTGCTACTGGGCCCGGATGAAGGGCACCACCGCCTCGATCGCCGACGTGATCGACGCCGGCATGCCGACCGGCCCCGCCACCGTCACCATCCTCGCCACCGACAAGTCGTTCCAGACCGGCGGCTGCGCCGAATGGACCAAGGCGTGAAGCAGGTGTTTGCGGAGGCCACACCGCACGTAGGAGGATTCCCTCAGCCCACCTAGGAGGATGACATGTCGGTGTTGCGGAGCTTCGTGGACAGCGTACGGAACGGCTCGATCGAGGTGATCGACCTGACCGCGCCCCTCTCCTCGGACACGCCGATCCTCCAGCTCCCCGAGCCGTTCGGCAACACGATCCCGTTCCGCCTGGAGGAGATCAGCCGCTACGACGACCGCGGCCCCGCCTGGTACTGGAACGACATCCACACGGGCGAGCACACCGGCACCCACTTCGACGCCCCCGTCCACTGGGTCACCGCCCGCGACGGCCAGGACGTGTCCCAGGTGCCCGTGACGAGCCTGCTCGCCCCCGCCGTCGTCCTCGACTTCGCCGCCGAGGCCGCCAAGGACCCCGACTTCCTCCTCCAGGTCGACCACGTCAAGGAATGGGAACGCGCCAACGGCCCGCTCCCCGACGGCGGCTGGCTCCTCTACCGCACCGGCTGGGACTCCCGCTCCGGCGACCAGGCCGCGTTCCTCAACGCCGACGAGACCGGCCCGCACACGCCCGGCATCTCCGTCGAGTGCGCCCGCTGGCTGGCCGAGGAGACGCCCGTGCTCGGGCTCGGCGTCGAGACCGTCGGCACCGACGCGGGCGCCGCCCACTCCTTCGACCCCGCCTTCCCGTGCCACTCCTACCTGCTCGGAGCCGGCAAGTACGGCCTCACCCAGCTGCGCAACCTCGACCGGCTCCCGGTGACCGGCGCCGTCGTCGTCGCGCCGCCGCTGCCCATCCTCGGCGGCTCCGGCAGCCCCGTACGCGTGCTCGCCCTCGTCGAGCGCGACGGCGGCGAGGCCGGGCAGGCGCGGTGACCGTCGCCGAGGCCGTCGGCCGGGCCCTGGCCGCCGCCGGGGCCCGCGTCGCGTTCGGGGTGGTCGGCAGCGGCAACTTCCACGTCACCAACGCCCTCGTACGGCACGGCGCGCGCTTCGTCGCCGCCCGCCACGAGGGCGGCGCGGCCACCATGGCCGACGCCTACGCCCGCACGAGCGGCCACGTCGGCGTCGTCACCGTCCACCAGGGCCCCGGGCTCACCAACGCGGTCACCGGCATCGCCGAGGCCGCCAAGAGCCGCACCCCGCTCGTCGTCCTGGCCGGCGAGGCCACCGACGCGCGCTCCAACTTCCACATCGACCAGGACGCCCTGGCCCGCTCCGTGGGCGCCGTCGCCCTGCGCGTCACCTCCCCGGCCACGGCCGTCGCCGAGGCCCTGGAGGCGTTCCGCCTGGCCCGCGACGACCGCCGCACCGTCCTGCTCAACCTTCCCCTGGACCTCCAGGCCGCCGACGCCGCGGCCCGTACGGAGTCCCCCCGCGACGAAGAAGTCCCGGACCGGGGGGTGGCAGGGGGCGCCGCCCTGGAGGGGCCCGCCACCGGCCAGGGGGACCTTCGCGCGAGGGTGGAGGAGTTCGCGCGGTTGTTGCGGGAGGCGCGGCGGCCGGTGTTCGTGGCGGGGCGCGGGGCCAGGCGGGCGCGGGCCGAGGTGGAGGAGCTGGCCGGGCGGGCCGGGGCGCTGCTGGCGACCTCGGCGGTCGCCCGGGGCCTGTTCCGGGGCAGCCCGTGGGACCTGGACGTGAGCGGCGGGTTCGCCACGCCGCTGGCCGCCGAGCTCATCCGCGAGGCCGACCTGGTGGTGGGGTGGGGGTGCGCGCTGAACATGTGGACCACCCGCCACGGCGCGCTCATCGGCCCGGACGCCACGGTCGTGCAGGTGGACCTGGAGCCCGAGGCCGTCGGCAGGCACGTCCGCGCCGACCTGGGGGTCATCGGGGACGTGGCCGTGGTGGCGCGCGCGGCCGGGGACGCCCTCGCGGCCGGGCAGCCGTCCGCGGGCTACCGGTCGGCGGACGTCGCGCGGCGGATCCGCGAGGAGGGCCGGTGGCGGGACGTGCCGTACCAGGACGAGAGCGGCGGCGGCCGGATCGACCCGAGGACGCTCAGCATCGGCCTGGACGACCTGCTGCCCGCCGAGCGCACCGTGGTCACCGATTCCGGAAATTTCACGGGATATCCGGCGATGTTCATGGATGTCCCCGACGAGGCCGGGTTCTGCTTCACCCAGGCGTTCCAGGCCGTCGGGCTGGGCCTGGCCGGCGCGATCGGCGCGGCCGTGGCACGCCCGGACCGGCTGACGGTGGCGGCGCTCGGCGACGGCGGCGCCTGGATGGGCGCGGCCGAGCTGGAGACCGTCGTGCGGCTCGGCCTGCCGATGGTGGTCGTGGTGTACGACGACGAGGCCTACGGCGCGGAGGTGCACCACTTCGGGCCGGGCGGCGACCCGCTCGACACCGTGCGGTTCCCGCCGGCCGACCTGGCGGCGGTGGCGCGCGGGCACGGGTTCGCGGCGGTGACCGTGGGCGCGGCGGCGGACCTGGCCGGGGTGGCCGACTGGCTGAAGGGACCGCGCGACCGGCCGCTGCTGGTGCACGCCCAGGTCACCCGGGAGCGCGCCTCCTGGTGGCTGGAGGAGGCGTTCCGGGGCCACTAGAGCTTGCGCTGGGTGCGGGCCTCCTCGGCGGCCGACAGCACGGTGGCCAGCGGCGCGCCGCCGCCCGCCGCGACGGCGGCGGCGATCGCGCCCTCCACGAACGGCACGTCGGCCAGCACCACCCGGCCCGGCTCCACCAGCAGCCTGGCGGTCAGCACCGAGCTGCCGAGGTCCGGGATGAGCACCACGCCGTCGCCCTCGTCGACCTGCTCGACGGCCTGGTCGATGAGGTCCACGCTGGTGCCGGTGCGGCCGTCGCCGGTGCCGCCGCACGCGGCGACCCGCACCCGGTCGCCGGCGATGCACCGGGCCAGCGAGGCCACCTCGGCGGCCAGCCCGGCGCTGTGCGAGATGAGGATGAGCCCGACCATCAGGACGCCACCGCCGCCAGCGCCGCCATGATGATCGCCGCCGAGGCCGCCCCGGGGTCCTCGTGGCCGACGCTGCGCTCGCCGAGATAGCTGGCGCGGCCCCGGCGGGCCCGCAGCGGGATCGTCGCCCGCGCCCCCTCCTCGGCCGCGCGGGCCGCCCGCTCGAACGCCTCCCGCGCCGCGATCTCCTCCTGTACGGCCCGCGTCAGCTCCCGGGAGGCGGGCACCAGCGCGTCCAGCATCGTCTTGTCGCCCTGCGCCGCCTTGCCCAGCCGTTCCACCGCCCGCACCCCCGACTCGAACGCCGCGGCGAACACGGCCAGCGTGACCGGCGAGTCCATGCTTTTGCCCATCTGCCGGAACGCCGACCCGTACAGGGGACCCGAGGCCCCGCCGACGCGGCGGATCAGCGTCGTGCCGGCGGACACCAGCGCCTGCACGGGCGTGGCGGGCGGCCACTCGGCGAACGCCTGCCGCACCTCGGTGAAGCCGCGGTCGAGGTTCGCGCCGTGGTCGGCGTCGCCGATGGCGGCGTCGAGCGCGGTCAGCCGGTCGCGCTGCAGCCGCACCAGCCGGCCCGCGTCCTCGAACCAGGCCAGGAAGAACGCCGTGTCCATCCCCTCGCCCGTTCCGCGGTCCATCAGCTCGCCCATCCCGCCCATCAGCGCCCCCAGCGCAGCCCCGGAGTCTCGACCGGTGCGTCCCAAAGGCGCGTCAGGTCGTCGTCGAGCCGGCACACGGTCACCGAGAAGCCCTGCATGTCCAGGCTCGTCACGTAGTTACCCACCAGCGAGCGCGTCACCCGTGCCCCCTTGCCCCGCACGAACGACTCCACCTCGGCGAAGACCACGTACAGCTCCATCAGCGGGGTCGAGCCCATGCCGTTGACCATGACGAGCAGGTCGCCGCGCAGCGGCAGGTCGCCGTGGATCGCCTCCATCGCGATCGCGGCCAGCTCGCGCGCCGACACCAGCGGGACGCGGGCGCGGCCGGGCTCGCCGTGGATGCCGATGCCGAGCTCCACCTCGTCGCCGGGCAGGTCGAAGGTGGGCTTGCCGGCGGCGGGGGAGGTGCAGGAGGTGAGCGCGATCCCGAACGAACGGCTGCGCCCGTCCACGTCGGCGGCCACCCGGGCCACCTCGGCCAGCGGCGCGCCCTCCTCGGCCAGCGCCCCGGCGATCTTCTCCACGAACACCGTGGCCCCGGTGCCGCGCCGCCCGGCGGTGTAGAGGGAGTCCTGCACGGCCACGTCGTCGTCGACGATCACCTTCGCCACCTCGACGCCCGCGCACAGCTCGGCGGCCATCTCGAAGTTGAGCACGTCGCCGGTGTAGTTCTTGACGACGTGGAGCACCCCGGCGCCGCCGTCGACGGCCCTGGTGGCGTCGAGGATCTGGTCGGGCACCGGCGAGGTGAAGACGTCGCCGGGGCAGGCGGCGTCCAGCATGCCGTGGCCGACGAAGCCGGCGTGCAGCGGCTCGTGACCGGAGCCGCCGCCGGAGACCAGCGCCACCTTCCCCGGCCTCGGCGCGTCGGCCCGGTAGACCACGCGGTCGCGCACCCGCAGGGACGGGTGGGCCGCGGCCAGGCCGTTCAGCGCGTCCTCAACCACGGACTCGGCCGTGTTGATGAGCTTCTTCATGGTGAGAACATCTGCCCGTTATGACGCCCTGGCAAGCACCCCGGCGTGGAGGGCCGGCCGGGTAGGCTACCGTCTGCACATGGCTGAGATCGTGTACCCGCCGGTGATCGCCGCCGCGCGGACCCTCTTTCGCGTGCTCGACTACCGCTTCCACTTGGAGGGCACCGACAACGTGCCGCGTTCCGGCGGCGCGGTGCTGGTGAGCAACCACATCAGCTATCTGGACTTCATCTTCGCCGGGTTCGGCGCGCTGCCGTCCAAGCGGCTGGTGCGGTTCATGGCCAAGCAGGACGTGTTCGACCACCGGATCTCCGGGCCGCTGATGCGCGGCATGCACCACATCCCGGTCGACCGGGGGGCGGGCGCGGGCTCCTACGCGACGGCGCTGCGCATGCTGAAGGCGGGCGAGGTGGTGGGCGTGTTCGCCGAGGCCACGATCAGCCGGTCGTTCACCGTCAAGGAGATCAAGAACGGCGCGATCCGGATGGCGCAGGCGACCAAGGTGCCGGTGATCCCGGTGGCGCTGTGGGGCAGCCAGCGGCTGTGGACCAAGGGCAGGAAGAAGCAGCTCCTGCAGCGGCACGTGCCGATCACGATCCTGGTGGGCGAGCCGATGCACCCCAAGCGCGGCGAGGACGTCAACGAGCACGCGGCCGACCTGCGCGAGCGGCTGACGGCGCTGGTCGACCGGGCGCAGCGCACCTACCCGGAGATCCCGCCGGGCGTGTGGTGGCAGCCGGCGCACCTGGGCGGCACCGCGCCGACCCCGGAGGAGGCCGCCGCGATGGACGCCGCCGAGGCCGAGGCCAGGGCCGCCAAGCGGGAGGACTAGATCGCCGCCTGATAGCTGCTGGCGCGCATGCCCGCCAGCAGCCCCGCGGTCTGCTCCGGCGTGAAGCGGCGCACCGGGTCGTGGTGCAGCAGGCCCTCGATGAGCGGGCGCATCACGCCGGCCCGGCGCGGCGGCGGGAACCGGCCGCTACGGGCCATGCCGAGCACGGTCGCGGCGTCCTGCCCCGGGTAGGGCGGCTGGCCCTCGATGGCGCTGTAGAGGGTGGCGCCGAACGACCACATGTCGGCCTCCTTGCTGGCCGGGCCGCCGTAGAGCCGCTCGGGGGCCATGAACGCGGGGGTGCCGCGCAGCCGCCGCGAGGTCGTCATGCGGATGTCACCCTCGGCGGTCGCTATGCCGAAGTCGCTCAGCACGACCCGCTCGCCCGTCAGCATGACGTTGGCGGGCTTGACGTCACGGTGCAGCACGCCGGCCTGGTGCGCGGTGCGCAGCGCGGCGAGCAGGTGCTGGCCGATGGCCGCCACCGACTGCGCCGGCAGCGTGCCGACCTGCGACAGGAGCTGGTGCAGCGACAGCCCGTCGAGGTACTCCATCACGATCCAGAGCTTGCCGCCCTCTTCCATGAGGTCGTGGACCGTGACGATGTTGGGGTGGCTGAGCCGGGCCGCCATCCTCGCCTCGCGAAGGACACGACGGCGCACCATCTCGGCCTCGCCGGCGAGCGTCAGCTCCTTGAGCGCCACCTCACGGTGCAGAAGCTGATCGAACGCGCGCCAGACGACGCCCATGCCCCCACGACCGGCCTCCTCGTTCAGGAGGTACCGTCCGCCGATCTCCCGCCGCATACCATCCCCTCTTTGACAGGGGTAATCATGTCATCTCTGCGCGCAGCTTTGGGTGCCTAACGTGATCTGGATATGTCGGGAATCGTAGCTTGGCTGGTCAACGGCGCGGAAATTCGCCCGCGAAGGACACGCCAGAGCAGGCCGACGGCCACGAGCGACAGCACGACGGACCCGCCGAACACCGCGGGCAGCCCGGCCGCCTCGCCCAGGACGCCGCCGAGCGCGGCCCCGACGGGCATCCCGCCCATGCCGATCAGCCGGTAGGCGGCGTTCACCCGGCCCAGCAGCTCGGTGGGGATCAGCCGCTGCCGGGTGGAGATGACGAGCACGTTGGACACCGCGCTGGAGATGCCCCACAGCAGCGCCGTCGGGTAGAGCAGCCAGGTGACGGGCACGAACAGCGGCACCAGGTGCAGCAGGGTGTTGAGCAGCCACATGCCGATCAGCGTCCGGCCCTCGCCGAGCACCCCGGAGATCCGCTCCGACACCAGCGCCCCGGCCGCCGCCCCGGCGGCGAACACGGTCAGCATGAGCCCGTAGCCGCTCGGCTCCAGCCCGAACCGCGACTCCTCGCCGACCAGCCACAGCACGAACACCCCCCAGTAGGCGGCGGTGGCGAAGTTCAGCGTCCCGGCGGTCAGGGCCAGCGCCCGCAGGAACCGCTGCGACCACAGCCAGCGCAGCGCCTCGGCGATCTCCCCGGCCATGGGCCGCCGGGCGCCCGCCGGCTGGTAGGAGCCCCGCATGCCCAGCAGGAGCAGCCCCGCCGCGGCGTACAGGAGGCCGGGCCCGCCGAAGACGGCGGCCGGCAGGAGGGTGACGAGGACGCCCGCGAGCGGGGAGCCGGCGAACTCGTTGCCGATCATCTGGGCGCTCTGCAGCCGCCCGTTGGCCCGCGTGAGGGCCTGGGGCTCGACCGCCATCGGCAGCACGGACTGCGCGGAGGTGTCGGCGAGCACCTCGGCCACGCTCGCCAGCAGCACGGCGGCCAGCATGACCCACAGGTTCATCAGCCCGAGCACGGCCAGCGCGCCGGCGGCCACGAGGACGCCCGCGCGCAGCGCGTTCGCCGTCACCATGATCCGCCGCCGGTCCAGCCGGTCGGCCAGCGCCCCGGCGGGCAGCGCGAACAGCAGCCACGGCAGCGTGGTGGCCGCGCCGACGAGCGCCACCTGTGCGGGGGAGCGGGTGAACGACACCGCCAGCAGCGGCGCGCCCACCTTGAGCACGCCGTCGGCCAGGTTCGACAGCGTGGCCGACGACAACAGGAAGCCGAACGATCGATTCACCGGGACACTCCGATAGTGTGTAAGGAAAAGTGTGCAAACAAACCTTTGCAAAGATAGGTGTGCACAGTGATGTCCCGCAAGAGCCCTTCCGCGCGGAAACTCGACGCGAGCGCGCTCAAGTCCTTCGCCCACCCCCTCCGCCTGCGCCTGTACGAGTTGCTGGACGAGCACGGCCCCTCCACCGCCACCCGGCTCGCCGCCCTCGTGACGCAGAACACCGGCGCCACCAGCTACCACCTGCGCGAGCTGGCCCGGCACGGGATGATCGAGATCGCCCCCGAGCTGGGCCGAGGCAAGGAGAAGTACTGGCGGGTGGTGCCCGGCGGCTTCTCCTACGGCGACCCGCCCGGCGACCCCGAGACGGCCGGCGCGCTGGAGTTCCTCCTCGACGACCTCGTCCGGCGGCGCGGCGCCGAGCTGGCCCGGTGGCGCGAGGAGGAGCCGCGCACGCCCAAGGAGTGGGTAGAGGCCAGCGTCCTCGGCCGCCGCTCCCTGCGCCTGACCCCCGACGAGACCCGCGACCTGCGCGACGAGGTGTTCGAGGTGATGGAACGCTACCGGGCCCGCTCCGACGGCCGCTCCCACGACACCCCCGGCACCGGGCACGTCGTCATCCACTTCGACGTCCTGCCCACAGGCATGACGGACTCCTAGGGGCCGCCCTCATCACTTCCGCGCATACCGGTGAACGCGCCGGGGACGGCCTGCGTACCTCCTGCCGACCAGCGAGAACCGGAAGGGGATGAGGGCACGTGCGACCCCGACGCGGCCGTACCCTGCTCGCCGCCTGCTGTGCCGCCTGGTGTGCCGCCGCGCTGCTGACCGGCTGCGGCGGGCAGGCGGCCCTGCCCAGCGCCGACACGGCCCGGGTGGCGGACCTCCTGGAGACCGACATCCCGGAGGAGAGCCTGGCCCCGCCCGCCACCAGCCTCACCGACCCCACCGGCGCCCCCACTGGCGCCCCCGCCGCCTCGCCCGCGCCCGGCCGGCGTGACGACCTCACCTGGCCCACCGAGTCCGGCCCGCTGTCGCCCGCCGACCGCGACCTGATCAAGAAGGTACGGCTGGCCACGCTCTGGGAGATGACGATCGCGCAGGAGGCCGTCCAGCGCGGCGCCAGCGCCAAGGTGCGCACGATCAGCGCCGAGATCGCCGAACAGCACCACGGGCTCGACGTCGAGGCCAGGGAGCTGGCCAAGCGGTTCGACATCCGGCTGCCGGTGGAGCCGACCGAGACGCAGCAGCGCTGGATGGCCGACATCTCCGGCAGGTCGGGCCGCGACTACGACGTCACGTTCGTGAAGTGGCTGCGGCTGGCGCACGGGCAGATCTTCGGCCTCATCGGCGCCGTGCGCGGCAGCACCCAGAACACGCTCGTCCGCAAGTTCGCCGAGACCTGCAACGCGGCGGTGCTCAACCACCAGCGCCTGCTGGAGAGCACCGGCCTGACCGGCCCCGAGTCCTTCCCCAGCCCTCCGCCCGTCTGAACGGCCACCGCCCGCTCGATTGTGAAAGTAGACTCTCAATTAAGAGGCTGCACTCACAAGGAGCCGTCATGACCGATCTGCCCACCCGCCGCACCCCTGGATGCCCGTTCGACCCGCCCGCCGCCCTCTCCGACCGGCCCGCCGTCGGCCCCCTCACCTTCCCCGACGGCCACCGGGGCTGGCTGGTGACCGCGTACGAGCCCGCCCGCGCCGTCCTGGCCGACCCGCGCTTCAGCGTGCGCGCCGACCTCAGGCACTCGCCGCTGCCCCGCCCCAACGTCCGGCCCCGCAGCGCCGACGGCACCGCCCCGCCCGGCTGGTTCGGCGGCATGGACCCGCCCGCCCACAGCCGCTGCCGGCGACTGCTCGCCGGCAGCTTCACCGTCCAGCGGATGCGGCGCCTGGAGCCGCGCGTCGCCGAGATCGCCGCCCGCCGCCTCGACGCCATGGCCGCCGAAGGCCCGCCCGCCGACCTCGTCCAGGCGTACGCGCTGCCGATCCCGTCCCTGGTCATCTGCGAGCTGCTCGGCGTCCCTTACGACGACCACGCCTTCTTCCAGGAGCACTCAGCCGTCGCCCTGGACCTGGCCAGCTCCGAGGAGCGGGCCACGGCGTCGGTCGGCGAGCTCGCCGGCTACCTGGCCGGGCTCGTCCGCCGCCACCGCGCCCGCCCCGGTGACGACCTGCTCGGCGAGCTCGTCACCCGGAGCGACCTGACCGACGAGGAGCTCACCAACATCGCCCTGACGCTCCTGGTCGCCGGGCACGAGACCACCGCCGGCATGCTCGCCCTCGGCGTCTTCGCCCTCCTGCGGCACCCCGACCGGCTCGACGCGTTCCGCCGCGACCCGTCGCTCACCGAGACCGCCGTCGAGGAGCTGCTGCGCTACCTGACCGTCGTCCACCTGGGTGCCCCCGGCCGGGTGGCCCTGGAAGACGTCGAGGTGGGCGGCCGGACGGTCCGCGCGGGCGAGACCGTCGTGCTCGCCCTGCCCGCCGTCAACCGCGACCCGGCCCGCTTCCCCGACCCCGCCGTCCTGCGCCTGGACCGCGCCGAGGCCCGCCACCACCTGGCCTTCGGGCACGGCGTCCACCAGTGCCTGGGTCAGCAGCTCGCCCGCATCGAGATGCGCATCGGCTTCCGCGCGCTGTTCGACCGCTTCCCGGGGCTGCGCCTCGCGGTCGCGCCGGACGAGGTGCCGATGCGGGACACGGCGCTGGTGTACGGGGTGCGGCGGCTCCCGGTCGCCTGGTAGCCGCCGCCGGCCGCGGAGGCGCGACCTGAGGATGACCCCGGCGCGACCTGGTGACGATGTGCGCGGGGGCGGCGGGGCGGCACTCTGGGCCGGTGAACACCTCTCAACCAGGACACCGGCGTTCCGCCGTGCCCCTCGTGATCGTCGCCGCCTGGTCGGTGAGCTACCTGGTTCTCGGCCTCCTCTGGGCGTCCGGCGGGCCGGGATACCCCTTCGACGCGGGCGGGGAGGGCGTGGGCAACACGCTGCTCGACCCCCTCCCCGCGGCGGCCGGGGGCGGCGCGCTGGCGGGGGCGGCGCTCGTGGCGGGCGTCGTCGCCGCGCTCGCCGCCAGGGGGCCGCTCGCCCGGCCCGCCGCCGTCGTGGCCGTCGTGGCGGGCGCCGCGCTGGCGGTGCTCCTGCCCGACGTGCGCATCATGATGACCGCCGGCTACCTGCCGGTGATGCTCGTGGCCGTGCTCTCCGGGCAGGCCGAGTTCTCGCTGATCGTGTCCATGCTGACCTGGCCGACGGTCAACCTGCTGATCCTGATGGCGGCCGGGGTCGCCCTGATGGCGCTGGGAACGCGCACCCTGCTCGCGGGGGCCCAGCGCGCCGGCGGCGCGGAAGGGGCAGAGCGCGCCGGTGGCGCGGAAGGGGCGCAGCGCGCCGGTGGCGTGGAGGGGGCGCTGCGGGCCGGGCGGTGGGCCGTCGCCGTCGCGGTCGCCGTCCCCGTCGTCTACGCGATCACCCGCGTCGGCTGGCTGCTCGGGATCCCCGTCGGCATCAGCGACGACTTCCTCGCGAGCATCGCCTCGATCACCCCGATCGGCGCGGGACTCGCCACGCTCGGCCTGCTCGGCGCGGTCCTCACGCTCGGCCTGGTCCGGCCGTGGGGCGAGATCTGGCCGCGCTGGGTGCCGTTCCTGCGCGGCCGTCCCGTCCCGGCCCGCCTTCCCGCCTACGCGGCGCTGATCGTCGCCATGCCCATCACGTCCGCCGGGCTGATGTACGTACGCAAGAAGCTCACAGGTGAGCAGGCCGGCCCGCCGGGAGCCGTCGACGAGCTGGGCGCCTGGCTGCCGGAGATGCTGTGGCCGCTGTGGGGCGCCGCCCTCGCCGTCGCCGGGCTCGCCTACCTGGCCCGGCGCCGCGACCCCGCCACCGCGATCCGGCCGCGCCGCCGACCATAATGGCGGGTGTGCGCGAGTCCCTGTCCCAGGCCGAGGCCGCGGTGGACTCGTTCCTCGGCCGGCACCGGCTGAGCGTCGACGCCGTGCTCGCCGTGCTGCTCGCCGTGCCGCTCGGCCTCGTCTCCTCCGGCCTGCTCCGGGCCTCCGACAGCCCGCTCTCCCTGCGCCTGCTGGCGGGCGCGGCGGTGCTGGTGGTGCACGCGTGCGTGATCCCGCGCCGCGTCCGCCCGCTCGCCGCGTACGGCGTGGCCGCCGCGGCGATGCTGCTGCTGGGGCTGCTGCCGCCCCTGCACGACCCGGCCGGCGCCTACTACCCGGCGGTGATGCTGCCCAGCTCGCTCGTCTTCGGGCTGCTCCTCTACACGGCGTCGGCCCGGCTCGGCCTGCGGCTCGGGCTGGCCTGCCTGGGCGTCGCCCTGGCCGGGGTGGTCGTGGTCCTGGCGCGGGTGTGGGCCCCGGCCTCGTGGGGCGGCTCGTCGGGCGGCTACGGCCTGGCCGCCTGGCGGATCGGGCTGTCGGCCGGCCTGGTCGCCGTGACCGCGTGCCTGTGGTGGCTGGGCCGCCTCAGCCGCGTGCGCGCGCTGTACGTGGCCGAGCTCCGGGCCAAGGCCGAGCGCGCCGAGGCCGACCGCGTCCGGGAGCGGGCCGAGGCGGCACGGGCCGAACGCGACCGGATCAGCCGGGAGATGCACGACGTGGTGTCCCATTCGCTCGCCGTCATGGTCAGCCAGGCCGAGGGCGGCAGGCTGTCCGATCCGGGCTCGCCCGGGGCCGCCGTGTTCGCCACCATCGCCGGTGTCGGCCGCGACGCCCTGCGCGACATGCGCGGCCTGCTGGGCGTGCTGCGCGCCGACGGCGGCACCGCGCCGCAGCCCGGCCTCGGCGACCTGCCCGCCCTGCTCGACCACGTGCGCACGACCGGCGTACGGCTGTCCGTGGCGGAGAGCGGCGAGCCGCGCCCGCTGAGGCCCGCCGCCGACCTGACCGCCTACCGCGTCGTCCAGGAGGCGCTCACCAACGTCATCAAGCACGCCGGGCCCGAGGCCACGGCGGAGCTGGCGCTGGCGTGGAGCCCCGGCGCGCTGCGCATCACCGTCCGGAACGCCGGCGGCGGGCGGGACGGCGGACCGGGCGGCGGACCGGACGGCGAGCCGGGCGGCGGATCGGGCGCCGGGCTGACCGGGATGCGCGAACGCCTCCGCATGGTCGGCGGCGCCCTGGAGACCGGCGCGCGGCCCGGCGGCGGCTTCGAGCTGTCGGCCGTCGTCCCCTACGAGCCGAGGAGCCTCCCATCATCCGCATCATGATCGTCGACGACCAGGAGCTGCTGCGCCACGGCGTCACCATGGTGGTGCGCTCCCAGCCCGACATGGAGGTGGTCGCCGAGGCGGCCGACGGCGCGGAAGCCCTGGAGAGGCTGAAGGCGCTGCGCGTCGACGTGGTGGTGATGGACATCCGGATGCCCCGCATGGACGGCGTCACCGCCACCAGGGAGATCCAGCGGCTGGCCGACCCGCCCAGGGTGCTGGCGCTGACCACGTTCGACCTCGACGAGCACGCGCTGGCCGCGCTGCGGGCGGGCGCGAGCGGGTTCATGCTGAAGGACGCCCCCGGCGAGGAGATCATCGCGGCCATCCGGCACGTGCACCGGGGCGACGCGATCATCGCGCCCGCCACGACCCGGCGCCTCGTCGGCAGGCTGGTCGCCCCGGGCGGCGGCGACCCCGACGCCCTGCTGGGCGCCCTCACGCAGCGGGAGCGCGAGGTCTTCCTCGGCCTGGCCAGGGGTGCCTCCAACGCGGAGATCGGCGCCGAGCTGTTCCTGTCGGAGGCCACGGTCAAGACGCACGTCGGCCGCATCCTGACGAAGTTCGGGCTGCGCGACCGGGTGCAGGCGGTGGTCCTGGCCTACGAGTCGGGCGTCGTCACCCCGGGCGACCGCCGCCCGTAGCCGCCCGTCCCCGGGGAGCGGCCGTGCCCGGGGGGGAGCGGTCAGAAGCCGGTCAGCTCCGGGTGGTCCCTGACGGGCCGCAGGACGCCGGGCAGCACGGTGCGCAGCTCGTCGACCGTGGCGGGCGGCAGGTCGAGCAGGACCTCGTAGCCGGCCTCCGTGCCCAGGTCGTCGGCGGCCTCGGGGGTCAGCTCCAGCCGGAGGACGGCGCCGTCCAGCGTGATGGCGCGGACCCCGTCGCCGGTCGTGTCTTGGTCGGCGCGGCTCACGAACCACTCGGCGCCGCGCCGCAGCACCAGCAGATGCCCGGCCTTCCGGTCGCCGTCGCGCTCGCCCAGGTAGAGCAGGTGCTCGCCCACCCTCTGCCGGTGCTCCAACACGCGCGCGGTCAGGGCTGACGGCGGCCGGTAGGCCAGCTCCCCGCCGATCGGCAGCAGGGGCCCGGGCTCCTGCCCGCCTCGGTGGCTGTGGAGCCGGTCGTAGCGCTCGCCGTAGGTGACGGGCAGCCCGAGCGGCGCGGCCGTCGGCAGCGCGTCCAGCAGCCACCCGGGCGGCTCCGCGCGGGGGAACGCGGTCAGCTCCACCAGCGCGGCGGCGGGCGGCACGTCGGCGAACGGTGGCCCGGCGGCGTCGACGCGGCCGTGGTAGGCCCGGCTGCCGGGCGTGTATTCCAGCTCGCAGGTGAACCAGGTGCCGTCGCCCGCCCGGTAGGACAGCTCGCGCAGCCGCCGGAACGGCTCGTTCAGGCCCTCGGCGGCCAGCTCCCGCCCGTCGCACGTGAGCCGGGTCCGCGCGTGCGCGCCGACCTGGGCGTGGTGGACGGCCAGCCGCGACCAGCCGGGCGCGGCGGCGGCGCGGGCCATCTCGCCGATCGTCAGGCACAGGTCGTGCCCCTCGTCGTAGCGGGTGTGCCTCCGGCCCCGGATCCGCTTCGTTCTCATGGTCATCCTTCCTGGGCGGTGAGCCGGTCGTGCAGGGCGCGGATCTCGCGGAGCAGGTCGCCGGCGCCCTTGCGGGCCGCCAGGTCGCGTACCTCGGGGATCTCGCCGCGAGCGCCGGACCAGCCGGCGGCGGCGCCGGCGAGCGCCACGAACGCGGCCAGGCCGTGGCGCGGGCGCTCGCCCGGCCTGGGCAGCAGCAGGGGCAGCGCGGCGGCGGCGATCCGCCACACGTGCGCGTGCGCGCCCTGCGAGGCGGCGGCGTCGAGCGCGGCGGTCAGGTCGGTCAGCCGGATCGTGCCCTGGGCCGCCATGAGCCCGGCCTGGCGGCCGATCCCGGCGGCGGGCAGCTCGTCCCGCGCGGCCGCCTCCAGCAGCACGCCGACGGACTCGGGCAGCTCCGGGTCGCCCAGGACGCGGGCCAGCACCGCCGCGCACGCCTCCCCGGCGGGCCCCTCGGCCCGGGCGAGCTGCCGGGCCTGCTCCGCCCCGACGTGGAGCGGCCCCCAGCCCCGGGTGAGCAGGTGCGGCATGAGGTGGGCGGCGGCGACCTCGCGGTGCGAGGGCAGCGTCGAGGGCCACCAGGCGCAGTGCTCGGCCTGCGAGTGCGGCCAGGGGAGGCTGAGCATCGCGTCGACCAGCGGGAGCCCCGTGGCGGTCGCGTCGATCGAGACCACCGGGCGCAGGGTGTGGCCGTGGCGCCGGTGGCAGTCGTGGTCGCCGCTCGCGCTGCCGCACTCCCACGCCAGCCCGACCTCGGCCTCCGGGCAGGTCCACGCGGCTACCACCCGGCCGGCGGCCGACGTCAGGCGGGACGCCCGCTCCGCCGCGTCCGGGTCGGGGGTCCGGGGCAGGCGCAGCAGCGCCTGCTGCAGGTCGGCGGCCGGCGGCCGGGCTCCGGCCGCCTCCAGCACCTCCATGCGGCGGACCAGCTCGGCCGCCGCCACGTGCCCGGTGGTGTGCGTCGGCGTGGCCAGCAGCAGCGGCGGCAGCGTGTCGTCCTCGACGGCCCGCAGCACCTCGGCGCCCCGGTGGAGCAGCAGCAGGTGCGGCACGGCGACCCGCCGCGGCAGGAAGGCCTGCCAGACGCCCCGCGCCGGGGCGGTGCCCGAGAGGGAGCGGGCGGCGCCGAGCAGCCACTGGCCGGGCCGCGTCCACTCGCCCGAGCGGTAGTCGTCCACGGACGAGGAGAAGAGGCGGGGATACATCTCCGCCGCCACGCCCGCGCGGTCGTGATAGGCGAGCGTGACGAACCCGGCGAGCAGCCGCTCCCACGCCTGCCAGGACCGCGGCGCGCCCGCCATGAGCAGCCGCCCGAGCTCCTCCACCGTCTCGATCGGGGGCTCGGCCTCCTGGGAGCGCGCGGGCGCGGACGGCAGCGGCGGCGGCGTGAACACGGGCTCGGCCTCCGCCACCTCCCCACCGCCCACGGCCTCGGCCACCTGCCGCCCGAGGCCGGCGGGCAGCAGCCCGACCGCCTCGCGGACGGCGGCGCGCCCCTCCTCGTCCATGCCGCCCGCGCAGGCCAGGACGAGCTCGACGGCCTTGTCCCGCAGCTCGGCGGAGTCGGCGGCGAACGCGCGGGCCAGCGGCGCGGCGGCCACGGCGGCCAGCGACGGCTCCTGACGGACCGAGCGTTCGAGCCACGACAGCCCGCCGCGCACCAGCTTGCGCTCCGCCCTGAACAGCAGCGACTCCCACGCCTCGCCCAGGTCGTCGGCGGACAGGCCGGTGACCCGGCGCAGCCGCTTCATCGCCAGCTCGGCGACCGGGCCGGGCGCGGACGCCAGCAGGCACCGGTAGTCGCGGGCGTGCGGGGCCGTCTCGGCGGGTGCCGGGTCGAGCGCCTCGTGCAGGCGGACGAAGAACCGCAGGTCGACGGCCGAGCCGCCGAGCAGGAACCGGCGCACGCAGCCCTCGATCAGCGCCTCGCGCTTGATCCGCCCGGCCTCGGCCAGCGCCGTTAGGGCGCCCAGCCAGCCCGCGCCGGGCGTGCTGTCCCACTGGAGCGCCCGGCCCACGCCCGTGGCCTCGAACAGGCGCGGCAGCAGGTGGTCGAGCAGCGGGTCGTCCGCCAGGCCGCCAGCCCCGCGCGTCACCCAGGCGACGACCAGCGGATCGTGGTGCGGCGGCTCGATGCCGGTCTCGCCCAGCACGGCGAGGGCGAGCGCGGCGCCGGCCTCGTCACCGGCGCGCACGCGCAGCGCCAGGCGCTCGGCCAGGTCGGCCCGCCAGGCGGCCGGCCGGTCGGCGAGCACCGCCAGGACCAGGCGCGTGCCGGGCTCCGCGCGGCCCCACCGGGGCGTGAAGTCGCGCCGGAGCAGCCAGGCCGCCACGGCCGCCGCGCCGCCGATCGTGGCCGCGCCCGCCACGCGCAGCGCCGCCGCGTAGCCGATCAGGCCGTCGTCCCAGCGGTCGAACCGGCCGCGCAGCTCCTTCAGCAGCCCCGGCAGCCGCGCTGCCACGTCCTGGCGAGCCGCGCCGTCGAGCGCCGCGACCTTCTCGGCGACCCGGTCGGGCCGCCGCGCCTCGATCAGCTTCCTGACCTCGCCCCAGTGATCCATGTCGCGGACGGTAACGGGCCCCGCCGACAGTTTCCGCGCGGCCCGGTGAGCCGGGTCCTCACCAGGCCAGGTCGCCTGTGGAGCCGTCGCCCCGTCACCCGACGGAGGCGGGCAGCCCGAGGCCGGCGTCCCCGGCGGTGGTGCACGGCAGTGCGCCGAGGTCGACGTGGATCAGCGCCTCTACGGTCCCGCACGCCTGCACGGGGGGAGGACGGTGCTGGGGAGGGCGGCGCGGAGGAGGGCACAGGGGAACGCCGGAAGATCGGCACGATTACGGAGCACAGCGTTGAAAACGCCCCCGGCTCCTGCTGGAACCGGGGGCGCTGCTCGCGGGGATCAGCCCATGTGCGGGTAGCGGTGATCCGTCGGCGGCACGAACGTCTCCTTGATCGTGCGGGAGTTCACCCACCGGATCAGGTTGAAGATCGAGCCCGCCTTGTCGTTGGTGCCGGAGGCGCGGGCGCCGCCGAACGGCTGCTGCCCGACCACGGCGCCGGTCGGCTTGTCGTTGACGTAGAAGTTGCCGGCCGCGAAGCGCAGCCGCTCCGACGCCGAGGCGATCGCGTAGCGGTCCTGGGCGATGATCGACCCGGTCAGCGCGTACGGGGCGATGCCCTCCATCTGGTCCAGGACGGCGTCGAAGTCGGCGTCGTCGTAGACGTGCACGCCCAGGATCGGGCCGAAGTACTCCTTGACGAAGATCTCGTCGGCCGGGTCCGCGCACTCCAGGATGGTCGGCTTCACGAAATATCCGGCGGAGTCGTCGTACGAGCCCGTCAGCACGTCGATGTTCGACGCGGCGCGCGCCCGGTCGATGGCCTCCTTGTGCTTGGCGAAGGCCCGCTCGTCGATGACCGCGCCCATGAACGTCGACAGGTCGGCCGTCACGTCGCCCACGGTCAGCGACTCGGCCACGCCCACGAGGTCGTCGCGCATCCGGCTCCACACCGAGCGCGGCACGTACGCCCGCGAGGCCGCCGAGCACTTCTGCCCCTGGTACTCGAACGCGCCCCGGACCAGGGCCGTGGCGAGCACGCCCGGGTCGGCCGACGGGTGGGCCAGCACGAAGTCCTTGCCGCCGGTCTCGCCGACGAGGCGCGGGTAGCTCCGGTAGCCGGCGATGTTGGCGCCCACCGTGCCCCACAGGTGCTGGAAGGTCGCCGTCGAGCCGGTGAAGTGGATGCCCGCGAGCTCCGGATGCGTCAGCGCCACCTCGGAGATCGCCTGGCCGTTGCCCGTCACCAGGTTGATGACGCCGGGAGGCAGTCCGGCCGCCTCCAGCAGGCGCATGGTGAAGTGCGCCGCGAACTGCTGTGTCGGCGACGGCTTCCACACCACGACGTTGCCCATGAGCGCGGCCGACGTCGGCAGGTTGCCGGCGATGGCGGTGAAGTTGAACGGCGTGATCGCCAGCACGAAGCCCTCGAGCGGCCGGTACTCCATCCGGTTCCACACGCCCGGCGAGGAGATCGGCTGGTCGGAGTAGAGCTGACGGGCGTAGGAGACGTTGAAGCGCAGGAAGTCGATCAGCTCACAGGCGGCGTCGATCTCCGCCTGCTGCACCGACTTCGACTGGCCGAGCATCGTCGCCGCGTTGAGCGTCGCCCGCCACGGCCCCGCCAGCAGGTCGGCGGCCTTGAGGAAGATCGCCGCCCGCTCGTCGAAGGAGAGCGCCCGCCAGGCGGGGGCCGCCCGCAGCGCGCTCCCGATCGCGTCCTGCACGTCCTGGGCCGTAGCGTCGTTGGTACGCCCCAGGACGGCGGTCTTGTTGTGCGGCTGCACCACGTCGATGGGCGCGCCGCCGCCGAGCCGCTGCTCGCCGTCGATCGTCATCGTCAGGTCGATCGAGGCGCCGGCCAGCTCCTTGATCCGGTTCTCCAGGGCGGTGCGCTCGGCGCTGCCCGGCGCGTAGCCGTAGACCCGCTCGTTGGCGGGAACGGGCACGTTGCTGATGGCATCCATGTTCACTTACCCCCAAGGGCACGAAGGAAGAAGGCGACATTGGCGGGGCGCTCGGCCAGCCGGCGCATGAAGTAGCCGTACCAGTCGTCGCCGTAGGGGACGTAGACGCGCATCGTGTGACCGGCCCCGGCCAGGGCCTCCTGCCGGTCGGTGCGGATCCCGTACAGCATCTGATACTCGTAGTCGCCCCTGGAGCGCCCGAACCGGTCGGCGAGCAGCTCGGTGATGGAGATCAGGCGGTCGTCGTGGGTGGCCACCATGGGGTACCCCTTCCCCGCCATGAGGATGCGCAGGCATCGCACGTACGCCTTGTCCACGGCGGACTTGCCCTGGTGGGCGACGGAGGCGGGCTCCCGGTAGGCGCCCTTGACCAGCCGGACGCGCGAGCCCTCGCCGGACAGCGCGCGGCAGTCGTCCTCACTGCGGAACAGGTACGCCTGGATGGCCACGCCGGTCGACGGGTAGTCCTCGCGCAGCGCGCGCAGGATGCCGAGCGTGGAGTCGACCGTGGTGTGGTCCTCCATGTCGAGCGTGACGGTGGCGCCGATGGCGTCGGCGGCGGCGCAGATCTCGCGCGCGTGCTCCAGCGCCATCGCGTCGTCGAGCTCCTGGCCGACGGCCGACAGCTTGACCGACACCTCGCCGCGGCGGCCCAGCTCCAGCGGGCGCAGCTGCTCCAGCAGCGTGATGTACGCCTTCGCGGTGGCGGCGGCGGCGCCGGCGTCGCGGGTCTCCTCGCCGAGATGGTCGACGGTCACCGCGAGCCCGGTGTCGCGCAGTCGTTCGATCGCGTCGCGGGCCTCCTGGACCGTCTCGCCGGCGACGAAGCGGTCGACCACCTTGCGCGTGAGCGGGAAGCCTGACACGGAGCGGCGCACGAGCGCGCTCCGGGATGTGGCGAGCAGCAGTTGACCCAACATGCTTCCAGCCTAAAACCGCAGCTCAAACGGGGCCATGAACGGGCGTAACGGCGGGTGTGGCAGGCTGTCATACAAATGCACAACACCACGGATCTGCAGGAGATCGTCGACGAGGTCGCGGGCCTGCTCGGCGCGTCGGCCACGCTGGAGGACCGCTCGTTCCGGCTGCTCGCCTACGGCGCGCAGCACGGCGACATCGACACCGTCCGCCAGGAGTCGATCCTGCGCCGCCGCGCCACCGGCGAGGTGCGCGACTACTTCGAACGCTACGGCATCGCCCGCGCGCACGGCCGGGTCCGCATCCCGGCCGACGCCGACCTGGGCGTGCTGGCCCGCGTGTGCTGGCCGCTGCGTCACGGCGAGGTCGTCTACGGCTACCTGTGGCTGCTCGACTCCGGCAGCCTCACCGACGCCGCCCTGGACCGGGTGGCGCCGCTGGTCGCCCGCGCCGCCGCCGCGCTCGCCCAGGAGGCCAGGAGCCGCCGCGACCTCGGCTACGGGCTGCGCGCGCTGCTGTCGGACGACCCGGAGGAGCGCGCCGGCGCCTCCATCGAGATGCCGGGACCGGTGACCGCGATCGCGGTGCGCGAGTCGCCGGAGCGCGTGGCCGCCCTGTGGACGCTGCCGCGCGGCGTGCTCGCCCGCGCCGGCTCTCCGGTGGCGCTGCTCGCCCCGGCGCACCTGGCCGCCGAGGTCGCGCAGACCGTCCTCGGCGCGTACGGGACCGCGGCGGGCGTCGGCGGCACCCGCGCCGATCCGGCCGACGCCTGGCAGAGCTGGCGCGAGGCCCGCCACGCGCTGCGCGTCGCTGAGCACTTCCCGCGCTTCGCGCCCGTCGCCCGCTGGGAGGACCTGGGCGCGCACCGGCTGCTGGCCAGGCTCGGCCAGGGCGACCTGCGCGAGCTCGCCGGCGAGGTCGCCGTGCTGGACCCCGAGCTGGCCCAGACCGTCGAGACGTACCTGGACCTGGGCGGCCACGCCCAGAAGGCCGCCGCCGCGCTCGGCATCCACCGCCAGACGCTCTACTACCGGCTGGGCAAGGCCGAACGGCTGACGCACCGCGACCTGACCGACGGCGACGACCGGCTCACCGTCCACCTGGGGCTGAAGGCCGCCCGGCTGCGCGCGTAGGGCGGGCCGGCGGGCTCAGGCCAGGTGGCGCAGGGCGTTCTCGTCGCCGGGGCCGCCCCGGCCGGCCAGGCCCTTGGCGACCTGGCCGCGCAGCGCCGCGTCCTTGTGGCCGTCGTACTTGAACTTGCCGCGGATCTCCTCCACCGCCAGCCGCAGCCCCTGGAGGCCGGACAGCAGCCGGGGCATCTCCGCCGGGTCGCCGTGGCCCGGCTCCAGGTCGCCGAGCTGGGCGCGCAGGATCTCCAGCTTGCCCGCCGCGTCGGCGACGATCTCGGCCCGGCAGGTCACCTGGACCGAGGAGTAGTAGGTGGTCGGCACGCCCAGCGACGGGTCCGTGCCGGGCTCGGCCCGCCAGGACCCCGGGATGTACGACCACGGCCCGGCGACCGACAGCAGCACCTTCGGGTTCTCCTCGACGGCCGCCCAGATCGGGTTCGGCCTGGCCAGGTGCAGCCAGATCGTGTGCTCGTCCACGAGCAGGAACTGGGTGGGCACGACGACGGGCACCTCACGCCCCCTGCCCGAGGCGATGAGGTGCCCGAACGCGTTCTCCCGGAGATAGGCGAGCGACTGCTCGCCGGAACCGGCATCCCAAGGGTGGATCAGCATGGGATGACGATATAGGGGGGTTCTAGGCGCAGGCCGCCTCGTACACCCGCAGCAGCTCCTGGCTGACCCGCTCCCACGAGTAGCGCGAGCGCGCCCGGTCCGCGCCGGCGTAGCCGAGCGCGGTGCGCAGCGTCGGGTCGGTCAGCAGCTCCCTGGCCAGCCGCGCGGTCCTGGCGGGCCGGTCCGGCGGCACCAGCAGCCCGGTGACGCCGTCGATCACGGAGTCCAGGTGCGCGCCCACGGCCGAGGCGATCACCGGCACGCCGCAGGCCATCGCCTCCAGCGCGACGATGCCGCTCGTCGTCTCGCGCGGCACCGACACGACGGCGTCCGCGCCGCGCATCAGCTTGGGCACCGCCGCCCGCTTCACCTGGCCCAGCAGCGTCACCCGGTCGGCCACGCCGAGCTGCTCGGCCAGGGCGCGCAGCCGCCGCGCGTCCCTGTCGTCGCCGAGGTCCTCGGGGGCGGGGCCGCCGGCCACCACGAGCTCCACGTCCGCCAGCCCCGGCAGCGCCCGCACGATCGTGTGCGCGCCCCGGTCGGGGGAGAGCGGGCCGACGTGCAGCAGCCGCTTGCGGGTGCCGCGCGAGACGGCCATGCCCTGGCGGTGGAAGCGCTCGGTGTCGACGCCGTAGGGGACGATCGCGATGCTGGTGCGGGGGACGCCGATGCGGATCAGCGCCGACTCCTCGTCGCCCGAGCCCGCGATGACCGCGTTGGCCCGGCGGCCCAGCGCCCGCTCCAGCTTCACGTGCGCGGGGTCGACGGTGTGGAAGGTGTGCGTGACGGGCACGTCCAAGCCCTTGGCGCCGGAGACGGCGGCCAGGCCGCAGGTCCACGAGTGCGCGTGGATCACGTCCGGCCGCTCCTGCTGCCAGCGGCGCATCAGATAGCCGCCCACGTCGTTCAGGTAGGGGGCGACGTCATCGGGGGTCAGGCTGCGGGCCGGGCCCACGTCGATGTACTCCACCGTGACGCCCGGGGCCACCCGCGTCCTGGGCTTGCCGTCGGCGCTCTCGCGGCGGGAGTAAATGGTGACGTGGTGGTCGCGGCCGAGTTCGCGCGCCACGGAGAGGATGTGGTGGCGCTTGCTGCCCGAGCCGGAAGCGACGATCGCGATATTCATGGCACACCTCAGCGTGAAAAAGCCTTCAAGGTGTGCCTGCGTCTTAGGCACGATCTAACTACGGACGACCATACCCACTTTCCCGCGAATCGCAAACCATGCCTCATGAGTCAGGTGATCACACGCCGCGGAGCGCGAGGATCACGATCTCGTCCCACACCTGCCCGCCGGAGAAGGCGTTGCGGTCGGCCTCGATCGCCTTGACCACCGTCGAAGGAGCCTGACCTGCGGATCTGCCCAGCACGTCGGCCAGCCGCTCCTCGCCGTAGGGCTCGCCCACCTCGTTCCTGGAGGAGATGAGGCCCTCCGAATACAGCACCAGCGTCTCCCCGGCCGCCAGTGTGATCTCCTCGGTGCTGGTCTCCGCCTCCGGCGCGATGCCGAGCGGCACCCCGCCGCCCGCCGCGAAGCGCACGTGCCCGTCGGGCTGCACCAGCGCCGCCGGGTGGTGCCCGGCCGACGACATGCGGATCCGCCGCCCCTTGACGAGCCCGGCCACGGCCATGACGAACATACCGGTGCCCTGCTCCACCAGCGCCTCGTTCACCTTGCGCACCACCGCGTCCGGGTCGGACTCCCAGGTGCCGAGCACCCGCAGCCCGCCGCGTACCATCGCGCTGACCGAGGCGGCCTCCTCGCCCTTGCCGGCCGCGCCGCCCATCGCGAAGCCCCAGCCGCCCGCCATCGGGAACACGTCGTAGAACTCGGCGCCCACCGACGAGCCCGGATGGTAGATCGCCGCCGCCTCGTAGCCGGGCACGTCCGGCAGGCTGCGCGGGGCCACGCTCGCCGACAGCGCGTCGGCGGCCCGCGACCGGCTCTGGAAGCTCGTCTGAGCGCGGAGCGCCAGCCCGAGCTGCACCCCGACCTCCTCCATCACGCTCAGGTCGGCCAGCGTGAACGGCGGCCGGTCGTGCCCCCGCACCAGCGTCAGCGCCCCGTCACCGGCCCCGATCGGCACGCACAGCAGCGAGCCCGCGCCCATCGCCGTCAGCAGCGGCCCGTCCGGGCAGAAGCCGAGCAGCGTCTCGTCGTCGACCATCTCGTGCACCACGCCCGAGCCGCGCTCCAGCACCTGCGCCACCACCTGCGCGCCCGCCGGGTCGCTCGCCTCCACCTGGCGGACCAGGCCGCCGAGCGGCACGTTCTTCGGCGCCACGACCGCCGAGCGGCGCGGCAGCCCGTCACGCAGCTGGTCGGCCACCACCCAGTCGGCCCACCCGGCGGCCAGCAGCCGCGTCGCCCGAGGCAGCGCCACCGGCTGGCGCATCGCCTCCTCGTCCAGCAGCAGCGCCGCCATCCTGGCCAGCAGGTCCTGCCGCCGGGCCGCCGCCAGCAGCAGCGCGCCGTCGGAGTCCTGCGGCCCGCCGGTCCCCGGCTCAGGCAGCTGCGTCTCCGTCGGCAGCGCCACCACGGCCACCATCTGCTGCGGCTCGCCGGGCATCGTCAGCCGGGTCAGCGCGAGCTGCACCGTGTGCGTACGGCCCTGGTGGGCCAGCCGCGTCTCGAACGCCGCCGGCTGCCCGGTCCGCAGCACCGCCGTCAGGTGCGAGCGGAACGCCGCCCGCCGCGACACGTCCACCAGCAGCGGGAACGAGCGTCCCACCAGGTAGCCGTCGGGGCTGCCCAGCACCCGGGAGGTCTCCGGGTTGATCCGCCGGACCACGCCGCCGCCGTCGAGCACGACGACCGGCACGGGGAACGCCCGGAACACCTGGCGCAGCAGCTTCAGCTCCCGCTGGGAGCCGTCCTTCTTGCCCGCCGCCCGCTTCGGCGACCGGCGCAACTGCTCGCGGGCCTCGGCCAGCAGCTCGGCGGCGGTGTCGAGCTCCGCCAGCGCGGCGTCGAGCGTCGGCGCGAGGTCGGCGGGGTAGGCCGCACGCGCCTCCCGCAACGACGAGACACGCCCGGCCAGTGCGTCGAGGGCGTGTTCGAGGTCCGGCATGGTCATCCTCCGACGCTACGCCACACGGGATAATGGCAGCCATAAGGGGTAGGGGCAGAATAGCTATGGAATCGACCGTGATGATCACTCCCGGGCTCGCCCGCAACCTGGCGGCACTGGGCAGGCTCGGTGAGGACACCTCGACCGAGAGCGTGCTGCGCGGCCTTACGACCGCGCTGGCCGACGGCGTGCCCGGCTGCTCGGGCGGCTCGGCCGAGCACTGGCACGAGCACCGCGTCCTGGTGTCGGGTTCGCACAGCGAGCTCATCATGCTCGTCGAGGGGGAGCGCGCGCTCGGCGAGGGCCCGTCGACCGAGGCCAGGAAGACCGGCGCCCGCATCGCCGTCGGAGACGTGCTCACCGACACCCGCTGGCCGCGTTACGCGGCGCTCGCCACCCGCAGCGGCGTCCGTTCGGTGCTCGCCGTCCCCATCCACATCCCGCCGGCCCTGCTGGTCGTGGGCCTGTACTCGGTACGGCGCGGCGCGTTCTCCCCGCAGGGCTCGCACGCCCTGGCCGACATGCTGACCGAGCAGGTCGGCGTGGCCCTGGCCAACATGTGGGACTTCGAGGAGGTGCGCACCGACGCCGCGCAGCTCCAGGAGGCTCTGGCCGGCCGGGCGCTCATCGATCAGGCCAAGGGCATCATCATGCAGACCAGCGGCTGCACCGCCGAGGCGGCCTTCGAGGAGCTGCGCCGGATCTCCCAGCACCACCAGGTCAAGGTGGCCGACCTGGCCCGGCTCCTGGTCGAGGAACACCAGCGCAAGAACCGCCGCTAGCCGATCGCCGCCAGCGCTTCGTCGAGCGTGTCGTAGATGGGCAGGCGCTGGGCCAGCCCGGTGATCCACATCACCTTGGACTTGGAGTATTCGACCCCGATGAGGGCGAACTTCGCGCCCGCGCCGAGGCTCGTCTGCCAGTGGTGGACGATCAGCCCGAGCGCCCGCGAGTCCATGAACGTCACCCCGCCGAGGTCCAGGATGAGGTCCGGGCCGGCGAGCGCCAGGTAGTCGGCGAACTGCTCGCGGGTGGTGGCGTCGAGGACACCGTCGACCTTGATGACCGCGATGTCGTCCACGGTCGACGATGTCAGGCTGAGGGCCGCGACGGACCCGCTGCCGTTTTCGGGCATTGTCACGGGGCAACTTTACTGTCACTCAAGTGGAGAGGAATACTTCCACCGGAGTGGGGGATACTGGAGTCCGAAGTCCAGCAGAGGGCTTCCGTCTCGAACGAGCGAGGCGTGCCTCTGCATGGGCTTTTTCCCGTTGCGGAGGGCGCCTGCAACCCATATGAGGAGCAGCCATGGCTGTGCAGGACCTCGTCCTCGAAGACATGACCGCGGAAGAACTCCTGGCCGAGATGGTCCGCGAAGACACCCCCGACGGTCTGCGGGAACGGCTGCGCGAGCGCATCGTGGAGATGCACCGGCCGCTCGCCATGGAAATCGCCCGGCGCTACCGTTATCGGGGCGAACCGCTGGAGGACCTGCTCCAGGCCGCGTACGTTGGCCTCATGAAGGCGGTCAACGGTTTCGACCCGACCCTCGGCCACGCCTTCAGGGGCTACGCGGTGGTGACCATGACCGGTGAGGTCAAGCGCCACTTCCGCGACCGCACCTGGGCCATCCGGGTGCCGCGCCTCTACCAGGAGCGCCGTTCCGAGCTGAACCGGCTCGTCGCCGACCTCAGCCAGGACCTCGGCCGCTCGCCGACCGTGGCCGAGCTGGCGGCGAAGATGAACATCTCGGAGGAGGACGTGCTGCTCACGCTCGACGCCTCCGCCGCCTACAGCACGCTGTCGCTGGACGCGCCGCTGGGCACCGACGACGACGCCGCCTCGCTCGGGGACGTCATCCCCGAGGACGACGACACGCTGAGCACGATGGTCGACCGGGAGGCCGTCAAACCGCTCATCGACGCGCTCCCCTCGCGGGAGAAGCACATCCTCCTGCTGCGGTTCTTCGGCAACATGACGCAGGCCGAGATCGCGGCGGAGTTCGGCATATCGCAGATGCACGTGTCCAGGATTCTGCGTAAGGTACTCGACCAGCTCCGCGCAGAGCTGCTGGTCGGTTGAGAAGGCGGTCACCGGGTGATGACGGAGGACACAGATCCTCGGGCGGGCTCCACGGGCCCGCCACCCGGTGCGCCCGTGCGCAAGCTGCCGTTCCGGCTCGCGGACCTGCCGCGGGTCCGGGAGTTCGCCGAGTCCGAGGCCCGTGGCTTCGGCATGCCCGACGAGGCCGTCAACGACGTGGTCATCGCCGTGAACGAGGTCGCCACCAACGCGGTGACCCACGGCGACGACCACGCGCACGTGCGTGCCTGGCCCGACAGCGGCGACCTGGTCGTCGAGGTGCACGACGACGGCTCGTGGAAGCCCGGCCCGATGCCCGGCGCGGTGGGCGGCATGGGGCTGTGGGTGGCCCGGCTGCTGTCCAGCGATCTCACGCTGCGGATCGGGAGCGGGGGAAGCACGGTCATCATGCGCTTCCCGGGCAAGAACTGACGCGTCCGGCGCGCCCGGCGTGCTCGCCTTCGAGCACGCCGGGCGCGGTGTGCGCGCAGGTCACCGGCGGGTGCGTCCGCCGCGCCAGCCGCCGTAGCTCTTGATGCTCGCGGTGCCGATGCCGGCCTGGTGCAGCGCCAGCAGCGTCAGTCCGAGCAGCATGAACGTGGTGCCGGAGATGCCCGCGGCGATGCGGGCGTTCAGCAGGTCGAGCAGGAATCCGAGGCCGAAGACGATGGCCGCGACGATGGCGAGCATGTCACCTCACCTCGATCCGGAGCCGGTCAGGGCGAGCAGCTGCTCCAGCATGCCGCGGTACTCGCGCAGCGCCAGCCGGAGCTGTTCGGTGTCGCCGTCGCCGGCGCCCTTCCAGCGCTCGCGCAGCTCGCCGGTGCGGGCGTTGAGCGTGCTCGTCAGCGTCTCGACGACCTCGCCGACCAGCCCGTCGGCCCGCTGGACCGCCTCTCCGGGGTCGTCGACGAACGCCGTCTGCAGGTCGCGCCAGCGCGCCTGCACCTCGGCGGGGTCCTGGTCGAACAGGGCCCGCTCCTGCGGGGCCGCGTGCGCGGGCGGCTCGCCGGCCACCGCGGTCGCGGGCACCGGCTCGGGCGTCCCCTCGTGGCCCGGCACCCGCTCGTGCCCGGGCCGGTCGTGATCGGGCGTCTCGTGCCCGGGCGTCTGGTGTCCGGGTGTGCTGTGCGCGGGCGTCTCGTGCTCGGGCCGGTCGGGCGTCCGGCGGGCGGGCTCCGTCTCGGGGACGGGCCCGGCCACGTGGACGTCCTCCGGCCGATGCGCCGGATCCGGGTCGGCGATCATGTCCTCGCCGGTCCTGGCGTACGGGTCGCGGTACGGCTCGTCGGCGAGCACGTCCGCCCCCTGGTCCGCGCGGCCATCGGCGTCCCGGTCGAGCGGGTCGTGGCCGAGAGGGTCACGGTCGTGCGTGTCGCGGTCGTGGGTCTCGTGATCCGTGGGGGAGCGGTCGTCGCCGGGCCGGTCGGCCCGCTGCGACGGCACCTTCAGCTCATCGCGGTTCATCTGTCGTCACCGTCCTCGGGATGTCTCGTGAAGCAGCTCCTCGAAGAGCGAGCGGTAGTGCACCATCGCCTGCCGCAGCTCCTCGGTGGACGCCTCCTTGCGGGCCGCCCGCCCGCTGATCTCGTGCGCCTTGCGGTAGTGGTCGAGCGTCGCCGCGTGCCCGACCGACAGATCGGACAGCCGCTGCTCGAAGTTCTCCGTCGGGTAGCCGCGCTCGGCCATGACGGCGGTGACGAGCTGGTCAGCCTCCGTCACGGCGAAGCCGGGGGCGTCGACGAAGCGCTCCTGGACCTCCGTCCAGCGCGTCGCGTAGGTCTCGCGGGACTCCTCCGGCAGCGGCCGGATGTCGAGCTCGGCGTGCCGCTGCTCACGGGCGAGCAGCTCCTGCTCGACGTCCCGTTTGTTGTCGTGCTCGGCCATCATGCGCTCGTATTCGGGGCCGAAGCGCTCGCGGAGCCGGCCCCGGCGCTGCTGCTGCAGCGCGACATAGGCCACCGCGGCGAGCGCCACGACCGCGAGCACGACGACGGCCACCCAGATCCAGGTGGACATGATGTTCGCCTCCGGTCTTTTGTCGGGGACCGGCGACTGCCCTCGAACGGGCTCGCGAAACCCGTATGTCAGCGCTCTTCGAGGCCCTCCAGGGCCGCTGCCAGCACCGATGCGACGTGTGAGCCCTCAGGGGCGGCCGGGGTCTCCGCGAACCCGGCGGCCGGGTCGTAGGTCACGTCCAGCCCGGCGTCGACGAGCCTGCGCGCCCAGCGCAGCGCCGTGTTGAGCCGTTCGGCCGCCGGCGGCCTGCCCTGCGCGGCGGCCGACAGGTTGCGCAGGTTGGTGGCGGGGCCCGACTGGGCGTGCGCGCGGGCCAGCTTCCACGGCAGCGCGGCGCTGTGGTCGAGCATCGGCTTGGCCAGCCCGGCGGCCCGTTTGGCCTGGAGCACCCCGGACTCGCTCACCCCGAAGCGGGCGGCCAGCTCCTGCACGCTCAGCCCTTCGGCGACGAGCCTGGCCAGCTCCGCCCGGTCGATCGTCGGCCTGCGCCCCACCCGGCACCTCCCCGGACATGGAATCACCCGATCATCGCCAGGCGATGATCGGGTGAGAAATGCGTCGGGACGACAGGATTTGAACCTGCGACCCCCTGACCCCCAGTCAGGTGCGCTACCAAGCTGCGCTACGTCCCGCCAGGCCGCTGAGCTGAACCTTTTGTGCCGGTCCTGCGTGGCCTTGCGGGGAAAACACTACCACGGGCGGCGCACCTCTCAGCGCCACCTTTACCGGGCCCGCCCGGGGGCGAACCGCACGGATTCCCCCGTACGCGGCCCGATCCGGTGACGGCCCCGCCGCCCTCGGGTGCCTCGCCGCGGGCGGCCGGAGGCCGGGCTCTAGGCTTGCCCCATGGGCATGGTCGGGACGGTCGGGCTGGTGCTGCACCCCAGGCGCGACTCCAAGCAGGCGATCGACACCATCCTGCGCTGGGCGGGCGCGCGTGACGCCACCGTGCTCGGGCTGCCCGACGAGGTGGGGCGGATCGACTGCAGCGCGGTCGCGGTCGACGCGGCGACGCTGGCCGGGCGGTCCGACCTGCTGGTGAGCCTCGGCGGCGACGGCACGATGCTGCGCACCATGCGGCTCATCGCCGGGCGGGACACCCCGGTGCTGGGGGTGAACCTGGGGCGGCTGGGCTTCCTGGCCGAGATCGACGTGGCCGAGCTGGCCGCGACGCTGTCGGCCATCGACGGCCACCACTACTCGGTCGAGCCGCGCATGGCGATCCGCACCCGGCTGGCGGGGGAGCCGGAGCTGACCGCGTTCAACGACATCGCGCTGGCCCGCATCCCGGGGGAGGGGCTGGCGGCGGTCACGGTCAAGCCGTCGGGTCACCCGTTCGTCAGCTACACCGCCGACGCGGTGATCGTGGCGACCTCCACCGGCTCGACCGCCTACAGCTTCTCGGCCGGCGGGCCGGTGGTCTCGCCCCGGGTGGAGGCCGTGCTGGTGGTGCCGGCGGCGGCGCACTCGGCGTTCAACCGGGCGCTCGTGCTGCCCGCCGACGAGGAGGTCACGCTGGAGGTGCTGCCCTCCAGCGGGCGGCTGGCCGTCGAGCTCGACGGCGCGGTGGTGGGCCACCTGTGCCCGGGTGACGGCGTCACGGTGTCGGCGGTGCCCGGCGCGGCCAAGGTGGTGCGGCTCGGCACCACCTTCTACGAGCGCGCCCGGCGCAAGCTGCGCGTCGGCGGGAGCGCGGAGGCGCTCTGATCCGCCGCCCGGCGGTGCCGTGCCCGTGAGGGCGGCGGCGCGTGGCCGGGCGCGGGCGGGTGGTCGTGCGGGTCGCCGGGCGGCTCGTCGTGCTCGTGCGGGTCGCGGCGGCTGGAGACCAGCGCGGCCAGCGCCGTGGTGATCGGCACGGCGGCGATCAGGCCGAGCGTGCCGACCACGCTGCGGGCGATCTCCTGCGTGATGACGGGCGTCGTCAGCACCTCGCCGAGCGGCTGCTCGCCGACGCTGAACAGCAGCAGCAACGGCAGCGACGCGCCCGCGTACGCCAGGATGATCGTGTTGATGACGGAGGCGATGTGCGCCCGCCCCACCCGGCTGCCCGCCCGGTAGAGGCGGCGGAAGCCGTAGGAGGGGTTGGCGGCGGCCAGCTCCGCGACGGTGACGGCCTGGGTGACGGTCACGTCGTCGAGCACGCCGAGCGCGCCGATGATGATGCTGGCCAGCAGCAGCCCCTGCGTGTCGATCGACAGGCTCATGCCCAGCGTGAACGCGCTGTCGTCGGTGACGCCGTTGAGCCTGGCGAACCCGATCACCAGGTAGGACAGCACGCCGGTCAGGGTGAGGCTGGCCAGCGTGCCGAGCACCGCCATCGACGTGGCGGCGGTGAAGCCGTGGGTCAGGTAGAGGACCGTCAGCATGATGGCCGCCGCGCCCGCGATGGCCACCAGCATGGGCGGCTTGCCCTCCAGGATGCCCGGGATCACGAACGTCAGCAGCAGCACGAACGTGATGCCCAGCCCGGCCAGCGCCGTCAGCCCGCGCCACCGGCCGAAGGCGATGACCGCCAGCGTGAACGCCACGCCCAGCAGCCACAGCGGGCTCGTCCTGTCGTGGTCGGACAGCTGGTAGGCGGGCGTGCCGGGCTCCGCCTCGGCGTGGTGCAGCAGCACGACCGCGTCGCCCGCCGCGAACCGCTGCGAGCCCGGCGCGCTCGGCAGCGCCATCGTCACGGTCTTGCCGTCGTCGAGCATCACGCTCGCCTTGCCGCAGGTCGCCGGGTCGGGCCGGGGTGCCTCGGGCGCGTCCTCCGGGCACGGCTCCAGCACGACGGCGGTGACCGTGCCGGTGAGCCGCTCGAAGCCCGCGTGCTGCTGGGCCGCCTCCTGCCGCCCCTCGGGCCACAGCCACACCAGCGCCGCGAGCGTGGCCAGAGCCAGTGGCACCAGCACCGCCAGGGTCGCCACGACGGCCCGCCGCGACGTGCGCACCCGTGTGCCGTGCGCGTGGTCAGCGCCCATCCCCCAAGGCCTCCTCAGGACTCCGAAGTGCGACAGTACTGCACCCGCGCGGGTGGGGTAGCCCGTGTGCATGGGCACGTTGGTGGGCACCTCCGGATGGCAGTATCGCGACTGGCGCGGCGTGCTCTACCCCGAGGGCGTCCCGCAGCGGCTGTGGCTGGAGACGTACGCGGCCGAGTTCGCCACCGTCGAGAGCAACAACGCCTTCTACCGGCTGCCGCCGCCGCGCACGTTCGCCGCCTGGCGCGAGCGGACCCCGGACGGTTTCGTGATGGCGGTCAAGGCCAGCCGGTTCCTCACCCACATCCGGCGGCTGGCCGAGCCGGAGGAGCCGGTCGCCCGGCTGATGGCGGCCGTCGCCGGGCTCGGCG
Organism: Nonomuraea sp. NPDC049725; assembly: GCF_040674795.1. Classification (NCBI taxonomy): domain Bacteria; kingdom Bacillati; phylum Actinomycetota; class Actinomycetes; order Streptosporangiales; family Streptosporangiaceae; genus Nonomuraea; species Nonomuraea sp. NPDC049725. The sequence continues at coordinate 33,960 of NZ_JBFANJ010000005.1, read as the reverse complement.
GCAAGCTCGGGCCGATCCTGCTGCAGCTCCCGCCCACGCTCCGGGCCGACCTCGGCCGCCTGGACCGGTGCCTGCGCTGCTTCCCGGCCGGGACGCGGGTGGCGGTGGAGTTCCGGCACCCGTCCTGGTGGACGGACGAGACGCGCGCCGTCCTGGAGGCGCGCGGGGCGGCGCTGTGCTGGGCCGACCGGCTCGGCCGCCCGCGCAACCCGTTCTGGGACACCGCCGGCTGGGGCTACGTGCGGCTGCACGAGGGGCGGGCCGGTTTCGCGTACGGCGACACGTCCCTGAAGACGTGGGCCAGGCGGGTCCGCGAGTCCGGCTGGCGGGACGCGTACGTCTACTTCAACAACGATCCGGGCGGCGCGGCGGTGCGGAACGCCGCGCGGTTTGCCAGACTCCTTTGAATGCGCACCCGTCTGTACAGGAACGGCCGTCTGGTGAAGGAGGGCTTCCCCATCGCGGAGGTCTCCGACCACGTGGCTGACCGGGGCAACGTCGTCTGGTTCGACCTCTGCGCGCCGACGGAGGAGGAGGTCGCGGCGATCGGCGAGGAGCTCGGGCTGCACGAGCTGGCCGTCGAGGACGTGCTCCACGAGTACCAGCGCCCCAAGCTGGACATCTACGACAACCACCTGTTCATCACCGTGCACGCGGTGCACTTCGACGGCGGGCGGTTCGCGCCGGTCGAGATCGACGTGTTCATCACCCCGAACGCGCTGGTGACGGTCAGGCAGAGCGCCGCCTTCGACATCGGCGAGGTCGTCAGGCGCTGGGACAAGGCCGCCCACCTGGCCTCCCACGGCGTGGCGTTCCTGCTGCACGGGCTGCTCGACACCGTCGTCGACGGGCACTTCGCGCTCGTGCAGGAGCTCGACCAGCAGGCCGAGGACCTGGAGGACGAGCTGTTCGAGGAGCGGCTCGCCGACGGCCGCGAGCTCCAGCGCAGGATGTACGAGCTGCGCAAGACCACCGTCAGGTTCCGCAAGATCGCGGTGCCGATGCGGGAGATCGTCTCCACGCTGCTCCGCCGCGACCAGGAGCTGATCGCCGGCACCGGCATGGCCCCCTACTACGAGGACGTCTACGACCACGTGCTGCGCACCGCCGAATGGGTGGAGTCGCTGCGCGACCTGGTGGCCAACATGCGTGAGACGCGGCTGGCCCAGCAGGGCTTCCGGCTGAACGAGATCATGAAGCGGCTGACCGGCTGGGCCGCCATCATCGCCGTCCCCACCATGATCACCGGCTTCTACGGCCAGAACGTGCCCTACCCGGGCGAGGGCCAGCCGTGGGGCTTCTGGATGTCGCTGTTGCTGGTGGCGCTGGCCTCGGTGGCGCTGTACGCGGCGTTCAAGAAGAGGGACTGGTTGTAGGGCGGCGGGCACGGGCCGCCCCGCCCGGCCCTGGCGGCGCCCACCGCGACGCGCACCGCCCGCGCGCCCCGCTCCGGGTGCAGCGGCAGGCAGCGGCCCCCGGCCAGCAGCGTCCGCCGGCCGATCGGGGTGGCCAGCAGCGGCAGCTCCTCGTACGTGACGGGCTCGGCCAGGACCAGCAGCCACCCGCCGCCCGGCAGGCGGCGACGCTCGCCCTCCAGTGCGTAGTAGTCGAGCACCCCGCCGCCGGTCGAGACGACCGCCCGCATGGTGAACCGGCGGCCCTCGGCCGTGAACACCTCGGCCGACGGCGCCCGGTAGACGCTGTGCACGTAGCCGAGCGCGAACACGCCGGAGGCGGGCAGCGGCAGCCCGTTGACCGCCGGGCGGCCGGCCCCGTCGCCGGAGCCGGCCGCCAGCACGAGCGCGGCGAGCGCGAGGGCCGCCCTGCTCAGCCCTTCTCCTTGTAGTAGCGGGCCGCGCCCGGGTGCAGCGCGACCGGCTCCACCTGCTGGGCCAGCGCCCGGTCGAGCTTCTCGGCCTCCGGGTGCACCTTGACCAGCTCGGCCTTCTTCTCGAACAGGGTCCGGGTGATGTCGTAGGCGAGCTGTTCGGGCATCGCGTCGGGCACCAGCAGCACGTTGGCGATGCCGACCGTCGTGACCTTGCCCTGGAGCTTGTAGACGCTCATGTCGATGTCGAGCCCCACGTACTGCTTGCCGTACTTGGCCTGCATCCCGGCCAGCACGTCGCTGGTGTCGAGCATCTTCATGTCGGGCTTGGTGGTGGCCAGGTCGACCACCCCGGCCGTGGGCAGGCCGCCGACCCACACGAACGCGTCGATGGTGCCGTCCTTGATCGCCTGAACCGACTCGTTGATCGACAGCTGCTGCTTGGTGATGTCGCTGTCGGGGTTCAGGCCCGCGGCCTCCAGCATGCGGCGGGCCACGACCTGGGTGCCGGAGTTCGGCGGGCCGAGCGAGACCGTCTTGCCCTTGAGGTCGGCGACCTTCTCCGCCGCGACGCCGGGCGCCACCACCACGTGCGAGTAGTTGTCGTAGATCCGGGCCAGCGCCTTGACCGGCTGCTTCCCGGTGAACGAGCCGGTGCCCGCGACCGCGTCGGCCGCCGTGTCGGACTGGGAGAAGCCGATGTCGGCCTTGCCGGTGGCCAGCAGCTTGATGTTCTCGATCGAGGCCGAGGTGACGGACGCGGTGGCCTGGGTGTTGGCGATGTTGTTCGACAGCTGCGCGGCCAGGCCGCCGCCGTAGACGTAGTAGACGCCCGTGGTGCCGCCGGTGGCGACGGACAGCCGGTTCCCCGCACCGCCGCAGCCCGCGATCAGGGCGAGCGCGGCGAGCACCGCAAAGATCCGCTTCACGCTGGGGTTCTCCTTCTCCTGATGAGGTGTACGGCAGTCGCGACCGCCAGGACGGCCAGGCCGGCCGCGATCGGGACGGGTTCGAGGAACAGCAGCAGCACGGCGGCGCAGGCGGCCAGCAGCCGCTCGGGCACGCCGCTCAGCCCGCCGGTGGCCATCGCCAGCGCCGCCACCGCGACCGCCGAGACCGCCGTCATCGCCAGCACCGTGCCGATCGGTCCCTGGCCGAGCAGCGCCTGCCCGTTGGGCGTCAGCACGAACGCGAACGGCACCAGGAACGCCGGCAGCGTGTAGCGCCAGGTCAGCAGCATCGTCCGGTACGTGTTGCCGCCCGTGATCGCCGACGCCGCCACCGCCGACAGCGCCGTCGGCGGGCTCACCTCCGACAGGACCGCGTAGTAGAAGACGAACATGTACGCCTCGGGCTCGGTCACGCCCAGCGTCATGAGCGCCGGGCTGATGATGACCGCGGCGATGATGAAGCTCGCGGTCACCGGCACGGCCAGGCCGAGCAGCATGACCGCCCCGGCCGCCAGCAGCGTGGTGAGCACCAGGCTGCCCGCGGCGAAGTCCACGATGATCTTGCTCAGGTTGAGTCCGAGCCCGGTCTGGGTGATGACGCCCACGATGATGCCCGCCGCCGCGCACACCGCCGTGACCGGCAGCACCTCCAGCGTGCCCTTGGCCAGCGCGTGCCAGACCCGCCGCGGGCCCATCCGGTGCGCCGGGTCCAGGAACGACAGCCCGAACGCCACCACCGTGGCGATCACCACCGACAGGAAGGCCGAGTAGTCCAGCGCCATCAGCACCACGATGATCAGCAGCGAGCTGAAGTGGTAGCCGAAGCGCAGCAGCAGCCTGCCGACGGGCGGCGCGTCCACCGGCACCGCGCGGGTCCCGAACCGGCGCGAGTCGATCTCGATGGCCAGGAAGATCCCCAGGTAGTACAGGATCGTCGGGACCGTCGCGTAGATCAGCACCTCCAGGTAGCCGACGTTGAGGCGCTCGGCGATGATGAACGCCGCCGCGCCCAGCGTCGGCGGCGACAGGATCGCGCCGATGCCGCTCGCCGCCAGGATCCCGGCCGCGGGCTCCCTCGGGTAGCCGGCCCGGCGCAGCACCGGCCAGGCGACGCTGCCGAGGCTCACGGTCGTGGCCACGCCCGAGCCCGACACGGTGCCGAGCAGGAAGCCCGCCGTGGTGACCGTCCGGCCGGGGGCGGCGCGCGATTTGCGGAAGGCGGCGAAGCTCAGGTCGATGAAGAACTTGCTGGCGCCGGAGAAGTCGAGGACGGCGCCGTAGACGGTGAAAAGGATGATGTAGCTGGCGGCGACCTGCAAAGGGACGCCGAAAAAGCCTTCGGTGCCCGTGTAGAGCTGGGAGACGATCTGGGCCAGGTCGAATCCGCGGTGACCGATGGTCCAGTCAATGGGCAAATACACCCCGAAATAGGCATAAGCCAGGAAAAATGCGCATATGGCGGCCAGGGCCCAGCCGACGGTCCGCCGTACCGCCTCCAGCAGCAGCCCGGTCAGCGCCAGCCCCGCCACCACGTCCAGCCCGGTCAGCGCCGCCCCGGACCCGCGGTCCCGGAAGGCGTCGATGTCGGCCAGCGGATAGACCAGCACCGCCACCGACAGCACGGCCAGCACCCAGTCGCCGACGGTCGGCCACTCCGGGCCCGCCTTCGAGCCCGCCTCCGATCCCGTGTCCGCTTCCGATCCCGCGCCCCCGCCGGACGCCGGCTCGTCCGGTGCGGCCGCCGTCGCCGCGGGGAGCGTCTCCGTGGGGGTGACCGTCTCCACGGTGGCGGCCGCGCCCGAGGCGGCGGCGGGCAGCTCGACGGTGGGGGCGACGGCGGGGGCGGCGGTGGGGACCTCCACGGTGGCGTCGTCGGGCGCGGGGAACTCCGGGAGCGTCGGCGCCACCGCCCCGTCCGGGGACGGCGACGGCCGGCGGCGGCGCAGGCGGTGGAGCGCGGGTCCCAGCCCGGAGCGGTAGGCCAGGAACACCAGCGGCAGCGCCACCGCCAGGAACGTCATCCGATGCTGCAACGCCTCGACCGGCCAGAAGACCACCGCGATCGAGTAGGCCGACAGCAGGGCTCCGACGATCCACACGGCGAGCCGCAGGATTCCGCCGAGCCGCCGGGCGGGCCGTTCTTGTTCGTGCGCCGAAACCAGGTCGGCCTCTCGGTCGCTCAGCTCGGTCACAACGATTCCTCCCGACACGGCACTGGGGGCAATTTACGAGGGGTTTACAGGCCGTGGGAAGACTCCGTTACCTTTATGGGATTATTGTCCGCCTGAAAACCGTGGCCTGGCCCGAGCGGCCAATTCGGCGAGCGGCACCGCGCCCGCCTGGCTGCCGTCCCGCAGCCGCACCGACGCCGCCCCGCTCGCCGCCTCACGCGGGCCCACCACGAGCTGGTACGGCACCAGCCGGTGGGCCCGGATGCGGGCGCCGAGGCTGCCCTTGGCCGCGGGGGCCAGCTCGGCCCGCAGCCCTTCGGCGACGGCCCGCCGTACCAGGGCCTCGGCGGCGGGCTGCTCGGCGTCCGACAGCGGCAGGACGACGGCCTGCACGGGCGCGAGCCAGGCGGGGAACGCGCCGGCGTGCACCTCGACCAGGTGGGCGAGCAGCCGTTCCAGGCCGCCGACGACGCTGCGGTGCACCATGACGGGACGCCCGCCGCCGGCGTAGGACAGCTCGAAGCGCTCCGGCTGGAAGTAGTCGACCTGCACGGTGGACAGGGTGGACTCGCGGCCCGCCGGGTCGGCGATCTGGATGTCGATCTTCGGCCCGTAGAAGGCACCCTCGCCGCGTTCCTCGTCGTACGGGCGCCCGCGCCGCTGGAGCACCTCGCGCAGCACGGCCTCCGAGCGCGCCCACAGCTCCGGGTCGTCGACGAACTTGGCGCCGTCGCCGCGCAGCGACAGCCGGTAGCGGGCGGCCCGGATGCCGAGCTGGGCGTGCGCGGCCTCGATCAGGTCGAGCGCCGCCGACACCTCGCCGGCCGCCTGCTCGGGGCGGCAGAACACGTGCCCGTCGTTGAGCTGGATGGCGCGCACCCGGGTGAGGCCGCCGAGCACGCCCGACAGCTCCGAGCGGTACATGCCGCCGAGCTCGGCCAGGCGCAGCGGCAGGTCGCGGTGGCTGCGCTGGCGGGAGCGGTAGACGAGCGCGTGGTGCGGGCACAGGCTGGGCCGCAGCACGTACTCCTCGCCGCCGACGCGCATCGGCGGGAACATGTCCTCGGCGTAGTGCGCCCAGTGCCCGGACCGCTCGTACAGCTCGCGTTTGCCGAGCACGGGCGAGTGGACGTGCTGGTAGCCGTTGCGGCGTTCGAGCTCGTGCACGTAGTCCTCGACGGCCTTGCGCACGGCGGCCCCGGCGGGCAGCAGGAACGGCAGCCCGGAGCCGATCAGCGGGTCGGTGTCGAAGACGCCCAGCTCGCGGCCGAGTTTGCGGTGGTCGTTCATGATCGTCCTTTGCGGTGAAAGGGCGAACGACCGATCCGATCCCGGGCATTCGCCCGGGAGACAGAAGTCAGCGCGCCGGGACGGGGTCCGGCGTCGTCGTGACGGAAGCGCGCTGCATACGGGCACCCTAACACCGGTGGCCTCGCCAAGGCCGTGCAAAAAACGGCAAATGATATAAAGAACCGTGGCCGAGATCACCCTGCCCGTGCGCCAGTTGCGGGCGTTCGCCGAGGTCGGCTACCAGGTCGCCGGGGGGAGCGGAGCGCACGGCGCGATGGCGGCGCTGCGCGAGGTCGTGCCGCTGGACGCCTACGAGTTCGTCGCCTTCGACCCCGCCACCGGCCGCCACCACAGCGTCGTCTCCGACGGCCACCGGCGCATCGACGGCGACGCGGCCGAGGAGTACGCGGCGCTGGAGGCGTACCGCAGGGCGATGGCCACCCGGGCGCCGGTCGCGATGCCCGAGCCGGGCACCGAGCGCTACTTCCGCCGCCACCTGGCCCCGTACGGCTGGCGGGCCGGGCTGACGGCGCCGCTGTTCCTGACCGGGGGCCGCTACACCGGGCTGCTGCACCTGGCCACCCGCGACGCCTTCCCCGAGCTGACCGCCGCGCTGGTCGGCGCGGTGAGCCCCATGCTGGCGCACGTCACCGACCTGACCCGGTGCGTGATCGACCCGGTGGGGCTGCCGGGCGGGTTCCGGGCGGTGGCGTTCGACCGGCTCGGCGTCCGGCGCGGCGTGCCCGGCCTGGAGACCTCGCCGGAGCTGTGGGACGACCCGGCGATCGCCGCCTACGCGCGGGCGTTCATCGACTCGCGCGAGCTCAACCGGCACGGCCTCTGGCTCGACGGGCAGGGCCGCTGGCACGAGATGCGGCTGCTGCGGGCCGGGGTCGGCTTCCAGGGCGGGCTGCAGGGCGCTGTGGTGGCCGAACGGCCCTGCGCGCTGCCGTATGAGCTGACCGGGCGCGAGGTGGACGTGCTCACCCGGGTCGCGGCCGGTGACTCCAACCCGCAGATCGCCGCCGCGCTGGTGCTCAGCGTCCGCACGGTCACCACGCACCTGGAGCACATCTTCGCCAAGCTGGGCTGCGACAGCCGCACCCGGCTCAGCACCAAGGCGCTGGCCGAGGGCCTGTGCCGGCTGGACGTCTGAACACCGCTCGTTGTTTTCGGGGAAGTCCGCTGATCAGGACGGCGACCGTCGCCGTCCGGCACGAGACACCACGGAGGACATGATGACGACCACGCCGAGCGACCCGGCCGGGGCGCTGCCCGGCCGCCCGCCCGTCGTCGACCTGGCGACCTGGCAGGCGGCCAGGGACGAGCTGCTGGTCCGGGAGAAGGCCCACACCCGTGAGGGCGACGCCATCGCGGCGGCGCGCCGCCGGCTGCCGATGGTGGAGTTCGACGGGACGGCCGAGGTCGTCGGGGCCGACGGGCCGGTGCCGTTCCTGGACCTGTTCCAGGGGCGCGAGGAGCTCGTGGTCTACAAGCACATGTGGTACGACGGCGCGCCGCACCAGGGGCAGTGCGAGGGCTGCACCACGATGGCCTGGCATCTGAAGGACTCCGTCGGCTACCTCGGCACGCGGGGCGTCTCGTTCGCCGTGCTGACCCCGGGCCGCTGGGACGAGGTGGCCGCCTTCACCGCGTTCATGGGCTACACCCAGCCGTGGTACTCGGTGCGCGGCCTGGACGAGCCGCTCGGCGGCGGCATGGCCGCCCTCTCCTGCTTCCTGCGCGAGGGCGAGCGGGTGTTCCTGACCTACTCCACGACCGGCCGGGGCAACGAGCCGGCCAACGGCTGCTTCGGGCTGCTCGACATGACGCCGTACGGGCGCGGCGAGGCGTGGGAGGACAACCCGGAGGGCCGCCCCGAGGGTCGTCACCCGTGCTGGTACTGGCGCTCCGACGTGGACGGCGCCGCCACCTGGGGGCCGGACAGCCGCCCGGTGCCGCAGTGGACCCGCCCCGGCGCCACGCCCGAGAAGACCCTCGGCCGCGAGGGCTCCCACCACTGACGCGGGCGGCCCGGGGCTCAGCCGGTTCCGGTACGGCTCCGGGCGCTCCACCCGGCGGGCACGGTCACCAGCAGCAGCTCGAACCACACGCGGGTGGCGCCGTCGTGCCGGGTGAAGCCCCAGCGGTGGCTGAGCGCCTCCAGTAGCGGCAGCCCCCGCCCGCCCGTCGCGTACGGGTCGGCCCGGCACACGCACGGCGGCGCCTCCGAGCCGCCGTCCTCCACCCACACGCGCACCAGGTCCCCGGAGACCCGCACCGCCACCGTGAACGAGCCGCCGTCGCCCGAGCGCGAGTGCAGGATCGCGTTGGTGGCCAGCTCGCTGGTCAGCAGCGCGCAGTCGTCGTGCAGCGGGTGATCGCGGCCAAGCACGGCCGTCACCAGGCCGCGCGCCCCCGCGACCTGCGACGGCACCCCCGGGAAGCGGAGCGCGAGATCGTGTTGCGAGTCCGGCGTGGCCACGGTGGAACCCCCCTGATTGCGGCGACGTCATGAGACGCGCCACGCCGGGGCGGAGGATGGTCGCGAAAAGGTGCGAAAGCCCTTGCCCGCGCGGCACCAGGCCCGATGTCGCGCGGGGGAGGCGGGGTAGCGCGTCCCCGGCAGGTCACGAGGCGCGAGCGCCTAGTACGCTGCGATCGACGAGTCGACTAGGAGGAGTGCCTGCGTGAGCAGCCTGGAGGCCGTCTGGGTGCAGCGGTACGACCACCCGGGGGCAGCGGTCGTGACCGGAGTCTTCGACATCCTGCACGTGGGCCACGTGCGCTACCTGGGCGCGGTGGCCGCGCGCGGGCTGCCGCTCGTCGTCGGCGTGGAGGACGACCCGCGGGTGCGCGCGTGGAAGGGCCCCTCGCGGCCGTTCAACCCGGCGGCCGAGCGCGCCGAGCTGCTGGCGGCGCTGCGGTTCGTGACGGGGGTGTTCATCGTGACGGGGCCGCCGGAGGCGCACGGGCCCGAGGACTACATCGACCTGCTCACCCCGATGCGGCCCGGCGCGCTCGCGCACACCGCGGGCGACCCGCACGCGGGCGGCCGGTGCGCGGCGGCGGCGCTGCTCGGCGCCGAGTGCTGGGAGCTGGAGGCCATCCCCGACCGGTCGACGACGCGCATCGTCAACGCCGCGGGCAAGGGCTGACGCGGCCCCGCTCCCATGATCGCGTAATCTTCCGTCACATGACGGCCGATCTCCTGGCGCGGAGGGTGACGGACCTGCTGGCGCCGCAGGTGCTGGTGATCGCCATGCCGCCCGCCGTGGGGCTCATCGCGGAGGGCTGGGCGGGGGCGGTGTGGGGGCTGGTGGCCTCCGTGCTGTGCGGCGGCGTGCCCGCCGCGGTGATCGCCGTGGGCGTGCGCTCGGGGCGGCTCGACTCCCACCACATCGTCGACCGGGCCCGCCGCACCGGCCCGCTGCTGGCCGCCGTCGGCGCGGTGCTGTTCGCGCTGCTGCTGCTGGGGGTGCTCGGCGCGCCGACGCTGCTGGTGGCGACGGTGACGGCCATGCTGGCCGCGCTGGCCGTGACGATCCCGGTGACGCTGCGCTGGAAGATCTCCTTCCACGCGGCGGTGTCGGCGGGCACGGTGGTGGTGCTGGCCCACGTGCTGCCCGCGGCGCCGACGCTGGCGGCGGGGGCGGCGGTGGTGGCGCTGGTGTGCTGGGCCCGGGTGCGGCTGACGCACCACACGTGGGCCCAGGTGGCCGCCGGGGCGCTCGTCGGGACGCTCGTCACGTGGGGCACGCTGGCGGCGTTCGGCATCGGATAGCGGCGCGGAACACCGGAATAGGGGAGCCTGCCGCGCGGTTGCGGCGGGCATGGACGCCACGAGCCGGGGCCGGGTGCGCGTCGAGCGCACGGCCAAGCGAGTCAGGACCTATCTGGGCGGCCGCGCGGTCGCCGACACCACCCGCGCCCTGATGGTGTGGGAGAGCCCGCACTACCCGACCTACTACTTCCCGCTGGAGGACGTCGAGCGGGACGCGCTCAAGCCCACGGGCGAGACCCGCCGCTCGCCGAGCCGGGGCGAGGCCGCCGTCCACACGCTCGCCCCGGGCGGCGGCGAGGCGCTCGTCTACGGCGACGACGCGCCCCTGGAGCCGGTACGGGGTCACGTCCGCTTCGACTGGGACGCGATGGACGCCTGGTTCGAGGAGGACGAGGAGGTGTACGTGCACGCGCGCGACCCGTACACGCGCGTCGACATCCTGCCCAGCTCGCGGCACGTGCGGGTGGAGGTCGACGGGGTGACGGTGGCCGACTCGCGCAACGCCCGGGTCCTGTTCGAGACCGGCCTGCGGCCCCGCTACTACCTGCCGAAGACCGACGTCCGGCTCGACCTGCTGGAGCCCACCGCCACGGTCACGCGCTGCCCGTACAAGGGCACGGCCGAATACTGGTCGGTCAACGGCCACGAGGACCTGGCCTGGTCCTACCGCACGCCGCTGCCGGAGAGCGAGCGCGTCGCGGGCCTGATCGCCTTCTACAACGAGAAGCTCGACGTCTACGTCGACGGCGTGCTGGAGGACAGGGCCGGTTGACAGCCGCCATCCCGATCCACCACCCTTTCACTATCCGAATAGTGAAAGGGTGGTTTCGTGATCGAGTTCCAGCTCGACCGGGGATCGGGGGTGGCGACCTACCTCCAGCTCGTCCACCAGGTCAAACAGGCGCTGCGGCTCGGCACGCTGCGGCCCGGCGACCAGCTGCCCACCGCGCGCGAGGTCGTCGAGAGCCTGGCCATCAACCCCAACACCGTGCTCAAGGCGTACCGGGAGCTGGAGCGCGAGGGCCTGGTGGCGGGCCGGCCGGGACTGGGCACGTTCGTCGAGCAGGGGATCGCCGGGCCGACGCTGGCCGACCACCACCGGCTGCGGCGCGGGCTGGAGGAATGGGTGCGCCAGGCCCGCGCCGCCGGGCTGGACGAGGAGGACCTGCGGGCGCTGTTCGGCGCGGTGCTGGCCGGCTCCGCGCGTGAGGGCGTCGCGTGAACGCGCTGGAGGTCACCGGGCTGGCCGTGCGCCGCCGCCGCTCCTGGGTGCTGCGCGACTGCTCGCTGGCGGTCCCGGCCGGGCGCGTGGCCGCGCTGGTCGGCCCCAACGGCGCCGGCAAGACCACGCTCATGCACGCCGCCGTCGGCCTGCTCGCCCCCGCCCGGGGCGGCGTCACCGTGTACGGGCAGGCCGCGTTCGTGGCCCAGGACAAGCCGCTGTACGAGACGTTCACGGTCGCGGAGACGCTGCGCTTCGGCCGCCGCACCAACGACCGCTGGGACGAGGAGGCGGCCAGGAGACGGCTGGACCGGCTCGGCATCCCGCTCGGCGGCAGGGTCGGCCGGCTGTCCGGCGGGCAGCGGGCACAGGTCGCGCTGACCCTCGCACTGGCCCGGCTGCCCGACCTGCTGGTGCTGGACGAGCCGCTGGCCAACCTCGACCCGGTCGCCCGGCACGACGTGATGCGCTCGATCATGGCCGAGGTGGCCGAGCGCGGGCTGACCGTGCTGCTGTCCTCGCACGTCGTCTCCGACCTGGAGGACACCTGCGACTGGCTGGTCGTGCTCAACGGCGGGCGGCTCCAGGTCAGCGGCGACATCGAGGACCTGCTCGGCGGGCACAGCGTGCTGACCGGCCCGGCCGGCGCCTCCGCCGCCGGGTGCGACGTCGTCGGGGAGAGCCGCACCGGCAGGCAGGTGAGCCTGCTCGTGCGCGGCGGGCCGCCGCCCGACCCGCGCTGGAACGCCCGGCGGCCGGGCCTGGACGAGCTCGTCATGGGCTACCTGCGCAGCCCCGCGTCGGCGGCGCTGCCCGCGCCCGCGGAGGTGGCCGGATGATCTGGGTCACCTGGCGCCAGCACCGGGCGCAGATCCTCGTCACTGCCGGTTTCCTGGCCGCGCTCGGCCTGCTGCTGCTCGGCTCCGCCCTCGAAGCGCGGTCGTTCGTGGCCGCGCACGTGCCCGGCGGCTGCCCCGGGGGCACCGCGTTCTGCGGGTCGCTGGAGGCGGCCGTCGGCCTCGGGGAGCGCTACGACACGGTCTACTCGGTGTTCGGCTGGATGCCGCTCGTGCTGCCCGCGCTGATCGGCGCGTTCTGGGGGGCGCCGCTGCTCGGCAGGGAGTACGAGCGCGGCACCCACCTGCTGGCCTGGACCCAGCGGGTGCCGGTGCGGCGGTGGCTGGCGGTCAAGCTGGCCGTGCTCGGCGGCGCGGTGGTGGCCGGCGGGCTGCTGCTGTCGCTGATGGTCAGCCTGTGGCGGCCGGTGTTCCGGGAGGGGATCGACTCCGGGTTCGGCAACATCGGGATCTTCAACATGACCGGGGTGGCCCCGGCCGCCTGGTGGCTGTACGCGTTCGCGCTGGGGACGCTGGCCGGGGCGGTGCTCAGGCGGACGCTCCCGGCGATGGCGCTGGTCGTGGCCGGGGTGGCGGCGACCATGTTCGCGCTGTTCGCGCTCAGCGACCATTACGCCACCCCGCAGCGCACCGAGCTGACCGGCAGCGTGGTGCTCGGCGACCCCGACGCCCGGCTCGTCGGCGGCGGCACCTGGGTGGACCCGGCCGGGCGCGAGGTCGGCACGGCGGACACGCCCGCGGCCTGCGAGCGGCGGCTGGACGCCGGGCGCGCCAGCCGCAACACCGACGCGTGGCACAAGTGCCTGTTCGACGCGGGTTACCGCTACGCGGTGACCTACCACCCGCCGTCGATGTTCTGGCGCTTCCAGTGGACCGAGGCGGGAATCCTGCTCCTGGCGTCGGCCGTCCTGGGCGGCCTGGCCGTGCGGATCACGCTGCGCCGCACGGCGGGCGGCACCCGGCTACCGGGAGCTCACGACAGCAGCCGCGTCAGCACCCGGACGCCGAACTCCAGTCCCTCCACCGGCACCCGCTCGTCCTTGCCGTGGAACATTCCGAAGTAGTCCAGATCCGGCCGCAGCATGAGCGGCGCGAACCCGTACCCCTCGATCCCGATCCTGGCGAACGACTTGGCGTCCGTGCCGCCGCTCATCACGTACGGCACGGGCCTGGCCAGCGGGTCCTCGGCCACGAGGCTGGCGGCCAGCTCGTCGAAGAACGACGACGGGTACGGCGCGGCCGGGGCGTCCTCCAGGTTGACGAACTCCCGGGTGATCTTCGGCCCGAGCAGCTCGTCGATCGTCGCCAGGAACTCCTCCTGCAGCCCCGGCAGGTAGCGGCCGTCCACGTGCGCCTCGGCGGTCGAGGGCACCACGTTCACCTTGTAGCCGGCCTCCAGCATCGTCGGGTTGGCCGAGTTACGGATCTGCCCCTCGAACAGCTTGCCGAGCGAGCCGAGCCGCCGCGCCTCGGCGTCCAGCCGGTCCAGGTCGATCGGCTGCCCGGTGATCTCCGACAGGCTGTCGAGCAGCGCCGCGACCGACGGCGTGACCCGTACCGGCCACTGGTAGGAGGCGATGCGCGACAGCGCGTGCACCAGCGTCGCGACCGGGTTGTCCACCGCGGGCCGGGAGCCGTGCCCGGCCACGCCGTGCGCGGTGAGCTTCATCCACGCGGTGCCGCGCTCGCCCACCGCCACCGGGTAGACGCGGTGGCCGCCGGAGTCGACGCTGAACCCGCCCGACTCGCTGATCGCCTGCGTGACCCCGTCGAACAGCTCCCGGTGCTCGGTCACCGCGTGCCGCGAGCCGAAGTCGCCGGTCGCCTCCTCGTCGGCCAGGAACGCCAGCACCACGTCCCGCCGGGGCCGCACGCCCAGTGCCCGCATGCCCAGCACCGCCGACAGGGTCATCGCGCACGAGCCCTTCATGTCGACCGCGCCCCTGCCGTAGACGCACCCGTCGACGATCTCGCCCGAGAACGGGTGCATCCGCCACTCGGCCGGGTCGGCCGGGACCACGTCCAGGTGCCCGTGCACCAGCAGCGCGTCCGGGGAGTCGCCCGCCATCCGCGCCACCACCGTGGTGCGGCGCGGCGCGGACTCGAACACCTCCGGCTCCAGCCCGGCGTCGGCCAGCAGCGTGGCCACGTACTCGGCGGCCGGCCGCTCCCCGGAGCCCGGATTGGTGGTGTCGAACCTGATCAGGTCCGAGCAGATCTCGGCGACGCTCTTCACTTCCTGCCCTCCAGCTTCAGCGGCGCCACCTCGGGCGTCTCGAACCCGAAGATCAGTCCGTAGAAGGCCAGCTCGGCCTCCAGCACCGCCACGATCGTCTCTTCCCTGCGCCAGCCGTGCTGCTCGCCCTCGAAGGTGAGCAGGGCCCACTCTTTGCCGTTCCTGTCCAGCTCCGCGACGAACCGCTCGGCCTGACCGACGTCCACGATCGCGTCCTCCAGCCCGTGCAGCATCAGGCACGGCCCCGACGCCCGGTGCGCGTGCAGCAGCGGCGAGCGCTCGCTGTAGCGCTGCCGCGTCTCCGGCAGCGGGCCGATCAGGCCGTCGAGGTAGCGCGACTCGAAGTCGTGCGTCTCGGCCGCCCAGCTCTCCGGGTCGGTGATCGCGTAATGGGCGACGCCGCCCGCGAACACGTCGCTGTGCACCAGCGCCGCCACCGTCGTCCAGCCGCCCGCGCTGCCGCCCCGGATCGCGATCCGCGCCGCGTCGGCCCGGCCCAGCTCCACCAGCCCGCGCGCCACCTTGGCGCAGTCCTGCACGTCGACCACGCCCCACTGGTGCCGCAGCCGCTCGCGGTAGGCGCGGCCGTAGCCGGTGGAGCCGCCGTAGTTGACCACCGCCACGCCCAGCCCCCGGCTGGTGAAGTAGGCGATCTCCAGGTCCAGCATCACCGGGTGGTTGCCGGTCGGCCCGCCGTGCACGAAGATCACGTACGGGGCCGGGCCGCGCGTCCCCGCCGGCGGATACAGGTGCGCGTGCACGCCCTCGACCGTCACCGCCTCCGGCACCGGCAGCAGGTCCCGCTCCGGCAGCTCCTTGGGCGCCGACACCACCTCGTGCCCGCCGCCGTCGAGGTCGACGAGCATCACCTCCAGAGGCGTGTACGGGGTCGCCGACACCGCCGCGACCTTGCCCCCGGCCGCCGACACCGTCGAGGCCCAGTAGGTGGCCTCCCCGCCGATGTCGCGCAGCTCGCCGCCGCCCGGGTCCAGCACGGCCAGCCTGCGCCGGTCCGGCGTGCCGTACACGACCGCCAGCCGGTCACCGGCCACCGCCAGGCAGCCCGAGCCCGGCTTCCACGCCGCGTGGCCGAATTCCGCCTCGACCGGCGTCAGGTTGCGGATCCGCGTGCCGTCCCTGCCGATCAGGTGCACGTTCCACCAGCCCGTCGGGTCGGTGATCGCGTACAGCGTGTCGTCGTCGCGCCACTCGGCCTGCACCACCGACTCGTCCGGCCCGCCCGCGACCACCTCGTACGGCCCCGCCTGCCCGCCGGGGCCGAGCGGCGCCACGCACAACTCGGTGCCGTCCCACGGCATCGCCGGATGGTCCCAGCCGATCCAGGCGACATGCCGCCCGTCGGGCGACAAACGCGGATTCATCAGGAAACGCTGCGCCTCGGCGATCACCGTCAGCGGCCCGCCGTCCAGCGGGATCGCCACCAGGTCGCGCACGTCCGCGCTCTCCCGCACCGCCCACACCTCGTCGCGGCCCGGCGGCAGGTAGAGGTCGGCGTAACGGGCCGGGCCCGCCGGCGTCAGCGCCACCGGGTCACCGCCGCCGATCCGGTAGACGCGCTGGTCGGCCCAGTTCGTGAACACCAGGCCGCCACCGGGCAGCGGGCGCCACGAACGGCCGCCGTACTCGATCACCCGGTTGCGCGCGTTCCAGCCGTCCGGCAGGGCGTCCACCCGCTCGCCGCCCGGCAGGCGCCGCACCACGCAACGCCGGCCGCCCTCGTGCGGGCGCGGCTCGTCCCACCACACCTCGACGCCTTCCGGCGTGGCCACCGCCTCAACCCACTGGGGGCCGCCGTCGGTCCGGGCCACATCGATCGGTCGAATACTCATATTTCACCAATTGCCATTTGACGGGGGCAAGGACATCTCGGGTGGGTGCAGCACGTACGCGATCCCGCCGCTGCCGGAGCTCCGCAGCCACACCCGCTCGAACGCGGCACGCGGATAGACCCGGCGCACCTGCGCGTCGCCCGGCGCGGCCGGATCGTTGACCATGACGTCGCCCGCGGCCGTGAACCCCGTGACGACCATGATGTGCCCGCCCGTGGAATAGCCGGAGCCCGGCAGCTCGTGCTCCTTGAACGACTGCGACGTGATCACCGGGATCCCGGCGCGCACCAGCACTTCCAGTTCCGCCGCCGACCGCAGCCTCGTCACGAGCCCGGCCAGCCCGTACGTGCCCGCGTACGCCACGTTGAACGGCCAGTTGCCGGTGCCCTGGTAGCTGGTGTCGTAGGCGCCGCGCGCCGCGTGGTCCACCGCCGGGCACGGGTCGCCCGCGCCCACCCAGCCCAGCTCGTCAGCCGCCGGGCCACGGCCCCAGTAGGCGAGCACCATGGCCACCGCCGCCGGGCCGCACCAGTTCGCGCCGCCGCCGTCCCACTGCGGGTGATGCCCGGCGTGCTCGTGCTGCGAATGCGCCGGCACCACCAGATGGAACGCCCCGCCCGGCCCCGGCGCGCTCGGCGCGGGCCGGGCCGGCAGCGCCGAGGCCATCACGCCCAGCCCGTGCACGCGCGCCCCCGCGCCGTGCGCCGTCACCCGCACCCGGAACGCCGTCACCGGCCGCCGCGCCACGAACGTGTCGACCGCCACGTCCCCGTCCTCGTCCCCCTGCCCCGGGACCGACGTGCGCGGCTCGCCGTGCTCCGACCAGCGGCCCATCACGTACCACCTGGTCCGCGAACCCGCCGCCGTCGTCGCCTGAAGCTCCACCTCGATCCACGAGCCCGGCGGCGTCCGCGCCGTCCACGAGGCCACGAGCTGCGTCGCCGCGAAGCCGATCGGGTGCTCGGCACTGGTCCACGACGCCTGGCCCGCCGGCACGGAGAAGCGGGCGAAACAGACACGGGCCAGGTCGACGGTGAGCACCAGGCTCATTGTGGAACCCTCTCCCGCCCCGCGCATCGGAGGTTTTACGTACCGGACCCGATTGTGTCGGTGGTGATCACTATCGTCCGGGCCATGACTCAAGCGGTGCAGGCGTACTCCTACGCCGGGCCCTCCGTGCTCGCCGACGGCCGGCTCGGCCTGTCCACCTCCGGCGGCACGGCCCTGTCGGGCCCCCAGACCCATCCCCGGTTCTTCAGCGGGCTCCTCACCCAGGCCGCCCCCGCAGCCGCCGGCCTGCTGGCCGTCGCCGACGTGGCCATGGCCCGCTACCACCAGCCCCGCCCCGGCTGGACCCGCGACCCGGTGGTGACCTGCGACGGCTACCGGCTCAGATTCGAGTCGTTCTCCGCCTGCGGCGGCGTCTACGCCCGCCTCGACGTGCTCGCCCTCGACGGCGACGTGCTCGACCGGGGCACCACCAACGTCGACGTCAACGGGCCGCTGCGCGAATCGCTCGCCCGCGTCGGCGGACGCGACCCCCTCCACCTCGGCGTCGGCCCCGACGAGCTCACCGTCACCACCCTCGACGGCGCCGTCGTCGAGAAGAAGGTGCCGCTGCCCAGCCGGTGGCTGCGCGGCTTCGCCGAGGTCCAGGTGATCGCCGCCGGCTTCGACCTGCGCGCCGAGCTCAAGGGGCCGCAGGCCGTCCGCTTCCTGCGCTCCCTGCCGCGCAAGGCGTCCGCCACCGTGTGGGCCGTCCCCGCCGGCGGCGACCTGCGCCTGGCCGCCGGGCCCGGCCGCGGCTCCGTCTGCCTGTCCGGCGCCGGCCGCGTCGCCACCCTCATGCCGCTGCTGCGCTTCGCCAAGGCCCTGCGCGTCTACGGCCCGCCCGCCGGCGCCGACGCCGGCCACCAGGCCAGCGCCTGGGAGCTCGAACTGCCCGGCATGCGCTACACGCTCGCCGTCTCGCCCCAGCCCTGGCGCGGCTTCTCCGGCGAAGGCGCCGTCCTCGACGACCTCGCCACCGACGAGGCCGCCGGCGACGCCGACGTGATCGGGATGCTGCTCAACTTCGAGCCCGCCGTCGAGATCGGCCTGCTCGCCGACCGCTCCGGGCTCCCCGCCGCCCGCGTACGCGCCGCGCTCACCCAGCTCGGCACCGCGGGGCGCGTCGGCTACGACCTGTACGAGGCGGGCCACTTCCACCGCGAGCTGCCCTACGACCGCGACCAGGTGGCGCAGCTCAACCCGCGCCTCACGGCCGCCCGGGCGCTCGTCGAAGCGGGCGCCGTCACCCTCGACGGCGACCACGCCCGCGTCACCACGTCCGGCGGCACCCGCCAGGTCGGCATCGCCGACGGGAGCTGCACGTGCGAGTGGTGGTTCGACCACCGCGGCTCCCGGGGCCCTTGCAAGCACGTCCTCGCCGCCCGCATCGCCTCCCGCCACACCGCGGACGCCCTCCTATGACCCCCACCCCACCCCCCACCCCCTGGCCCACCGACCCGGGCTCCCGGCCCGCCGACCCGGGCCCTTGGTTCACCGACCCGGGCTCCCGGCTCGCGGACCCGGGCTCCCGACGGGCCGACCCGGGCGCCCGATCCGCCGCCTCCGTCCACCCTCCTGCCCCCGCCCGTGGGGCAGGACCCGACGGCGGCCCCGCCCGGCCACCTGGCAACGGTCCCGTACGGGCGGCGGACGGCCCCGTACGGGTGGTCGGCGAAGGCCCTGGCCGGTTGCCCGGCGAAGGTTCCGGGCGGACGTCTGCCGGTGCCTGGGAGCGGACGCCCACCGAGGAGCGCGCCGTCGTCCCGCGCGCCTCCGGTGGCGGCCCCTCCGTCGCGTCCGACGCCCGCGACAGCGCCGCCCGGGCATCAGGCGGCACTTCCGCACGGCAGCCTCCCGGTCGGTCGTCCACAGGAGCGCCGGATGGGCCCGGCAGCGGCACAGGGGTCTCCAGGGGGACTCCCGAACGAGGGGATGGTGTGGGGGAGGGCACTGCCTGGGCGGAGGTCGAGGCGGCGATCGACGCGGGGGACGAGCTTCGGGTGGCCGAGCTGGTGCTCGCCCTGGACGAGGCGGGGCGGCGCGAGGTGGCCGCCGCCCTGCCCGGCCACATCCCCGTGGCACGCAACCGGGCGTGGGACCGAGAACGACGCCGCCGCCAGGCCCGCCGCACGCAGGAGCGCGTGACACCCACCGGCAGCACAGCCGCCCAGATCGACACCAACGCCCCAGGCAGTGCCGAGAGCCAAGGTGGCGTCGGCGGTCACGGTGGCGCCGGCCGCTACGAGGTGGCGGCGGGCGGCAGCCAGGAGGGCGGCCCGGGGTGGGAGCATGCGAGGGTCGACGCGTGGGTGGGGCCGATGCGGGTGGCGGGCGCGGGCACGATCGGCGGCGCCGCGGCGGTGGTGGCCTGGCTGCACCGGCGCGACTTCCAGGGCTGGGGCGGCCTCGACCACACCGGGCTCGTCGAACGCGTCCTCGCCGCCCGGCCGCACCGCTGGCAGGTGGACTTCGCCGTACGCGCCGCCCTGCGCCTGCGCACGCAGCGCGACGCCCGCGTCTCCGGCGCCCTGGCCCTGGCCATGCTGCGCCGCACCGGCGCGACCCCGCCCGGCCACGACCCGCTGACCGTCGCCTGGGCCGCCGGATCGCCTGCGGGCCTGGGCGGCGACCCGCTGCTCGACCATCTGCTCCCGCGCCTGTTCGAGGCGGACGGCGTCGGCCGCGTCCTCCGCCACGAGCAGCCCCCGGACGGCGGCCGTGCCGGGCACGAGCCCCGGCCGCCGACCTGGCTCGTCGCCCTGAAGGACCTCGCCGACACCGGGCGGGTGTCGCGCGACCTGCTGCTCGACGGGTGCGTACGCCGGTTCCTGCGCGGCGGCTCCGGCCCTGACCTGCGCTTCTTCGTACGCCTGCACGACCTGCTCGATCCTGCCGACACCGAGTCCGCCCGGCGGGCCGCCGACTACCTGAGGCTGCTGCCGGCCGCGCCCACCTCGGTGGCCGACCTGGCGCTGCGCCACCTGCGCCGAGCGGGCCGGCTCGGCCACGACGACCTGGTGGAAGGGCTGCACGCCGCCCTGTTCCGGCCGGAGCGCAAGCTCGTCGACGGCGGGCTCGGCTGGCTCGACCAGGCGGTACGGGGGCGGCGCGGCCCTGTGGACGAGTTCGCGCCGGCGCTCGCCCAGGCCTTCTCCTGCCGGTCGTACGACGTCCAGGCCCGTGCCGTGCGCCTCGCCCTGCGCCACGCCGCCCGCTTCGGCGCGGCAGGCGCGATGACCCTGAGGGAGGCCGCCGCCCAGCTTCCCCCGGACCTCGCCGCCCGCCTCACCACGGCCTTCCCGGGCCCGACGACCTCCACGGGCGGGACCGCGTACCAGGGCGGGGAGACGGACGTGGCCCGCGCGCCGGTGCCCGCCGGCGCTGGGGAGGCGGAAGCGGTCCACCCGGGGGCGACCCCCGCGGGACCCGGGACGGGCGGGCTGGATCCGGTGGCGGGTGCCCTGGGTGCCGGTTCGAGGGGACTCGGACGTGTGACCGTGAACTCCGGGCCTGGGACGCCGGGGGCCGTCTCCGGGTCTGGGACAGCGGGGGACGTCTCCGGGCTTGGTGCAGTGGGGGACACCTCCGCATCTGAGGCGGGGCGTGCTGGTGGCGTCTCCGCGTCTGGGGCGGGCTCGGAGCTCAGGCAGGGGGACGGGTTCGTGCGCCGGGCGTTGCCTCGGGTGGCGCGGGCGGGGGCGTTGCCGGCGCCGGTCGGTGCGCCCGGTGAGTTGACCGCGTTGCCCTACCGGGTCGGGTGGCAGGAGCTGGAGCGGTGGCTGGACGGCGTGGTGCGGCTGCACGCGGAGGATCCTGAGGCGCTCCGGGTGGTGCTCAAGTCGCTGACCGGGGAGCCGTCGCGGCTGTACAAGGAGCGCGAATGGGAGCATCCGGGCCAATGGGCCGAGGCGATCGCGCGGCGGCTCGTCGACCCGGGGGCCGAGCCGCCGCCCCGGCCGGGGCCCGCTCTGCTTCCCGCCGCTCTCGGGGTGCTTCCCGTTCCCGGGGGCGCGTCGGCCGAGCCCGCGCCCGCATCCGACCCAGCGTCCGGACCCACGCCCGGACCCACGCCCGGGCCAGCGCCGGGCCCAGGGGCCGGACCTGCATCTGGACCCGCATCTGGGCCGGTGCTCGGGGCTGAGCAGCATGGGCGGCGGCGGGGGCGGTTGCCGGACGCGTCGCGGGTGACGGCGCCGCACTGGATGCTGCTGCGCCGGCTGGCCGAGGTGCATGCCGCCGCCGGGCCCGGGGCGCTGCCGCCGTACCTGCTCGCCACGCCCACCACCGGCGCCGGCGGGGTCGGCGCGGCCGAGCTGGTGGAGAGGGTGGCGGGGTACGAGCGGGCCGGGGCCGAGGCGCTGGACGCCGATCTGCAGCAGGCGCTGCTCCGGCTGCCGCGCGACATCGAACCCGGGGTGGTGGCGCGGGCGGCGAGGCTGCGTTCCGGGGCGGGCGCGACCGTCGCGGCGTGGATGCGCGACAGGCCCTCGATCAGCACCGGGATCGACTGGATCGACGGCGGGGTCCCGTACGCGAGCGACCGCGCGGCCCCCGGAGCGGAGGCCGCGTCCGGGGCGCGGAAGGCGAGCGGAGGGACGGGGGAGGGGCGGGAGCCGTCGCTGGTCCCGCGGATCCGGGGGGAGGCGACCGGGCTGGAGCTGGTCGACCGGCTGCTGTCCGATCCGCGGGCGTCGCGCTGGCAGGCCGACGGCGATGATCCCGTCGACTGGCCCGCCGTGCTTCCGCACGACCGGGAGGTCGCGGCGCTGCATCTGCTGCCGCGGCTGCTCTGCCGTACCCACGGGTCGCACGTGCGGCTGGCCGAGGTGCAGGCGGTGGCGTCGGCCGGCGGGCCCGCGGGGGAGGCGGTGGCGCTGCTGGTGGCGTACTTCCTGCTGCACCGCGAGTGGTGGCGGCGCGACGACGGGGTGCGTCCGCTGCTGGAGCTGGCCGCGCGGGGAGAGCTGCCCGCCGAGGAGACCGGGCGGCAGCTCGGGCTGCTGCTGCGGCGCACCTGGCATCAGCCGGCGGCCATGCGGGAGGCGCTGGAGACGGCGGCCCGGCGCGGCGCCCACGCGGAGGTGTGGCGGGTGCTGACGGGGTTCCTGCCCGTCTACCTGCCGGGGCCGGGTGAGCGGGCGCACTCGGGGCACACGCAGATGCTGACGTTCGCGGTCCGGGCGGCGGGATGGGCGCGGGCCGGGGGCGAGCTGCCGTGCGTGGCGCGGATCGCGGCCAGGAAGGCGACGAGCGGCTTCGTCCGTGAGGCCCGCCGCCTGCACGCCCTCCTCGCCTGAGCCCTGGCGGCCGGGGCGCCCCGGCCGCCAGGGTGATCGTCATGCGTGACGACGCCTCCCGCTACAACCAGGCCCGCTGGGAGGCGCTCGTCGAGGCGTGGGTGTACGAGCGGCGGCCCGGCCGGGAGGTCAGCGGGCCCCGCGAATACCGGCAGACGATGAGCCGGATCGTCAACGGCCTGACCGGGGCGGGGTTCCTGCTGGAGCGCCTGGCCGAGGTGCGCAGCGATCGGCCCGGCCTGGAGCCGGGGAGCTGGGAGCACTTCACGTCGGTGGCGCCGCCGTGGCTGGAGTTCGTCTGGCGCTACCGCCCCGGCGTCCTCGGCGGGTGAGGGCCTACAGGTAGAGGCCCGTCCCCTCGGTGCTCGCCGTGCGGGTCAGCGACCGCCCGGCGCGGAGCGCGTACAGCTCGGCCAGCGTCGCCCCCGACGGGCCGACGCCCTGGGGCGAGCCGAGCCAGGCGACCGCCTCGTCCCGCGACAGCGGGCCGATCTCCAGCTGCGCCAGGCAGCGGCCGGGCCGGACGACGGCCGGGTGCAGGCGGGCCAGGTCCTCGTTCGTGGTGATCGCGACCAGCACGTCACGGCCCTGGCCGAGCAGGCCGTCGGTCAGGTTGAGCAGCCTCGACAGGCCCTGGCCGGCCTGCGACTTGGCCGAGGCGCTGATCAGCTCGTCGCAGTCCTCCAGCACGAGCAGCCGCCAGCGCTGCTGCTCGTCCTCGTCGTGGTCGTAGCCGACCGCCACCTCCATGAGGTAGCCGGGCTCGTCGAACAGCCGCTCCGGGTCGAGCACGCAGTCGACCTGGCACCAGTCCTGCCACTGTTTGGCCAGCGAGCGCAGCAGCGTCGTCTTGCCGGTGCCGGGCGGGCCGTGCAGCAGGATGAGACGGCCGTTCACGTCGGCCGGGGTGACGCTCATCAGGGAGTCGAGCGAGCGGCGCGCCTCCGCCGAGTAGTTGCCGCTGATCTCGGGCCACGGCTGCGCGGTGATCGGCTTCTCCGAACGGGTGCCGCCGTGCGAGCCGCGCCACCAGAAGCCCATGTCGACGTGGTCGGTCTCCGGCTCGGGCTCCTCTGCGCCGTCGACGGTCTCCTTCAGCACCGACCGGGCCAGCTCCTCGCTGGTGGCCGTCACGCTGACCGTCGCCGACCGGTTGCGGTGCCGGATCACCCGCAGCGTCCAGCCGTCGCCGCAGATCAGCCGCGACTCCGAACCGTCCTCCACCTGCGCCGTCCGCACGACGCTGCCGTGCGCCGGGCGCAGCGGGGCGTCGGGGCGTACGCGCTCCAGATTGACCAGGCGCGACCACGGCTGCACCCCCGTGGCGAACGGCGACAGCGCCAGCGCGTCGATCACGTCGACGGCGGAGTCGGAGTCGTCGATCCAGATGTTCATGGGGAGCTCGGTGGCATCCTGGCTGGGGAACGGCACCTCCCTGATCACAGACATGGCTCCAATGATCACAGTTTGCGGGGCGGGTTGTCGAAGGGTTTGCGTTTTCAGCCGGTCTTCGTCAGCTCGCCCTCGCTCCTTCCCACGGGCATCGTGAGCTCGTAGTCGGCCTGGTCGTCGTCCTTGAGCTCCAGGGTGACCTTGACGCTGCCGGTGCCGCCCAGGTACGCGCACACGCCGCCGAGGTCGGCGAGCGTGAGGTGCAGGGTGGAGTCCTTGACCTCGGTCGCGTACAGGGTGCCCTTGCCGCAGCCGGGGTCGCTCTGCCCGTCGCTTGGGGAGTCCCAGACGCCCTTGGGCTCGCCCGCGCGCAGGATCAGGGTGACCGATTCGTTCTCGAACTGCTTGCCTGCGGCCTCGCCGTCGACCGTGCCCGTCCAGGTGCCCGCGAACTCGGCGGGGACGTCGACGGTGTCGCTGGGCCTGCCGGTGCCCACGGACAGCTCGGGGAGGAGTTCCGTGAGGCCCGCGCCCGGGTCCCCGGGGGAGGCGGGGGAGACGGGGGAGACGGAGGCGGTCGAGGTGGTGGGCGTGCGCCGGTCCAGGGCGGACGGGGCGCCGCCGTTCAGCCACAGCAGCGCGCCGCCGCCCGCGACGAGCGCGACCACGGCGGCCGCCGCGCCGACCAGCAGGCCCCGCCGCCGTCGTCCCGGCCGCGTGGTGACGGCGGGCCCCGGCGGTCCCGTACGGTGCCCCGCGCCTTGTCCCGCGCCGTGCCCCACGCCGTGCCCCGCGCCGTGTCCCGCGCCGTGTCCCGCGCTGTGCCCCGCGCCTTGTCCCGTGCTGTGTCCCGCGCCGTGCCCTGCGCCGTGCCCGGGTCCGCCCGCAGGCGCGCCACCCCCGCCGGGTGCGGCCGGGGCGGGGGGCGGGAGGGGGGTGTTGGGGTTGACGAGGTGGACCATCAGGTCGCGGGCCGTGGGCCGGGCGGCGGGGTCCTTGGCGAGGCAGGAGGCGAGCACGCCCCGCAGCCGCGGCGGCAGCGGCGTCAGGTCGGGCTCGGCGTGGAGGACGCGGTGCAGCACCGCCGGGACCGTGTCGGCGCCGAACGGGCTGACCCCGCCCGCCGCGAACACCATCGTGGCCGCCCACGAGAACACGTCGGACGCCGGGGACGCCGGGGTGCCGGCGATCTGCTCGGGCGCCAGGTAGGCGGGCGTGCCGATCAGCCCGGAGGTCAGGGTGGCCGCGCCCTCGGCGCGCGCGATGCCGAAGTCGACCACGCGCGGCCCGTCGGGCCCGAGCAGCACGTTGGCGGGCTTGAAGTCGCGGTGCACGACCCCGGCCGCGTGGATGGCGGCCAGCGCCGTGGCCGTGCCGACGACGACGCGTTCCAGTTCGCCGCCCGCCAGCGGCCCCCGGTCGCGGACGCGGTCGGCCAGCGACGGCCCGTCGATGTACTCGCTGATCACGTACGGGCGCGGCCCGTCCGTGGAGGCGGCCAGGACGCGCGCCGTGCAGAAGGACGCGATGCTCTCCAGCGCCTCCAGCTCGCGCGCGAGCCGGGCGCGGGTCTCGCGGTCGCCGGTGCTCAGCAGCTTGATGGCGACCGGTTCGCCCGCCTCGGTGTGGGCCAGGTAGACGACGCCCTGGCCGCCTTCGCCGAGGCGCCCCGCCAGCCGATGTCCGCCCAGTTCGGGCGGATCGTCCGGCGTCAGAGGGGTCACCATGGCCGATACGTTACAGGTCATCCTGCGGTGACATAGATCACCCGCTACTTTATGACGTTGATCAAATGACCTGAACGCGGAGGTACGGGGTGTCTGGTGTGAAGTTCCGCGAGCGGGCGCGCTACTGGTTCGACAACACGATGTCCAAGGGGACGGTCTCGCTCGTCGGCTGGCTGGCCGTCGTGTCGATGGGCCTCGTCGTGGTCGTCGCCGGGTTACTGATGTGGGTGGCGCCTAATGAGCCGCAGGGCGTCGGGGGCCCAGGGCACGTCCTGTGGATCGCGCTCATGCACGCGCTGTCGCCCGACGAGCTGGCGGCCGACAGCGGATCGGTGCCGTACATGGCCGTCATGCTGGTGGGCTCGCTCGGCGGGCTGTTCATCGTCAGCATGCTCGTCGGCCTGCTGGCCAACGGCTTCGAGCAGAAGGTGGACCGGCTGCGCAGGGGGCGCTCGCGCATCGTGGAGTCCGGCCACACGGTGGTGCTGGGCTGGTCGGACCAGGTGTTCACGATCGTGGCCGAGCTGGTCAAGGCGCACGCCAGCGAGTCGGGCTCGGTCGTGGCGGTGCTGGCCGACCGGGACAAGCTGGCGATGGAGGAGGACATCCGCGAGCGCGTCGACCTGGGCCGCACGCGGCTGGTGTGCCGCACCGGATCGGCCACCGAGCCGCACGACCTCGACCTGATGAACCTGGCCGCCGCCAGGTCGGTCGTCGTGCTGTCGCCCGAGGGCGAGGACCCGGACGCGCACGTGTTCAAGATCCTGCTCGCGCTGGAGAAGCGGGACGGGCCGCACCCGCCGGTGGTGGCCGCCATCGCCGCCAGCCGCAACGTGGCCGCCGCCCGCCTGGCCGGGGGCGCGGACGTGCACCTGGTGGACTCCGACGACACCGCCTCGCGGCTGATCGTCCAGTCTTCCCGCCAGTCGGGCATGTCGGTCGTCTGCATGGACCTGCTCAACTTCGACGGCGGCGAGATCTACCTGCGGCCGGGCGCGGAGGTCGCGGGCCGGACGTACGGCGAGACGCTGCACGCGTACGGGACGGCCACGGTGATCGGCCTGCGCAGGCCGTCGGGCGTGGTGCTCAACCCGGCCATGGACACCGCGGTGACCGAGGCGGACGAGGTCATCGTGATCGCGCACGACGACTCCCGCATCGAGCTGGCCGAGGGCGCGCCCGCCGTGGACGAGGCCGCGATCGTCACCGCCCGGCCCGCCGACCCGGAGCCGGAGCGCACGCTGCTGCTCAACTGGAACAGCCGGGCGCACCACATCATCCGCTACCTCGACGGCTACGTGGCCCCCGGCTCGGTGCTGGAGATCGCCACCGACCACCCGAAGGCGGGCACGGGCCTGGAGGGCCTGCGCAACCTCACCGTCAACGTCAAGGACTGCGACACCACCGACAGGTACGCGCTGGAGGCGCTCGGCCCCGGCCTGTTCCAGCACGTCATCGTGCTGTCGGACGACCGGTTCACGCTGCACCACGCCGACACCCGCACGCTCATGACGCTGCTGCAGCTGCGCGACATGCAGAGCGCGATGAACGAGCACTACTCGATCGTCAGCGAGATGCACGACGAGAACAACCGGGCCCTGGCCGAGGTCACCGAGGCCGACGACATCGTCATCAGCGACACCGTCATCGGCCTGCTGCTCGCCCAGCTCGCCGAGAACCGGCACCTGGCGGACGTGTTCGGCTTCCTGTTCGACTCGCGCGGCTCCGAGATCTATCCGCGCCCGGCGGGGTCGTACGTGACCACCGGGACGGAGGTGAGCTTCGCGACGGTCATCGAGGCGGCGCGCCGCAGAGGGGAGACCGCGATCGGCTACCGGGACGCCGCCGGGCGCAACGTCCCGCCCCACTACGGCATCGTGCTGAACCCGCCCAAGCCGGACCTCGTCCGCCTGTCCGAGCGCGATTCGGTCATCGTGCTGGCGGAGGACTGAGTCTGGGTTAGCGTGTGCGGCGTGAGGACCATCGACTGGGTGGACGGCGCCGTCGAGCTCATCGACCAGACCCGGCTGCCCGCCGAGTGCGTGACGCTGCGCCTGCACACCGTGGACGAGCTCGTCGAGGCCATCCGCCGGCTCGCGGTGCGGGGCGCGCCCGCGCTCGGCGTGGCCGGGGCGCTCGGCGTCGTGCTGGCCAGGGGCGACCAGGAGGCCGTCGCCCGGCTGCGGGCCGCCCGCCCCACCGCCGTGAACCTGGCCTGGGGCGTCGACCGGGCCGCCGCCCACCTGGGCGAGGGGCAGGAGGCCGTGCTGCGTGCCGCCCTGCGCATCAGGGACGACGACATCGCCGCCTGCCTGGCCATGGGCGAGCGCGGCGCCGACCTGCTCGAAGGCGACCGGCTGCGGATCATGACCGTGTGCAACACGGGCGCGCTGGCGGCCGTCGAGCGCGGCACGGCGCTCGGCGTCGTCCGGACGCTGCACGAGCGCGGCAGGCTGGCCGAGGTGCTCGCCCTGGAGACCCGGCCCCTGCTCCAGGGCGCCAGGCTCACCGCCTGGGAGCTGGCCCGCATGGGCGCCCCGCACCGCCTGGTCGCCGACTCCGCCGGGCCGTACCTGCTGGCGCGGGGCGGCGTGGACGCGGTGCTCATCGGCGCCGACCGGATCGCCGCCAACGGCGACACCGCCAACAAGATCGGCTCGTACGCGCTCGCGCTCGGCGCGGAGCGGGCCGGGGTGCCGTTCATCGTCGTCGCGCCGGAGAGCACGATCGACGCGGCCACCCCGTCGGGCGACCACATCGAGATCGAGGACCGGGGCGCCGAGGAGATCGTCAGCGTGGCGGGCGTGCGGGTGGCCCCGGAGGGCACGAAAGCGCTGAATCCCGCTTTCGACGTGACACCGCACGACCTGATCACCGCGATCGTGACGGACACCCGTGTAATCCACCCGTAGGTTAAAATTATCCCGAACTCGTGACCAGTTCGCGCATCTAGCGTTACGCTCTGTTGTGTAATGACGCTACTTTCCGGAGCGTATCGTGGCCATTGACCTGATCAAGCGGGCGGATTGGGATGCGCGTTCTCCCCGCGGCGCCTACACACAGCTCGATTCCACCAAAGGGGTGAAAGTCCACTACACCGGTGGACGGGTCGATCCCGGAATCGTCGACGACCACGCAGGATGCGTGAAATTGGTGAAATCCATCCAAGGGTCACACATGGATGGAAATGGCTGGATCGACATCGGATATTCCTTTGTCGCCTGCCCGCACCGCAAGGTGTTCGAGGGGCGGGGGCTGCACCACCTGCCCGCCGCCAACGGCGCCGGCCTCAACCGCGGCCACTACGCCGTGCTCGGGCTCGTCGGCAACGCCGGGCTGGTCCAGCCGCCCGACGAGCTGCTCCACGCCATCCTCGACGCCGTCGAGCACGTCCGCGACCGGGGCCGGGCCGGCAAGGAGATCAAGGGACACCGCGACGGCTACTCCACGAGCTGCCCCGGCGACGCCCTCTACGCGTGGGTCCGGCGCGGCGCGCCCCGGCCCGGCAACGACAACGGCACCCCCGAGTCGCCCCCGCCCCCGGGGCGGTTATTGAGATACCCGCCCGTCACCCGCGGCGACGACGTACGGACCTGGCAGGCCAAGATGCGCGAGCGCGGCTGGGAGATCGACGTCGACGGCGCCTACGGACCCGCGTCCAAGGACGTGTGCCGGCGGTTCCAGCGCCAGCAGGGCATCGAGGACGACGGCATCGTCGGCCCCGTCACCTGGCGTCTCACCTGGGAAGCCCCCCTGACCTGACCCCTGTCACAGCCCCGCGTGCACGTTCCGTGACGTGTTGCGCTTACGATCCCAAGCATGGATCTGGCAGCGGGTTTCCCCGCCACCACCCGGGACGGCTGGCGTGCGCTGGCGCTCGCGGTCCTGCGCAAGTCCGGCGTCGAGGCCGCCACACCCGAGCAGGCGCTCGGCGCGCTCACCTACGACGGAGTGCCGATCGCGCCGCTCTACGACGCCTCCGACCTGCCCCCCATGCCGCCGTTCGACCGGGGGAGCGCCCGCGCCGGATGGGACGTCAGGCAGCGGCACGCCGTCCCCGACCCCGAAGCGGTGCTGACCGACCTGGAGAACGGCGTCACCTCGCTCTGGCTGGTGGCCGGAGACGGCGCGATCCCCGTGGTGGAGCTGCCCCGGGTGCTCAAGGACGTCCTCCTCGACCTCGCCCCGATCGTCCTGGACGCCGGGCCGCACACCCGGGAGGCCGCCGAGGCGCTGTTCGCGCTGGCCGGCGACACGCCGCTCAGCGGAAACCTCGGCGCCTCCGCGCTCGACGACTCCGGAGTGGAGCTGGCGGCCCGGTGCGTGACCGGCCACCCCGGGCTGCGCGCGATCACCGTCGACGCCACGCCCTACCACGACGCCGGCGCCTCCGACGGTGAGGAGCTGGGCTGCTCGATCGCGCTCGGCGTGGCCGCGCTGCGGGCGCTGACCGGGGCCGGGCTGAGCGTCGAGCAGGCGTTCGGGCAGCTCGAGTTCCGCTACTCGGCCACCGACGACCAGTTCGCCACCATCGCCAAGCTGCGCGCCGCCCGCAAGCTGTGGGCGCGCGTCGCCGAGGTGTGCGGCGGCGGGCCCCAGGACGCGTACGCGCAGGCCCAGCACGTCGTCACCAGCTCCGCCATGATGACCGCGCGCGACCCGTGGGTGAACATGCTGCGCACCACCGTCGCCTGCTTCGCCGCCGGGATCGGCGGCGCCGACGCGGTCACCGTCCAGCCGTTCGACGCGGCCGTGCGCCCGCCCGACGCCTTCTCCCGGCGCATCGCCCGCAACACCCAGGCGCTGCTGCTGGAGGAGGCGGGCGCCGGGCGGGTGGCCGACCCGGCGGGCGGCTCCTGGTACGTCGAGCGCCGCACCGCCGACCTGGCCGCGCGCGCCTGGGAGTGGTTCCAGGAGATCGAGGCGGCCGGCGGCATCCGCGCAGCCGCCGGGAAGGTGGCCGGCCGTGTCGCCGCCACCCGCGCCCGCCGCGCCGCCGACATCGCCCACCGCCGCCTCCCGATCACCGGCGTGAGCGAGTTCCCCGACCCCGCCGAGAAGCCCCTCCGCCGCCCCGCCGCCCCGAAGCCGCCCGCCGGCGCGACGGCCCCCGCCCAGCCGCCCGGCACGGCCGCGGAGCGGGGGACCGGGCTGCCGGTGGTGCGCTACGCCGCCGAGTTCGAGGCGCTGCGCGACCTGGCCGACGCCCAGCCGGAGCGGCCCAAGGTGTTCCTGGCCACGATCGGCCCCGCCGCCGCCCACACCGCGCGGGCGGCGTTCGCGGCGAACCTGTTCCAGGCCGGCGGGCTGGCCGTGGAGAGCGCGGGCCCGGGCGCCGACGCCGAGCGGATCGCCGCCGCGTTCGCCGCCAGCGGGGCCGCCGTCGCCTGCCTGTGCTCCACCGACAAGCTGTACGCCGAGCACGCCGAGGAGGTGGCCGCCGCGCTGCGCCGGGCGGGCGCCCGCCGGGTGTGGCTGGCCGGCAAGGGCAGCCACCCGGGCGTCGACGCCTGCCTGTTCGCCGGGTGCGACGCCCTCGACGTGCTCCGCACGACCTTCCGCGACCTGGAGGTGACCGCATGATCCCCGACTTCACCGGCGTCCCCCTGGACGGCGCGCCTCCGGCGGCGACCGCCGGGGAGCCCGCCGCCCCGGGCCCGGTCTGGGAGACCCCCGAGGGCATCGCGGTCAAACCGCTCTACACCGCACGCGACCTGGACGGCCTGGACTTCCTGTCCACCTACCCGGGCGCCGCCCCCTACCTGCGGGGCCCGTACCCGACCATGTACGTCAACCAGCCGTGGACCGTCCGCCAGTACGCGGGCTTCTCCACGGCCGAGGACAGCAACGCCTTCTACCGCCGCAACCTGGCCGCCGGGCAGAAGGGCCTGTCGGTGGCCTTCGACCTGGCCACGCACCGGGGCTACGACTCCGACCACCCGAGGGTGGCGGGCGACGTGGGCATGGCCGGGGTGGCGATCGACTCCATCTACGACATGCGCCGCCTGTTCGACGGCATCCCGCTGGACCGCATGTCGGTGTCGATGACGATGAACGGCGCCGTGCTGCCGATCCTGGCCCTCTACATCGTGGCCGCCGAGGAGCAGGGGGTGGCGCCGGAGCAGCTCGCCGGGACCATCCAGAACGACATTCTCAAAGAATTCATGGTACGGAACACGTACATCTACCCGCCGGGCCCCTCGATGCGGATAATTTCGGATATTTTCGCATATACCAGTGAAAAGATGCCGAAATTCAACTCCATCAGCATTTCTGGTTACCACATCCAGGAAGCGGGGGCGACGTGCGATCTGGAGCTCGCCTACACGCTCGCCGACGGGGTCGAATACCTGCGTGCCGGAATCGCCGCCGGAATGGACGTCGACCGGTTCGCGCCGCGTTTGTCGTTCTTCTGGTGCATCGGCATGAACTTCTTCATGGAGGTCGCCAAACTCCGGGCCGCGCGGCTGCTCTGGGCCAACCTGGTGTCCGGTTTCGATGCGAAGAATCCGAAATCGCTGAGCCTGCGGACCCACTCCCAGACCTCCGGCTGGTCCCTCACCGCCCAGGACGTCTACAACAACGTGGCCCGCACCTGCGTCGAGGCGATGGCCGCCACCCAGGGCCACACCCAGTCGCTGCACACCAACGCCCTCGACGAGGCCCTGGCGCTGCCCACCGACTTCTCCGCGCGCATCGCCCGCAACACCCAGCTCCTGCTCCAGCAGGAGTCCGGCACCACCCAGGTGATCGACCCGTGGGGCGGCTCCTACTACGTCGAACGCCTCACCCACGACCTGGCCGAACGCGCCTCCGCGCACATCCACGAGGTCGAGGCGGCCGGAGGCATGGCCAAGGCCATCGAGGCCGGGCTGCCCAAGCTGCGCATCGAGGAGGCGGCCGCCCGCACCCAGGCCCGCATCGACTCCGGCCGCCAGCCGGTCATCGGCGTCAACAAGTACCGGGCCGCCGCCGACGAGCCCATCGAGGTCCTCAAGGTCGACAACAGCGCCGTACGCGCCCAGCAGCTCGCCAAGCTGGCCGCGCTGCGCGCCGAACGCGACGAGGACGCCGTCCGCCGCGCGCTCGCCGCGCTCACCGACGCCGCCGCCGACCCCGCCCCCGGCCTCGACGGCAACCTGCTCAAGCTGTCCGTCGACGCCGCCCGCGCCAAGGCCACGGTGGGCGAGATCTCCGCCGCGCTGGAGCGGGTCTTCGGCCGGCACGCCGAGCAGATCCGTACGATTTCCGGCGTGTACCGCGACGAGGCCGGACCGGCCGCCGACATCGAACGCGCCCGGCAGGCGTGCGCCGACTTCGCCCGCGCCGAGGGCCGCCGCCCGCGCATCCTGGTGGCCAAGATGGGACAGGACGGCCACGACCGAGGCCAGAAGGTGATCGCCACCGCCTTCGCCGACCTGGGCTTCGACGTGGACGTCGGCCCGCTCTTCCAGACGCCGGAAGAGGTGGCCAGGCAGGCGGTCGAGGCCGACGTGCACATCGTCGGCGTCTCCACGCTCGCCGCCGGGCACCTCACGCTGGTGCCCGCCCTCCGCCAGGCGCTCGCCGACCTGGACGCCGCCGACATCATGATCGTCGTGGGCGGCGTGATCCCGCCGGGTGACTTCGACGAGCTCCGCGCCGCCGGGGCCTCGGCGATCTTCCCGCCCGGCACGGTCATCGCCGAGGCGGCCCTCGGCCTGCTCGACGAGCTGCGCGAGCGTCAGAAGTAGTCCTCGCACATGGTGAACGACACCCGGCGCTCCACGCGCCGGGGCGTCTCGAACTTGAGGACCACCGTGTTGCGGCCCGGGTCCTCCAGCCGCCTGCCCTGCATCATGAGCTCCCGCCGGGAGAGGTACGTGGTGCTGCGGCCCTGGTCCTCGCCGTTGACGATCCACCGGTACGTGGCCTTGGCGCCCTCCGTGCCGCGGACCATCGCGTACACCTCGTTGCCGCGCGGGTAGCAGCCGCTCGGCTTCACCGGGCGGTGGATGATCAGCTTCAGCGACGTGATCTCGCCGCCCGCGGCCCCGGTGGAGCTCGCCCGCGCCGTGGGACGCACGGTGCTCACCGCGACGCTGGGCCGAGCCGTCCCCGTGGCGGCCGGCTTGCCCGTCCCCGTGACGCTGGGCCGGGCCGTCCCCGTGGCGGCCGGTTTGGTCGCTCCCGTGGTGGTGGGCCTGCTCGCCCTGGTGGCGGCCCGGCGCGGCGTCGTCGCGGTGAGCACCGTGCGTCCCACGGCGCGGGCGAGCTCCACCGGGGCCGCGGGCGGCGAGATCACGTCGCTGAAGCTGATCATCCAC